>JAZKYH010000036.1:0-34953 GCA_045612065.1 Bacteroidaceae bacterium
GGGACGTGCTGCAAGCTCTTCGTCGCTGAGGCGCACGTTGATGGTGCGGTTGGGGATGTCAATGTCGATGATGTCGCCTGTGACAATCTTACCGATGTTACCACCTGCGGCAGCTTCGGGAGAGATATGTCCGATGCTAAGACCCGATGTGCCACCCGAGAAGCGGCCGTCGGTGATGAGGGCGCAAGCCTTACCCAAATGCTTTGACTTGATGTACGAGGTGGGATAGAGCATCTCCTGCATACCGGGACCTCCCTTGGGACCTTCGTGAGTGATGACTACCACGTCTCCTGCTACGATATCGCCACCGAGGATACCCTCTACGGCAGCATCCTGTGAGTCGTATACCTTGGCAGGGCCTGAGAACTTCCAGATGCTCTCGTCCACGCCAGCAGTCTTCACCACACAACCGTCCTGGGCGATGTTACCCTTGAGCACGGCAAGTCCACCGTCCTTAGAGTAGGCATGCTCGAGGTCGCGGATACAACCCTCGCTACGGTCGGTGTCGAGCTCCTTATAATAGGTCTCCTGTGAGCCCATCACGTTGCTGAACTTGCGTGCAGGAGCGCTGTGGTAGATGCGATGTGCATCGAGTTGTCCGTTGTCTGTTGTCTGTTGACTGTTGACAATATTGTACTTCTCCATTGCCTCGGCGAGGGTGAGTCCGTCCACGCGCTTCAGTGCGGTGTGTAGCAGGTTGCCCTTAGCTAGTTCACCCATGATGCCGAGGATACCGCCGGCACGGTTCACATCTTCAATGTGGAACTTCTGTGTCGTGGGAGCCACCTTACAGATGCAGGGCACACGGCGTGAGAGCGCGTCGATATCGTCCATGGTGAAGTTCACGCCAGCCTCATTCGCTACCGCCAAGAGGTGCAGTACGGTGTTGGTAGAGCCACCCATGGCGATGTCCAATGTCATGGCATTGAGGTACGCCTCGCGTGTGGCGATGCTTTTGGGCAATACGCTCTCGTCGCCATCGCGGTAGTACTTGTAGGCGTTTTCCACCACGAGGCGTGCAGCCTGCTTGAAGAGTTCGATGCGGTTCTTGTGTGTAGCCACGATGGTACCATTGCCGGGGAGGGCAAGACCGATAGCCTCGTTGAGACAGTTCATCGAGTTGGCGGTAAACATACCCGAGCAGCTACCGCAGCCGGGGCATGCGCAGCACTCGATAGCGGCTACTTCTTCATCGCTTACGGTCTCGTCGGCCGACTTGATCATTGGGTCGTTGTGGTCGAGGTGCTGACCATTGAGGTCACCTGCCTCCATAGGTCCGCCCGAAACGAATACCGTGGGAATATTCAGACGCATTGAAGCCATGAGCATACCTGGAGTAATCTTGTCACAATTGCTGATGCAGATGAGCGCATCGGCCTTGTGTGCATTACACATGTACTCCACGCTATCAGCGATGATGTCGCGTGAGGGCAATGAGTATAGCATGCCGTCGTGCCCCATAGCGATACCGTCGTCAATGGCGATGGTGTTGAATTCTGCCGCGTAGCAACCCAAAGCCTCGATCTCACGCTTAACGATCTGACCGATCTCGTGCAGGTGGGTATGACCCGGTACGAATTGTGTAAACGAGTTAGCGATAGCGATGATAGGCTTACCCATCATCTCGTGTTTCATGCCATTGGCAATCCATAGTGCGCGGGCTCCTGACATGCGGCGCCCCTCAGTGCTAGTAGCACTTCTAAGTGGATGTTTCATATCTATTCTTTTTACCTTTTATTGCTATATTGTAAAACTACCCTTTGTATGGATGGTATGCAAAAGTAGGTAGAAAATCCCGTACGTACTAATAAATTTTCATATTTTTTTGTAGGCGAGTAAAAATACTGAGGTGTATATATAAAGAGAGCGAGTGCACATTGTGCACTCGCCACTTTTGGAAAATTTAGTGAGGATTTATCGCTACTAAACTCTCTAATTTAGTCAAGTTTGCGTGAGCCGTCGCCGATTACTACATCGTATACGAGGGGAGCGTGACCGAACTGAGCGGTGAACTTCTCCTTAGCGGTCTCAACGAAGTTGTTGTACAACTCGTCCTTAACGAGGTTGATGGTGCAACCGCCGAAGCCGCCACCCATAACGCGACAACCTGTAACGCCACACTCCTTAGCCACCTCAGCGAGGAAGTCGAGCTCTACGCAGCTTACTTCGTAGTCCTTGCTCATGCCCCAGTGGGTCTCGTACATCTTGGCACCTACGGTCTCGTAGTCGCCCTTCTCGAGAGCATCACATACTGCGAGTACGCGATCCTTCTCACCGAGAACGTACTTAGCACGACGGTAGTCTACCTCAGGAACGAGAGCCTTAGCCTCTTCGAGCATCTCCCATGTAACGTCGCGGAGAGTCTCGATGCCAGGATAGTTGGGCTTCAATACCTCTACAACGTGCTCGCAAGAGCGACGACGCTGGTTGTACTCGTCACCGAGTTTGTGCTTCACGTTGGTGTTTACCAACACGAGACGATAGCCCTTGGGCTCGAAGGGGAAGTATTCGAACTCCATTGAACGGCAGTCGAGGCGCATGAGGCAACCTGCCTTACCGAATACAGAAGCGAACTGGTCCATGATACCGCAGTTGCAACCAGTGTAGTTGTGCTCGGTAGCCTGGCCTACGCGAGCGAGCTCGAACTTGTCGATCTTGCCTTCACCATAGATCTCGTTGAGTGCGAATGCGAATACGCTCTCAAGAGCAGCTGATGATGACATACCTGCACCGAGGGGAACGTCGCCAGCGAATGCTGTATCGAAGCCTTTCACCTCAACGCCACGCTTCTGCATCTCGCGGCATACACCGAATACGTAGCATGCCCATGCCTCAGCGGGCTTGTCCTCTTCGTTCAAACCGAACTCAACATAGGGAGCCTCGTCCTTCGGATCGATATCGATAGCGAATGCACGTACCTTGTCAAGACCATTGGGCTTGATAACCATGATCATACCCTTATCTACTGCGCCGGGGAATACGAAACCACCATTGTAGTCGGTGTGCTCACCGATGAGGTTGATACGACCGGGAGAAGCGTAAGCTACACCTTCGCAACCGAAACGCTCAGCAAAATGTTTTTTTACAAATTCTTTGTCCATAGTATTTATCTTTTTAATGATTGGATATATTGGTGTTTTGTTTTAATTGAAAATTGATAATTGAGAATTGAAAACAAAGTGCATTGTCAATTCTCAATTACCCATTAAATGAAATTATTTCAAACCGATTCTTGAACCCTTCCAGCAGAACCAGAGAACGTAGATGTAGTAGATGAACATCATAGCGATAGCATAACCTACACCGAGAGCGGGGTTGTCAACTACGAGACCCATGAGAGGAGTCAAGGTAGCAGCACCTACTACACCGAGGTTAATGATACCTGATGCTGACTTGGTGTGAGGGCCGAGCTCCTGAAGACCGAGGTTGAATACCAAGGGCCACATTACAGAGTGGAAGAGACCAGCTGCGAGCATGCAGTATACTGAAGCCATACCGGTGAGCAAGAAGCTAACGCCTACGCAGATGGCACCGCCTGCCAAGCAGAAGGTGAGGATAGCGCGGGGCTGGAATTTGCTGAGCACGGCAGCACCGATGAAACGACCTACCATCATACCACTCCAATAAAGAGACAAGAAATCTATAGCAGTCTTTCCACTTGCAATAAGTTCAGGGTCAGCCTTGAAGTATGCGGGAAGCATTGAGGGAATACCAATCTCAAGACCCATGTACATGAAGATGGCGAGGGCACCCAGCCATACGTGGGGATACTTGAACACGCTACTCTTGTACTCCTTAACCTCACCTGTGGCCTCTGCTTCTTGCTCCTCTTCCTTAATTTCGGGGAGTTTCAAGAATGCGAGGATTACGCAAAGCAACAAGGTGAAGATACCCAAACCAAGGTAAGGAGCAGGTACCGCTGAAGGAGTGGGGAGCTGGTTACCAATGATAACAGAGCCGATAAAGACAGGAGCCAATGCAGTAGCCACTGAGTTAATAGCCTGTGACAAGGTCATGCGGAAAGCACCCTTCTCTGGAGTACCGAGCACCATTACGTAGGGGTTTGCTACGAGCTGTAACATTACGATACCGAGAGCAACTACGAACATGCTACCCAAGAAGTAGGTGTAGATTACGGTTGTGCTGGCCTCGAGGTTTGATGAGATGGCTGCCCAGTTGATGATGAAACCAAGGCCTACTACGCCAAGACCGAGAAGCAGGGTCTTCTTGTAGCCAATCTTACTCATCATGAATCCGAAGGGGATTGACAATGCGTAAGCGCCATAGAAAGCTGTGTTAACCAACTGGCCTTGAGCGTCGCTCAACTTGAAGGCCTCCTTACAGAACTCAATCATTGAGTTGTTCATTGTGGTCACGAATCCGATAAGGAAGCATACCGCAATCACAATGATGAGGGCGAACGTGTAGTTCGGTGTTTGTTTTTTGTTCATTGTGTTTAATGTATTAAATGGTTTGTAAAATAATTTTCTTACTCTTCTACTCCGAACTTATACACGGTAGTTTGTGTGTATACTTCACCGGGGTTGAGTACCACTGAGGGGAAGTGAGCCTTGTTGGGGCTATCGGGGAAGTGCTGTGCCTCGAAGCAGATGGCGCTG
Organism: Bacteroidaceae bacterium; assembly: GCA_045612065.1. Taxonomy (GTDB): domain Bacteria; phylum Bacteroidota; class Bacteroidia; order Bacteroidales; family Bacteroidaceae; genus UBA1189. Next base: position 4,620 of record JAZKYH010000036.1, read on the forward strand.
CGCTTGGGGAAGGTTGCGCCATGAGCACCCTCGAAGCCGCTGTGCCAGTTTGAAGTGTATACCTGTACGCCCGGCTCGGTGGTGTAGCACTCGATTACGCGGCCGCTATTGGGCTCGACGCACTTGGCAGCAAAGCTCAATTCTCCTGGCTCGCGCTTGTTGAGCACCCAGCAGTGGTCATAACCTACGCCAAACTTGGTCTGCTCGTGGTCGGCATCGATGCGGTCGCCCACAACGTGAGGCTCACGGAAGTCCATCGGAGTACCCTCTACGTGGTCGATACGGCCGTAGGGGATAGATGTTTCGTCTACGGGGCAGTAGTGGTCGGCATTAAGTGTGAGGATATTGTTCTCCACCGAAGCAGTGTCCTTCTCGATGCCTGAGGGGCTGAAGAAGGCGTGGTGGGTGAGGTTTACAATAGTCTTCTTGTCAGTAGTAGCCTTGTAGTCGATTACGAGTTCATTGTCGTCGGTCAAGGTGTATACCACAGTGATGTCAAGTGTGCCGGGGAAGCCCTCTTCGCCATCGGGCGAGATGTAGTGGAGCTTCACACTGTTGGGTGCCAATACCTCGGCATCCCATACGCGGGCATGATAGCCTGTGGGGCCGCCGTGCAAGTGGTTGGGACCATTGTTAACTGCGAGAGTATACTCCTGACCATCGAGGGTGAACTTACCGTGCTTGATGCGGTTGCCATAGCGGCCGATGAGTGTGCTGAGGAAAGGCTCGGGCGATGCCACTACCTTGTCGATAGAGTCGTGACCCTGTACTACGTTTGCCAACTTACCATTGCGGTCGGGCATCATGATGGTGAGCAGTGCACCGCCATAGTTGGTGAATGCAACCTCGTTACCCAACTTATTGGTAAGAATGAACAAGTCGGTTTTCTTACCGTTGATATCTTTCTGAAAATCGGCTTGCTTCAAGCCCGATACATTGTTAGGATTACATACGTTTGCCATGATATATGCTTTAAATTTGGTTTTAACACGCAAATTAAAGCATTATCTTTCAGATTTCAAAGCAAAACGGCGAAAAGTGTTGTCTCTGTGTAGCAAAATCCGTTGTGTGGACTGTCTTGCAACAAAAACTAATGGAGCGGGTAGCCCACTCCATTAGCGAAAAACTATAAAATGTGAAATGTCTGATCACTCTGTCAAGATGATAATAGTTGCAGACCTACTCTCTTTGCGGGTTGGTGCATCGTAGGCGATACCTCCCCCGACTATTTCAATGCGATCAGCTGGGATCAACCATTGTTCTAATCTTTGTTTTACAGCCTCAGCACGAAGAAGTGATACGTGTTTATTGACCTCATCGCCACCAATCTCGTCACCCCATCCTGTTATACGGATACGGATAGAACAGTCTTCTTTCATCTTGTTCGCAATATCTTTGAGCTTCGCGCGTTGGCTGGGCTCAATCCAAACACTGTTGAATGAAAAATAGATGATTGGGAATGGTGACTCCTGGAACTGGTTGTTTTTTTCTTCACTGGGGAGTACGGGGGCTATCAGTGTTTCTACGATAGTCGTATCGGTAGTAACTGTAGAATACGATATGGTGTCGGGTTCCTCAATCGAAGGCTCTGAATACAGAGTCGTAATGCTGTCATTTGGGACGAAAGAAGAAATGTCTGGGATTATGATTGTAAAATCTGATGTTTTTTCTTCTCCCTTTCTATTAAAAGTATAAATAAACTTTATGCCAGCATCAACGGTATAATTTGTCGAATGTATACGGGGAAGTCCATCTATTTGTTTGCCGAAGTACTGGGTGTAGCCTCCATAGATACCAACAAGCATATTTTCTGTAAGAGTATAAGAGGAAAATAGTTGGCCACCATAGCCTAAATGCCAACCGACAATGTTCTTCTGAAACGAAGCTTTGCTTGTCCTGTCAAGGAGGTTTGAGTGGGTGTTGACTGCATAAATATTAGGCGATACCTCCAAACGCCAAGGACCTTTCTTGGTACGGTCAAAGATTCCGAGAAGGTTGAAGTTAACTTGCAGACCATAGCGTTGTACAAATGTTCTACTTAGGATATCGTTGTAATATAATCCATTCATGTTCGATGGAATAAGCTCTGGATGGTAACGCTTGAGGTCACTTCCTAAGAAATAATTATAATCGATACAGCAATCCTGCACAGAAAGTGACAGGTGATTCCATGAGGCTACTAACTCTAATGACCAAGTGGAAGTAAACCGATAACCGGCATTGATGCCCGCATTCCAACCCGGACGAAACTTATCGACTCCAAATGACGTGAAATTGGACTCAGCTATAGAGGACCCAGCATGAGCACCGACATAAAAACTTACTCTATCCTGTCTTAGCGAGTCAAGTTCTTCTGCACGGACAAATGTTGCTGAGAATGTTATCGTTGCTAACAATAATATAAAGAAACGTGTAATCCTCATCCTTCTCTAATTTTATTAGTACCATCGGATTGTGATGGTTGATTTTGCTTGATTATAAACGAAATTTGCTCGACAGATGAATGAATGGTTCAATGTGTCGGGCCAATCTTTCGCGAAATTACAACTTAATTTCGAAATTTGGTCTATGTGTTTAAGAAATGTTCACAAAGGAGGGCTTGTATTGTACATTCTTCAATAGAAAGGTGGAAATGTTGTCTATTTGTTTTTTTTTATACGTTCCCAGTCGGTGAGCAGATCGGCTACAATGAAACTGCTTCCGCCGACATAGATGAAGTCTTCGGCGTCAGCTTCGGTGAGGGCTACCTTCGTGGCTTCCGCCACGGTAGGGTAGGTCGTTCCGTGCAATCCGTGTTGTGCGGCCAAGGTCTGCAATGATTGACTATCCAGAGCACGGGCTACGCTGGCTTGAGTGAAGTAGTAGATGGCTCGTTGGGGCATGAGGGCGAGAACGGCATTGATGTCTTTGTCATTAACCATACCAAACACGATGCGTAGTTGCTTGTAGGGTTGGGACAATATTTGTGGTACTATGTATTGGAAACCTCCAATGTTATGTCCTGTGTCGCAGATGAGGCGTGGTGAATCGTTGAGTTGTTGCCAGCGGCCTTGGAGTCCTGTGAGTTGACAAACGTGAGTGAATCCTTTGCGGACAGCCTCTTCGCTAATGTCGTATCCGATGAGTTGCAGCTCTTTGATGGCATGGAGTAGGGTGTTCACATTTTTTTCTTGACAGTAACCACGTAGTGCTACGTGTAAGTCTTTATAGAAAATGGTTTGGTAGATGTCGTGGTTGGCATCGAAACTTTTGCTTGTAATCAATGGAACAACTTCAGCAAAGGTGATGGGGGCATCGTTGATTTCAGCTTCGGCCGTGAATATAGGGAATGTCTCCTCGTTGTGTTCACCTATTATAATAGGAGTATGAGGTTTGATGATGCCTGCTTTCTCGTGGGCAATTTTTGCTAACGTGTTACCTAAGAATCCTATATGGTCAAAACTGATATTGGTAATGATGCTGAGGTCCGGTTTTATGATGTTTGTGCAATCAAGTCGTCCACCCAAACCAACTTCGATGACAGCTACATCCACTTTCTGTTCTGCAAAGTATAGGAATGCCATTGCAGTAGTGAGTTCGAAGAAGGAAGGATGTAAAGGTTCAAAGAAGGAACGGTGCTGTTCCACGAAATCAATAACGAACTGCTCGCTCACCATCTCGCCATTCACACGGATGCGTTCTCTGAAGTCAATTAAATGCGGTGAGGTGTATAGGCCAACTTTATAGCCTGCCGATTGTAGTACGGATGCTATTGTGTGCGAACATGAACCTTTTCCATTTGTCCCCGCCACATGTATGGTTCGGTATTTGTTGTGAGGATGGTCGAAGTGCTCGTCCAAGGTGTGCGTATTGCTCAATCCCTCCTTATAGGCTCCTTGCCCAATGTTTTGAAATAACGGAGCGCTATTATATAAATAGGTGATAGCCTCTTGATAGGTCATAATCATTTCTGTTTAAGATATGAATAAATGAAGGGTAAAGGTCGACCTTTACCCTTCATTTATTCAATCGAATAGATTCTTAAACTTGCGGAAGATCTTTTCTTTCAGACTCTCGTTGGGCATGAAGTTATCGGACTTCTGGAATTTCTCCATCGCTGCCTTTTCGTCACGGCTTAGGGCCTCAGGGATATAGACGCTGATGTTTACCAAGAGGTCGCCTGTTCCGTAGCCATTGACGTTGGGGAGTCCCTTTCCACGCAGTCGCAACACCTTGCCGGGTTGTGTGCCGGGCTCTATCTTTACACGCACCTTGCTGTCGATGGTAGGGATGTCGGCTGTTCCACCAAGTGCTGCGGTGGGGATGTCGAGCAGGAGATTATAGATGAGGTCATTCTCGTCACGCAAGAGCTCTGCGTGAGCTTCCTCTTCGACAAGAATGAGCAAGTCGCCAGGCACTCCATTGCGTTTTCCTGCGTTACCCTTACCGCTCATGGAGAGTTGCATACCTTCGGCTACACCTGCGGGGATTTTTACGGTGACAATTTCCTCGGCATATACGATACCCTCGCCGCTACAGTGTGGACATTTGTCCTTGATGATCTTGCCTTCACCGTTGCATCGGGGACACACGCTTTGGGTCTGCATCATACCGAAGATGCTCTGCTGGGTGCGTGTCACCGAGCCTGTACCATGACATTCGGGGCAGGTCTCTGTACCGCTACCATTCTCTGCACCTGTACCGTTACAATGAGTACAGGGTACGTATTTCTTGAGTTTGAGTTTCTTCTCTACACCCTCAGCAATTTCTTTGAGGTTGAGCTTTACCTTGATGCGGAGGTCTGAACCGCGGAAACGGCGTGCTTGTTGACGCTGTCCTCCACCGCCAAAACCACCGAATCCTCCGAATCCACCATGGCCACCGAAGATGTCGCCAAACATGGAGAAGATGTCATCCATCGACATCCCTTGTCCACCATATCCGCCGCCAGCTGCACCTCCCATACCGGCATGGCCAAACTGGTCATAGCGGGCACGTTTGTTGTCGTCGCTCAATACCTCGTAGGCTTCGGCGGCTTCCTTGAATTTGTCTTCGGCCTCTTTATCACCAGGGTTGCGGTCGGGGTGATACTTGATGGCCATTTTCTTATAGGCTTTCTTAATCTCGTCGGCAGACGCTTTCTTGTCGACACCTAAGACCTCATAGTAATCTCTCTTTTCCATAAATGTGGGGTCTCCCCCTTCCCCTCCCAGGAGGGGCGATGCGGGTGGAGGTTATAGTTTTACTTGTTGTGTTATATCGTTGTGCTCCCTTATCTGTTTTGTGATGGTCTCCGAAGTCCCCCTCCTTGACTTCGGCCCCTTCGGGCGTCGACCTAAAGGTTGGGAGGGGTTAGGGGAGGCCGCTCTTATTGTACTACTGCTACTTTGGCATGACGTATCACCTTGTCACCCAGTTTGTAGCCTGCTTGTACGCAATCGAGAATCTTGCCTTTGAGCTCCTCTGATGGGGCGGGAATAAGGGCGATGGCTTCGTGGAAGTCTGTATCGAAATCCTGTCCGTCGGTCTCAATCTTTTCTAGTCCTTGCTGTACGAGGGTGTTCTTGAACTTTTGTGCGATGAGTCTGAATCCTTCAATGCAAGCGTTGGCGTCCATTCCTTTCTCCATGTTTTCAAGGGCGCGGTCCATGTCGTCGACGATAGGTAGCTCGGCTACTATCACCTTCTCTGCGGCACTCTTGATGAGTTCGGCTTTCTCCTTCATGGTACGCTTGCGGTAGTTGTCAAACTCGGCAGCTTGGCGTAAGTAACGGTCTTGCAGCTCGGCAATCTTGGCTTCGGCTTCAGCAAGTTGCAGCTTCAGCTGGTCTGTTTCGCTCAGGGGCTCTTCTGATTGTGCCGTCTGTTCTTCGGCATTCTCTGTGCTCTCGGGAGTTTCTGCTGTCTCTTCGGGTGTGGTGTTCAACTCTTCGTCTACCACTTTCTTCTCTTCTTGTGTACTCATATGGGATGTTAGTTTATTTTTACTGGTAAAGCGTCATAATGTCACATTGCTGTGAACAACAAAAAACTTGCCATAAGGGTTTTGTATGTCATAATCTCATTCCCGTGTGCGAAAGGCTGACAATGTGTGCCAATTTGTCGGCCATGCTAAAAACTCCGAATGCTCGGTTGAGTATTCGGAGTTTATCGGGGATAAGTAAGCTTTGTGCTTATTCTTGTTCTTTCTTATCGTTTTTGTTCAGCTTCTCTTGTTCTACAGTGGGTGCTGAATCCTTGTACTTGAAGCGGCGAATCTTCTGTGTGGCGGTCTTTTCGAAGGGCTCCCTCATTACCTCCACAGAGCTAACCTGTGATGATTTGTTTACGTTTTTGTTTACGACCTTGAGCACCTTGTCTTTCCATGGCTCGATGAAGTCGTAGAGCTTGTCTATATTCTCGTTGTCCCACTCGATGTAATTTTCCATGGGCTGCACGAGTGCTACGAGACGGCCATCACGTTCTACGACGATTGATTCGCTCACACCCTCCACATTGTTAATTACGTTTTCAATCTCTTCGGGGTAAATGTTCTCCCCTGAGGGGCCGAGAATCATGTTGCTGTTACGTCCCTTGATGGAATAGAGCCCATTCTCTACGGTAGCGATATCGCTGGTGCGGAACCATCCGTCTTCTGTGAACACGCTCTTCGTACGTGCAGGATCCTTGTAATATCCAAGCATTACGTTGGGGCCTTTGGCTATGATTTCTCCTTCGCCAGTTTTGGGATCCACGTTGTGGAGTTTGAGTTGTACGTTATATACTTGTTTTCCGAACGAACCCACCTTACGAAATTTGTGCATCGCATAGCCGAGTAGGGGAGAAGTCTCTGTAAGGCCATATCCGATGGCATAGGGGAAACCTGCTTTGAGGAGGAACTTCTCCACCTCGGGGTCGAGCTTGGCACCACCGATGCCATAGAAGGTCATGTGTCCGCCGAAGGTCTTCTTCAACTTCATGCCGATAATTTTGCACATCAAGCCGTTCATGTGTTCGTTCATCCAAGAAAGTGCGGGGCTCTTCTGTATGGTGGGGAGCACGCTGCCCTTGTATACCTTTTCGATAATCATCGGTACGGTAAGCATGGTGGTGGGCTTTACAATCTTGAGTGCCTTGAGCAAGAGTGATGCTACAGGAGGTTTGGGGAGGTAGTAGACGGTGGCACCGCAGTACATGGGGTACAGCATGCCGAGGGTCATCTCCAAAGTGTGGGCCATAGGGAGCACGCTGAGCCAACGGTCCTTTTCGGTGCGCTTGCATGCATGGTAACAAGTGATGACGTTTGATGTCAAGTTGCGGTGGCTGAGTACCACACCCTTGGCACTACCTGTGGTTCCTGATGTGTAGATGATGGTGGCGATGTCATCAGGAGTAGGTACGCTGGTACGGCCGTCGCAGGTGAACTTCTCTTCATCGGCTTTGAGGATCTCGAAGGTGTCGAGGTCGAAGATGAGTACCATCTTGTCCTTCACCTCTTGGCTGAGCTTACCTGCGAGCTTCTGTGATACGAACATCACCTTACTCTCCGAGTGGTTGATGATGTTGGTCACCTCGTTCTCCGAGCTGTCGGGGAGGATGGGGATAGCGATGCGGCCAAAGGGTGCAGTGGCGTAGAACGCTACCGACCAGTTGGGCATGCTCTGTGAGAGGATGGCAACCTTATCGCCTGATCCAATGCCATATTGAGTCAATATCTTAGAGATACCGTCGCACTTCTGTTTGAACTCGTGGTAGGTGTATCCACCCTCCTTGGTGTTGTACCATTGGGTGTACTGTTTCTTGGCATATGCCGTAGTTGCGTACTCATAAAGTCGGGCGAGAGTGTCTACATAGTTTTCTCTCATGCCTTGCATACGCTTGTAAAGTTGGATCATTGGATTTAGGTTTGTTTTTTATAATTGATTTTCTGATTACATGCACTACTGGCAGACCATTATCTTGTCACGTAGTTCTCTTTGTGCTTACCCACGAGATGCATCTCTTCATACATTTCTTGGATGCGCTGCATGTCGGCACGGGCATCATCGGTGAGCTCCACCTTCTTTCCCCAACCTACATGCTTGGTGCCCCAATCAAAGTATCCCATGTATACTGAGCAGCCTACTTCGCGAGCTATGGTATGGAAGCCGGTCTTCCAACGCTTGATGGGCTTGCGGGTACCTTCTGGTGCTAATGCCAAATGGCATACATCAGCCTCCTTCATGGCATGAATGGTGCTGACCATCAGACGGGTGGCATTCTTGCGGTCTACGGGGAGTCCACCAATCTTGCGTAATAGTCCTCCTATGGGCCAAAAGAAAAACTCCTTTTTTACCATAACTTTGGCATGGCCGCCGATAGAGGTGTAGAAGAGATATGAGATGACGAAATCCCATGCCGAGGTGTGCGGAACACCCAGTATGATGCACTTGTCTTCGGGAACCACGTTGGCGTCATCTACCGTCCAACCCATGACTTTCAGTAGCCATCCGCAAAATTTTCTCCACATAAATATAACTCTTATTGTCAATAATGCTTAATATGTTGCAAAGGTAGTGCAAGTTGATTGAAATATCAAATTTATTTGAGTATTGTGGCCAATGATATCCTATGAGTGGTAAAAGGAATACCTTGCCCAAAAAGTTTTGATACGAAAGTCTCCGAAAAAATAAATGGTGGAATAGTTTCTTGATATTTGTTGGCGTTTTATTGAAATTTATTTTGTACTTTTGCCAAATTGATATGACAAAATATAAAAACTATTAATGATATGGAAAAGAATATACAAGAATTGACCGAAAAAATGTTTCGGGATGGAGTAGAGAAGGGCAACGAAGAGGCTGCACGTATTGTTGCTGCTGCCAATGCCCAGGCTGCTGAGATTGTAGAAAATGCACGCAAGGAGGCTGAGGCTCTCGTGGCTGCTGCACAGAAATCGGCTGCCGAGTTGATGGAAAACACAAAGTCTGAACTCCGACTCTTTGCTGGCCAGTCTGTCAACGCACTTAAAAGCGAGGTGGCAACCCTCGTCTCAGACAAGGTGGTAGGCGACGCAGTGAAGGAACTCACAGCCGACAAGGAGGTGATGGGTAAATTCGTGGTGGCACTCGCCGAGAAGTGGGTGGCCGATGAGCCTGTCGTAATCTCTGCTGCCGATGGCGAAGCTTTGAAGAAGTATTTTGCTGCCAAGGCTAAGGCATTGCTCGACAGGGGCGTGACCATCGAAGAGGTAAACGGACAGAAGGCACTCTTCACCATCAAGCCTGCTGATGGCTCATACAAGGTGAACTTCGGCGAGGAGGAGTTTGTGAACTTCTTCAAGTCGTTCCTCCGTCCTGAGTTGGTAGAGATGTTGTTCTAATAACCTTATGTCAACAGACAACAGACAACGGATGATAGACCTTGGCGGACGTCTCCGGGAAAAAGATTGTAGACTGTTGACCATTGTCCGTTGACAAAATACAAAATGAAGAAAAACTATTATTATCTCATAGCCGGACTGCCGGAGTTGTCGCTCGATGATAGCAAGTTGGGAATCACCGTACGTGAGTTCCGCGACTTGTACTATCCTGAGTTAGCCGACGATGACCGTGCGCTGCTCGACCTCATCTACCTGAGTTACGACAATGCCAACCTGCTCGCTTTGTTGAAGAATAAGGAGACTGTCGTTGCCGAGGGTGGACTCTACACGGGTGAGGAGTTGCTGGGTATCATCGAGGCTGCTCGTGCCGAGGAGACTCCCGACCGTCAATATCCGCGCTATATGTACGATTTCGTGGCACAACTCGAGAGCGAGGAGAGTGCTGCCGAGGGTATCTTCCCCGAAGACCGCTTGGCACAACTCTACTATGCCCATGCCATGAGTCAGGGCAATGCGTTTGTGGAGCGTTGGTTTGCTTTCAACCTCGACCTCAACAACTTCCTCACCGCCATCACTGCACGCCGCTATAACCTCGACGTAAAACCCCTCATCGTGGGCGACAACGAGGTGGCCAAGGCGTTGCGCACATCAAACAGCCGTGATTTCGGCTTGACAGGCGTGATGGATGGTTTCGAAGAGGTTATGCGCATCAGCGAAATTGATAACCTCGTGGAGCGTGAGCGCAAGCTCGACGTGCTCAAGTGGGAGTGGATGGAGGAGAACTCATTCTTCGACTACTTCACCGTGGAGAAGCTCTTTGCCTTCCTCGTGAAGATACAGATCATCGAGCGATGGATCACCCTCGATGCCGAGGCTGGTGGTGAGATGTTGCGTGGCATGATACGCCAGCTCAAGGATGAGGTAAAGGTGCCTCAAGAGTTTACTATAAATAATAAGAAATAAAACAGATATATGGCTACATTAGGAAAAGTGAAAGGCGTTGTCCAGAACTTGGTGACGCTGACAGTAGACGGTCCCGTGGCACAGAACGAAATCTGCTACATCACCACCGGCGGCGATAAGCTCATGGCCGAGGTGCTCAAGGTAGTGGGTAACGACGTGTTTGTGCAGGTGTTTGAGAGCACACGTGGACTCAAGGTGGGTGCTCCTGCCGAATTCACCGGTCACATGCTCGAGGTAACTCTCGGCCCCGGTATGCTCTCTAAGAACTATGACGGTCTGCAGAACGACCTCGACAAGATGGACGGTGTGTTCCTCAAGCGTGGACAGTACACCTATGCTCTTGATGACGAGCGCAAGTGGCTCTTCAAACCCCTCGCCAAGGTGGGCGACAAGGTGAAGGCATCCGACTGGCTCGGTGCTGTTGAGGAGAACTCTCAGCCCCTGAAAATCATGGCACCTTTCCAGCAGAAGGGTGTGTGTACCGTAAAGTCTATCGTGGCTGAAGGCGAATATACTATCCAGGACACTATCGCAGTGCTCACCGATGAGGAGGGCAACGACATCAACGTGAACATGATTCAGCGTTGGCCCGTGAAGGTGGCTATGACCAACTATGTCAACAAGCCACGTCCCTTCAAGCTCCTCGAGACTGGCGTTCGTGTAATCGATACTGTGAATCCCATCGTAGAGGGTGGTACAGGCTTCATCCCTGGTCCCTTTGGTACTGGTAAGACCGTGCTCCAGCATGCTATCTCTAAGCAGGCCGAGGCCGATATCGTAATTATCGCAGCTTGCGGTGAGCGTGCTAATGAGGTAGTAGAAATCTTCACCGAGTTCCCCGAACTCGTTGACCCTCATACAGGTCGTAAGTTGATGGAACGTACCATCATCATCCCCAACACCTCTAACATGCCCGTTGCTGCCCGTGAGGCATCAGTATATACCGCTATGACCATGGCCGAGTATTACCGCTCAATGGGTCTCCGCGTGTTGCTCATGGCCGACTCGACTTCACGTTGGGCACAGGCATTGCGTGAGATGTCAAACCGTATGGAGGAACTTCCTGGTCCCGATGCGTTCCCTATGGATATCTCTTCTATCATCTCTAACTTCTATGGTCGTGCCGGTTACGTAACCTTGAACAATGGTGAGGTAGGTTCAATCACCTTCATCGGTACCGTATCACCTGCTGGTGGTAACCTCAAGGAGCCTGTGACCGAGAACACCAAGAAGGTGGCCCGTTGCTTCTACGCCCTTGAGCAGGAGCGCGCCGATAAGAAACGCTACCCCGCGGTAAACCCCATCGACTCATACTCAAAGTATTTGGAGTATCCCGAGTTTGAGGCATACATCTCTAAGCTCATCAACGACGAGTGGACTACCAAGGTGAACGAGATCAAGACTCGCTTGCTCCGTGGTAAGGAGATTGCCGAGCAGATCAACATCCTCGGTGATGATGGTGTACCTGTAGAGTACCACGTAGTATTCTGGAAGTCAGAGCTCATCGACTTCGTTATCCTCCAGCAGGATGCGTTCGATGATATCGATGCGGTGACTTCGCTCGAGCGTCAAGAAGAGATTGTCAACATGGTGATGGGCATCTGCCACACCGAGTTCGACTTCGATACTTTCCTCGATGTAATGACCTTCTTCAAGCGTGTCATCAACCTCTGCAAGCAGATCAACTACTGCGAGTTCAAGTCTGACAAGTACAATGAATATATGAAGCAACTCGATGAGTTGGTTGCAACCAAGAAAGCATAAAATTATGGCAACAAAAGCATTTCAAAAGATATATACAAAGATCAGTCAGATTACCAAGGCTACTTGCTCATTGAAGGCTACAGGCGTTGGTTATGACGAGCTTGCCACTATCGATGGCAAGTTGGCACAGGTGGTAAAGATTGCCGGCGACGGGGTTACTCTCCAGGTGTTTGAGGGTACAGGCGGTATCCCCACCAATGCCGAAGTGGTATTCCTCGGCAAGGCTCCCTCACTCAAGGTGAGCGACCAGTTGGCAGGCCGTTTCTTCGACGCCTATGGTAACGCTATCGATGGCGGTCCTCAGATCGAGGGTAAGGAGGTTGAGATTGGTGGTCCCTCAGTGAACCCCGTACGTCGTAAGCAACCCTCTGAGCTTATTGCTACCGGTATCGCAGGTATCGACTTGAACAATACTCTCGTGTCAGGTCAGAAGATTCCCTTCTTTGCTGACCCCGACCAGCCCTTCAATCAGGTGATGGCTAACGTTGCCCTCCGTGCCGAGACCGACAAGATTATCCTCGGTGCCATGGGTATGACCAACGACGACTACCTCTACTTCAAGAACGTTTTCTCTAACGCTGGTGCGCTCGACCGTATCATCAGCCTCATCAACACTACAGAGAATCCCCCTGTAGAGCGTCTGTTGATTCCTGATATGGCATTGACCGCTGCCGAGTACTTCGCTGTGGAGAAGAACGAGAAGGTGCTCGTGCTCCTCTCTGATATGACCTCATATGCCGATGCCTTGGCTATCGTATCGAACCGTATGGACCAGATTCCTTCTAAGGACTCAATGCCCGGTTCACTCTCCTCTGACTTGGCTAAGATTTATGAGAAGGCCGTACAGTTCCCCTCAGGTGGTTCAATTACCATCATTGCGGTGACCACACTCTCTGGTGGCGATATCACTCATGCTGTACCCGATAACACCGGTTACATCACTGAAGGTCAGCTCTTCCTCCGTCGCGATAGTGATATCGGTAAGGTTATCGTCGATCCGTTCCGTTCACTCTCACGTCTGAAACAGCTCGTGTCGGGTAAGAAGACTCGTAAGGACCACCCGCAGGTGATGAACGCTGCCGTGCGTCTCTATGCCGATGCAGCCAATGCGAAGACCAAGATGGAGAACGGTTTCGACCTCACAGACTACGATGAGCGTACACTCGACTTCGCCAAGGACTACTCAAACCAACTCTTGGCTATCGACGTCAACCTCAACACTACTGAGATGCTCGATGTTACTTGGGGCTTGTTTGGCAAGTACTTCCAGCCCGATGAGGTTAATATCAAGCGTGAGTTGGTAGAGCAGTACTGGCCGAAAGAAAATCTTTGATTTCTCAATTCTGAATGATGAATTCTGAATTCTTCCCTTCACGATATATATATATATGAGGAATGTGTATTGTGCTTGCATTCAAAATTCATAATTCAAAATTCATAATTAAATAAAATCGTGGCTATAAAATTTCAATATAACAAGACGTCACTGCAGCAGATTGAGAAGCAGCTCAAGGTGCGCCAGCGTACGCTCCCTATCATCAAGAATAAGGAGAGTGCCCTGCGCATGGAGGTGAAGAAGTGCAAGGAGGATGTGCGTCGGCTCGAAGCTCAGCTCGAAGAGCAGATTCAGGCCTACGAGTACATGTTTGCCCTTTGGAACGAGTTTGATGCTTCGCTCATCGCTGTCAAGGACGTGCATCTTGATGTGAAGAAGATTGCTGGTGTGCGGGTACCCGTGCTGGGCGATGTCGACTTCGATGTCAAGCCCTTCAGCCTCTTCGGTGCGCCCAAGTGGTACTACGATGGCATTAGCCTCCTTCAAGGCCTTGCCAAGACCGCCTTGGCGTGCGAGTTCATGGAGGCCAAGCTTGAGCTCCTCGAGCATGCCCGTAAGAAGACTACCCAGAAGGTGAACCTCTTCGAGAAGGTGCAGATTCCTGGCTATCAAGATGCTGTGCGTAAGATTAAGCGTTTCATGGAAGACGAGGAGAACCTCTCCAAGTCATCACAGAAAATCCTGAAGACGCTGTTGGAAAAACGTGCCGAGCCGGTGGGCGACCCCGTAGAGGCACTTAACGAGATGGAGGAGACGCTATGATAACAAGAATGAAAAAACTCACCTTCTTGGTCTTCTATAAGGAGTATCAAGAGTTCCTCGAACGCATGGGCGAACTGGGTGTGCTGCACGTGGTGCAGAAGCAGCAGGGCGCTCTCGACAATGTCGAGGTGCAGGAGCAGATGCGCCTGCTCTCACGCTATGCAAGTGCTATCGAGGCCTTGGAGAAAGTGGCCTCCGCACCCTCTGAGAACTCGGAGTTCTCTGACCCTTCTGAATTGTTGGCTCAGTATGACCAGCTCCTTGCCGACAAGGCTTCCACCGAGGCACGCATCCAGTTGCTTGCCAAGGATGAGCAGATGTTGGCTCCATGGGGTAACTTTGAGCCCGCATCGGTAGAGCGTCTCATCAAGGCCGGATATGACATCAACTTCTTCGCTTGTGCCGAGCGCCTCTATAAGGAGGAGTGGGAGAGCGAGTACAATGCCATTACCATCCGTGCCGATAAGTCGAAGGTCTACTTCATCACCGTCACCGCTCCTGGTACCGAGATCAGCATCGAGGCCGAGCTTTGTCGCTTGCCGCAGACCTCACTCGAGGCGTTGATCTGCGAGATTGAGGAGCTGAAGGTTAAGGTGGTGGACTTTGATAAGCAGATTGCAGATTTCGCCAATGCCCACCTTGCTCAATTTAAAGCTGCTCACGAAGCATTGCAGAGCGATATCAACTTCTCTAAGGTAGCACTCAGCGCCGATAGCGTGGCTGATAACAAGCTCATGCTCCTTCAAGGCTGGGCACCCGAGAAGTCGCTCGACACCGTACGCGAGTACCTCGACAAGACGGGTCACTACTACCAGGTCGATGATCCCACCGCTGAGGATGATATCCCCATCCAACTCAGCAACAACAGGTTCTTCCGACTCTTCGAGCCGCTCACGAAGTTGTACATGTTGCCCAAGTATGGCGAGCTCGACCTCACCATGTTCTTTGCACCGTTCTTCCTTCTGTTCTTTGGCCTTTGCCTTGGCGACATGGGATACGGTTTGCTCATCATGTTGGCGTTGCCCGTGTTCACCAAGCTCTTCCAGCTCATCAACCCCGAGTTTAAGAGCTCTCTGGTGTTCCTTTTCGGCCTCTCCACCGTGTTGGCAGGAACCTTGACGGGTACGGCATTCGGTTTCAACCTCTATGAACTCGATGTGCCCTTCTTGCAGAAGATGAAGGATTTGCTCTTGCAGGATAATCAGACCATGTTCTATCTCTCGCTCGTGATAGGTTGCGTGCAGATACTCTTTGGTATGATGCTCAAGGCCGTGAACCTCACCATCCAGCTCGGCTTCAAGTATGCCGTGAGCACTATCGGATGGATCATGCTCCTCATAGGCGCAGCCGTGGGCGTGCTCACAGGTTCTACAGGTTCCACTTGGTTTATGGTACTGATGATCGTAGCAGGTTGCATGATTATGCTCTACAATAGCCCTGGCAAGAACATCTTCCTCAACATCGGTCTCGGCCTTTGGGATGCCTACAATATGGTTACCGGCTTGCTTGGTGACGTGCTCTCTTATGTACGTCTCTTTGCCCTCGGTCTTTCGGGAGGTATCTTGGCCAGCGTGTTCAACAGCTTGGCTGTAGGTATGAGTCCCGATATCCCTGTGGTAGGGTTCCTCTTCACAGCCCTCATCTTCCTCATCGGCCATGGCTTGAATATCTTCATGAACATCCTCGGTTCTATGGTTCACCCCATGCGCTTGACATTCGTGGAGTTCTTCAAGAACTCGGGCTACGAAGGTGGCGGACAAGAGTACAAGCCGTTCAAGAAGTAATGACGAAAAACAACGAAAACTAAAACAAAAAATTAATAACAACTTAAAAACTTACAACAATTATGAATGTAAATCTTTTTATCGCCTACTTAGGCATTGGTTTGATGATTGCCCTTGCGGGTATTGGTTCAGCTTTCGGTGTTACCATCGCAGGTAACGCAGGTCTTGGTGCTTTGAAGAAGGCCGACAAGTTTGGTAACTTCCTCGTGCTCACCGCTCTTCCCGGTACACAGGGTCTTTACGGTTTCGCAGGTTACTTCTTGCTCAACAGCTTCGGTATCCTCACCGCCGACATCACCTCACTCCAGGCGACAGCCGTATTCGGTAGTGGTCTTGCTCTCGGTCTCGTAGGCTTGTTCTCGGCTATCCGTCAGGGGCAGGTATGTGCTAATGGTATGGCAGCTATCGGTCAGGGTTACGACGTGTTCTCTAAGACCTTGATCTTTGCCGTATTCCCCGAGCTCTACGCTATCGTAGCTCTTGCTGGTGTGTTCCTCATCGGTACAGCCGTTAAGTCTCCCGAGGTTGTAGCAGCAGCTGTTGAAGTAGTATCTGAGGTTTCTGCAGTTGTTACCGACTCTATCGCAGCCCTCTAAACTATAGTCCCTTGCAGGATTATTCGGCGGCAGCCTCCCTTATACGGAGCGCTGCCGTTTTTTGTAGAGTATAATGTTTTGAGATTATTTGTTACTGGTAAGCAAGTGCCGTTTAGAAAATGTATTTCACCCTTTAATTCTTTTTGTTTAATGCTCCGCGTCGGCGAGCCTGCCATTTTTTGTTAACATACCTTCGTCCGTGGCACGGCGAGCCTGCCTCCTTGCATTGCTGCAAGTGCGAAAAATGACTCGTCGTTCACAGTATATTGCTCATCGCTCGCAGTTCAGCAGCATGGTTGCTCTTTGTATCATGTCGTGTGTACCACTTCCATCGCTGACGTAGCGAACCACCATTTCGGCATACTCGATGGATTTTTGCAGGTTGCTGCTATTATGGTCGGTAGAGTGTTGCTTGGCTTGAGTGATGAGGGAAATCAGCTCGCTGAGGTCCTCGAGTTCGGCCAAGTTGCCGGGACGCATGGCGTTTATCGCTGCATTTAGGTTCATGATGGACTGTTGCAAAGCATCATCTGCTAATGGTGAATAGCCTTCCTCTCTGGCTTGTGAACTTTGTTTATCCGAATTATGATTTCTCATGAGGCTGTCGGCGATGGCATACTGCTTCATTAGACGGGCATAGCCATGGGGGGCCCAAGGGGCGTGGTCAGGTACCTTAATACTAAGGTTGTGCCATGATTCTTGGGCTTGCTTACGTTCTGCGGCGATGAGCAGTAGAGTCTGTAACTCCTTGATGCCAGTATTGTCTTTTGTGCTGTCCTCTGTGGTGGCAATACGCAGATAGTGTGTTTGGTTCTGGTCGAGGGCATAGTCGGGTAGGAATGTGTGCCCATCAATAGTCAGTGTGTATAGGTTGCCATGAGTGCCACTCTCGGTTGTGGGGTGATGAGCGATAATGTTGGTGAGGTGACTGTCTATCGCGAGTGTTGCATCGTCCCAGGTGTTGATGCTTGTGGTGCCCATGGCCAAAGGACCATACATAAGAGTGCCGACCCACATCGGGGAGAAGGACGTGTTGGTTTGTCCTGGTGCTGTGGCTGCGGTAGTCATGCGGTCGGGACCGTAGTTGATGTGCTTGGTGAAGGGGAGATGTACCTCTATCACATCGCCCTTGTGCCAGCGGCGTGTGGGAATGGTGACATAGGTGCAGGGTGAGTATGAGGTAGCGAGCTCCTTGCCGTTGAGCTTGATGCTCACTCCATTGGTCGCCCAATAGGGAATACGGAGCTTCATGGCAAACTTGCCACGGCCTTTAGTAATGCGGATGGTTGAGTGCTCGGCAGGCCAGAGGCACTCTTGCTCGAGGGTGACACCCTGCTCGTCCCACTCTGCCACTGAGGGGAGGTAGAGTCCTATCCAGATGCATTCCTTGGAGGTGAAGTAGGCTGCTTCTTGATATTTGACATGGCTCTCCGAACCTGTGCCACCGCAGCAACTCTCTTGTGGAGTGCGGTTGCCCCAAGGCTTCGAAGCATTGAGTCCTACGGCATAGTGATAGGTGGTGAGGTAGTGCTCGGGGTGGAGCGAACCGATAATCTGATTGTAGAGCACACGTTCATAGTAGTCCATGTAGCGGGCATCGTCAGGGTTGAAACAGTTGAGATCCTTGGTGAGTTTAGCCAAGTTGTAGGCGCAGCAAGTCTCGTTGAGTGTAGGGTTAGGGCATAGCTCGCGTTGATGATTCATGGATACGTTGGTGTTCATGCTCAGCATCTGTGTGTAGGGCTGGCGGAACATCTCACCATTGCCTACGCCACCTGTAGCATAGGTATAACGTCCTTGGACGAGGGTCCAGAAGTTCTCGGCAATATTATAATAATAGGGGATGCCATGTACGCGGAAACTGCGCAGCGCACTCGTGATTTTGGGAATGTGCTGATTGGCATGGCGGGTGCGTATGTCATCAATGTTGCGTGACAAGGGTTCGTAGAAAGCTGGAGAGTCAAAATAGTTTGATGCTTCGATGAGGCGTGCCCTCTCCTCGGGATGGTCAACCATCTCGGCGAGACGAGCCAACGACTCGCCCGTACCACCATCTTCACCTGCGATGTACATGTTCCACATCTCATGGCGATTTCCCAGTGCGGAACGTCGCTCTTCGCGTGTGCCATCGCTCTTTACGTAGGTGCGGTAATGTAGGCGATTCCATATCCATAACCCCATGTCTTTGGCGATAAGGAGTGCCTTGGAGGCAACTTCCTTGTCGTCCACGTAAGTAGCAATATCGATGAGGCCTGCCAGTTGCTTGTGTATGGCATAGTAGGGAGCCCACACCCAAGACTCGTTGTTGTAGCCACGGTACATCTCAATGAGGACGGGGTGGTGGGCCGGTATGGCGTTGAGGTAACCATAGCCATATTGTTCCCATTGGGTCTTGTGCTTATCAAAGGCTTGCCACGTGCCTTGCATTGTGCGTAACTCGGCTTCGGGGGCAAAGTCGCGTGCTTCCCAATAGCGTCCTAATGAGTCGTTCCACACGAAGGTACGCTCTTGACATAGGCGCAACTCATTGACCATACGGCGTATGCGTTGTCGCAATGCTTCTTTTTGCTTTTCGTCGGTAGTGCTGGCAAAGGCAAAGGCGAGGGCCGACATGTAATGCCCCGAGCCATGCCCCTTAAGCTTCGTTGTGGGGGAGTCCCAACCGTCTGCTACGGTGTATCCCTCGGTGGATAGTCCGTAGGTGTCTCGATAGTTGTAGAGCTGTTGGGTGATGTCCCATGATAGTATCTCGCGGATGGCGAGGTCGCGGTTTGAGGTAAGGCGATTGTTGCCTGTGAGGCGTACCTTGTTGAGTGGTATGGGCTCGGCTACGGGTCGATAGGATGGGGTAGCGTATGGTGCGGCAATAACGCTAATGTGTGCTGTTACGGGGTAACCGTTTGACGTGGTGGCGTCACCTGTGATGTGCCCCTCTATAGTATAGGTCGTGCCAGTCGGGTAATGGACCGCATCGGATTGCTCTTGCTCGGTGGTAAGTGCTGCATTACTCCAACGTACTTGCCGATAGGCCTGTGTACTGTCGCTATAAGTTACCAACAGTTGGTAGGGCAGGCGAGGAGCGGTGCCTACGGGACTGTGGACTTCGACTTGCTCGATGTGGACTATTGTGCGCTCTTCGGTTTGTGCTGTCAGGTGGGTGGCTGCGAATGCCAAAATACTATAACAGAATGCTTTTCGAATGCTCATGGAATGGTGTTTCTTTATTGATTCTGCAAAGTAAGTAAAAAAGAAAAATCAAATGGTACTGATTGCCTGTTTTTTTAACAAAGGAATCTTCAACTCTCTTCTATGGACTAATTTAATTTGTGGAAGCTTTTGAAAATATCGCATGAAACGTTTGTACTCTTTGGAGGGATTTGTTAACTTTGCCGTACAATAAACGAATTCTGTACGACAAAACAACTTTATTAATTTACTAACCAAATTTATTTATTATGAAGAAAGTATTGTTAATCGCTCTTGTATGCAGCTTGCCGTTATTTGCATACACACAGACAGTTGAAAAGAGACATTATATCTATAATGTAGTCAAGTTGTCAGGTAACTTGGAAAAGAGAGGATTTAAGGTGAAATTGGATGATGGCTATAAAGTTAGCAGAATTAAAGATGGCAATGGCTACAAGATTAAGTTCAGAACGCCTGCGGCTGTTCTGACATATTTGGCCTCTGAGGGATGGGAACTCTACTTTGAAGGCTCGTCTATCTTGGGTAACCGTTACGAGCACAAGAAGAAGGGACATAAGACAGAGTCTTCTTTGATTATCCGTAAGGCTTGTACTCAAGAAGAATTAGAGGCTGCTTTGGCAAGAGGTGTAAAAAGAAAAAATAGAGCGTCTGAGGAGGATGCCGCTGCGGTGGTGGAATAACCCCGTAAAATAATCTTGTTAGGTTTCTTCCGATATGAATAAGGTATGCGGTCTTCTCCTGCCTAATAAGCGGCTCGGGACATTCTTGCTTGCGTTAATTGGGCTCGGCATTTTTGTGGCCGAAGCTCAAGAGCTTACCTTTTACACCCCTCGCACTGTACATGTGGTCAAGGCCAAGGATGATGTTCCTTTGTGTACACAGGTCGTGGTGGCCACACCAGAAAACGTGAAGGTGCGCAAGAGCGTAGAGGGTGAGGCTACGGTATATCGTACTTCGGCACTTATCGTACGGGTAGAGCAGGGTAGAGTGTCGTTCTTCGATGCACAAGGCCGTCTGCTCACTGCTGAGGGTGAGAGCACCTTTGTGCCCATCACTGAAGGACCTGATAAAGGTGCTTATCGCGTGGGGCAGGCATTTGGTGTAGAGGCTGATGAGGGTATTTATGGCATTGGCCTGTTACAGAATGGTAAGCTGTCTCAGCGTGGTGAGAACCGCCGCATGGAACAGAGTAATCTGGATGACTACGCACACGTCTACCAAAGCATCAAGGGCTATGGCATCTATTGGGAAAACTATTCTCCCACCCGTTTGGTGACTCCTGCAGAAGGCGTTGGTGGCGAGCTGTCGCTTGAGAGCGAGGTGGGTACGGCTGTGGATTACTATTTTACTTATGGTGGCGATGCCGATGGCGTGATTGCTGAGCTACGCCATCTTACGGGTAAGGTTCCTATGCTTCCGTTGTGGACTTATGGATTCCATCAGTGCCGTGAGCGTTACAAGAGTGCCGCCCAACTGCTCGAGGTGGTACGACGCTATCGTGAGCTGGGTGTTCCCTTCGATGGCATCATTCAGGACTGGCAGTATTGGGGCTCCAACTATACATGGAATGCCATGGAGTTTATCAACGATGAGTTCAGCCATGCCCAGCAGATGATTGATGAGGTGCACGACAAGAATGCCCACATCAGCATCTCCATCTGGTCATCGTTTGGTCCCCATACCAAGCAGTTTGCCGAGCTCAAGGAGAAGAATCTCTTGCTCGATTTTGAGACATGGCCTCAAAGTGGACTTCCCTTCTGGCCTCCTCGCATGGACTATCCCAGCGGTGTGCAGTGCTATGATGTCTATTCACCCGAGGCACGTGACATCTATTGGAAATACTTGAGCCACTTGCATAATATGGGAATCGATGCCTGGTGGATGGATTCTACCGATCCCGACCATCATTCTTATAAGGACTCAGACCTTGATGAGCTCACCTCTATGGGCTCGTATCGCTCGGTGCGTAACATCTATCCTTTGATGGCCGTAGGTGGAGTCTACGATCATCAGCGTGCAGTAGATTCTACGAAACGTGTTTTCATCCTCACCCGTAGCTACTTTGCCGGTCAGCAACGCTATGGTGCAAACACGTGGAGCGGTGATGTGGGTTCGTCGTGGGAGAACTTCCGCAAGCAGGTACCCATCTGTCTCAACTATACGCTCACGGCCAATCCGCATGTCAACACCGATATCGGCGGTTTCTTTGCCGGAGGATATAGCACCAAGGGGCACAACTCGGCTACACGTAATCCGCAGTACCATGAGCTCTATGTGCGTTGGATGCAGTTTGGCGCCTTCTCTCCCATGATGCGTAGCCACGGTGCCGATGTCTATCGCGAAATCTATCATTATGGTAAGCCTGGCGAGCCAGTCTACGATGCCTTGCTCGATGCTATCCGTCTGCGCTACCGTCTCATGCCCTATACCTATAGCCTCTCATGGCAGGTGAGCCAGCATGACGACTCCTTCATGCGTGCCCTCTTCATGGATTTCCGTGACGATAAGCATACATGGAACAATAACTCCGAGTTTATGTATGGCCGAAGCCTTCTCGTGTGCCCCGTGCTGCACCCCCTTTATACTAAGGAGCAGGTGGAGTGGACACGCGAAGACTATCCCGTGGTGGACTGGACTGCCGAGAAGAGCTATGAGGTATATCTCCCGGCTGGTGCCCAATGGTATGACTATCGTACGGGCATCCGTTATGAAGGCGGTCATACTCTCAATGCCTCAGCCCCTCTTGCCACGATGCCACTCTATGTGAAGGCGGGTAGCATCCTTCCTCTTGGACCTGACGTGCAGTACACTGGTGAGAAGCCTTGGGACAATCTCGACATCATCGTTTATCCCGGTACTGATGCTGAGTTTACGCTTTACGAGGACGAAGGCGATAACTACAACTATGAGAAGGGCATCTACTCTACCATCACCTTCAAGTGGAACGACAAGACACGTACACTTACCATCGGTAAGCGTCAGGGTAGCTACCCCGGCATGCTCACTACCCGCAAGTTCAATGTCAAGGTCGTTGGTGGTGCCGAGAAGAGTGTAACCTATAACGGTAAGCAACAGAACATATCTGTTAAGTAATAACAATTATAAATAGAAACAAATTCAATGAAAAAGCAAATCAACACAACAGCTGCTCCCGCAGCTATCGGCCCCTATAGCCAGGCTATCGAGGCAAATGGTATCGTATTTGTGAGCGGACAGCTTCCCATCGACCCCGCTACAGGCGCTTTTGCTGAGGGTGGCATCAAGGAGCTCACTCGTCAGTCGCTCACCAATATGAAGGCTATCCTTGCTGAAGCCGGTCTTACTATGGCTAACGTAGTGAAGACTACCGTATTCCTTGCCGATATGGCCGATTTCGCTGAGATGAACGAGGTGTACGCATCGTTCTTCGAGGGTGTATGTCCTGCACGCTCTGCCGTAGCCGTGAAGACCCTCCCTAAGGAGGCACGCGTGGAAATCGAGTGCATTGCAGTACGATAAGTTTTGAATGACTGTAATGAAGGGCTGCTCCAACCGGGTGGCCCTTTATGTTTTTTTTAAGGAAAAGTTTCCTCAATTAAACATTATTGTGTACTTTTGTCGTCAGTATAACATTAATCACACTATCATCTATAATAATGAGTACAAATAGACCTTTTATGGTGTTCTCGGGCACAAAATCGAGATACCTCGCAGAGCAGATTAGCGAAGAGTTAGGTTGCAAGTTGGGCAACATGATTATAACCCACTTCGCTGATGGTGAGTTTGCTGTATCTTATGAGGAGTCAGTACGTGGTAAGGATGTATTTTTGGTACAGTCTACCTTCCCCAATTCAGACAATCTCATGGAGCTTCTCCTCATGATTGATGCTGCTAAGCGTGCTTCTGCTCATAGTATCATCGCTGTAATGCCCTATTTCGGTTGGGCCCGTCAGGACCGTAAGGATAAACCTCGTGTATCAATTGGTGCAAAGCTCGTTGCTGACCTTCTCAGCGTAGCTGGTGTAGACCGTATTATCACCATGGATCTTCATGCTGACCAGATTCAGGGATTCTTCGATGTTCCCGTTGATCATCTCTATGCGTCAAACGTGTTCGTTCCCTATATCCAATCGCTTAACCTCGAGGATTTGGTAATTGCTACTCCTGACGTTGGTGGTAGTAAGCGTGCAAGCAGCTATTCAAAGTATCTGCATGTACCCCTCGTGCTTTGTCACAAGACCCGTGCTAAAGCCAATCAGGTAGAGTCTATTCAGATTATCGGTGATGTTGAGGGTAAGAATGTGGTTCTTGTTGACGATATCGTTGATACCGCAGGTACCATCTGTAAGGCTGCCGATGTGATGTTTGAGGCTGGTGCAAAGTCAGTGCGTGCTATTGCTTCACACTGCGTGATGTCTGGTCCTGCACCTGAGCGTGTAGACTCTTCAAAACTCGAAGAGATTGTGTTCACGAACAGCATCCCCTTCACTCGTGACTGCAAGAAGCTTAAGCAACTCTCTATCGCACCGATTTTTGCTGAGACTATTCGTCGAGTGATGTCTAACGAATCAATCAGTTCGCAGTATATCATCTAATAAGATAAGTAATAATAATTGAAGAGGGTGTGCCAGTATGACACGCCCTCTTTATGAAAAATATCAAATATAACTATGAAGAAAATTGCAATGATGGCAATGGCTGCCTTGACAATGGTAGCTTGTAAGAATCCCAATGCGTATACTATCAGTGGTACGCTTGAGGGTGCAGAAAATGGTGATTCAGTAAGTTTGCAACTCGTCGAGGGCCGTAAGTTGGTAGACCTTCAGAAGGTGCCCGTAGTGGATGGTAAGTTTGAGTTCAAGGGTGTGGCAGATAGCGTACAGATTGCTTCTGTTTCTATGGGTCAGGCTTTCTGTCAGTTCTTCCTCGAGCCCGGACAGATTAAGGTAAATCTTGCTCCTGGTCAGATGGCTCTTGCGCTTGGAACACCTAATAATAATGCCTACGAGTCATTTATGAGTGACATGAAAGCGCTTGAGGATGAGTATAACGAGATTGCTCAGAGTGCGCAGAAACCTGAGTTGACCGATGCTCAGCGCGAGGAGATTAAGGCACAGATGGATGGTTTCGAAGAGAAGTTCTATCAGGCGATAAAGAATAGCATCACTGATAATGTGACTAACGAATTTGGTCTCTACAATTTCTGCAACTACTACAGCATGTATGAGCCCGAGGAGTTGGCAACTTTGATTGATAGCTACATGGTGGCATTCCCCACTAATAAGCGTTTGGCGCAGATCAAGGAGCGCAATGATCTCACTCTTGAAACCTCAGTAGGTCGTCAATTCAAGGATTTCGAGATGCCCGATATGGATGGTAACATGCACAAGATTTCAGAATATGTAGCCGCTAATAAGGTTACTTTGATTGATTTCTGGGCAAGTTGGTGTGGTCCTTGTCGTGCTGAAATGCCCGCAGTGAAGGCAGCTTACGAAGCGTATAAGGACAAGGGCTTCGGTATTGTTGGCGTATCGCTTGATAACAATAAGGAGGCATGGGCTGCTTCTATCAAGAATCTTGGTATGGAATGGGCACACTTGTCAGACCTTAAGGGTTGGAACAATGCCGGTGCTAAGCTTTATGGCGTAAACTCAATCCCTGCTACTGTTCTCGTTGCTCAGGATGGTACTATCCTTGCTCGTAACGTTCGTGGTGAGGCTATTCAGGAGAAGTTGGCTGAGATTTTGAAGTAATATTACTTTCAATAGATAAAAATTGGCTGTACCTTTCGGTGCAGCCAATTTTATTTTGTACTTTCGCGTACAAACTATTTAATACCGTTGATGATGAAGAATAAATTTTTGCTTCTTTGCCTGGGGCTTATCTGTTGTAGTGTACAAGCCCAAGATTACACAAGTTATCTGTTTGCTTACTTCTCTGGCAACTGGCCCGATGGTGAGCAGGTACGTTATGCCGTAAGTGATGATGGTTACAACTACCGCGCTCTTAATGGAGGGCGTCCTGTAGTGGCTTCAGATACCATCGCTTTGAAGCGTAGCGTGCGCGACCCGCATATCATACGTGCCCAGGATGGCAAGACATTCTATATGGTGCTTACCGATATGCGCTCCGACATGGGGTGGCAGAGCAATGATGGTATTATTCTGATGAAGAGTACCGACTTGTTGCATTGGGAACATACTGCGATTCATTTCCCTGAAAGATTTCCTAATCTTGAGGGATTTGACGAGAGGAATCTGCATGCTGTATGGGCTCCACAAACCATTTGGGACGAGAAGGAAGGAAAGTATATGATATACTATTCGATAGGTCGTCACGATTGGGAATATCCTACCGATGATCCTCGCTTCAATCAGCCCTATTTCCGTATCTACTATTCGTATGCCAATGAGGATTTTACCGATATCACTGAGCCTCGTCTGCTCTTCGATTTTGGTACAGCTGCTATTGATGGTGACATCGTGTATGATGCCAAGAATGAAGAGTATGTGCTCTTCTTCAAGGATGAGGGGCGTTCGGTAGTGAATGCAAAGGGTAATTTCCGTACCCGACAGGGCGTGATGCGTGCTACAAGTAAGAATGCCACGGGGCCATATACCGTAGAATATCGTCATGTGCAAAAGCCGGGTCAGTACCCAGTCGAGGGCTCCAGTGTGTTTCCCCTTATCGGTAGCGACGAATATGTGCTCATGTATGATTGCTATGCCAATGGACACTATCAGTTCTGTAAAAGTAATGATTTGAAAAATTTTACTTACGTACAGGATACCCCCACTCGTGGCACATTCACACCGCGTCATGGTTCGGTAATCCATATTACCGCTGCCGAGCGCGAACGTCTTGAGGCATGGTCGGCAGTGGGCGAAGCCGTGCAGGGCACGAACCAGCTTGCCATTCCCTGCTACACGCTAAAGGAACTTGACGAGCGCAAGGAGTTGGAGGCATACGCTGCTCGCGTGATGGCGGGAGAGTGCAATGTCAAGGCTTACAGGAAGGCGATAAAGAAAGTGTCAAAGTTCATAGAGCGGGTGAAGAGGTGATTGGCTTGCGAACAGGGTAAAGGCCTTCTGGCTGTTGTACTCTCCTTTCTGGTTCGTGATGTAGCGGCATTCGCATTGCTTTGTTGCAGTGTTTGCCGCGGTAGTTAGCGAGGAGCACCGCGATAGCTTGCGCGCAGCGTCTCGGTAGCTTGCGAGGAGTGCCGCGGTAGCTTGCGCGGTGATTCTTGTTTATGGTAATAATATAGATTCCCCCATAACAAAAAAATACCGTGATGTTGTCATTGCTTTTCCCTTCGGCCAGCGAACTTCGTTTCTGAGCGTTAGCGAAGAATCTCGCAAAGTCTCCTGCTGTATAATTCTCTGTCCCAGCGCGGGATTCTTCACTTCGTTCAGAATGACATGGTATGCGGATTTTTAGAAGGATGATGGGCAATACCTTGCCCCTAAATTGACGAAGAACCATATGTTTACCCTTTTTTGCTGTAGGTGTCGGTAGTTGCTTGTAATATGCTGATTTATTGTCTGTTACCGGCCGATACTCCTGTTGCGGGGTATCGGTCATAGAGGTTCAAGCCCCACCGACACCCCGCACCGGGGGTGTCGGTCGATAATGTTCACGTCTACTGTGAGTTACGGCTGACTACCGACACCCGCAACCTAAAAAGGGGAAACATTTTTTCGTTTCCGTTTTCATTTTCTTATGCGAGTGAAGTCGCCTTTCAAAAAATAATCAGGAATCATCATTCAGAATTCAATTTTATTCTCTATCTTTGCCAGTGAACCATTAGTCCACTCTGTGGGCGGGTGGGTCAGGACATTTTGAGAAAGGACGTTTACGAACGTTATCTTCTATCGTCAAATCTCGCAAATTTGAACATCTAAGAAGATGCGGCAACGGAAGCGTCCACTTCGGGTGTATTATACCTCTGTGCGTTGGGCTGTGTAGCCTATGCTTGTTTTCGTATATACACACGGCGTGGGCTAATACGTTGCTTATCCTTAGATGGAGGCAATGCGAGAGCCTGACGATGGGATAAGCAGGAGTACAGAATCCCACGTCTTTTTTTATTTATATACGTAGACAGCCGACTTCAGGGGATTCTATAGGCACGATGGGTATTTCGCTCATCGCTTTTTATTATGAGTACAAAGAGAAGAAAACCCTACGTTCCTCCCCGTATCGAGGTCATCGACATGGAGTGCGTGCAGCTGCTTGCCGTGAGTGGGGGCAATGCCAGCGTGGGTGGCTGGGGCGATGGCGGCAGTCTCGGTGGTGGCGATGCCGAGGAGGAAGCCCTCTCCCGCCGTGGCACCTGGGGCAACCTGTGGCACGACAATCTCCGCAGTTACAGGAAGTATAACTATTAATTACATTATAAATCCAACAAAACAATGAAAACCAAGATTTTTGCATTTGCAGCCCTTGCCACCATGCTGGCAAGCTGCACGGTGGAGGTGACAGAGCAGAGCCTCACCGGCAAGCCTATCACCGTAACGGCCGATGTGGATAAGCTCATGACGCGTGCCGGCTACGAGGGCACCAGCGTGTTGCCCGAGACCTTCTACCTCAGTCTCGACCAGTCGAACGACAAGTATGACTACACCGACATGCTGATGACCAAGTCAGCAGACGGCAACGTCTACACCCCTGCCAGCCAACTCCTCTGGGCCGGCTCAGCCGATGCTACGGTCACTGCCGCCACCTTCAGCCTCAGTGGCAAACAGGAATTATCTGTAGCTACCGACCAAAGCACGTCAGCTGCCTTGCAGAGCAGCGACCACCTCTTCATGGCAGGCCGCTCAGTGACTCCCTCGTCCGAGGGTATTGCCGTGGAGTTCGGTCACCTGATGTCAAAGGTGTTTATCACCATCACCTTGGGCGATGAGTTCGAAGAGGAGGAGAACCCCATCACTGCCATTGCCGTCAAGGGAACTGTACCTACCCGCAGCTACACCGCTGGCTCAGGCTGGGGCAGCCTTTCGGCTACAGCTGCCGACATCATCCCCTTGGAGAATGTCTATACCGCTCCCACCTCTTCCCAGCCCCGTGCTACCGCAGAGTACGAGGTGATCCTCGTTCCTCAGGAGGTAGCCGCTCGCGGCTTTGTCGTGTCGTTCAGCATCGGTGCTCGCAAGTTCAAGTGGACCGCCCCTGCAGGTATCACCCTTGAGAGCGGCTGCCAGTATACCCTCGATATTTCGGCTGGTAAGAGCAAGGTCACCATGGGTGCTACCAGTGTGAGAGACTGGAACTGCATCGCCATCGAGGGCGGTGATGCAGAAGAGGTGGAGGAAGGTGACGATGACGAAAACGAAAACCTCCCCTCTACCGCTCCCGCAGGCGTAGAAGCCGTCGACCTCGGCTTGAGTGTCAAGTGGGCAAGTTGTAATGTAGGTGCCGAGTCTCCCGAGGAGTATGGAGGTTACTATGCTTGGGGTGAGACAACAACAAAGTCAGACTACAACTCAAGCACCAGCATTACCTACGGCTTGTCTACCTGGGAGTTGGAGTCTCTCGGCATCATTGATGCAGACGGTAACTTGACCTCAGCCTACGATGCTGCCACGGCAAACTGGGGCGGTTCTTGGCGTATGCCCACCAAGGACGAGCAGGATGAGCTCCGTACTAAATGTGATTGGGCGTGGACTACCATGAATGGTGTGAATGGTTATCAGGTAACTGGCCCCAACGGAAACTCCCTCTTCCTTCCTGCCGCTGGCTATCGCCTCGGTACGTCGCTCAGCAATGCCGGCTCAGACGGCTACTATTGGTCTGCTACGCCCGCGGGCAATAGCTACAGCGCGTACTTCCTCTACTTCGATTCGGACTATTACGACTGGTACTACGGCTTCAATCGTGGCTACGGCTTTACGGTGCTCCCCGTCTCAGAACAATAGAAGCGACCTTGTGTCGCGCATTCGATGATTTAATTCATTTGATTTATTTCCGTGGGGCATAAGTGAGCCCCACAGATTAATGCCCGCGAAGCGGGCCGAAAAATAAATGATAAGGAGAGTGTGTCGAAATGTAACTTTGTCATCCTGAGCGTAGCGAAGCATCTCGCTGAATCGGTGGCAGAGTCCATTGCGAGATGCTTCACATTCGTTCAGCATGACAAAAAGAGAGGGTGTGTCGAATGCGACATACCCTCTCTTTTTATACCTTAAGGTAGGGAATTACTCCTCGAAACCGTTAGGATTGTTCTTCTGCCAGTTCCAGCTGTCGCGGCACATCTCCTCGATACCGAACTCAGCCTTCCAGCCAAGTTCTGCCTCAGCCTTTGCTGGGTTGCAGTAGCAAGTTGCGATATCGCCCGGGCGGCGTGGCTTGATAGCATAAGGAACGGGAACGCCGTTTGCCTTCTCAAACGCCTTCACAACGTCGAGCACTGAATAGCCGTGGCCGGTACCGATGTTGTAGATTGCGATACCCTTGTTGGCAACGATAGCCTTCAAAGCTGCAACGTGAGCACGTGCAAGGTCAACAACGTGGATGTAGTCGCGCACGCCTGTACCGTCGTGTGTGTCATAGTCGTCACCGAATACACCAAGCTCGGCACGCTTGCCAACAGCAGTCTGTGTTATGTAAGGCATAAGGTTGT
>JAZKYH010000037.1:0-42381 GCA_045612065.1 Bacteroidaceae bacterium
TGGAACTCGGCAACGGTCTGCACGGGCATGGCAGCGGGCACCTCGGGGAGGGGCTTGCCGTCGTTGTACTGGGCAAGCATGTTGCGCAGCTCGTGGTACTTGGGAGTAGCCTGACCTGCCTCGTTGATGGGGGCGTCGTAGGCGTATGATGAGCAGTCGGGCGGGAAGCCGGGCCTGCTGGCACCGCTCCAGTGGCCGAATGAGGTACCTCCGTGGGTCATGTAGAGTGAGAACGAGATGTTCTTGTCGAGCATCTCCTGAAGACCTGCTACCATGTCCTTGGCATCACGGGTCTCGTGCTGACGGCCCCAGTTGTCGAACCATCCGCTCCAGAACTCAGAACACATAAGCGGGGTGTTGGGACGGAGCTCCTTCAAGCGACGGAACTGGTTGTCGATGTTGGCACCTGTACCGAAGTTCATGGTCCACACGAGGTCATCGAGAGCGTTGAGCTCGAAGTTTGACGACCAGTCGCACTGGAACAAGGGCACATCGGTGAAGCCAGCCTCGCGCACCATGTCGCGTACGGCAGATACATATTCCTTGTCCTGACCGTATGAGCCGTACTCGTTCTCTACCTGTACCATGATGATGTTACCGCCACGGGTAATCTGGAGGTCGGCAAGCTGCTTACCTACCTCAAGTTCGAAAAGGCGTACGCGCTCCATAAAATAGGGGTCTTGCTCACGCAGGCGGATGTCCTTCTTCTTGAGGAGCCACCAAGGCAGACCACCCATTTCCCACTCGGCACATACGTAAGGACCGGGACGTACGATGACATACATGCCATGCTTTTGTGCCAACTTACAGAAGGCACGGATGTCGTTGTTGCCAGTGAAGTCGTATACACCCTCCTGCTGTTCGTGGATGTTCCAGAAGATGTAGATGCAGATTGAGTTCATACCCAACGCTTTGCACATCTCGATGCGGTGTTCCCAATACTCGCGGGGGATACGGGGGTAGTGTACTTCGGCGGCCTTCACGGTGAAGGAGTCGCCGTTGAGAAGGAACTTTTGGTCGCCAATCTCAAAGGTTCCGGGCTTTGATTGGCAGCTGGTATAGAGCACAGATGAGGATGCTACCAAAAGGCCTGCCAATAGGGTCAAGAG
This sequence comes from Bacteroidaceae bacterium, assembly GCA_045612065.1. Taxonomy (GTDB): domain Bacteria; phylum Bacteroidota; class Bacteroidia; order Bacteroidales; family Bacteroidaceae; genus UBA1189. Next base: position 1,110 of record JAZKYH010000037.1, read on the forward strand.
TGTTTTTTTCATAATAGTTATTATTTATATGATATATGTGTGCTGATTATTTGCACCGTTTGAGTAACTCATGCAGGGGGGCATGGAGGTGCTTGCTAAAGGTCCATCTCCAATCTGACAGAGTGTGACGTGCAAAGGTGTTGTAGTCGTAGAAGAATGCCATAGCTGGGATTAGAAGTGCTACAATTAGCAATGCTGCTATCAAAGGTAGGGTACACAAAGCCAAGATGCTCCAAATGATGACGAGTAGTCCGCACAAGGCAAGGTTCACGCCTAAGCGAGCGGTATTGCTGAAGGCCTTGTCCTTGAGACCACTTACAATCTTATATGACACCACCCACGACGGCAGCATAGTGATGGCACAGAAGAGGTAATAGGGTAGGGCGCAGAGCAAAGCTATGGTATTGAACACTGAGGCCACCAAGGGGTACTTGTGGCTGGTTGACGAGGGGTGTATACCACGCTCTCGACGTTCCTTCTGGAAGGCAAGGGTATCGGCATAGAGTGCAGCTGTAGCTTCAGGTGCTTCGGCTTCTTTCTTCTCGACCAAGTGCTTGATGGTTGTCTGGTTAATCTTCAGACGCTGTGAAGGCGACATCGGACTCTTTTGCGCAGTGATGAGTTTTGTGAGTTCCCATTGTGCATCGTAGTCCTCGGTATCGGGTACGTAGGCGATGAGTTTACTCATACGGGCTGCAAGTTCTTCGCGTAACATTGCGAGCAGACGGGCAGGAGTTACTTCATTTTCGTGTTGGCGCACAAATTCGGTGACATTGATTGCCTCACCATAAGTTGCTACTACGGTAGAACGGTAGTCGAAGTATTTGCCATACTCCAATCCCATGGGGACGATGTAGATGGGGCGCTCGTGTCCGAACTTCCTGTTGGCCTCAAGAGCGATGTGGAAGATGCCCTTACTCAGAGGAAGTAGCGAGTGCTTGGGGCGGTGTGTAGCCTCAGGGAAGAGAGCCAAGGGATAGCCATGTCGCAATACCTCACCGCACTTGGCAATAATCTCTTCGTTCTGTTTTACGGCGGCGATACCATCTCGAATGCGGAAGATAGGGAGCATCTTCAAAAAGGTAAAAACCTTTTGCAAGAAAGGTTTTCGGAAGATATCAGCACGGGTCATGAAGATTGTTGCGCGGTTCATGGCATGCAGGATGACCAGCGGGTCGAGCAATGCACTCGTGTGGTTACTGCCAATAATGATTGCACCATCTTTAGGCAGGTTTTCTTTACCTTTCACAACGAAGCGACGTAGCGAAAGTTTAATGATGGGGTTTACCCAAAAGATACGCAATAAGGTGTATCCTAAGTTTTTGTCGTATACTTGCACGATAAGAATTATGAATTATGAATTCTGAATTCTAAATTAAGCTTCGCGATATTTGCTTTTCACGATTGCCATAATTCATAATTCAGAATTCAAAATTAAACAAAGTTTACTGCTCTTTCCACTTGAATCTGTCGCGGAGGCGGAAGATGCCTGCGGCAGTGAGGCCTGCAATGATATGCCAGATGCCCCACCATGCAGTGACGATGAGCATACCTCCATTCTGCAGTTCGGGCGGGAAGATGTTAGGGTTGAACAAGAGGATGAGTCCGAGACCTGAGTTCTGGATACCCATCTCGATGGTGATAGCGCGACGGTCAGGTCGGGGCAGTCCCGATAACTCTCCGAGCCAATAGCCGGTGAAAAGGATGAGTCCATTGTGGATGGCAACGATAACCACAATCCACTTGAGATACTTGACAAAGATGTCGAAGTTATTCCAGAACGAGATTACCACCATACCCAAGAATACCACGATAGAGAGGTACTGCAAAGGCTTGTTGAGCGCTTTGGCTACCTTGGGAGCATAGTGTGTGGTGAGCACGCCGAGTGCCAAGGGTACACCGAGCAGCACGAATATCGTAATGAAGATGTCCCATACGGGAATTGAAAGCACCTGCAGGGCATCAGCTGCGTGGCGATTGAGGTAGCGCACGTAGAGGCTACCCCAGATGGCAAAGTTGGCAGGGGTGGTGAAGATGGCTGCTGTGGTCGTCACGGCCGACATCGATACCGACAACTCGCGGTTACCCTTCGAAATAGCGGTGATGAAGTTTGATACGTTACCTCCGGGGCACGAACCCACCAGTATCATACCCATAGCAACCATCGGGGTGATGTGCTTGTGGAAGATAACAATTAAGAGGAAGGTGAGGGCGGGGATGATGATCCACTGGCCGATGACACCCACAAGGATTGACTTCGGTTTACGGAATACATCGGCAAAGGTGCCGGGCTTGATGCCGAGGGCTACACCATACATGACGATGGCCAAGGCAATGTTCAGCATGTCCATTCCGGATTTGCTGAAGTTGATCTTCACAGGATCAAGGTTTAGTAGTTGTTCGTACATGGTAGAAAAGAAGCCTCCCCTAACCCCTCCCGAGGAGGGGGACTCCTGTCCTCGGAAGGATTAGGAGAAGACGTATGTTAAAAATTATACAATGTGTTGTTCGCTCTCAACGATGTCTGCAAGCCCCCTCCTTGACTTCAGCCCTTTCGGACGTCGACCTAAAGGTTGGGAGGGGGGTGGGAAGGCCTCTTAAAGAAGGTTCATTGTATCGGTAGCAATCATCAGCTCCTCGTCGGTGGGAATAACTACCACCTTAACCTTTGACTCGGGAGTAGAGATTACTTCCTCCTTGCCACGGAGGCCCTTGTTCTTCTGAACGTCAAGTTCTACGCCCATGAACTCAAGACCACGGCATACGGCCTCGCGGGTGTTGTCTTGGTTTTCACCTACACCACCAGTGAAGAGGATGATGTCTACACCACCCATAGCGGCAGCGTATGAGCCGATGTACTTGCGGAGACGATACTCGTACATGTTGAGTGCGAGTGTTGCGCGGGGGTGACCAGCATCAACGGCGTCGCAAATCTCACGCATATCTGATGATACGCCAGAAACGCCTGCTACACCAGACTTCTTGTTCAAGAGGTCAGAAACACCGGCAGGAGTCAAGCCTTCCTTCTCCATGATGTAGGTTACAGCACCACCATCGATGTCACCACTGCGAGTACCCATCATGAGGCCTTCGAGCGGAGTGAGACCCATGCTGGTGTCTACGCACTTGCCATCTACAACGGCAGAGATTGAAGCGCCATTACCGATGTGGCAGGTGATAATCTTTGTGCCTTCGGGCTTGATGCCGAGGTATTCGCATACGCGCTGTGATACGTAGCGGTGTGAGGTTCCGTGGAAACCGTAGCGACGTACGCCATACTTTTCGTACAACTCGTAGGGAACGGCATACATGTAAGCATAGTCGGGCATGGTCTGATGGAAAGCGGTGTCAAACACACCTACCTGAGGGATGTTGGGGAGCAATGCGGTGATTGCGTTTACACCCTTGAGGTTAGCGGGGTTGTGCAAGGGAGCGAGGTCGTTGCAAGCCTCGAAAGCTGCCAAAACCTCCTCGTTGAGGAGTACAGACTGGCTGAACTTCTCACCGCCGTGTACCATACGGTGACCTACAGCGTCGAGTTCGTCGAGTGACTTGATGGCGCCGTACTCAGCACCTGTCAATGTCTGAAGGATGAACTCCACACCTGCAGTGTGCTCTTGGATATCCTTTTCGAGGATTACTTTCTCGCCGCTGGGCAAGGTCAACTTAAGGAATGAGCCGGGAAGGCCAATCTTCTCGATACCGCCCTGAGCGAGTACCGACTGGGTGTCCATCTCAAAGAGTTTGTACTTGATTGATGAGCTACCGCAGTTTAATACGAGGATTTTCATAATGTTTTAAGAAAGCCTCCCCAACCCCTCCCGAGGAGGGGCTTTCCGTCATCGCGGAAGGGGTTGTAGAGGCGCTTTTATTTGTGTTAGTTATTTTCTGTTGTTTTAACGATGCCTGTAAGCCCCCTCTTCGGGAGGGGGTTGGGGGAGGCTTTTACTTCGCAGCCTGTGCCTGGCAAGCGGTGATGGCTACCATGTTGTAAACGTCGTCGATAGAGCAACCGCGTGAGAGGTCGTTCACAGGACGGGCGATACCCTGAAGGATAGGACCAATAGCCTCGGCACCACCCAAGCGCTGTACGAGTTTGTAGGCAATGTTACCAACCTCGAGGGTGGGGAATACCAATACGTTGGCCTTGCCTGCGATTTCAGAACCGGGAGCCTTGCTGCTACCTACTGAGGGTACGAGCGCTGCATCGGCCTGCAACTCACCGTCAATCTTGAGCTCGGGGGCGAGTTCCTTGGCGAGGCGGAGGGCCTCAGTCACCTTGTCTACGCACTCGTGCTTAGCCGAACCCTTGGTAGAGAAGCTGAGCATAGCCACGCGGGGATCCTCGATGCCAGCTACGGCGCGAGCGGTCTCGGCGCAGCATACGGCAATCTGTGAGAGCTGTGCTGCATCGGGAACGGGAGTCACAGCGCAGTCACCCATGATGAGTACGCCATTCTCGCCATATTGGGGAGTCTGTGTAATCATTACGAAGGCACCTGATACGCAGCTGATGCCAGGAGCGGTCTTGATGATTTGCAATGCGGGACGCAATACGTTACCTGTAGTGTTCTCGGCACCTGCGAGCTGACCATCGGCATCACCAGCCTTGATGATAAGACAGCCGAGGTAGAGGGGATTGACTACCAACTTCTGAGCCTCTTCGTAGGTCATGCCCTTCTTCTTGCGAAGCTCCACGAGCAGGTTGGTGTACTCTTCCTTCTTGGCATGGTTCTCGGGGTCGATGAGGGTTGCCTTACCGATGTTGGTGAGGCCCCACTCGCCAGCGAGTCCATTGACTTTGTCGGGGTTACCGATAAGAATGATGTCGGCTACCTCATCGGCAAGGAGGCGGTCGGCTGCTCTCAATGTACGCTCCTCAGTTGCTTCGGGGAGTACGATGCGCTGCTTGTTGCTTTTGGCACGCGCAATGATTTGACTTAACAGATCCATTTTAGTACCTTGTTTTATGGTTTGTGATTATTATATGTCTTAATTATCCTACAAAGGTATAGTTTTAATTTCTAATTAAAGAATATTTAACAGAAAAACTTGCCTATGAAGGGCAGTTGCTTCAGTGGCAGGTCGCGCTTGATGATGTAGGCCACGAAGAGGGCAAGCAATAAGGTGTTGGCACCCATGCGTAGCCACTGGTCTTCAATGGGAAGCATCTGCGACACGGCAAACAGTGCCAGGGTGAGGGTAAAGTAGGTGAGGATGCCCTTCACGTCGTAGCGGATGGGGTGATAGTGTTGCCCGATGAAGTAGGAGAGGAGCATGGCTGTGCCATACCCTGCCACGCCGCCCCACGCGCAGGCTACATACCCGTAGCGGGGTACGAAGATGATGTTGACAGCCAGGAGTACGGCACACGCGATGACCGACATGATGGCTCCCCAATAGGTCTTGTCCTCCAGTTTATACCAGAACGAAAGGTTGAAGTAGATGCCCATGAATATCTCGGCCATCATCACGATGGGCACCACGCGCAGTCCCTCCCAATAGGTGGGGCCCACGAGGTGCTTGAACACATCCATATAGAACACCACGGCGAGGAATGCCAGCAGGGTGAAGATGACGAAATACTTCATCGTTACGGCGCACATGGTGTCTTGGTCCTTGTTGCGGCTTTGGTTGAACACGAAGGGCTCGTAGGCATAGCGGAACGCCTGCAAGAGCAGCGCCATGATCATGGCAATCTTCACGCAAGCGCCATAGATGCCGAGTTGTACCTCACCTTCGGTACCGGGCATGATGAAGAGGTAGGTGATCTTGTCGGCCACCTGGTTGAGTATGCCCGCAATGCCGAGCACGAGGATGGGCATAGCATAACGTATCATACGGCGTGCCAACTGGCGGTCAAAGCCATAGGTGAGTCCCTTGAGTTCGGGAATGAAACCCAATGTGACGCTTGCCGTACAGATGAGGTTGACGATGAAGATGTAGCCCACGCTATAGTTGGGGTCGTACCATCCCATCCAGTCGGGATGTGAGGCGTGGAGCATGGGCGCCACAAGGAAGATGAAGAGGTTGAGCCCGATGTTGGAGATGATGAAGGTCATCTTCAGTGCCATGAACTTCAGCGGTCGGCCCTGCTGCCTGAGGTGGGCAAACATGATGCTCTGCACGGCATCGAAGGCTACGATGGTGGTCATGCAGGCGATGTATTCGGGATGGTCGGCATAGCCCATCAGGGCGCTTATGGGGGCATTGAACACGAGACACAGCACGGCAAATGTCGTGGCCACGCCCGTTACGAGCCATAGCACGGTGCCGTATACCTTGCGCGGGTCTTCGCCCTCCTTGGTGCTGAAGCGGAAGAGGGTGGTCTCCATGCCGAAGGTGAGCAGGGTGAGCAGCAGTGCGGTGTAGGCATATACGTTGGTCACCACACCGTAGCCACCACTCTCGGCTGTGATTTTGATGGTGTAGAGCGGTACTAACAGGTAGTTGAGGAAGCGGCCCACGATGCTACTGATGCCATAGATGGCCGTGTCCTTGAGGAGTGATTTCATTTCTTTGCCCATAGCGTATTCTTGTGTCTTTTTGTGTTTCGTTGTTGTGTTCTGATTATTCCTCTACGTTCAGTCGCAGGCTCTTTGCCGTAGCCACAAACTCGGGGGCATACATGCATTGCAGGGTGCTGACACCGCACGAGTAGTTGCCCGATTGGTTTACCCATAGGTCGCAGTCGATGGTGCCTGTGCCCTTGTTTATGTGATGGAAGTAGAATGTTGTTTTTGTGTTCTCTATGCTGCGGTAATAGCTGCCACCTCTGCTGTAGGTGTATCCCGAGCAGGTGCTCACAGGTTCCAAGGCTGCAGGGCGCTGCAGGTGCAGCTCTACATAGTCCATGGCGCGGTCAGCGGTGTACTTGATGCGCACTCTCACGCGGTCGCCCTTAGAGAGTGGGGTGTCGGCATCTATGCGGGTCAGTATCTCTCCCTTGTCAGAAGACTCCACCCGGTAGTAGGTGATGGTGAGCGAGAGTCCCGTGCCCGAGGCTTTCACCTTGTCGGGCTCCTCGAAATATTGCCACGTCATGGCACCCCACGAGGGCGAAGCCGTTTGTCGCACGAGGCTCACCTTGGCAAGCTGTGGTGTGATCTCCTCGGCCTTCCACTCCTGTTGTATGCGTCCCAGATGGCCGCTCTGCGCTTCGCCTTGCACCTTGCCGCCTACGCGCACTTCGATGTCGTGGCAGGTAGAGAGCATCTGTTTGTTCGATGAGGTAACCACCAAGGCGTGCACGGCCTGTGCCGTGGCGATAGAGCTGCTCCAGCGAGTGGTCTGCTTCTGCTTGAGCAGCCACTGCTGCATGCGGGCGATGACGTCGGCAGGTTGTCCGAGCTCGGCAAAGGCCTCTATGAGTAGGGCTTGTGTGGCTATGGGGTTGCAGTCCCAACTGTATCCGGGTGTGTTGTCGCGCCAGTAGAGGCCCATCTCGTCGCTGCTCAGCGAAGATTGCAGCACCACCTCGGCAACCTTTCTAGCCTTGTCGGTTTCGGCCATGCGGACGAGGGTGAGCATCTTGAGCGCCTTCTGCATCAGCGTGCCGCGCTTGGCCTTGTCTTTGAGGAGCAGCTTGGTGTAGTGCTTGTAGGCAGTGTTCTTGGCGCCGGTAAAGGGCATCTCGGGGAAGAAGCTGCGCGTGTAGAGGTAGTGCAGTTCGTAACTTCCGAGCGTTTTGGGCTTCTGCTTGGCGTGGTCATAGGCCTCCATGTAGTGCTTGTCGAGGTAGGCGATTCCCTGCTTTGCCATGGCATATAGCGTGTCGTCTTGAGCGATGCTGATGCACCCCATCGCCTCCAGTTCGCCCAATCCCTTGATGATGAGTTGGGTGGTGTAGCGGTCGCTGTCGAAACCCTCCATCCATGCCCATCCACCATCGGTGTGCTGTGCTTCGCTGAGGCGTTTCAGCAGGCTGTGCTGCAGGGTATGGAGGCTGTCGCGACGGAAGAAGTCGGCATAGCCCTCCACCTCGGGATGGGTGTCGATGAGTCGGGCGCCCAGGGCTGTGGCATAGTAGCGGTGGAAGAGTTGCTCGCACGAGGGGTTCTCCTCTTGGCTGAGCGGGGGCAGCGCCTCGATGGCATACCATGCGGGGTTGGAGACGATATCGAGTCGTAGGCTCTTGTGCTCCAAAGTCTTGGAGTCGTTCGTTTGCAGCGCCTCGAAGACAAACTCACGCTTCTCCGTTCCGTGGGTGTAGAGTGCCATCGTCTCGGTTACAAGGGCCCGTCGGGGTAGTATGGTGATGGTGCCCAGTTCGCCATCGCTATAGCGGGTGCTCTGTGCTGTGATGCGGTAGTTGAGCGCGGTGGCTCTCTCGGGGACGGTGACGGGGAAGGTTGCGGCTGTGCTGCTGTGACTGTCGATGTGCAGGGCTTTCGTATAGGTCTCTGGGTCGAGAGTCAGCTGCACGGTGACCTCCATGGGCTCCTCGCTGCTGTTGGTCACCTTGGCGGTGAAGTCGCATGTGTCGCCCTCGTAGAGGAAGCGCGGCACGTTGGGCTGCACCATGAGTGCCTTACGGGTGATGAAGTTGACGCTCATGCGCCCATGCTTCAGGTCCTTGGTGTGGGCGATGCCCTTGATGTGCCACTTGGTGAGCAGGTCGGGGGCGGTGAAGGAGAAACTTGCGTGCCCCTGCTCGTCGGTGTGTAGTGTGGGCAGGAAGAGAGCGGTGTGGTTGAGGTTGCTGCGCAGATGGAACTCCTCGGGAGCGTCGGACGATGTGGAGGCTTCGGCATCTTCGGGAGCCTGGGCCGGCTGCGTGGTTACCTCTGCTTCATCCAACACCTCTGCGTGTCCGACCATGTCGAACCCAGCACGGTTCTTGGCCAAGCCACGTGTGGTGGGGAGGGCCATGCTGTGGAATATCTGCTCTTGATTCAGGTCGCAGGGTAGGGCATAGTATTTCGGCAGGGTGGGCGAGGGCATACGGACGTAGGAGTTGTTGCTCCAAGCCGACCAGCTGTTCTCGTCTATCTCTATCGCCTTGCCTGTTCGTTGGGGCGCTAGGGCGATGTCCCAGTAGTTTTGTCCGTAGACGTCGAGTGCCGCATCGTAGATGCTCAGCGTGAGTGCAGCCTGTACGGGGTTGCCCCAATAGTCGCTGACTGATAGAGTGCACTGCTCCGTGTCGCCCGGTTCGAGCGGATTGCGCAGGGTGGCAAGGTGCACGTTCAGCAGGGTCGACTTGTCCTCGATGGCGATGCTCTTGCGGCTGATGCGCTTGACACCCTCCTTGATGGCTACGAGGTCGATGGTCATCCAGCCTCGCCACCCCTCCTTGATGGGTATGCGTAGGGCGGAGGTCTCATCGGTGAGGTGCAGGGTGCCCTTGTCTACTACGCGGTCCTCGACCTTGATGTAGTAGTGCACATACACGTTGCTGTGTCGGGTGCCCACGTAGAGCACGGCCTCGTCGCCCGTGGCTACGCTGGGGGTCTTGACGGCTGTCGTGTATAGGGCATAGGATGACACGGTGTGCTTGCCCTCGCCCCATAGCATGAAGTGCTGTGTCTCGCTATACTCCTTGCCGCCATCGGTATAGGTGATGGTGAGGCGGTAGGCTCCGCAGGGTATGCCGGTGAGTGTGAGGTGGCTCTCCTTGTCGGCCGAGGTGTGCTCGCGGCGCTCGACGAGGGTGCGCTCCTCGCTCCACAGCTCCATGTCGCTCTCCTCGGTGGAGCGTATGCCCGTGTAGTGGGGTACGGCAAGTCGGCTCAGGCGCAGGGTGATGTCCTCGCCCAGGCGTTTTCCACCCAAGGTGTTGAGGCTGTAGCCTATGCTATCGCCCTGCATCAACGTGTTGCTGCTTCGAGTGAAGGCGATGTGCTTGGTGCGCTGTCCCACGAAGAAGCTGGTCTGCGTGCTCTGTGTCTCGCCATGGAGGTCGGTGACGTAGGCTACGATGGTGTAGCGGCAGGTGGCATTCTCGTTGGGTGTGTCGAGGGTGTCTATCTTGAGCGGAATGGCGAAGCGTCCCTCCTTGTCGGTGACGGTAGTGTCGGTGATGTGCTTCGAGGTACCGATGTGGTGATACCCGAAGAGTGTCGTGGTGTTTGCCGTCACCTCGTAGCGCACCTTGGCGCCTCCTGCGGGGAGTCCGGTGTAGGTGGTGGCAGTGCCCTTCAAGGTGAGGCTGTCGCCAAAGCGTAGGGCTGCCGTGGGGCGCTCCATCGTGGCCTTGAAGGTGGGTGCCTTGAAGGCCTCCACGTTGATGATGTGGTACATCTTTTGCCCATTCCCGGTGTCGGTGGCATGTAGTCTGAACCGTCCTGGTGTGGCCCCCTCGGGGATGGTGAAGGTGCCGCTGAGGCATCCCCACTCGTCGGTAGTGCCCTGCAGTGAGGCTTGCTCCTTGTCGCGCGTGTCGGTGAGCGATACCTTGACGGGGAGGTGGGGCCTGATGCTGCTGCCTTCTGTGCCGTGGCCGTAGGCGATAAGCGAGAATTGCACCTGGTCGCCTGGTTTGTAGGTGTAGCGGTCGGGGAGGAAGGTGAAGAGTGTCTCGCTGTCCTGCTCCTCGCTGCGCTGCCAGTAGCGATGCTCGGCAAAGTCGTTGTAGCGGAAGCTGTAGGTGGTGTGGGAGGCTCCGTCCCAAGCACGCAGGTAGAGGTTGCGGTAGCGTCCCTCGGGGAGGGGGATGGCAAAGTGCCCCTTCGCGTCGGGGGTGTAGGAGGCGATGAAGGTGGTCTGCATGCCGCTGCCCTCCATGAGGGTCAGTTCGCAGGGGGTGACCGCCTTGCCCGTGGTGGCGTCGAGCACCATGCCCAGATATTCGGCCTCGGCCTCGTTGCGCAGCATGACGAGCTTGAGGTTCGTCACGCTGATGGCCGTGATGCTGCTGCGTTTGGTGTCGGGTGTCTGCCCGTTGTTGGTGGCGATAACGAAGTAGTCGCCGGGCGCGAGTGAGGGTAGGGTGAGGGGTATCTCCTGATACACGTAGGGGTTGGGCATCGCGGGCGTTATCTCGTAGGAGGACTTGCCCACCGATCGGCGGCGGATGACCTCCTTGTAGACGAAGTTCTCGCTGCTCTCACCGGCATTGCGGGTCACGACGCGGTAGGCGATGCTTCCGGCGTTGCGCACGGTGAGCCCGATGGTGTGCTCTCTGCCGGGCAGCAGGGTGGCGTGTTCCTGCAAGGCGAGGTAGGGGTGGGTGTTGCTCTTATAAAGTGCCTTAGCCAGGGTGTTCCACTCGCTGTCGGGGGCTATGGCCTCGATGCGTTGCATGTAATGCTCCATCCGGAGTGCCTTGGCCACCTCTTGGCTCGCCTGGGTACTGTCGGTGTGGGTATAGATCTGTGGCTCGTGGTGTTGGACCAGTTGGTAGAGGATTATGGCTTGTGCCGTGGGGTGTCCGCTGTAGGACTCGGCAATGCGCTCCAGTCCGCGCACGTAGTCCTCCTCCAAGTCGTTATTGCGGGCAAAGGAGCGGAGGCGCTCCATGCGCTTGAGGTCCAGGTAGGCACGCACGTCGGCATCGGTGGTGAGTAGGTGATGCTGCGTGAGGGCTTGCAGTTGGGCTAGTTGCCATAGGGTGTGCGACCCGGTGCTGCGAGGCAATGCGGCGTGGGCAAACTCCTCGGCGGTGCCCATCAGCGATGCGCTATGTGGGATGAGCTCCTTCTCGCTGCCGCTCAGGTAGAGACTCTCGATGATGGCGTGCACCACCACATCGTAGAGTGTGGGGCGCAGGCGCAATCCTAGTGTGTCGCCCTCGATGAGCAGGTCGTAGTCCTCGGTGCGTGTCGCCTTCAGTGCTTCGCTCTCGGCAAGGGCGGCCTCGAAGCAGCAGTGCTTGGCCTCAGTAAACATCTCGCTGCTCCATTGTGTAATCTCGTCGATGGATGCCTTGCATAGGGCGTCGAGGGTCAAGGTGGTGGCTGTGGTGGCAACCTCGGCTTGTCGACTTCGCCACAGATGACGGCCCTTATAGTCATCAATCGATGCGCTCAATAGCAGGCAGGCGATGCTCTTGTCATTCCCCTGCAACAGAGGGGCGATACTCTGGAAGGTCTTGATGGCACCCTCGAGATATCCCTCCTGGTAGGCAGCTGCCGCCATGCGCCCCTTGTAGGCGGCCTTGAGCAGGGCGTGGCCGTCACCCTTGCGCTTGGCCTCCTTGAACAACTTCTCGCTCTTCTCGTAGGCCGAGGTGTAGTGTCCTTGGGCGATGAGGGTGTCTACCTCTTGCCAGGCTTTCGCGTCCTTGATCTGTGCGCTCAGTAGGGTGGTGCAGAGCAGCAAGGCGAGGGTGGTCAGCAGGTGCTTTATGTGTTGCGTTGTGGGTCTCATTGAGGGCTGTCGGGGTGGTTTGTGTGATAATGCTTTTACGAAGTAAAATTACGAAAAAGTTTTCAACCGTGCAAATTTTTGCGGGAAAAAGTGTTTTGTTGGATGTGTGTGGTCAGCCTTTTCGGACTGAATGCAAACTTCTATAGGAAGATGTAAACATTTACAGGAACATGTATAGTTTTTTAGTTGTATTTGTTAAATTATTCAGTACGACTAATTACAAAATAGGCTAATTAGTGTAAACCCTGTTCAGGAAAAGATATATTGCAAATGATGACAGATGACGATGACAATTAATGTGCTCTCTCTCGATGGAGGTGAAATAGTTGAAGTAAAAATTCATATTTATTAATTAGATATACTACGTATATTTAATTATATAAATATGCCCTATATATTATACCCACTCGGAGCAGCAGCGCAAGATAACTGTCATTGTCAACTGTCATCATCGGAGGATATGGGCGCGCGCACGCGTGGCGGCCGCGCATTATGCGCGTATCTTTCGAGTGAAGAGTTAAGAGTGAAGAGTGGAAACACTTTCGCAAGACAGGTGCGGCGGCGATTTTTCGCGCTCGAGGCGCTTATTTGTCGAGAGTGCGAGAAATATTTATCTCACTGAAGATAAATGGCTTGCAAAAAGAACTTTGACGAACTTTGAGATAATCCGTGATGTCAAATTTAGGTGTAGTATCTTTGCATCGTGTTTGGGTGGTGAGCGTTCTTTGAAATGTTTACAATGTCTTGTTGATTAGTGGCGGTTGTTTTGGGTGGAGGGGTATAAAAAGAAAAAGAGCGAACCTTGCGATTTGCTCTTCTGTTGTAGCGCCTACGGGAATCGAACCCGTCTTCCGTGCGTGAGAGGCACGTGTCCTAGCCGATAGACGAAAGCGCCGTGGCTGCAAAAAGAAAACTGCTTCGCGGAAGCTGGGGGATTCGAACCCCCGGTACGGTTACCCGTACGTCAGTTTAGCAAACTGGTGGTTTCAGCCACTCACCCAAACTTCCTTAATGCTTCAGGGAACGAGCTGTTTCCTTTTTGCGGGTGCAAAGGTAGATACTTTTTTCGATTTGACAAAGAATTCTCGATATTTTTTCATATCTTTGTGGAAATATTCTTCGCGAGGCACGAAAACGGATGCTTCTGCGTTATGGAAAGATATATAACTCACGTGCGCGATATGAACACAAATACACACAAGACCGAGCAGGACCGCCTGCCGCGTGGCTGCCGACTGATTAGTCTGCCCGAGCATCGGGACAAACGAGGCTGCCTGTCGATAGCGGAGTGGGGGAGTGGTATCCCCTTTGCCATCGAGCGGGTGTTCTGGATTTACGATGTCCCCGAGGGTGAGGAGCGCGGAGCGCACTCGCACAACGAATGTGCTGAGGTGGTGGTGCCCGTGTGTGGTGCCTTTGACATGACGCTCGATGACGGTACGACGCAGGCTACCGTGCATCTCGACTCGCCCCATACGGGCATCCTGATACCCGCTGGCGTGTGGTGCAGGCTGAGTGGCTTTGCGGCTGGCACGGTGTGTGTGGTGTTGGCATCGCACCCCTTCAATGCCTCGGGTTACGTGCACGACTATGCCACGTATAAGGGTGAAGCCATCGAAGTGGTCCCCTACCGCAGTGATATGGCCGACACGTGGAACGCCTTTGTGGCGGCCTCAAAGAACGGCACCTTTCTGCTCCATCGCAACTATATGGACTACCATGCCGACCGCTTTGCGGACTGCTCGCTGCTCTTCTACAAGAAGGGCGAACTGGTGGCGGTGCTCCCTGCCAACTACAAGGCGGAGGAACGTACGGTGTATTCGCACGGCGGGCTCACCTATGGCGGACTGCTGCTCGCGGAGCGCATCACCGTGGCCGACACCATGCAGGTGATGGCCTGTGCCACCGAGTGGATGAGGCTCACGCTGGGGGCCAAGGAGTGGATATATAAGCCCATCCCCCACATCTATCACCGCGCCCCTGCCGAGGAGGACCTCTACGCGCTGTTCCGCCAAGAGGCCACGCTGGTGGCACGTGGCGTGTCGGCGGCCATTGCTGGCGGTAACACGCTGCCGATGCAGGAGTTGCGTCGCCGCGGAGCCAAGAAGGCGGCTGCCAACAACGTGACATACGAGGAGAACGATGCGCTGCCGGAGTTTTGGGGCATACTCGAAGAGGTGCTCGCTATGCGACACGACTGCAAGCCCGTGCATACGGTGGCAGAGATGGAACGGCTCAGGGCGGCATTCCCCGACAATATCCGCCTGTTTGTGGCCAAGGCCGATGGACGTGTCGTGGCGGGTACGCTAATCTATGAGACCGAGCAGGTGGCTCATGCACAATACATTGCCACATCGGCCGAGGGTCGCTCGGTGGGTGCTCTCGACGGACTGTTCTGTCACCTGATAACCGACGTGTTTGCCGAGAAGAGGTATTTCGACTTTGGCATATCGACCGAGCAGGGAGGACGTTACCTCAACGAGGGGCTCGCCTTCCAGAAAGAGGGCTTCGGCGCCCGGGCGGTGGTGTATGATACGTATAAAGTGAAAATTTAAGGCAATATAAAGATGTTTGCCTATTTGAGGGTTACCGCGATGTTGTCATCCTGAACGACGTGAACCTTTAGGTCGCTGGCCCGGAGGGGAAAAGCAAGGATCTCGCAAGGTCTGTGGCGAAGACGGACTCCTCGGGGAAGATAAACCTTCCTTCGTCGCAACCGACGCTATCATACCGCGTCGGCCCAGCGCGAGATGCTTCGCTTTTGCTCAGCATGACACTGTAACCTTGGAGTAAAATCAAAATGAAAGATATGATAAAGTTTCTTGATTTAAAGTCCGTGAATGCCGCGTATGCCACCGAGATTGAGGAGGCTGTGCAGCGCGTGGTGCGCTCGGGATGGTACTTGCGTGGCGAGGAGACGCGACGCTTCGAGCAGGCCTATGCCCAGTATATCGGCTGCCGCCATGCCATCGGATGCGGCAATGGACTCGATGCCTTGCGCCTCATCTTCCGTGCCTACATGGAACTGGGCAAGTTGCGCGAGGATGACGAGGTTATCGTGCCTGCCAACACCTACATTGCCAGCATATTGGCCATCACGGACAACCGTCTGAAACCCATATTGGTGGAGCCCGACAGGGAGACGCTACAGATAGACGACTCGCTCATCGAGCAAGCCATCACCCCACGCACACGGGCCATCCTCATCGTGCATCTCTACGGCCGCTGCGCCTACACTGACCACATCGGGCACCTATGCCGCAAGCATGACCTGCTGCTGATAGAGGACAATGCCCAGGCACACGGATGTAAGGCCACCGGCTCTCTCGGTCATGCCGCAGGGCATAGTTTCTACCCCGGCAAGAACCTCGGCGCGATGGGCGATGCGGGGTGTGTCACCACGGACGACGATGAACTGGCTGCCGTGATACGTGCCTTGGGCAACTACGGTTCGGAGGAGAAGTATGTGTGCCGGTATGCGGGCTACAACAGCCGTATCGATGAGTTGCAGGCTGCCGTGCTGGCCGTCAAACTGGCGCATCTGGATGAGGCCAACCGCCATCGGGCAGCCATTGCCGAACGATACTACAGGGGCATTGCCCATCCGCTCGTCCGTCTGCCCCGCTACGTGGCGGCCGAAAGCAATGTATATCACCTCTTCCCCATCTTCTGCGAGGAGCGCGACAAATTGCAGCAGCACCTCAAGGAGCAGGGTATAGAAACCCTCATCCATTATCCCATAGCACCGCACCAGCAGGAGTGCTACAGGGAGTATGCCCATTTGTCGCTCCCCATCACCGAAGAGATACACCGCACCGAGCTCTCGCTCCCCATAGGCCCCACGATGACACTCGACGAGGCACAGAGGGTAGTGGAGGCCGTGAACGGGTTTAGATTGTAAACTTTCATCTGTCATCTTTCCACTTTCATCTTTAAACTTTCCGCTTGAATGAAACAACTCGCCATATTTGACCTTGACGGCACGTTGCTCGATACCGTAGCCGACCTTGCCAATGCAACCAACCAGGCATTGCAGCAGTGTGGATATCCTACGCACCCCGTAGAGGCCTACTATCAGTTTGTGGGCAACGGCATCAACAAACTCTTCGCCCGTGCCCTGCCCGCAGAGCACAGCGCCGAGGAGAACGTGCTGCGCATACGCGCCCTGTTTGTGCCCTACTACAATGAGCACAATGCCGATTGCAGCCGCCCCTATCCGGGTGTGGTGGAGCTGCTCCGCGCATTGCAGGACGATGGGGTGCAGCTTGCTGTGGCTTCCAACAAGTACCACGAGGCAACGCTCAAACTCGTGCGCCATTTCTTCCCCGACATACGCTTTGCCGCCATCTACGGACAGCGCGAGGGAGTGGCCATAAAGCCTGCTCCCGACATCGTGCATGACATACTGCGCGATACGGGCATTGCCAAGGAGAAGACCCTGTACATCGGCGACTCGGGCGTGGATATGCAGACGGCAAGCAATGCGGGTGTCGAGAGCGTGGGTGTCACCTGGGGATTCCGCTCCGAAGAGGAGTTGCGTGAGCATGGAGCGGCCCACATCGTGCGCATTGCAGATGAAATAAAAAATATTATTGGTAAAAATTGACCGCTGCTGCAACCTAATTATGCCTCTTTTGTTAATAATGTATAATTGAAATAAAAGGTTTGCAAATCCAAGAATAATACCTACCTTTGCAAGACTATATTGAAGTTTGTATTCGAAAATAACGGTATATAATATGGAATTTACAGCAAAACAGATTGCTGCGTATGTAGGAGGTGAGATTGTAGGCGATGAGAACGCTACGGTGAACACCTTTGCCAAGATAGAGGAGGGTATGCCTGGAGCATTGTCTTTTCTGTCTAATCCGAAGTATACTGCATATATATATGATACCCAGTCGAGCATTGTATTGGTGAATAGCGATTTTGTTCCCGAGAAACCCGTCAAAGCCACACTCATCAAAACGGCCAACGCCTATGAGAGCTTGGCCAAGCTGATGGCCCTCTATGAGAGCGTAAAGCCCAAGAAGACAGGCATCAGTTCTATGGCATCAGTGGCCGAGAGCGCAACAATCGGTGAGAACGTATACATCGGTCCGTTCGTATATGTTGGCGAAAAGGCTGTCATTGGCGACAATACAATCATCGAAGCCAACGTGTCGGTAGGCGATGGCGCTGCTGTGGGTAGTGATTGCACCCTATATCACGGGGTTACCATCTATCACGGATGTAAGGTGGGCAACCGCTGCATCTTGCACACCGGTAGTGTGGTGGGTGCCGATGGATTTGGCTTTGCACCCGGTGCCGACGGGTACGACAAGATTCCCCAAATCGGTATTGTCATCTTGGAAGATGATGTGGAGCTGGGTGCCAACACCTGTGTGGACCGCGCTACTATGGGCGCTACGGTAATCAAGCGTGGCGTGAAACTCGACAATATGGTGCAGATTGGCCACAATGTGGTCATCGATGAGCACACCGTGATGTCGGCACAATGTGGTGTGGCTGGCTCTACCAAGATTGGTAAGTGGTGTATGGTGGGCGGACAGACGGGATTTAACGGACACATACAGATTGGCGATGGTGTCAAGGTGGGGGCACACTCGGCTATTCCTAATAATGTGAAGGATGGTCAAGCCGTGTTCGGATATCCTGCTTTTGAACACACCAAGTTTGTGCGCTCGTCCATCGTGTTTAAAAAACTCCCCGAGATGTATCGCGAGATGGATACATTGAAGAAAGAAATAGAATCGTTGAAACAGCAACTTGCCGATTTGGGCAAGGCCTGATTAGACTATGGCAAAGCAACGTACGCTAAAAGAAAGTTTTACGCTTTCAAGCAAGGGCTTGCACACGGGACTTAACCTCACCGTGGAATTTTGTCCTGCGCCGGAGAACTATGGATATAAGATTCAGCGCGTTGATGTGGAGGGACAACCCATTATTGAGGTGTTGGCAGAGAATGTTACCGATACTCAGCGAGGTACTGTGCTCTCCAATGGAACCGAACGTGTCAGCACGATAGAGCATGGACTATCGGCGCTCTATGCATTGGGAATAGACAACTGTTTGATGAAGGTCAATGGTCCGGAATTCCCCATCCTCGAGGGTAGTGCCAAGTTCTATCTTGATAATATTCTGCGTGTTGGTGTTGTGGAACAGGAGGCCGAGAAGGAGTATCTCGTGATTGCCGAGCCAATTGAATACCACGATGAACAGAGCGGCTCAGTGCTGCGCATTGAACCCGCTGAGGAGTTTTCGGTCAGTGTCGTGGTGTCATTTGATGGGAGTAGTATCAGCGACCAGCATGCAGACTTGATGCATATGGCTGATTTCCCCACAGAGGTTGCAGCAGCCCGCACCTTTGTCTTTGTTCGCGATATCGAGCCCCTGCTTGCCGCAGGTCTCATTAAGGGTGGTGACCTTGACAATGCCATCGTGCTCTATGAGCGTGAGATGTCGCAAGAGCGTTTTGACCGCATAGCCGATGCCATGAACATACCCCGCATGGATGCCAAGAAATTGGGATACATCAACCATCGTCCACTTGTATGGGACAATGAACCTGCACGTCACAAACTGCTCGATGTGATTGGTGACCTTTCACTTGTGGGTAAACCCCTCAAAGGACATGTCACTGCATATCGTCCGGGGCATCGTGTCAATAATCAGTTGGCACGCATGGTGAGAAAAACAATGGATTAAAACTTAACAAGAAATTAATTAGACTATACATATGGCTAACATCAGTCCATTAGCATACGTACATCCCGAAGCGGTAATAGGTGAAAATGTAGAGATTGGTCCTTTCGTCTACATTGACCGTAATGTCGTGATAGGTGATAATAATGTTATTATGCCCCATGCTTGCATCCTTTATGGTTCGCGTATAGGCAATGGCAATACTATTTTCCCCAGTGCTGTTATCGGTGCTGTGCCACAGGACTTGAAGTTCCGAGGTGAGGAAACTACAGCCGAGGTGGGTGATAACAATACCATCCGAGAATTTGTCACTATCAATCGTGGCACTGCGGCCAAAGGTAAGACTGTGGTAGGTAGCAACAATCTCTTGATGGAGGGTGTGCATGTGGCTCACGATTGTATTGTGGGCAATGGTTGCGTCATCGGCAACCAGACGAAATTTGCGGGTGAGGTTATCGTGGATGATTTTGCTGTCATCAGTTCTACCGTACTCGTTCATCAGTTCTGCCGCATCGGTAGTTACGTGATGATACAGGGCGGAAGTAAGATTACTAAGGAGGTGCCTCCTTACGTTATTGCAGCACGTGAGCCTGTGGCTTATTGCGGACTCAACCTCGTAGGCTTGCGCCGACGTGGCTTCACGAATGAGCAGATTGAAACCATTCATCAGGCCTACCGCTACATCTATCAGAGCGGACTCAACACCTCGATGGCGCTTGAACGAATCAAGGAGGAGATGGAAATGACGTCCGAGGTGGAATACATCGTTTCGTTTGTCGAGGGAGCCAAGAGAGGTATTATCAAGTAAACTCACTAAACACTAAACTAATAACACAAAACTTACGACTATGGTATATCGTTTCACAATCATATCTGACGAGGTGGATAACTTCCGCCGTGAGATTCAAATCGATTCAGAAGCCACATTTCTCGATTTGCACAATGCCATACTGAAATCGGCAGGCTATCCCAACGACCAGATGACCTCATTCTTCATCTGCGACGACAACTGGGAGAAGGAGACCGAGATTACGCTCGAAGATATGGGTACCAGCTCTGATATGGACAGCTGGATTATGGAGGAGACTCCGCTCGAGGAACTGCTCGAAGACGAGAAGCAGCACATGCTCTACATCTTCGACCCTTTGGCCGACCGTGCTTTCTTTATGGAACTCTCCGAAATCATTACGGGCAAGTCGCTCGATGAGGCTGTATGCACCAAGTCTGTCGGTGATGCTCCGCAGCACGTGCTTGATTTCGACCAGCTGATGGCTGCTCAGGTAGCTACCACTACGCTTGATGACACCTTTGGCGATGATGAGGACTTCGACCTCGACGAACTCGACCCCGATGGCTTCGAGATGGGCAGCGCCGAAGACTTTGAAAATATGCTCTATTAAGTGAATAGGTAAGAGTTAAGAGTGAAGAGTTGTCTGCGGACAATGAAAATAATCTTTTAACTCTTAACTTTTCATTCTTAACTCTTCACTCATGAAAACTCTTGTCGTACTCCTTGGACCTACAGGTGTAGGTAAGACGGCTTTAAGCTTCGCATTGGCCGAGCGGTTGGGTTCGCCCATCCTTTCGGCCGATTCGCGTCAGCTCTATGCCGAGATTCCCATTGGTACGGCAGCCCCCACCAAGGAGGAGCAGGAGCGCGTGAAGCACTACTTCATTGGTACTCATCAGCTCACCGACTACTACAGTGCGGCACAATACGAAATCGATGTGTTGAAACTCACCGAAGAACTGTTCCGCACACACGATACCTTATTACTTACCGGAGGTAGCATGATGTATATCGATGCCGTATGCAAGGGCATAGATGATATCCCTACGGTAGATGACGTCACTCGCCGCACCCTGCTTGAACGTTATGATGCTGAGGGTTTGGAGCCCTTGGTCAATGAACTCAGACTGCTCGACCCCGAATACTACCGCATCGTAGACCTCAAGAACCCCAAGCGCGTCATCCATGCCCTCGAAATATGCTACATGACGGGCAAGACATACACCTCTTTTCGTACGCGCACTACAAAGGAGCGTCCCTTTCGCATCATCAAGATAGGCTTGCGCCGTGAGCGCGAAGAGCTCTACGACCGCATCAACCGCCGTGTAGATCAAATGGTCGCCGATGGACTCGTCGAAGAGGCACATCGCGTATATCCCTACCGCCATCTCAACTCACTCAATACCGTGGGCTACAAGGAGTTGTTTGGCCATTTCGATGGTACCTGCACACTTGAATTTGCCATCGAGAAAATCAAGCAGAATAGCCGACTCTATTCCCGAAAACAAATGACCTGGTTTCGCCGTGACGAAGACATCCACTGGTTTCATCCTGACGAGCAAGAGGCAATAATGGCTTGCGTAGAGGCTGAACTGCAGCGATAATCTCTTGCTATAATTCCAACTTTATATTGTTCCTTTTCGAAAATATGGGTAGAGTCTTAGTCTTTAGTGTTCTACCTGATGTCTCTGTTGGCTATTGATACTATATCTTCATCGAATGATTCGATGTAGTGTGTCGCTTTTGCATTGGGCACTACTGTAACTGCCTACTATACCTAAGCCTCCTTTGATATTGGTATGTATGGGAGCTGGTTCTCCTACGGGAATACCTTCCAGTGTGCTGTATGAGGCTGTCTCATTAAGATAATGATAGTAGTCCTCGCTCAATGTCTCTAAGGTAAATTGGTAGTGGTAATTGGCGTGACTTACGGTATCGGAGGGGAAGATAAAATCGTTGGTCCAATCGTTGTCTTTGTCTGTCCATCCACTTTCATAGTTGTATAGGTTGTGGTTGCCTCGAGGAGATTCCATGAGCATAAGGAAGTCTATGATGGGCATTCCATCCGTGTTGCGTAAGCGCTCGTCGGAAAAAACAAAGGAGTTTTCTGAGGTGAGGTAGAATAGTCCACCGAGGAGTTGTGCGGTGCTCTCGCTTTCTGTGATGAGTTGGCTGCTACTTTGGGTGAGCAGGTAGTGAGGATAGAAATACTCGGTAACAAGGGTGTCGCTCTTTTCTTCGTTATTCTCCTCAATGTATTGATGGTTGTCGGAATACATATCCCAGGAAAATCTTACGAGATAACTTCCTTGATAGTCTATCGTGAGTCGGTAGTAGTTCTTTTCGTCGATGGGGTCGTCGATGTATAGGCTTACCATGAGTGCGCTATCCACGTCGTTGAGTGTGGAGAGGCTCACCGGGTCGCCTGGATTATTGAATGGTTGCATCTCCGTGTATGTTATGCTGATGCTTGTAGGGGTGGTCACTTGTTGGGAGGTAGTGACCGTACCTATGTCATGTGTGGCGGTGAGTGTGACTTCGTCGCCAGAACGTAGTCGATAGTTGCTATAGTAACTTTGAGTATAGGGTATATAGGTGAGTTCCTTTCTTTTTCCATTGACTGAGGCTGTAACAGTGGCGTCGGCTATGCGCTGTGGCGGCTCGATGTCGAGAAAATGAGCCGTACGGCTTACCGTAGCGGAGAGCAGACTGTCGGGTTGCAATATGGCATTCAATACCAGTTTGGGCGCACCCATCTCCTCATCGTAGGGTATGTCGTTGACACAAGAGGTGAAGAACATGGCACAAAGTGCGATGAGAAATTGAAACTTGAGAATGGGAAATTGAAAATGCTGGGATTTCATATTGTGGTCAAGATGCATAAATCAGATTTACTCATATTCTAAAACTGTATGCCATAACTGAACGAAGGTATGATGGGGAATATCGTTACTTTGCGTAGGGTGCGGTAGTATTCTTGTGTTTCGTAGTCATAGCCATCGTAGCGATATACCATGAAGGGATTCATGCTGTTGTAGGCATTATATATGCTGAGGTTGATGGTGCGTTTCACGCCTGGAAGTCGGTTGAACTCTTTGTGGAAGTTGATACCGAGGTCGAGGCGGTGATAGGGCTCAAGGCGATAGTTGTTGCGGTTCTCAAAGTATCCTATGGAGCCGGCATAGTTGTCGGGTGTATGGGGTTGTTCTTCATAATAGTGGGTATAGAGCGTGCCGCAGTTGCCCGTGGCATATACCCATGTGGCCGACAGGTCGATGCGGTCATTCAGTTTATAACTTGTAGTGATGTTAACATCGTGTCGGCGATCATACTTGGCATGGAAGGGTCTTCCTCCATTGATGATATGCCCTTCGCGGTCAAACTGGCGCATGGTCTTCGACCAGGTGTAGGCTATCCACCCGGTAAACTTACCTACGGAGCGCTGTGCCATGAGTTCGAGTCCGTATGACCATCCGCGGCCCATGGCTACTTTGTTTTCCCACGAAGTGGTTCCTGTCATGAAAGAGGTGCCCTCTCTGTATTCGAGCAGATTGTTCAAGTGCTTGTAGTATCCTTCGGCCGATAGGTCGCACAACCCTTCCAGCTCGTAGTAGACACCTCCTGCCACTTGGTGTGAATGCTCGGGGCGTATATTCTTGGTCACAGGTACCCAAAGGTCGGTGGGGAGGCTGATATTGCTGTTCGATAAGAGATGCACGTATTGCGTCATATAGGCGTATCCTGCCTTCAGCGACAGATGGTCGGTAATGAGCAGACGACTGCTGAGACGAGGCTCCAGATTATGATAGAACTTCCCATTTACGGTAAAGGTGGAGTAGTTGAGGCCTACATTCAGTTTCGCCAAGTCAGAGAGTGTCATGTCGTCCTCTACATAGATTTGTGTCTCATGGGCAAGGATATCGGGCTGGCCTATCTGTTGTGTGTTGTCGTCTTTGTCCTTCTTCTCGCTCATGCTCATCACTTCGGGACGGAAGGTGTGGTGTGTATAGGCCAAGCCCATACGCATATCGTGCAGTGGGGTGGGCGAGTAGTGTAGTTCGGCCTTTCCCGTGAGGTCATAGATGCCCGACTTCATCTCCAACTGCGCCTTGTAGTTGAAGTCGTTAGCCTTATCCACTTCGTCAAATCCCATGCCTATCTTATGGCGGTATTGGGTGTAACTGACCGAAGCATCAAGGAACATCTGTGAGGTGATGACGTGGTTCCATCGTGCGGCACTCACGATGTTGCCCCATTTCCATGACAAGCGGCTATCGTTGCGGTAGTCCTTGGTGTCGGCCTCGGTGATGGAGAAATATATCTCATCGTCGCCCATGTAGTGGCTCAAGTAGAGTCGGTCGCGATCAGAGAACTTGTGGTTGACCTTCACGTTGAGGTCATAGAAGTAATAGCCTGCTCCATAGTTGGTCTCGTTGTCCTGTACGTGGGCCATATACCATAGCGCGGCATTGGTGATGAGGTCCGAGTAGGTACGTCGGCCCGAGATGTTGAACGAGGTCCTGCCTTTCCACAATGGCCCTTCGAGACTGAACTTTGACGATATGGCTCCTATGTGTACATTGCCGTGAAAGTGGTGCATGTCGCCCTCCTTCATGCGCACGTCAACGACTGAGGACAGGCGGCCTGCATAGTGCGCGGGAAAACTGCCTTTGTATAGGGTGACGTTCTTGATGGCATCGGCGTTGAATGCTGAGAAGAAGCCGAACATGTGATTCACATTATACACGGGTACACCATCGAGCAGCATCAGGTTCTCGTCGGGACTGCCTCCGCGTACGTAGAGCCCTGCCGAACCTTCGGTGCCGCTTTGTACACCAGGGAGCAACTGCAATACCTTCAGCACGTCGGTTTCGCCGAACATGGCTGGTACGGACTTTATTTGTGCGATGGGGATGTCTACGGCACTCATTTGTGAACCGCGTACGCCGAGGTCGAGGCGGTTGCCCACGATGGTTACTTCGCTGAGTGTCGAGTGAGCGTGCAGTGCCATATTTACCACCGTGTCGCGTGTCAGTATGAAACGCTTCGTCAAAGGCGTGTATCCCACATATGAGGCCATCAACTCCACCTCGCCGGCGGGTAGGGTGAGCGAGTAGAATCCGTAGGTGTTGGTCACCGTGCCACTGCCACTTGCGTGGTCATAGAGTGTGGCGCCTATCATCGTCTCGTCGGCCACGGCATCGCTCACATAACCGCTGATGGTGTAGTGCTGGGCATAAATCCTGGCCGAAAGGAAAGTAATCAGTAGGGCTGTATATAGTGTGTGTAGTCTCATCATGGGTACAAAAGTAGCAAGAAATGGGCAAAGCGTAAAGTATGGGCAGATAAAATCCTTATGCGCCCAGCAAAAACAGAAATCCTAATCCGTCTCTCCTGGTTTCGCAGCGATATATCCACTGCCTCCCTGATGGGTAAGAGGCAATAATGGCTTGAGTAGAGGCAGAACTGCAACAATATCCTGTATATATAACTTTAAGGTGTCTTTGTCATCCTGTGCTCAAGCAAAGGATCTTGTGCAGGGTGGATTTGTCTATTGATGGCGTACATGTGCGCACGTGATCGCCTACATTTGCGCACGTGCTCGCGAGCATGTACGTGCGTGCTCGCCATCAATAAATAGAAAGGCTTTGTCTGATTGGAGAAGAGGTTGGTCCCATCTATTGGTGTGAATATGTGTTTCTTAACATGTTTTTGATAAGAATGGACTTTTTAATAGGGTGTTTAAGTTTTTTTAGCTAAATTCGCAGCAAAATGACTCGTGGTTCGAGGATAATAAACTTCAAGGTATTATATAACAACTTAAAAAACTGTATTATGAAGAAGAATTATTTATTGGTAGGGCTATTTGCCTTAGGTATGATGGCTCTTCAGGGATGTGACGAACCTAATCCTGGTACAGGTGGTGGTAATGGTAGCGATATGACCGGTGAACCTGGCTTGGGTGGCACGATGGAAAAATTGGAGCCAAGTGCGCAGAAAACATATTTGCAATCTGTTGGTCTTGAGTTTGTGAACAATATCAAGGCTGGTGACCATGAGAATTTGGTGGATGTTACTGCTTATCTTTGCGATGAGTTGGACTATAGTATTGATACGGCTTATATCGGGAAACTCGAAAGACTCTATAAAGAAACCTATAGTGGCGACAATGATTATTACTATGGAAGCCCTGTAAAGGCAGTGCGCAACTTGATGGCTATAAGCCTTGATGCTGCACAGAGCGGGGCACAGTTGTCAACACGAGCTACTGATATTTGGACATCGACACTCTATGCTGGTCTACCTGATGCGTATGGAAGATTCACTCCCAATACGAGGAGTGAAGAGTGGGTATGGGATTCTAGCGTAAAAGATCGCATAGAAGTTTCTTTCACCGACGACCACAATCAGAAGTGGGTGGCAATACTCAAGGGTAGCAAGGAGACAACTCGTGCGAAGGTGAGCATGAGATTTAAGGATACGGAGGAATCTTATTTTGTAAATGGTCCTAAAGCAGGTACCACTTCTGTTGATAATTATGAAGATTATTATGAGTTTGTGATTGATGTGCCCAAAGAAATCACTTTTGATGTAAAGTGTAACAATACTAACATTATTGATTTGACTCTTAACAGTAGTTTGGCTTTCGAGGGCGCTTTTAACGAGGATGGAGAAAGTTCCTATCAGCGTTTTTGGGAAGAATGGACCTATGGCGGATATTGGGATTGGGAATATGATGAATCGACAGGAGAATATGTCCAGGTGTGGGTTGATGAGTATACTGAAGGTTGGTATTATTGGGGTGACGGTGAACATAACACTGTTTATACCATGGATGTAGACTACACCAACTTGAGTGTTGATGCCAAGTTAAAAGTGAACGCTTACGAAGAGACCTTCAAGACTGATATTACCAAGCAGGGTATGGCTGCTTCGGCCAGTGTCAAGATTAATGGTAAGCAGATGCTCAAGGTTGAAGGTGCACTGAAGGCTGACATTGATGCTGCTGTTGAGGAAACTGAGGATGTATTTACTGAAGAAAAGGAAGATGTTGAGGATATTAAGGTCGATGCACTCAAGGAGTTTTCAATGTATGTTGACCTGATGGGTAAGGTGCAGGTTGTAGGCAAGTGCGACAAGTTTAATGATTTGTCAGATGCTTTTGTAAATCTTCAAGAAGCAGCAGAAGATGATGATTTCGTTAAGTTCCAGAGAAATTTGGGACATGTAAACAATACCTATAACATAACCCTCCACTATGATAACACCGAGACAGTACAGGCGAATTTCGAACTTGAAGCATATGAGGCGAATGATGAGTGGGAGCCCTCGTACTCTTATTTTGGAGTAAGACCTATAATTGTCTTTACTGCTGATGACAGCCGCTATAGTTTCGAGGATTACTTCACGGAGAGAAGTTTCGGTGACTTGGTAGAGTCTGTCGAGGACTTGTTTGACGACTTTGAGAATATGTTTGACAGATACTTTGAGGAAGAAGTCGAAAACGAATACTATCCTGACTATCGTGAAGATTACTACAAATAAGGGATACAGAAACTTTTGATGAAGCGCACGCTCCTATCTTTATTGTCGCTCTGTGCACTACCGCTCTGTGCACAGAGCGATAGTTTATCCGTCCGCTCAATAGACGAGTTGGTGGTAGAGGAGGTGCGCCAACCGATGGTCAAGTACAGTGCCTTGGGCAAGACCTATTGGGCCATCGAGACGATGGAGGCTATGCCCATGGCCGACCCCTTGCGCAATATCCAACTGTTGCCTGGTGTGCAGACGGCCTCGGAGAATGTGGGCGGTACCTTTGTGCAGGGATGTAATAATAGCCATAACTACACCACCATCAATGGCACTCCAGTGTACTATCCCATGCACCTGCTAGGCTATTTCTCGACCTTCAACAGTTCTTATTTCAAGGACTTGACCTTCAGCAAGAGCATGCACCTCACCACGGCCAACCGCTTGGGTGCCGAGGTGGGTATGGAGACGGCCGATACCATTCCCGATAGGTTGTGTGGAGACATGGACCTTGGGCTATTGGCGGTGCAGGGAGCCCTGAGTATTCCTTTGGGTAAGAAGGTGAGCCTCGCCGTGGGTGGTCGCTATTCCAACGTTAACCTAATCTACGATGGGCTGATGAACAATGTACTGCGGCAAGGACAGCGCATTACCTATCGGTTCTATGATGTGAATATGGGGCTATTGTATAAGCCCACAGAACGGGACGACCTTGCTGTCGATTATTTTCAAGGGTGCGACTATGCGGGGCTGAATAATGGGAATTACCTGATAAACTCGCAGTTGGAGTGGGGCAACCGCACGGCTTCGATGCGATGGAAGCGAAGAGGAGATGGACTGTCACAAACCCATTCGTTCTACTACACCGCCTATCACAGCAACCTCGAGGTGTCGCAGACCGATAGTCGAGCCTTTCTCCCTGCCGACATACAGACGCTCGGCGCCAAGTCCGAACTGCGCCACATGAGCCGTCGAGGTTTCTGGACCTATGGGGCAGAGTTGATGCACCATGCTATCGCACCACAATCCCCGCAGGTGACAGGTTCCATTGCCGAGGTATACATTCCGCGTAAGGTACAACAGGCCGATGAAGGGGCACTCTTCGTACAAGGCGACTATATGTTTGGCCATAGCATAGAGGTGATAGGCGGACTTCGCGCATCGGGCTTCTACAACACACGTCTACACTTTAGCCTTGACCCGCGACTGACCTTGCGCTATCAGCCGTCGAGTATTACCACGCTGCAGTTGACGGCTGGTACCTATACACAATACTTGCATCAGGTGGGCTTCTCGTCCAATGGCTTGCCCACCGAGTTTTGGGTGTCGTCGGGTCAGCGTGTCGCTCCGCAACATGCAGGCAAGGTGTCGCTGGCGTTGCAACAGGATGTGTGGGACAGGCGGTATCGCCTTTCGGTAGAAACCTACTTGACACGCCTTACGGGACAAGTGGAGTATAAGGGCAACGTGTTGGAATTGATTACTGACGAGTATGATTTGGAAAACAACCTTATCGTCGGCGATGGCTACAACTATGGTATAGACCTCATGCTGCAGAAGAACTATGGTCATCTGACGGGATGGGTTAGTTACTCATGGGCCAAGGCACCGCGTACGTCTATGCGTAATGGCGAGTTGCTGACCTATCCGTCTATGTACAATCGTGTACACGACCTCAACGTTGTGGCTAATTGGAAGATAAATGACAAGTGGAACCTTAACGCCACCTATATCCTAGCCACGGGTACGCCCTACACGGCCGTGAAGAACGCCTACATCTTGGGCGAGAATGGTATCGTCAACTACGAGAAGCACAATAGTTCGCGCTTCCCCCTTTTCAATCGCCTAGACCTCTCGGTAAACTACCAACTGAAGGAGGTTCGTGGTATCAACCATTCAGTCAAACTAGCGGTGTACAATGCTACATTTGCAGAGAATCCTATTTCGTACACCTATCATCGCTTCAAAGGAGGAATCATATATAAAAGTCCTGTATGTATCTTCTACACAGCTGTGCCCTCTATTAGCTATTTTATGAAATTCTAGTTACAACATTATATGCGTAGGTGGTTTGCTTATTTCTGTTTGGCGTTTTTGCTTATCGCTTGTCAAGAGGAGTCTCAAGACAGCTATCAAGAAATTGTTGTAGAAGGTTGGATTGAGTCGAGCGGTGCTCCAGTAGTCATACTGACCAAGTCTTTTGTTGTGGAACGCTTGGAGGATACCGATGAGGATGAGTCAGTTGTACTCCCTTGGGGAAAGGTGACGGTATCGGATGGAACAAACTCAGTGATTCTCACGGGCGATTACGATGAACGCTATTTTCCGCCTTATGCTTATAGCACTTCGCGTATGAAAGGCGTTCCGGGACGCACTTATTATCTGACGGTAGAGTATGGCAACCGTATAGTTACGGCACAGACGACCATTCCCATACCCGCCTCTTTGGATTCATTGGTGGTATCTCCGTGCGAGGAGTCCGACACGCTGTACCAAATTACGGCCTACTACGAGGACAATCCCGCGACAAAGGACTATTATTCGTTCCACACTCGTATTTTCAACCGCGAGACACGCTTCTATCCCTCGTTCTTGGGGGTATTGGACGATGAGCGCCTCACTTCACACAATCAACAAATCATGCAGCCAGGCATGCACTTTCTCACTACCGAAAATAATGTATATCGTCCCTATTTTAGAGAGACCGACTCCGTGCAGATTAAGTTTGCCAAGATAGATGAGACAACCTATAAGATTCACAAAGCCTACAATGAGATGACCTCTTTGGCTTCTAATCCCATATTCTCGAGCGACGTCTCCATGCCCACCAATATCCAAGGCGGCTTGGGCTACTGGTGTGGATATGGAGTAACGAAGTACAATGTGGTGATTGCCGATAGCATAAAAAACTAGAAGAAACAAGCATTCGCTCGTTTCTTCTAGTTGGTAGGATGGAATTGGAATGAACTACAACATTAAATAGTATAGTCCTACTAAGTTGCCTTCATTGCTGAAGGTGTATTTATATTCGTAAAGCCAATACTTGTCATAAAACTCTTGCACCCTCTCGCATGAGGTCGGTAGGTTGTTTGCTGGTCTTCCTGCTAGTCCTGCTAGATAGGCAAACTGTAGGATAGGGCCAAAGTCCTCTTCAATATAGCCAGGGGCATGGAAATAGGGCATGTATCCCATCGATTGTAGGCTTGAGTAGGTGAAGTACAAGGTCTCATCGGTGTCTACATAGTTGGTGTATTCTACGATGTTGCCATCCATATATTCAAACTCGCATCTATCTCCTCCGGCATTCAAAGCGGTTAGGTATCCGCGTTGGTCATAGGAAAATGTCCATGTGTAGCTTTTTCCGGTGAGCAGATTGTTTTCAGTGGCATTTTTTGCATATCCATTGGTGCCGATGTTGAACATGCAGTTAGTGTGGGGTGTGCGGTCGATGCCAAATATTTTCATTTCCACCACATTGTATGGGTTGCGTGATGAGGTCTGATATTCGTCGCGGTATTCAAAAACAGCATAGCCATCGTCGAAGAAGATTGAGTCGACCAATCCATTGTCGTTCAGTGCAAAGGTATACCCCGTGACATTACTCAAAAAGTTGCGCCATCGAGCACGGCCTGCTACTACTTGTTCAGCTTTAACACTGCCCATATTACTATAGTTGTCAACCGGACCATCTGGAGCAGAACAACTCATGATTGTCATAAGTAATGTCATGCAGAGACCTTGAAAACTCATTCTGCATGCTGTGTTTGATAATTCTTTCATTTTATTGCTTAAGTTTGTTTATACAAAGGTAACGATTTCTTCCTAGCTTTCACTTTCTTATCGTGTTTTTATTGTTAAATTGTCAAACTAATAGAATTATAGTGGCTGAGGAATTGTTTTGGGTGATTGTTGGTGCCGAGACATGCATTCAGTATCATGGCTGCACTTAGCAGAAGGAAAAAAGCCTTGCCCACGCTCTCAATAGATTAAAGATCTTCATGCTTTTTCATTTTTGTTGTTACCATCTGCGAAGGTATGGATCCTTTTTGAGTCGTACAAACTATGGGGCGGTAATTGGAGGGTCGGGATGCAAGTCACACAGCGCAAGCCAAAGAAAAACTATAGTACTTGGCCGTATTTAGGAAATTCTTTTTACTTTTGCACAGTTTACAGATTATTAGATTTAGGATTATGCTTAAGAGATTGTTCGATAAATATATTGTTAAGGCGTTGAGCCATATGGCTTTGGGCTTGTTCTGTTCGCTCATTATGGGGCTCATCGTAGGGCAGATAGCCAAGATCCCTGGCTTGGAGTTTTTGACATTTGTTTCCGAGGCGCTCTCTGCCTCGTCGCCACTTGTGGGTGCGTGCATCGGTTTGGCTATTGCTATGGGCCTGGGTGTTGATCAATTGGTGATCATATCTTCGGCTGTGGTCGGTGCCTTGGGCTATAAATATGGTGGTCCTGTGGGAGCTTACTTGGCGGTGATTGTCGGTGCTGAGTTGGGCCAGCTCATCTCCAAGCGTACGGTGGTGGATATCATCCTCACGCCGATGCTCACGATTGTGGCGGGAGGTCTCATTGCCCGATACTGCTGTTCGCCCATCAATGATTTTATGCTTTATCTCGGCGAGGTCATCAACCATGCCACGCAGCTGAGTCCCTTCGTGATGGGCATCGTGGTGGCAGTCGTGGTGGGCTGTGCGCTTACGCTGCCCATCAGTTCCGTGGCGTTGTGTGTGATGCTTGGTATCGATGGTTTGGCGGCCGGAGCAGCCACTGCGGGATGTTGTGCCCAGATGGTGGGCTTTGCCGTCA
The DNA here is from genome assembly GCA_045612065.1 of Bacteroidaceae bacterium. GTDB lineage: Bacteria > Bacteroidota > Bacteroidia > Bacteroidales > Bacteroidaceae > UBA1189. The sequence goes on from JAZKYH010000037.1 coordinate 33,263, forward strand.
TCAGCTTTTCGGACAATGGCGTGGGCGGACTCCTCTCGCAGGGGTTGGGCACTTCGATGTTGCAGATTGGTAATATCGCCCGTAAGCCTATCATATGGTTGGCTCCGACGCTTACTTCTGCTATTCTTGGTCCTGTGTCAACTGTCTGGCTCGGTATGACAAACAATGCGCTTGGTGCCGGTATGGGTACGGCAGGCTTGGTAGGCCCCCTTGCTGCCTATGCCACGATGAGTGACGGGGTGGCGGACAGCGCGCTTATCTTGAAGATTGTCTTGCTCTATTTCGTAGCACCCGCTATCATCAGCCTGCTCATCGACCGCTTGATGCGCCGTATGGGATGGGTTAAGCCTGGGGATATGAAGTTGTAGGTACCTTTTTTACCTGCCACACCTTGGCGGAGGGTGGCAGGTGGAAAACGTAGAATGCATATATATGAAATCGGCTTTCTTTATGGCAGACAGTGATAAAATTTCCACTCTTGGTGAAAATGTTGAAGTAAACCTCGTGTTTCCTACTCGCTTTATTTCTCCATCAAAGCCCCATAAGCATCTGTAATATGGCATCTTCGGGATTGATTACAGGTGGTTCGCTTTGCAGGTTGCATCGAGCAATGCTTACCTTATCTTCCTCTTGTGTAATCTGCAGCATATATGGGTTCTCATATTTGGGAAACACGATTTCCAATTTGTCCTTCGAATCAGTAGGGACGGCGTAGATGACTACACAGTCGCCGTGTTTCTTGATGGCGGTGACTCTGATGGACGTGTCTTCCTCTCCCTGCATCTTGATGCGGTTGTTGGCAAAGTCGAGCTCTACCGTTGTGCGCTCAAGCATCGGCACGCTTGCTGTCTTGCTGAGCAAGGCGTGGTCGGTGAACGAGATATACCGGGGCGTCTCTATCACATCTATCCCCGATACATACAGCTTGCCGCTGTAGTTCAGCACGTTCAGTTTCTCTCCTTGTGCCTGTATGGCCAATGCTACAAAGACCATACACATCATCATCCATGTTCTTTTCATTTCTTGTCTGTTTTTTTGTTAATACACTTTATCTGTTAGTCTCTCTTTTTCTTTTCCGTGGGTGCTTATAGTTCACCACCTCTTCCTTATAGAGGAATTTGCTATAGAAAAGTCGGTATGGTAGAGTGATTGTGCTTTTCAACCTTCTCAAGCGCCATTGGTTGCGCGGGTTGTTGAACCACGGTATCCAATAGTGACGTTTCTCGAGCTCCCTCTTTTCCTCGATGGACATTTTCGTGATTTCGTGAAACAATCCAGCAAGGAGCTCTTTCTCGTTTATTGCCACATCCCTGCCGATGATGATTTCCATCCCCAGCACCTCAGTAAGCGACTCGTGCCACTCCACTAGGCTGGGTAGCGGGTCTTCGGTGCCAATAACTACGCACCGCCCCTCTTGCCACTCCTTATCCCATCGGGAGGAGATGTGGATCGTGTACCCGGTGTCCACGCCTGCCGCTTGCCGTAAGCGGCGGTAGAGTATCTTGTAGTCCCGATAGTCGGTGCCGATGGGATTGTGTTCCCACACCGTTGCCAGTTCCTTTGCGATGTCCTTGAATCTGTAGCAATTCATCAATTGCTTAATCGTGATTTTCTCCATCATTTTTTTCTGTTTGTTTGTTAATAAATCGTGTCAAAGAGCACACACGCGCAGCATTTTCCGTGTCTGACGTGCTTTTCGAATGGCGTCGTACGTGCCTTTCGAATCCCCCGAGGGGAAGGCCAGCACATAGTCAGCCGCATTTACAATCTCCGTATTCCGTACGAGCGGAGCACCTCGTCCATACTTCCCATAATCGGGCTTAAACTCCAGGAGTGGAAGTCCCATCTCCTCAGCCAAGCGGGCCGCAAAGGCATCGATACCCTTCGCACCGCCCGACACAATCATCGAAATGTTTTCAGGCAACACACCCAAAGCCAACTTTTTCCAAGCCTCATAGTCAGAGGCCGACCGAGAACCAACAATCGCAACTTTCATAATTAAAAACATATTTAAGTGACAAATAAAGACAAAGAGCGCCCACGTTCGAAGAACGTATAATATATAGTACGAATGAGAAATTTTATGAATAGCCAAAAACGGCCCTTTTCGGGGTGTTTGGTGCTTCGCGTTAAGAAAGTTTAACAATTAATGGCATTCCCAACTCTGTTTTAGGTCGGAAGAGTGGGGTGATAGAGGCTATATCCGACTTGCAATCCTTTAATTGATGAAATGTTATTTCTTGCTAAAAACAATGAACATATGTTAGAAAACGCTATATTTGCGGTAGTATTAAATTTCTTGTTCGTATTATATAATACAAACCAATAAAAATGTGATGTTATGGAAATAAAAAATTTAGAAGATTTTTTAGGTCGAAAAGAAAAGGTAAATAAAGCCTACTCGGAACTTAAATGGGAAGAGTTTTTGAAAAAAAATATAGATAACATAAGATATACCCCCTGGCAAGATGGTTTTTCTAAAAACTCTTTAAGCTTTAACGATAAGGCTAGTATTGCTTCAAGTTTTGGATTACCTCCTGAGGAATCGTTTTCCAAACATATAGAGAATGCAGAATCGCGAATTTGTACTTTGCACTCATCTGCTCTTCTTCCTCTCTTGTTATTCTATCAAATTAGTCCAGGCAATAAATTGTATGTACGAATTAAGAGTGAACTGATAGCATTTGACGATGTTCGTTTTGAAGTCCCTAACAAAGTCTTTCATTCAAGTTTTCCTTCTAAAATAGATGTTGCACTGATCTCGCACTCTCAACAAACCATATTATACTTGGAATCAAAATTCACAGAATATCTTACAGGTTCTTCGTCGGAGAAGATTGCAGACGCGTATGTTAATACTTTTAGTGAATTGGGAATAGAACTTATAGACCATAGGATAGAAGGGAACTTGTTCGGAAATCCTATCATTTATGGAGATGGAATAAAACAGTTTGTAGCGCATTTTATAGGTGTATGTAAAGGGGGAACACCAAGAAATGAAGTAGAGATTTACATTAAGAAAGGTTATAAGACTTATCTTGGAGAAATAGTGTATAAGTTTAATTCAAAAGAAGCGACAGAACGCTATGAGTCTTATGCAATTTTATATTCCAACATAGCAAATATATTAAAAAATAAGCTTGCATCATCAGAAAAGACAGGAAAAGGAACGGTAGTTGAGGTTCAGGATTTTCAAGAAATAATAAGAAATGCACGTGATTTCGAGATTCTTCCTCAGTTGTTAACATATCAAGATTTGCTCAAAGATAATGAGGAGTTCAAATTTGCAGAAACGATAAAATCCTTTTATAAATTCTAATGACCCTCCTCCACCTCTCCGACACCCACGGCCTTCATCGTCAGATAGGAAACCTTCCATTGACAGATGTCATCGTTCATTCCGGCGACTTCTGCGAGCATGGTACTATTGAGGAGGTGGAGGATTTCGTGGAATGGTTTGCAGCATTACCCCACAAGCATAAGATATTTGTGGCGGGTAATCACGACGATTGTCTCTATGGGGCTACGATTGAAGGCCTCCCCGATGGAGTCTATTACCTCTGCCATTCAGGCATAGAGATAGATGGAGTGTACTTCTATGGATCGCCCATGTTTGTGGCTGACGAACTGAGTGGAGAGTATGAAAAGGCTATAAGCTGTATTCCATCCGATACAGACGTGCTCATTACACACCAGCCACCCTATGGTATACTGGACTTTACGGAAGGAGTTCACTACGGCAATATCTCTCTGCTCGGTCGTGTACTCAGTATCAAACCGCGCCTGCACCTCTTCGGACACGTTCACAAAGCCAACGGAAAAGTCGAAGCACAAGATACCCTATATGTAAATGGCTGCATCGTAAGTGGTATGAAGATTGTATATAAACCGCAACGATTGGTAATAAATTGATTCTAAGGTCTATAATGTGCAAACAATGAACGGGAAAATCTTTTATCTAACGGCTGCAGAGGATAAGATGTATGACTGCCGTGTTCTGATTTTCTTTTGTTTGTTTTTGCTAACAATGCAACTTAAATAAGCGATGATTGGAGCCTGATTCCGATTAAAGCGTGAAATTTGCGAAGAACCATGCTCTTATATGATTGCTCGTTCATATTTTTTAGGAATAAAACAGACTTTTAGAAATATTGCTTACTTTTGCTGCGGAAAGTAATTGGATGAAATATTATGAACTACGACATATTCATTAGCTACGAGATCTCTGACTCGTCTTCTGCGTATGAGTTGGCAGCAGTTTTGGCCCGGAATAATGTGACGTACTACCTTGACTGCGTCAATAGTGGTGTGACCATGAGCGGCTATGTGGAGGGAATCCTTAAGGACTGTCGATTGATAGTCCCTCTTGTGAATGCACGGTACTTGCACGAGAGGTATGCTTGTGAACAGCTGTCTTGTGCTATCGGGATGGGCAAGCAAGTGTTGGTATGCTTTACGGATGATTGTGTGCTGCCTGCTGAGTTTGCTGACTTCATCCCTGATGGCAATAGGGTTAGTATTTGTGGTGGTGCTGAGGCTGAAGTGTGGAATATTGTCTCGCGATCGTTGTTTGCTCAGGGCGAGGAGAAGAATCTTGCAGAGTGTCAAGAAGGGACTTCACTGCCAACAGTAGAGAATGTTCCCGAGTTGGAATCGCGTGTTGAAACTATAGTTGTGAGTGAAGAAAAGAAACGCGCGATAGCCAATCTGCTGTGTATGCTCCGGGCATATAGGGAGGAGAAAGAGAGGTATGTACGATGCTGTAAACCCGAACCTCCGAAGACGGTGATGCAGGGTAAGGTGGAAGAGAAAAATGAAGGAGAAAAAACTCTGCTGCAAAAAGTTTGGGATTTGATACTTTTGCCCTTTAGAGTTATATTGTTGCTGTTTTTGACGCTTCTCTACAAAAAGCCTCTGTTTACGATATGTGCAGTTATATACATTGTCTTGAGGTGTTGTAGTATGACGGATGATGGGGAGAAGATTATTCCTCCTCAACAGAAGTTTACAGAGGAGCAGATTGCCGAGGGTAAGCGGATAAATAAATTGGGAACTGACTACTATTATGGTCGTGATGGGGTAGAGAAGGATAGAGCCAAGGCGTTGGAATATTATGAACAGGCTGCTGAATTGGGCAATGCAGATGCTACCTATAACGTAGGAATGTGCGCAAAGTTGGGCATGGGGTGTCGAAAAGACCTGGATGTGGCTTCATATTATTATTGCCGGGCTGCCAAATTAGGGCATGAACGTGCATTTGACGAGCTGAAAGCACTTGCCGAAGCTGGAGATGCTAAAGCACAGAATAGGTATGGGATTTGCTTTGAGTATGGCTATTGTACGAAGATCATACTCAAGAATGCTGTTTACTGGTATGACCAAGCTGCGAAGCAGGGAAATTCCTATGGGCAATATAACTTAGGCCAGTGTTACTACCGTGGACGAGGTGTGAAACAAAATGAACGGGTTGCATGCCAGTGGTTTAGGAAAGCGGCCGATGGGGGTAATGCTTCAGCGCAATATGAACTGGGGCTTTGTTATCTGGATGGCTTAGGAGTTGCGCAGGATTCATTCGAGGCTTTTAGTTGGTTGAGTAAAGCTGCAGCACAAGACCATGTTGATGCATTGAACGAATTGGCTTATTGCTATGCCCAAGGGATAGGTACGGATGTCAATATAAGTATGGCGCATGCAACGATAGACAAGGCTATCCAAATAGATCCAGATGATGCGAACCTTTACGATTCAAAGGGTGAATTCTATGTGTTGGTTGGCGATAAGGTTAATGCCTTGAAAATGTATAAGAAGGTATTAGAAACGAATTCTGCGTTTTATGTGCATTGTACGTGGTCAAAGTTATACGACTATATAAATAATCAAAAAAAGTAGTGTCCCTTGCTTTTATGGGATGCGAACTCAACTGAACTTATGCTCACGCTCATTTCAAGCGAAGCAATGGCGTAACTTAAAAAAGAAATCGAAAGGAAAGAGGAGGCTGGATAGGTCCAGCCTCCTCTTTTTATTATCAGTTGTTTTCAGCAAATCAAATCATCTCCACACTACGCTTGATGAACTTGCTGAGTGCTTCACCCTTGAGCATACCGTTGCCCAGGAGGGCAAGGTCGATGAGTTGGTGCAGCACCTTGTTGTCTTTGGCGAAGTCTGAGAAGATGGCTTCACGTTTGGTGCGCTGAGCGTCAATCTTGTCGTGGAGGTCGCTGAGTTCGTCCTTCTCGGCAGAGGGAATCTCCTCCTCCTTCATACCCTTGTGCGATGCCTCGAGAGCCTCTTCACGAGCCTGCAAAGCTGTAGTCTCCTCGTTGATGGGAGCCAGTGCAGTGGCTGTCTGCTCCTTCTCGGCGGTGAGTACAGACTGGATGAGAGGATGGTCGGTGTTGAGGATGAGGGTATACATGTCGGGCATCTCGCCATAGAAGCTCATGCCGGCATTGATGGCTGCCATCTCCTTCATACGACGCATATACTCGCTCTGTGTGATGAGTAGGGGTGATGCAGTAGCGCCGAGGGGCTGTGCCTCTACGTAGAACTCGGTCTTCTTGAGCTCGGGCATCTGGCTCTTGAAGGCGGTGGTGAGCATCTCACTCTCCTCGCTGGTCAAGGTAACTTTGTTGAGGTCTTCCTTCACGATGATGCGGTCGATGATGTCGGCATCTACGCGAGAGAAACGGCACTTCTCCATCTTCTGCTCGAAGAGGTTGAGCATAGCGGTGTCGAGCTGTCCGTCGAAGTTGAGAACATTGTAACCCTTCTCGTGTGCAGCCTCAATGTAGGTGTATTGCTCATCGCGGTCGGTAGCATAGAGGTAGATGAGGTTGCCATCCTTGTCGGTCTGGTTGTCCTTGATGAGGGTCTGATACTCTTCGTAGGTGAAGTGCTTGCCTTCGGTGTCGGTGAAGAGGGCAAACTGCTTGGCCTTGTCGTAGAATGACTCCTCGGTGAGCATGCCGTAGTTGATGAAGAGCTTCAGGTCGTTCCACTTCTCCTCGTACTCCTTGCGGTTGTCCTTGAAGATGCTGCTCAAGCGGTCGGCCACCTTCTTGGTGATGTATGAACTGATTTTCTTTACATTAGAGTCGCTCTGCAGGTATGAACGCGATACGTTCAAGGGGATATCGGGTGAGTCAATCACACCATGCAAGAGGGTGAGGAAGTCGGGTACGATGCCCTCAACAGAGTCGGTCACATACACCTGGTTGCAGTAGAGCTGGATGCGGTTCTTCTGCAGGTCGATGTTGCTCTTGATCTTGGGGAAGTAGAGCACGCCCGTGAGATTGAAGGGGTAGTCTACGTTGAGGTGAATCCAGAAGAGGGGTTCATCGCTCATGGGGTAGAGGTCGCGGTAGAACTTCTTGTAGTCCTCGTCGGTGAGCTCGCTCGGAGTGCGTGTCCACAAGGGATTGGTGTCGTTGATGATGTTGTCCTCATCGGTCTCTACCTGCTTGCCATCCTTCCACTCTTTCTTCTTGCCGAAGGCGATGGAGATGGGGAGGAAACGGCAGTACTTGGTGAGCAGTGAAGAGAGGCGGCTCTCCTCGAGGAACTCCTTGCAGTCATCGTCGATGTGGAGGACGATATCGGTACCGCGGTCTGCCTTGTCGCACTCCTCGAGGGTGAATGAGGGACTACCGTCGCAGCTCCACTTCACAGCCTGTGCATCCTCCTTGTATGAGCGGGTGATGATGTCCACACTCTTGGCTACCATGAAGGCTGAGTAGAAGCCGAGACCAAAGTGGCCGATGATGGCATTGGCATCGTTCTTATACTTCTCGAGGAAGTCGTTGGCACCTGAGAAGGCAATCTGGTTGATGTAGCGGTCAATTTCCTCGGCGGTCATACCGATACCGCGGTCAGAGATGGTGATGGTGCCAGCCTCCTTGTCGAGAGCTACATTGCCGAAGCGTTCGCCGAGCTCACCCTTGAAGTCACCCTTGAGGGCATAGGTCTTGAGCTTCTGTGTAGCGTCAACGGCATTGGATACCAACTCGCGGAGGAAAATCTCGTGATCACTGTAGAGGAACTTTTTGATGATGGGGAAGATGTTCTCGGTCGTAACCCCAATGTTACCTGTTTTCATATCGTTATTCGTTATGTATGATTTTAATATACCTTTATAATATATAGGAGCGTAAATAAAAACAATGCTCCGCAGTAATAGGTTGCAAACGGAATGCCATACGAAACGTTTTTGACTGCTTCTGACAAATTGTCGCAAATGGGTGACAGAATCGTTTGCTGTGCAGCACATGTTGCCTGCATTTTGTGTATTCGTTTTTTTTGTCTACTTTTGTATTTCATATTAACACCTATATTATATGAAGAGATTATTTACCTCCGTTCGCCCTGTTGTTGCAACTATGTTGTTGCTCCTGATGTGTGGTGACTTTGCTGTGGCACAATCAAATAATAATAAGAATATGGAACAGGTAACTCCCCAGGTACGTATCAGTACTAACTATGGCGACATCGTAGTGCGCCTTTATGATGAGACTCCCGAACACCGTGACAACTTCCTCAAGCTGGCTCGCGAGGGTTATTATGACAATACGCTCTTCCATCGTGTCATCAAGGATTTTATGATTCAGGGTGGAGACCCCGACTCCAAGGGCGCTCCTGCAGGCAAGCAGCTTGGTAGTGGCGGACCCAACTATACGCTCCCTGCAGAGTTCGTATATCCTCAGTACTTCCACAAGCGTGGTGTGCTCAGTGCCGCTCGTCAGGGTGATCAAGTGAATCCGGAGCGCCGTTCGTCAGGCTCGCAGTTCTATATTGTATGGGGCAAGAAGTATACCGACTATGAACTGAAGCAGATGGCAGCGCAGCTCGATGGACAGCGTGGCCAGCAAATCTTCAATGGCTTGGCATCGCAGCATCGCGATAGCATTCAAGCTATGTATCAGCGTGGTGACCAGAAGGGACTGATGGAACTACAAAACCGCTTGGTGGCTGAGACTGACAAAATCTTGGCTTCTACCCCAGGCTTTACATTTACTCCCGAACAAGTGGAGGCCTATACGAAGGTAGGCGGTACACCCCACCTCGATAACCAGTACACCGTATTCGGCGAAGTGGTAAGCGGCCTTGAGGTAGTAGAAAAGATT
>JAZKYH010000038.1:0-2402 GCA_045612065.1 Bacteroidaceae bacterium
GGTTCTGAAGTCGCCAAGTCGTATGGTGAGAAAGGCAGTAAGGGAGTGATTATGGTGACGACTAAAGCAACATCAGTAACCAAGGTTGTTGAACCTCTCATCATTGTAGACGGGAAAGAGACTTCGCAGGAAGACTTTGCCCAAATAAACAGCGCAGAGATAGCCAACATTACCGTACTCAAGCCCGACCCTGCCGTCAAAATATGGGGCAATAAGGGCTGTAATGGAGTGATTCAAGTGACGACCAAAGCACCAGAGTCCAATGTTTCAGCAAATGGGAAATTTGATGTTGAGGTTAATAAGGCTCTCATCATCGTAGACGGCAAGGAAATATCGTACGAAGAATTCGCAAAACTAAAACCTAAATCGGGGACAGAGTACACCGAGAAGTTTGCAAACATGGAGATTCTTCGCCCCGGTTCCAAAGAGGCTGAAGCGTACAGGGAGAAAGGCCGTAATGGCGTAGTCATAGTAACCACTAGGGCAGGAGAGAAAAAGTAATCGAGAATAAAATAATTGTAAACAGAAGATAAAAGGTTAATTACTTCGGCCGAGCAATCACGCCGGGACTGTGAAGTCCCGGCATATTTTTTATCTCTACGGAAGTCTAAACAACTCTGCACGATGCGTTGTTATACCCCACAGATTTTAACCAAAACCTTTTGGACTATGGCAAATATAGGTAAAGCAACGAAGTTGAGTGTGGCTACACTCGCTATCATGAACGTGACGGCTGTGGTGTCGCTACGTGGACTCCCTGCCGAGGCTGAGTATGGACTCAGTTCGGCATTTTATTATCTCTTTGCGGCTATCGTATTCCTCATCCCCACGGCACTCGTGGCGGCCGAGTTGGCGGCGATGTTCTCCGACAAGCAGGGCGGTGTGTTCCGTTGGGTGGGCGAGGCCTTCGGTAAGCGCATGGGCTTTCTCGCCATCTGGCTACAGTGGGTGGAGAGTACCATCTGGTACCCCACGGTATTGACCTTCGGTGCAGTGTCATTGGCCTTTATCGGTATGAACGGCGCGCACGATATGGCCTTGGCCTCGAACCGCCTCTACACGCTCATTGTGGTGTTGGCTATCTATTGGATTGCCACCTTCATCTCGCTCAAAGGTATGTCGTGGGTGGGTAAGGTGTCGAAGATTGGCGGCTTGGTGGGTACCATCATCCCTGCGGGCTTGCTCGTGGTGCTGGCTATCGTGTACCTTGCCAGTGGCGGACATTCGCAACTCGACTTTCACGGCAGTTTCTTCCCTGACCTGACCAACTTTAACAACCTTGTGCTGGCATCGAGTATCTTCCTCTTCTATGCCGGTATGGAGATGGGCGGCATTCACGTGAAAGATGTGGATAACCCCTCGCGCAACTACCCTAAAGCGGTGTTCATCGGTTCGTTCGTGACGGTGCTCATCTTCATCTTGGGTACCTATTCATTAGGTATCATCATTCCCAAGAACGAGATTAACCTCACGCAGAGCCTGCTCGTGGGCTTCGACCGCTACTTTGCCTATATCCATGCCTCATGGCTGTCGCCCATCATCGCCATTGCCCTCGCCTTCGGTGTGCTGGCCGGTGTGCTGACATGGGTGTCGGGCCCTTCGAAGGGTATCTTTGCCGTAGGCCGTGCGGGCTATCTGCCTCCCTTCTTCCAGAAGACCAACGAGAATGGTGTGCAGCGCAATATCCTGCTCATTCAGGGCGCTCTTGTGACCCTGCTCGGCTTGCTCTTCGTGGTGATGCCCTCGGTACAGAGTTTCTATCAGATTCTCTCGCAGCTCACCGTATTGCTCTACCTCATCATGTACCTGTTGATGTTTGCCGCCGCCATCTACCTACGCTACAGTATGAAGAAGGCCGAGCGCCCCTTCCGCATCGGCGCCAAGGGCAACGGGCTGATGTGGATTATTGGTGGCTTGGGCTTCCTCGGCTCGCTCTTGGCCTTCATCCTCAGTTTCATCCCTCCCGGTCAGATTGCTGTAGGCAGCAAGACGATGTGGTATGCCGTGCTCGTCATCGGATGCGTCGTGGTGGTAGTCATCCCGCTCATCATCTACGCTCTGCGCAAGCCCTCATGGAAGGATCCCTCGACCAACTTCGAGCCTTTCCATTGGGAGGAGGCGACCAAGGAAGCTTGATTTTCTCTTAGTATTACTTGTTTATCGCTGGGCACCATTCGCGCGTATGGTGCCCAGCATTCGCGTGTATGGTCGCGACCATACGCGCATACGCTGGGCAGCAGTCAATAGAATAAACTGCTCCTACAGGGAAAACGCATTATAAAAATTGGTTTAATAATTGCCATAAATACTTTCTGTCAATAGATGCCCTAAACCTTTTTCTGTTGATTGGTTTGTTTAGTTCATTGTTCTTCAGTACAGCCAATACCATCTTCTCGATAACA
>JAZKYH010000039.1:0-9506 GCA_045612065.1 Bacteroidaceae bacterium
AGAGCCTGAGACACGTGCTCGTCTCGAGGAAATCGCTAAACGTGCCTTGGTAAATACTCGTCTTACAAAGGATGACCTTGAGCAGGGTGACTCACTTTATAATGAGGGTTATTGGGCTTTGGCTGCCAACATATTGGCAACTTCGTATATTGAGCGCGATACATTCGACCTCGATCTCCTTCGTCCCTTTATTAATCGCACGATGATTACTGATCCGGTTACAGGTGCTCAGTCCTATGCTGAAAGTCTCCGTAAGATGCGCGTTAAATTCAATTTTAGGGGCGAGTCACTCGGTATCGTAACGTTTACCAACTTTCCAGAGCTTATTGCAAAACAGATGATTATGCTTCTTATGCAGACTGATTGCAAGAACATGGAGGAGTTAGGTCATCTCACCGAAATGATTGAGAACGACTCTGTATGTATGAGTAATCCGACTTATCGTGAGATAATTGAATTGGCTAACTGTAAGCGTGACAATTATTGTGCAGGGGCAACTGTACACCCGAGCGTGCAAGTCGAGTGAGAGCCAAGGTGGAGGGCCGCCAGCTCAGCAACCGCCTCCGCTTCGACTTTGGCGGAACAACAGGAATTACCAATTCAGAATTCACAATTAATTTACGACCTCTCGGGCCGCCGCGTAGCGCAACCCACCAAGGGTATGTATATCGTGAACGGACGTAAGGTAGTGATTAAGTGATAAAACGATTAACGATCGACGATTAACGATGAAAGCAATCCCCACGGCACATGCCGTGGGGATTGCTGTTTGTGATGCACCCCAACCATCTAAATACCTCCCAAATTCCGCCCATAAACCGCCCATAATTTTGGCATAATCCTTATGATGCTCAGCGGGTTGTGCAAACAAAACAGTACAACTACCCTTCCAGCGGTTTCTTTCTGCTTTGGTGATTTAACAGAGACTCGTAAAACTCCTTGAAATCTTTTTTGTCAAGAATTTTCAAGCCCTTGACAAAATTTTGTCAACTAGGGTGATAATTTTTTGTCAACGAAGCGATAAAAAATTGTCGAGCCTATGATAAAAAATTATCATGGGCTCGACAAAAACTTTTAAAACCATCGGATTGCTAGCGCCCAACACTATGACATATTGGACGGAAAGAATAAATAAATAGCAGCAATACTAGAGTTATACATTTTCATCCACGCAACACGCTGTAAACCACCAAATTTACGACGATTTTTGTACTGTTTATGGCTGGTTTATGGGAGGTTTTATATACCCTTTTACTTGCTCGTCATGATGCCCACCACCATGCGATTGGTCTCCTGCATGGCTTCGCGGCCGATGCTGGTGAGGTTGCGTATGCTGCGGTCCACATCCTCATCGATAATGCCCTCAAGACTGCTAACCGAACCATTCTGCATGGCCAACATAGCAGAGAGCATCGCCGTAGACACACCACTTGAAAGTTTCAACGAACAACTCGGCTTGGCACCATCACATATCATACCCGTAAGATTGGCAATCATATTCTTCACCGCAAAACAAATCTGCTCATACGCACCACCCATCATATAAGTGATAGCACAACTGGCACCCGTAGAGGCAACGATGCATCCGCAGAGAGCCGACAAACGTCCCAGGCTCTGTTTGATATAGATGGCCGTAAGGTTACTCAGCGCCAACGCTCTCACGTAAGTCTCATGGTCTATTTGATGGTCACGGGCATACACTGCAACAGGCACCGTAGCAGCAATACCTTGGTTTCCACTTCCAGAATTCGACATCACCGAAATGGTTGCTCCAGACATACGCGCATCACAAGCTGAGCAGGTGTAGGACATCACATGCGCTAATGTACCATTACCCACAAGGTTCTGCATCTTTTCGTCATTCAGCATCTTGCCCACCTTATGACCATATGAAGCCTTGAAAGCCGTTTCAGCAGCTGCCATATTCATACGACCCGATTCTTCGATGAAAGCAATTTCATCAAGCGGAACCTGCGTCACAAAATCATAGATCGTGCGAAGACAAAGATTCACATCTTCAGCTTCCTGCGCTGATTGAGTTGCTGTCACGGGAGTTGCCGAGCAACAATCCTCATCTACAAATCGAGTGTGCGCACCAGAGATAACCGCTTTCTCTGTACGTCCATTTCCATGCCCTATAACTTTTATATATAACCCATCAGGAGCATCTTCCTTAAGACGGATGGCAATGCGTCCCTCATCAATATAGCGTCGACCTTGCTCCACAGCCTCTGGAGTAACCTCTTTGAGTACCTCCAGTTTATATTCACTCTTACCGACAATCATACCCAGAGCAATGGCAATGGGCAAGCCTATCATTCCCGTACCAGGGATACCCACTCCCATGGCATTCTTCAGCACATTCATGCTAAGCTCCACTTCCACATGCTCAGGCAATGTGCCCAAAAGCTCTGCAGCACGCGCAGCACATAAGGCCACAGCCACAGGCTCGGTGCATCCCATTGCCGGAACTACTTCACGACGTATCAGCGAGATTATCTGTAATCTTTCCTGCTTATTTAACATAATCCTTTTGAAGTTTTCGCAAAGGTATAGTTTTTTATCCAAACCCCACCTCTTTTTATATAAAAATTACACCTCTCTCATCAATGAAATCCATACACCTCAAGCAGCTGTCGTGCTGCGACAAACGAGGTCAACTCGCCATTGAGAACTTGACGCTCCTTGCAAGCGAGAAGCGAAGCAATGGTCGGATTATTATAGAAACTATCTCTCAAGGCTTCATTGATGCTCTCATACATCCAATACTTGGCCTGTTCGTTACGGCGATGTGCAAAGTAACCATTCTTTTTTACAAAATCAAAATAGTCGAACACCATGCGCCACACCTCAGCGATGCGCAATCCATAGAAACCCGAATAGGTAAGCACTTGCGGAGTCCATCCACTCTCAGGAGCTGGGAACAAATGCAAAGCATTGCGGAAATGCGATGCTGCCAGTTCGGCACGCTCTGCATTGTCACCATCAGCCTTATTGATGACAATACCATCAGCCATCTCCATAATACCTCGCTTGATACCTTGCAGTTCATCGCCCGTACCCGCCAACTGAATAAGAAGGAAGAAATCGACCATGGAGTGCACAGCCGTCTCGCTCTGCCCTACCCCAACCGTCTCTACAAAGATCTTATCAAATCCTGCTGCCTCACACAGCACAATGGTCTCGCGTGTCTTGCGCGCCACACCACCCAACGAACCAGCCGATGGACTGGGACGGATGAAAGCATCGGGATGCACAGAGAGTTTCTCCATACGTGTCTTGTCACCCAAGATGCTTCCTTTGGTCTTCTCGCTCGAGGGGTCAATGGCCAACACCGCCAACTTACCTCCATATTGCTCCAATACATGCAAACCGAAAGCATCAATAGAGGTGCTCTTTCCCGCACCAGGAACACCACTGATACCTATACGCACCGATTTTCCCGTATAAGGCAAACACTTCTCTATCACCTCCTGCGCAATGGCATGATGTTCGGGAAGCACGCTCTCAACAAGTGTTACAGCCCGTGAAAGCATGGTAACATCGCCCTTCACGATACCCTCCACGTATTCACTTGGCGTGAACACGCGCTTGCGTTTCTTAGGTTTCATATAGGGGTTGACCATCGAAGGCTGTTCAACACCAGCATTTACAGTAAGGCCTTTGTATATGTCTTCGTTTTCAGGATGATTCATGATATTCGTGTTTTACTGCAAATGTAGTGTTTTTTTCTTTAACTCCTACAGGAAGACATATAAAAAACAAAGCCACCCAATACTGAGCGGCTTTGCGGTGCGTACGGGACTCGAACCCGTGACCCCATGCGTGACAGGCATGTATTCTAACCAACTGAACTAACGCACCAATAAGTGTTTGTTTCGAAAGTTTGAAAAATCTGGCGGTGCGTACGGGACTCGAACCCGTGACCCCATGCGTGACAGGCATGTATTCTAACCAACTGAACTAACGCACCAGAATTTCAAAACCTCAAGCAATCTCTCTCGATTGCGGGTGCAAAGGTAGATGTTTTTTTCGAAACCACAAAGCGTTTCATTATTTTTTTACAAATTATTTTTCAAATATACGTTGATAGAAACAAACCCTTCTATATTTCTTATCGGAATATACCCAATCTGCGAGCGTTGCCACACGACTGAACCCACACGATTCAAAGAGCCGGAGCGCTGGCACATTACCTTCAAAGACGTAGGCGTAGAACTGATGTAGATTGAGCACACGCTCGGCATAGCCACACAATAATGTCAGCGCCTCACACCCCACGCCCTTGCCACGCCAATCGCGATCAATGACTACCCCCACCTCTGCACGATGGTCGGCAGGGCTATAGTCGAAGATATCGATAATACCCACCAATTTCCCCGTTTCCTGAAACTCTATCATCAGACGCAATTGCCGATCAACATAGAGGTCGTGGGCATTGGTTTCGATATACCGCTGCAACTGAAAGCGCGAATAGGGGACTTTGCATGCCGACACCATCCATTCACGAGTATCATTCTCGACATGGAAAAGATAGTCAAGGTCGCCCATTTCTGGAGCACGCAGACGAAGAAGAGACGATTGCAGATACATATGTGTCATAAGACTTAAGGAACCACCTTTATCGATATATCTTATTATCCGTAATCAGCACTTTCGTACGAGATGAATAGGTAGCCAAACGCAAGGTATTACCCGGAGTCTTCTCTAACAAACGCAATACCTCTCCATACGAATAGTGTTCCATATCGTACACCACCGTATCATACCCCAATAAATTCACCCCGCTTGTCAAATGCCCTTCAGAAGAGATTGTTTCAACAAACTCATGCTTTCCGTTAGGATGATATTTCAACAACAAAGCACGAACCTCTTCAAGCATCCGAGCATCGCCAATAACAAGTGCATTGCCCAAAGAAGCCACCTTATCAGACTTCTTATGATAGCGCAACCGATTACCGATGTACACAATGAATGACTGCATCCAAATAGCCAGATTGATCGGCAGACTTATCGCCCACGAGTAGTGGCCGTAGTGCTTGCGGAAGAAGAGGCGCATGGCCTCGTAGAAAGTGTAGACATAGCGGTACGAGTTCTTCACCGTGCTCTCCCCCTTGTAGTGCAGCATGCGCACTGGGAGGAAATAGTTCTTGTACCCTCCCTTAAGTACCCGATACGAGAGGTCTATATCCTCGCCATACATAAAGAAGTCCTCGTCAAGCAGCCCCACCTTGTCCAAGGCCTCACGACGAAGCAGCATGTAGGCTCCCGAGATAATCTCAATCTCATTCACCTCATTCTCATCGAGGTAGCGCATATAGTAGCGACCAAACAAGCGCGACTTGGGGAACAGCGTCGTCAGTCCTGTCATCTTGCAGAAGGCCACAAAGGGCGTGGGCAATCCGCGACGGCTCTCGGGGGCGAAAGTCCCATCAACATGCAACATATATGCCCCTGCAGCTCCAGCTTCGGGGTGTGACTCCATAAACGCTACGCACCGTGCCAGAGTATCCTCCCCCACTATCGTGTCGGGATTGAGCAGCAGCACATATTCGCCCTTTGATTGGCGTATGGCCTGGTTGTTGGCACGGGCAAAACCCACGTTCTCTCGGTTCTCGATGAATGTCACCTCGGGGAAGCGCCCACACAGATACTCCACCGAGCCATCCGTCGACAGATTGTCCACCACGAATACCTCCACCGGCAGCCCCTGCGATGCGCGACGCACCGAATCGAGACACTGCTCCAAGTAGAACTTGACGTTATAGTTGACAATGATAACGGATAGCATTTTTTTAACGGGTAACATTTAGGACTTATACGAATTGTCAATTGTGACTTGCCAATTCAATCTCCACCCCCTCTGCAGAAGGCAGACAGAAGAACGATGACACGAAACCCGCCAAAGCATAGTAGAGTCCCCAGTTTGCAAGCAAGGCATAGTAGAAGATAACCCCCGACAGCATCGGCATCGTCAGCAGCGCAAGCCGTATCATATACACGGCAAAGTATTTCGAGGCTTTCTCCTCCTCCTTCACCTTAGCTACGTTGCGCAGCCACAATCTGTCGAAGTACTTGAGTGCGAGCAGTATACACGTACCAGTCATAAAGAACATGAACACCTCGATGATATATACTATCTGTTCGCTGCCTCCACCGACAAGAGCCCCCTTCAGTGAAGCCATAGAATCCAAGTCAAGCTCTACCGCTACAGGAACGGCTAATACAGACAACACCAATGCCGCAAAGAACAAACGGATGTTACGGCTTATCTTCTTATAGTTTATCATTGTGTTTTAAGATTTATAGTTTTATAGTTTAGTGCTTATGGTTTAGAGGCGGAGGCCCGCCCAATTATCAACTCTCCATCAAAACGTTTTTCCCGTAAAAGGCATACGATTCACCAGCGAGCGTCCCAACGTAGCCTCATCAGCATACTCCAACTCGTCGCCCACCGAGATTCCTCGCGACAACACCGACATCTTCACCCCCGTACTCTCGAGCTTGCGAAAGATATAGAAGTTCGTCGTATCACCCTCCATCGTAGGGCTGAGAGCAAAGATAACCTCCTTCACCACCCCACTCTTGACGCGTTCCACAAGGCTGTCTATCTCAAGATCCGACGGGCCTATGCCATCCATCGGCGAAATGACCCCACCTAACACATGATACAATCCACGATAAAGCGAAGTATTCTCCACCGCAATCACATCACGCACCGTTTCCACCACACATACCATACTGCCATCACGTGAAGGCTGTGCGCACAATTCACACACATCGCTGTCCGATATGTTATGACACACCTTGCAGTACTTCACCTCACGACACAGCGCACTCACCGCCTCGGCAAATGCCTCAGCCTCAGCCACTGGACGACGCAGCATATGCAACACAAGACGGAGCGCCGTCTTGCGTCCTATCCCAGGCAGCTTGGAAAACTCCCCTACTGCCCGCTCCAACAATACTGATGAATACTGATGCTCCATTTATAAAGACAAAGATACGGCAAACCGAGAGGAGAACAAAATAAATTTATTTATTTTTGCATATAGGACTATTCGACAATACACTAAAGCCACCTTCCCCATTTCACGATTATTTTTACCATACAAATATAAGCCTTCTAAAGAAACCATGCAAATTCATACCAGATTTAGAGACAACCTCCCGGGTATTACGTCCGTCACTACCACATTTTACGAAAAGAAAAAACATATACTCACAAAACCGTGTTTTGATTATTAATGAATAATCCGTAAGTTTGCATATCGTACGAATAGAAACCACATGAAGATTGCACCGAATATAACAGTTCTCGTGGGACACACTCCTTTAGTGGAATTGGCTCGCTATAACAAGAAACATGGTCTTGAAGCCCGCCTTGTAGCAAAAGTAGAGATGAACAACCCCAGCGGTAGCGTGAAAGCTCGTGCCGCCTTGGCCATGATAGAGGAAGCAGAGCAACAAGGAACACTTCAACCTGGAGGAACCATCATAGAGCCTACAAGTGGCAACACTGGCATAGGGCTCGCCATGGTGGCAGCCGTCAAGGGATATCGCCTCATACTGACCATGCCCGAGACAATGAGCATGGAGCGACGCAAGCTACTTGCTGCATACGGAGCCGAGGTGATACTCACAGAAGGTAGATTTGGTATGGCAGGAAGTATCACCAAGGCCAAAGAATTACAGAAAAATATCCCCAACAGTTTCATCCCCATGCAGTTTTCTAATCAGGCCAACCCCCAGATACATGAACGAACCACAGGAGAAGAGATATGGAACGATACCGATGGCCATGTAGCAGCTTTTATAGCAGGAGTAGGCACAGGAGGAACTATTACAGGAGTAGGAAGAACACTAAAGCGACACAACCACGAAGTACAAATCATAGCTGTAGAACCCGAGGCTTCACCTATACTACGAGGAGGCGAAGCTGCACCACACAAGATACAAGGCATAGGAGCCAATTTCATTCCCGACAACTATGACGCCCGCATAGTGGATGAAGTGATAGGTGTAACAGAGGAAAATTCTATGAAAGCATTACATGAACTGGCAGCGAGAGAAGGCATTTTCGCAGGAATCAGCAGCGGAGCGGCACTCTGTGCAGCTCACCAAGTAGCCCTACGCCCCGAGTATAAAGATAAAATAATAGTAGTGCTGTTTCCCGACGGAGGCGAACGCTACTTGTCATGCTTATAAAAAAGCCCCTAAACATAAGAAAACAAAAAAGTCTCAGCCAAACTGAGACTTTTATATTTATATTTTCGGTGAGCCGAAAGCGGGACTCGAACCCGCGACCTACGCATTACGAATGCGTTGCTCTACCAACTGAGCTATTTCGGCAAAGCGGCCGAACCTAATCGATTCGGCCCCTTAATTATGGGAGATGATTGATTAAGCCTCCTCAGCAACTACCTCGAAAGGAATCTCTACAGAAACCTCCTTGTGGAGCTTTACAGTAGCGGTGTAAGAACCAACTTCCTTAACGGTATCCTTTACAACGATAGTCTTGCGGTCAATCTCGAAACCAAGCTTTGCCAATGCCTCAGCAATCTGGATGTTGCCAACAGCACCGAAGATTGTACCAGTAGCGCTTACCTTAGTAGCAATGGTCAATGCAACGGGAGCGAGCTTAGCAGCCAATTCCTCAGCGTCAGCCTTAATCTTAGCGAGCTTGTGAGCACGTTGCTTGAGATTCTCAGCCAATACCTTGCGAGCGCTCTCAGAAGCGATCACAGCCTTGCCTTGGGGAATCAGATAGTTACGGCCATAGCCCTTCTTCACTGAAACGATGTCGTTCTTGTAGCCCAAACCAGCTACGTCTTCAACTAAAATAAGTTCCATGTCTAATTTCCTCCTTTTAATTATTTCATCATATCAGTTACAAATGGGAGCAATGCCAAGTGGCGTGCACGCTTTACAGCCTGAGCCACACGACGCTGGTACTTCAAAGATGTACCGGTGATGCGACGGGGAAGGATTTTACCCTGCTCGTTCAAGAACTTCTTCAAGAACTCGGGATCCTTGTAGTCAACATACTTGATACCGCTCTTCTTGAAACGGCAATATTTCTTCTTCTTAACGTCTACTGTAGGGGGGGTCAAGTAGCGGATTTCACCATTCTGTGCTGCCATAATTATGCCTCCTGTGCTTTAGCTTGTTTAACACTCTTTCTCTTTGCTGCGTACTCAGCTGCATACTTGTCAAGCTTAACAGTGATGTAACGGATTACGCGCTCGTCACGACGGAAGTTCAACTCCAACTTGTCAATTACTGTGGGCTCAGCCTTGAACTCGAGCAACTGATAAAAACCTGTTGACTTCTTCTCAATAGGATATGCCAATTTCTTCATACCCCAGTTCTCTTCATTGATAATCTCAGCGCCTTCGGCAGCAAGAATACCCTTGAATTTCTCTACCGCTTCCTTCATCTGAACATCAGATAAAACGGGAGTCAAAATGAAAACGGTTTCGTACTGATTCATAATACTCTTTAAT
>JAZKYH010000040.1:0-119449 GCA_045612065.1 Bacteroidaceae bacterium
ACCAAATCGCCTAATGGCGGGAGGTTTTCTAATCGTCTTCTCATAAAAGATGTTAATTTAGGGATATTTATTTTCTCTTATTCCTATACGTATAGGAATATCGGTATTTCTGTAATGACTTACTTAGCAGCGTAAATGTAACCATAAATTTATCGCTATGCAACAACTAAGCCTTTTCCGCGGTGTGCACGACACGCAGCCGCGACCTGTCACCCTCGAGGAGTTGGTGACGATGATGCGCACGGACCAGTCGGTGCGCGACCTTACCGAGAAGCACCGCCATGCCCGTGCCACGGGCGACGAGCGGGGTGCCAGTCGTTACAAGAAGATGATGGCCAGCTTCGGCGTGGCTGCTCGCTTTGAGGGCGGGCGCCAGCAGAAACACATCGTGGAGCTCACGGGGCTCTCGCTGGTGGATATTGACCATATTGCCGAGGAGGATATGGTGAGAGTGTTGGACTTAGTGCGTGCCGACGAGCATACGCTACTCGCATATACGACGCTATCGGGGCGGTGGCAGAGACATTTCTATCTTGCTTGGGGGAAGAAAGATAGGGGAAAAGTTGGTGGTGTAGATAAGTTGTAGTACCTTCGCTACTGGAAATAAAAAAACCCGGATTCATCACCAGTATCTGAACACTGGGAGAGGAACGCCCGGGACTGCACGACAAAGGTACAGTTTTTATGGAATATAACAAACATTTTTTCGAAAAAGTTTTCTCCAACAAGCGCATGGAACGCTATTTTGCGTTGTATCCCAATGATGAGGAGAGAGCAATCATGCATTACCAAGCAAATATAAAACTGGCAGAATCTTTCTATACATCGCTTTCAGTGCTGGAGGTAGCTTTGCGCAATGCCTTGAGCCGTGAGCTGGAAACGATGACAGGGCGTGAAGATTGGTATGCTATATTCCCCACCACTCCAGGCTTGACCAACTTGAATCGTTATGTGACTAAGGCAAGCAAGCAGATTGTGGGTCGTCACGA
This sequence comes from Bacteroidaceae bacterium, assembly GCA_045612065.1. Classification (GTDB taxonomy): domain Bacteria; phylum Bacteroidota; class Bacteroidia; order Bacteroidales; family Bacteroidaceae; genus UBA1189. Next base: position 990 of record JAZKYH010000040.1, read on the forward strand.
GACGATAACTCCCTCGAAAATCATTGCTGAGCTGACCCTCGGTTTCTGGGTATCGTTGCTCAATGCCGAGTATGAGCTCATTTTGTGGAAGGATCTGCGTCGCGCGTTCCCTTATCTTCGCAAGAAAGATCGTCAGCGAAAGACCGTATCAGCACCGCTTAATAGGTTTCGTGCATTCCGAAATCGAGTCTTCCATAATGAGTCAATATGCTGGAACATGCATCGAGTACAAGAAATTCATAACGAATTGTTGCTTTTATTAGGCTGGATAAATAAGGACTTGCCCATGCTGCTTCAAGACATCGACCGCTTTGACCATGTGCAAGCGAGAATAAAAAAGGAAATGGGTTGGAAATAACCCCATCCCATCAGAGCCGTCCGTTAAGAAAATCGGACGGCTCTGATTTTTCTAACGGACAAAGAGTTTTTTCTTATTGGACGGCTTTGATTTTCAGGAATCATTGTCATCTATTCCTGATTTCGGTTGTCAATATCGGTGCCAAAGGGGTGCGTACAGCGTACACCCTGGCACGCGTTTTTCAAACTCTTATATGCAATAATTAAATAAATATTTATTTTTAAAAATATAATTAATTATTTATTTCTATAAAGGGTTCAGAATTTGCGTGTCAGGGTGTACGCTGTACGCTAAAAAGGCAGTTCGGCTTGCACCTCATCATCGTTCTTGGGTTCCTCTTCGACCATAAGTTGTGGAGGCAGGTGCCGCAAGCTGCCCTAGGCAGCTCGACAATGCGCGATAGCAGGTGCAGGACTGCTCCGTCTCGACATCGTACGGCACCGATTGTTCGGGGACTTACTGGATGGCGGTGGCGTGGTTTGCAAAAATCAAGATTTCTTGGATATTCGCCCCTTGTAAATGGCCGTGTTGCAGGTTGGGGATCAATATCATCCCCGCATTCATCGCGGTATTTGCACATTTCTCGGTGGCGCCGACGGCAAAAAACGGGTCGTCCTCCCAGTTGATGAAGAGTATGGGCGTACGACAACTACGCAGCATTTCAACATCGTCCCACAACAAAGAGCACCTTGGATAGGTGGCATAGAGCGTACCGAAGATTCTTGATGTGCCTGTCATTGCAACGGCACCGTATATGGGGGCTGCAAAGGCGAAGCGGTCATCATAGGCGACTGCATTCGTTGCTATCACTCCACCCCAAGAGATGCCCGTGAGCCCGATTCTACGGCTATCGACCTGCTCGAAGGACGACAAAAACGAGTTCGCCACGATTGCCCCTGCTATAGCGTGGTAAAGGAATTGCTCGTTTGCAGGCTTTGCGTAGTCTTTATAGCCTGCGTTGCTGGGGCCATGATGTTTTGTGCTTTCGAAAGAGGCATCAGAAGCCGAGCTTAAGCTTGCGCTGTCAGTAGGAATCCTACCCTCCGTATCGATTGCAATGGCAGCATAGCCCCAATCGTTCCACATTTTAACCCAGTCGCAAAAGGCCGTACCGCCACCACCGTGGATGAGCACAACACCGGGAACGGGATTGTCCTTTGTTGCTGTGGAGGGGATACCTACATAGGCAAAGACATGGGTCGGCACGTCGTTATAAGAGACGCTTTGCAAGAAATAAGCCTCCACGCCTTGGTCCTGTCTGTCGTGTTGGGGTGCTCTCTCAAAAGCAGGGGTGTCCCAAAGGTGGTTCGGGAACTGAACCTCGTCAATGCCGGAATAATACTGCCTGTCAGCAACTATATTCTCCTTTGGAGAAAAATCATATTCTGGCATTTCGTAAGGGTTATCATTGTCTTCAATGGGGTCTGTATCACCACACGAAGCACACAAACCGCAACTTAAAGCAGCAAGAAAAATTGCCAAGATTCTTTTAATCCTACGGAGCTCCTTCATTGTGTAAGACTTATGCTCCCCAGTTCTCGCGGTCGAGGCTGCGGTAGCCGATGGCTTCGGCGATGTGGGTGGATTGGATGGTGTCGCTGCCATCGAGGTCGGCAATGGTGCGGGCCACCTTGAGGATGCGGTCGTAGGCACGGGCCGAGAGGTTGAGGCGCTCCATGGCACTCTGCAGCATGGCCTTGCCACGCTCGTCGGGGGTGGCATACTTCTGTAGCAGACGGGGCGTCATCTGCGCATTGCAGTGGATGCCCGGCTCATCGGCAAAGCGCTGCTCCTGCACCTGACGGGCACGGATGACACGCTCGCGTATCGCGGCACTGCTCTCTGAGGGAGATTCCTTGACCAGGTCGTCGAAGGGCACGGGCACAATCTCGACCTGTATGTCGATGCGGTCGAGCAACGGGCCGCTGATCTTGTTGAGGTACTTCTGCACCTGCGAGGGGCTGCACACGCAGGGCTTGGTGGGGTGGTTATAGTAACCGCACGGACACGGGTTCATCGAGGCCACAAGCATGAAGTTGGCGGGATAGTCGATGCTATACTTGGCACGGGCCACGGTGATGTGGCGGTCTTCGAGGGGCTGGCGCAACATCTCGAGCACGCTGCGGTTAAACTCGGGGAGCTCGTCGCAGAAGAGCACACCATTGTGGGCCAGACTTATCTCACCCGGCTGCGGATTGGCGCCACCACCTACGAGGGCCACCGACGAGATGGTGTGGTGCGGACTGCGGAAGGGGCGCACAGCCACGAGTGAGGCATCCTTGCCGAGGCGACCTGCCACGGAGTGTATCTTGGTGGTCTCCAAACTCTCATGAAGCGATAGGGGAGGCAGGATGGAGGGCAGCCGCTTGGCCATCATGGACTTGCCTGCTCCGGGCGGACCGATGAGGATGATGTTGTGCGAGCCGGCTGCTGCCACCTCGAAGGCGCGCTTCACGTTCTCTTGGCCACGCACGTCGGAGAAGTCGAACTCGAAGTTGTCCTGATGGGCGTAGAACTCGCCTCGCGTGTCCACGACGGTAGGCATCAAGGTGTCCTCGCCATTGAGGAAGCGTATCACCTGCACGATGTTGTCGACGCCATAGACGTTGAGGTTGTTGACCACGGCTGCCTCACGGGCATTCTGAGCAGGGAGGATGAGTCCCTCATAGCCCAACTCACGTGCCTTGATGGCGATGGGCAGGGCACCACGGATGGGCATGAGGTTGCCATCGAGCCCCAGCTCGCCCATGATGAGATAGCGCGGGAGTTTGTCGGCGAGGACCATGTCGCTCGCAGCCAGTATGCCAATGGCTATGGGTAGGTCGTAGGCCGAGCCCTCCTTGCGGATGTCGGCAGGAGCCATGTTGACGGTAATCTGCGACGCTGGCACCTTGTAGCCCGTGTTGAGCAGGGCGGCACGTATGCGCTCGTGACTCTCCTTGACGGCCGCATCGGGGAGGCCCACAAGGAAGAACTTCACGCCACGCGACGTGTTGACCTCGATGGTGACGATGGTGGCATCGACACCCTGCACGGCTGCTCCTATGACCTTGACTAACATAGTTTTAGAATCTGCTTACTTTTTCTTCTTGTCCTTCTTGTCCTTTACCTCCTTCGGAGCGAGAATCTGCTTGTAGGCTGCCTCATCATTCAGGAGCGTACGGGCACGCAGGATGGTGCTGTCGCTCTTGATGGCTTGGATAATGCTGCCACGCTGATAGTAGTATCGGGTGACGAGTTCGTCGGCAAGCAGTTCGCTGATATCCTTCTTGAAGATGTCGAAGTCGCGGTCGATGTCGTGGCTGAGTTTCTTCTCCAAGGCGGCAAACTCGGCAGCCGCTTCGGTGGTGTAGCCCTCAAACTCGGCCACCTCCTTGAGTGCGGCAAGCGCCTTCTCGCTCTGACGGTCATAGGTGAAGTCCGAAGCCTTGACGGCCGCCTTGAACGCTGCAAAGAGGCTGTCGCTCACCTCAAACTCCTCGATGGGAGCAATGGCGGCATGGCTGCGGGTGTAGTCGGTAACGAAATCGAACAGGATGTCGCTATTGGCCAGGTAGAACAGCAGATTGGGCAGGCGCTCGGCGGTAATCTCCACGTCGGGCGAGATGCCTCCCTTCTCATGCACGGGACGGCCTGCAAGGGTATAGAAGGTAGGTGCAATGGTGTCGCCCGCTTCGCTCTTGTCGGCATTCGAGCGTTTCTTTGAGTAATCAATCTTCTGCACGCAACGTCCCGAGGGAGTGTAGTACTTCGATGTGGTAATCTTCAGCGAAGCATTATAGGGAAGCTCACGCACGGTCTGCACCAAGCCCTTGCCATAGGTGCGGCTACCCATGATGACACCGCGGTCGAGGTCTTGGATGGCACCAGCCACAATCTCGGACGATGAGGCGCTCTGTCCGTCAACAAGGACTATGAGCGGCATCTCCAGGTCGAGCGGTTCGCGACGTGTGGTGTAGGTTTGTGAGGCTTGAGGTATCTTACCCTTGGTAGACACCACCACGGTGCCCTTGGGGATGAAGAGACCAGCAATATCAATGGCCTCGGCCATGGAACCGCCTCCGTTGCCACGAAGGTCGAGGATGAAACTACGGGCACCCCGATTCTTGAGTTCTACCAAGGCCATGCGTACCTCACGGGCACAGTTCTCGGTGAAACTGTTGAGGATAACATATCCTACTCCATCAGAGAACAGGGTATAATAGGGCACGGGAGGCATGGCAATATTGGCACGGGAGAGCTTCACCTCTACGATGCTGTCGGCCACACCCTCACGCTTGGCACGTACGGTAAGCGTGGTACCCGGCTCGCCACGCAAGCGGGTGCTCACCTCATCTACGGGAAGTCCCTTGAGGTCCTCACCATCGATGGAGAGCAGGATATCGCCAGCAAGCAGACCTCCCTCAAGGGCAGGCATACCCTCATAGGGTTCTACGATGACTACGCGGCCGTGCCCCTTGTGGTAGCGGATAACAGCACCCACACCGGCATACTTGCCCGTGAGCATCATCTTGAGGTCCTCGTCTTCCTCTTCGGGGTAGTATACGGTATAGGGGTCCAAGTCGGAGAGCATGGCATGGATGCCCGTCTCTATTGCATTGGCCACATCGATGGTGTCGACATACATCATGTCGAGTTCGCGGAACACCGAATGGAAGGTGTCGAGGTATTTCGACAGGAGGAAGTTGCGGTCGTCGCCCTTGAAACTCATCAGCGCGACACACACGATGGGGAGGGCCAACACCCAAGCCCACGATTTGCGAAGTTTCTTCATGATGCTAACGTTTGAGCAATTAATGATTTCATCTGCGCCCATACCTCTTCGGAGAGTTGGGTACCTACAATCTGTATCACGTGACCCGAAAGGATGGTTCCCACCTGGGCGCACTGCGCAAGCGAGCAGCCGTTCATGAGGCCATACATCACGCCAGCAGCATAGAAGTCACCGGCAGCCGTGGTGTCGGTAACCTTCTCGACAGGCCATGCCTCAACAAATACCTTCTCGCCTCGACTCATGATAGTTGCACCAGCAGGACCCAACTTCACCACAGCCACCTCGCACAGGGAGTGCAAACGCTCCAAAGCCTCGGCAGGCTCGGCCTCGGCAAAGGCGCGTGCCTCCTCCTCATTGGCGAAGACCACATCAACATATTCGGTCACCAGGCGAGTGAAGAACTCGTGGTCGGCAGCCACGATATTGTAACTTGCCAAGTCGAGACACACCTTCAAGCCCTTCTCCTTGGCCAACTCAACGGCACGGAGGATGAGCGCGTGGTTCTGCACGAGGTATCCCTCTACGTAGAGGTAGTCGTACCCGTCGAACATCTCAGAAGCAAGAGTCTCGGGACCCATCATGGCCGCTGCACCGAGGTAGGTGGCAAAGGTGCGCTCACCACCGGGAGATATAAAAGTATAGGCAATGCCCGACTGCATGGGCAGTTTCGTCAGATAGGGGGTGATGCCGCGCTGCTCGCAGTTGGCCGCAAAGAAATCACCGGTAGCATCATCGCCCACGGAACCGATGAAGCCAGGCTCCGCTCCCAGGTTGGCTAATGCCAACATCGTGTTGCCAGCCGAGCCTCCCGTGGCGCGCTGCACGTTGAGCGAAGCAAAACATTCCTGTATACGCTGCTGCTCCTCGTCGCCAATAAGCGTCATACTGCCCTTGGGAAGACCAAAGGTGTGGAGCAAGTCATCATTGGGCAAAGTAACCAACGCATCGGTCAAAGCATTACCAATTCCTATAATTTTCTTCATATTTACGGCGTTATTTCTCGTTTTTTGCAAATTTTTCCACAAAGTTATTGCTTATTTCAAAATATCCTATTAATTTTGCACCGCAATTGAGAGAAAAAATATCATTTTCTTCCGTTTGCACCCCAAATTCTTCGTTAGCTCAGTCGGTTAGAGCATCTGACTGTTAATCAGAGGGTCCTTGGTTCAAGTCCAAGACGAAGAGCGAAAGATTTAAGGGTTAGATTATATTCTTCGTTAGCTCAGTCGGTTAGAGCATCTGACTGTTAATCAGAGGGTCCTTGGTTCAAGTCCAAGACGAAGAGCAAAAAAGGTTCATCGCGAGATGAGCCTTTTTTGTTTATTACCATAAGTTTTTAATTGAGTCATGATGGATGGTCAATAAAGGAGGGCGTGCCTTGTTAGACGCGCCCTCCTTTTATGCTTTAATCAAGTACTTTTACACCAGCTTGCTCCAATCGGTGAGGCGCATGTCGCCCTTTTCCATCAATGCCTGGTGCATGCCGAAGGCAGCGCGCAGGTTGTGGCAGGTGTGGCCTTTGGTAGAGTAGTGCAGGTAGTCCCACAACAGCTGACGATAGTCGGGGTGTGCACAGTTCTCAATGATGGTCTTGGCACGCTCCATGGGGCTCTTACCGCGAAGATCGGCAATACCCTGCTCGGTAATCAAGATGTTCACACTATGCTCGTTGTGGTCCACGTGTGACACCATGGGCACGATGGCGCTGATGGCACCATTCTTGGCTGTTGACGGGCACGAGAAGATAGAAATATAGGCGTTACGAGTGAAATCGCCTGAGCCACCGATACCATTCATCATCTTAGTTCCGCATACGTGAGTAGAGTTTACGTTACCGTAGATGTCGGCTTCGAGGGCGGTATTCATAGAGATGAGCCCTATGCGGCGTGCCACAGCGGGATGGTTGGATATCTCTGAGGGGCGGAGGATGAGCTTGTCCTTGAAGAAGTTGATATCGTCGTAGATGCTCTTGAGACCCTCGTTGCTCACGCTGAGCGAACAGGTGCTACCAAACTTACAGCGGCCCGAGCGGATGAGGTCGATAACAGAGTCTTGAATTACCTCAGTGTACATCTCAAAGGCAGGTACAGTGGGGTCAGCACCGAGAGCACCGAGCACGGCATTAGCCACGTTGCCCACACCACTCTGCAAGGGGAGGAAGCTGGAAGGGATGATGCCACGCTTGAGGTCACTGATGAGGAACTGAGCCACGTTGTTACCTATCTGCTGGGTGATGGGGTCGGGGTCGGTGAAGGGACGTGCCTCATCGGGAAGGTTCACCTCTACGACACCCACAATCTTTGCAGGATCTACCTGAATGTAAGGCGCACCGATACGGTCGCTGGGACGATATACGGGAATCTCGCGACGCAGGGGCTGGTCGAGTGGTTCGTAGATGTCGTGCAAGCCTTTGGGAGCGGTGCCATAGGCGCTGTTCAGCTCGATGATAATCTTATCGGCCAAACGAGCCACGGTGGGAGCGATACCTACACCTGCTGTGAGGTATATCTTACCGCAGGGAGTCACCTCGCAAGCCTCGAGGATGGCCACGTCGACCTTTCCCATGAAACCGTAGCGCAACTCTTGCGCCATCTGTGAGAGGTGTATATCGTTATAAGCTATTTCACCTGCATTGACTGCCTTACGGAAGTCACCATTTGTGGTATAGGGAGCGCGGTAGCGCAATGCCTTGGCGCGGGTGAGCGCACCATCGCATGAGTCGCCTGTAGAGGCTCCTGTGAAAAGACCTATCTGGAAGGGACGTCCCGCTGCATGCTCTGCTTCGGCGAGGCGGGCAATCTCAGCAGTAACGGTCTTGGGAGTACCGGCTGGAGTGAAACCACCCAAACCGACATTATATCCATGCTTTACATAGCTTGCAGCCTCAGCTGCAGTAATAATATTGAAGCCCATAGTATACTAATTGTTTCTTAATACTCTTATTAATAAGTTAAAAACTCGCGAGCAAAATTAGTACAAGGCAAGTGAATATGCAAGAGAATGCAGTGAGAAAGTTTACTTTCACCTGTTACAAAAGGCAGCAAGGATGCCAAGCCTTGGGGTAAAGGCTATCTTTTCTTCGCTACGCTTGGGGTCTTGAAGCTACGTACCATGCACCATACACCGAGCAGCACGAAGGGGATGCTGAGGAGCTGACCCATATCGAGCGGCATGCCTACCTCGAAATCGCTCTGCACCTCCTTGAAGAACTCCACAAAGAAGCGGAAGGTGAAGATGTTGGTGAGGCAGTAGCCGAAGAAAAAGCCTGTGCCCACCTTGTGCGGCATGCGCTTGTAGAGGTACCAGCCGATGAGTCCGAACAGGGCATAGGAGATGGCCTCGTAGAGCTGTGCTGGGTGGCGGGGAAGCATGTCGACCTGCGTGAAGATGAAGCCAAAGTCGCCTCCTGTGGGACGGCCTATGATCTCGGAGTTCATGAGATTGCCCAAGCGGATGCAGCAGGCGGTGATAGGGGTGGCAATGGCAATGTTGTCGAGCACGGTCCACAAGGGTACCTTATACTTGCGCACATAGAGCCACAAGGCTATCATGAGACCCAATGTGCCACCATGGCTTGCCAATCCTTGATAACCGATGAGGCGCACACCCGAAGGGGTGAAGCGTATGGGAAGCCACATCTCAAGGAAACGGGGGAAGTCGTGGAAGTAGTACTGGGGCTCGTAGAAAATACAATGACCCAAACGAGCACCAAGCAAGATGCCGAGGAAGCAATAGAAGAAGAGGGGCTCGAAGAGCTCGGGCTTTATCTTCTGGTCTTTATAGAGCTTCTGTACTACGAGATAGCCGCCTGCCAAGCCCAACACCCAAAACAGGGCGTAGAAGCGCAAGGGGCCAATGCCAATGGGGGGATTCCAGGTAATCATATGAGGGAAGAGGGAAAAGTGAAGAGTGAAGAGTGAAGAAGTGAGTCTCCGGATGGCAACTCTTCCCTCTTCACTCTTCCCTCTTAACTAGTTTAAACGTTAAACCTAAAGTGCATGATGTCGCCATCTTGTACGACATACTCCTTACCCTCGACAGAGAGCTTGCCGGCTTCGCGAACGGCAGCCTCAGAGCCGTACTTGATGTAGTCTTCGTACTTGATAACCTCGGCGCGGATGAAGCCCTTCTCGAAGTCGGTGTGGATGACACCGGCACATTGGGGAGCCTTCCAACCCTTGTGGTAGGTCCATGCACGCACCTCCTGCACACCGGCAGTGATGTAGGTCTCGAGGTTGAGCAGTGCGTAGGCCGACTTGATGAGGCGTGCCACGCCTGACTCCTCCAAGCCTACCTCGGCAAGGAACATCTGACGGTCTTCATAGGTCTCGAGCTCGGCGATATCGGCCTCGGTGCGAGCAGCTACGATAAGCAACTCGGCATTCTCTTCCTTGATGGCCTCGCGTACCTGTTCTACATATTTGTTACCGTTGATGGCGCTCTTCTCATCGACGTTGCACACGTAGAGTACGGGTTTTGAGGTGAGCAAGAAGAGTTCCTTGGCTGCCTTCTGCTCGTCCTTGGTGTCAAACGTAACGCTACGTGCCGACTTACCTTGCTGCAACACGTCGCGGTACTTGCACAGCACCTCGTACTGCAACTTGGCAGCTTTGTCGCCACCGGTGGTAGCCTGCTTCTGCACGCGCTGGATGCGCTGCTCTACGGTCTCGAGGTCCTTAATCTGCAACTCGGCATCAATAATCTCCTTATCGCGCACGGGGTCTACAGAGCCGTCAACGTGAGTCACATTGTCGTCGTCGAAACAACGGAGCACGTGGATGATGGCATCGGTCTCGCGGATGTTGGCAAGGAACTTATTACCCAAGCCTTCGCCCTTGCTGGCACCCTTCACGAGTCCGGCAATGTCCACAATCTCCACCGTGGTAGGTACGATGCGGTTGGGGTTGATAAGCTCGGCCAGTTTATTGAGTCGCTCATCGGGAACGGTGATTACGCCCACGTTGGGCTCAATTGTACAGAAGGGGAAATTTGCCGCTTGTGCCTTAGCATTTGACAAACAGTTGAAAAGGGTCGACTTACCTACGTTGGGAAGTCCTACGATGCCACATTGTAATGCCATATTCTTATCTTATCTAATTGTTTCTATTCTAATTCGAGTGCAAAATTACTCCTTTTCTCGCTATATCCCCAATCATTCGGAATCTTTTTAGAATCTGTTTGGATTTTATTATCGGTATTCGTTAAACTGTAATCGTAATCTGTAATCAGGTGGCGAGTGCCTAAATGGTCTCACATAAAGTTCACGGGAGCACCCTAGGGTGCTCCCGTGTGTACTATAGTGTGGTCTTGCGGGTGTTACATGCCTATCTTCACCACCTTATCGCCAATGTGGACGAGGTATACTTGGTTGGTTGATATGGTGAACTTCGCCTCGCCAGCGCTGCTCTGCTGCTGGGCTACCATGATGCCATCAGTGGTGTAGAGGGCTACCTCGGTGCCTTCTGCCAATCCGCTGAGGGTGAGCACACCGTCACGAGCGCTGATGAGCACGGGCTTTGAGGGGATGGTGAGGACGTCTGTCTCCTCACTATGATGCTCCTCGCTGCAGGGAATCCAGCAGATGGTGAGGGTGGCTACGTTGGAGTCTTCGTAATTCTCCTTGGTGGCGTAGGCGGTGATGGTTTGGGTGGGGATATACTCGAACTCCATCTCTTCTCGAGTCTCATCATCGCCTTTCGCAATAGTTGTTATCACTTTAGCTTCCTCCATCTCGCAGATGAGAGATATCTTGCCATCGATGTAGCTGATGGTGGGTGTGGCGCACTTGCCCAAGATGAGTTTGTTCACGATCACCTCGCACAGGGCGCTCACTCCGCTACCGACGTTGGCCGTAACTGTGATGGTGGCGGTGCCAGGAGCAATGGCGGTCACCTTGCCGTTGTTGTTTACAGAGGCTACGCTGGGGTTGCTGCTGTTCCAAATTATTGATGAGTCTTCTGCTTCTTCTGGGGTTGTTGTGGCGATAAGGCTGATTGATTCTCCTTCGAAGATTTTTACTGATAATTGGCTAAGAGTAATATCAGTGATGGTTGCACCAATATCATCAATGACATTAAACCAATGTTCAATGGAAGGATTGTTTTCTAAAAAATCGTTTTTGGTTCCAAACAAAATATGTAGATTACCAAATTTATGTAAAAACATACTGACACTTAAGTTTTTAATACTTGTACTACCATAAAGGTATACATCCCAATTTGTTCCATGCCACGCAAAGACGTTCTTGCCAAATTCCTCAACACTCTCTGGTATAATAACTTTACGGTAAGTATTATCATTATAATCAAGATTTCTAGGTAGAACAAGACTATAGTCGCCAATTTTCTTAACGGTATTAGGTATTTCTAAAAAAGTTATTTTTGTACATCCAGAAAAAGCATAATCTCCCAATGAAATCAATTCATTACGAGATGAGTTGGGGTTAACATAACTGTCTTTTCCTGCAGGGCAACTTATTAATTCTAGGTAAGATACTCCTTCTTTATCAACAAAACTATAGATACATCCATCGATTAAAGTGTTACCCTGAGTACACTCATCGTTTGTATATACTCCCGTTCCTTCAATTTCAACAAGGCTTTCACATGCTATAAATGGATTAATTCCTATATGAAAAAGAAGAAGTTGAAAATTTACATATTCCAATACATCACAATGACTAAAAGCACAATCACCAATTGTACAAAGGTTATTTAAATCGATACCAGCAAACTTCATGTCAAAATGCAAACGAGTAATTTTTGTATGGGAAAAAGCTTGTTCTCCAATGTATTTACAGCTAAAAGGTATTGTTAAGCTACCGCCGACACCGCTATTGGAGAACGCATAACTTCCAATACTCGTCACACCCTCGGGGATGGTGATGGAGGTGAGGCTGCTGCAATTATAAAAAGTATAGTTTCCAATGCTTGTCACGCCCTCGGGGATAATCAGTTCTGTAACAAGCTCTCCGTTCAAATACAAATTCTTGGCATAATCGAGAGGATTGGAAGAAGCACTAGCAAACGAAATCTTGCACCACGCCTCAAGGCTACTGATATAAATCGCGGCAAGACTGCTGCAACCATAGAAAGCATTCTCTCCAATGCTCGTCACACTCTCGGGGATAGTGACAGAGACAAGACTGCTGCAAACCTCGAAAGCATACTTTCCAATGCTCGTCACGCTATACGCTACGCCCTCGAAGGTAACGGTGGCGGGGAGGGTGATGGAGCCGGAGTACTCATCTAAGTAACTATTGTGTAAGTCTCCCTTGAAGGTCACCTCGGCCTGCTTTCCCGTTTCAGAAGTGATGTTGTAGTAGATGCCGTCTACCTCAAAGTCGTGGGCACTGGCCAATAATGGCATCATCATTGCAAATAGCACCAATAGCGCTTTTCTTGCTCGAAGAATGTTTGTTCTCATTTTGATTACTATTTCAGTTAAACATTGTTAGCCTTTTTCCTTGGCATTAATCCACGCAAGCATAAAGAAAGCGCAGACTACTGCCATATTCCACTCGGGCTCACCACAAGCCCCAACACACTATGGAGAAGTCTACGCTAAGGCGTAACTTCACCGTGTGTTGGATGTTTATTGCTCGTTTTTCTTTTTCGAGGTGGTGATTCGAGTGGAAAATGAGCAATCAAAATGTTGTGTGCTCGGAAGCACGGGAACAAAAGTAATAATAAATTTATAGTTGGCAAATTACAATTCGCTTTATTTTAGTAATGGTGCTTTTTGCTGTCTTTGATAATATCTTAGTTTTTCCGCTAGCGAACTTCGTTTCCGCATCGGCGACGAGAAAAACATCAAGCGAACTTGTGTTTTCGCTTGCTTTTTCGTATCTTCCATAGGATAGATTCAGAAGACTATGAATGACATCGACTACAACCAAGTGCCTCACAACTTTGCACTTTGCCTCCATGCTGATTGCCTTATGGCGGCTACCTGTTTGCCCGTATGGTATGGAACTCAATACCCGAGAGTGAAGAACATCTAACCATACTAAATCCTTCATGCGTTGTACCTGGTACGGAGTGTCGCTACTATCGCTCTGCGCAAAAGGCGGTGTATGCTCGCGGCTTCTGTGGCATGCAGGTGCAGATGCTCCCGGCCCAATATGCCAAGTTTTGCGATAAACTGACGCACTACTTTTCGCGTAACTGCTACTATGAGCGTCGCCGTGGAGACCGTCTCTGCTCACCCAAGGAGATGGCTTACATCCGCGAGGTGCTCACTGAGATTGGACTCCCCACTCTGGAGTTCGATGCCTACGAAGAGCGTTACAACTACTTCGATTGAGGTAAGAATGCCCATTCTTGCTGAGTAAACGATTTTTATTTTTGGGCTGGCAAGGATGGGCGTTCCCGATGAAATGGGGGAAAATGAGAGAACAAGGGGGTGGCATCATCGGCACTGCAACGTTGGTACAACGAGGATAACCGATGAAAGAATTGAACAGAGCGAATTTGCAGTACTTCTTTGTTAGTACTGCAGTACGGATAGGGAAGTACTCGAGTACTGACAGAGAAGTACTTCCCCTTTGCTTGCAAACGGGCGGATTCCTTGCCAGGCCAAAAATAAAAATCGTCTACTCGGTGAAATATGCCTTCTCTACGTTGCCGTTTTCGAGGAGTGCCTGTCACAGCGCACCGTTGTCTATCCAGAAGATGATCTCTTCCAGCTCTGTATCTTCGACCTCGGGGTCGTATTCCTTTTTCAAGCTGGCCCCGAAGATGGCGGCAAAGGTCTGATAGAAGTTGGCTTTGAAGCCGCCCATGAAGACTTTGATAAGGTCGAATCCCGTCTGGTCGCACTCACGGTCGATGAGCTTGATGAGCATCTTGCCTTGGCGCAGCGTCAGCTTTTTCATCTGTGGGGTGTACTGCTCTATCATACCCTTTTCTACGGCAGAGAGATGTGCCTCGCGCGCCTTCTCGTCGGGTATGGTGAGCAGGTACTCGTAGGTCTCGATGATGATGCCGCGCACCTCGCGTGCTATGGGCAGGGTCTTCTTCACGTCGCGCACATTGCGCCAATAGAAACGCTCCTGACGACGATTGTCGAAGCTGGGCGGACGGTAGATATATACGTTGGGAAGGTATACTACAGGAATAGTGTCACCATTATACAAGTCTACAGGCAGCCTTACCTGCTTGCTCTTGTAGTTCTGTGCCTGTGCACTGGTGGCACACACCAGGACCAGCACCAGGGATAACACTATAGCGTATGCTCTCTTCATTGTGGTAGATTACCACTGTATGGTCAGCGGCTCGGGAGTAGTGCTAAAGATGATGGCTGTAGCATTGGCGAGGTAGAATACCTCTGTATTGGGGTCGTCGGCACGATAGAACTGAGCCAAGTGGGGGTGTGCGTCTACCATGCTCACAACAGCTTCGTGCTTTGTCTCGAGATAAGCTTCGCAGGTGATGCGTATCCAGTCCTCTCCACGCATGGCAGTGAGCTCCACCTTGGGATTGGCCTTCATCTGGTCGGATACTTTCTTACCATTCTTGGTCATGATGTACAGCTTGCCTTCAAACAGGTCGAGGGTTCCGAATGGGCGTACACGAGCCTGGTCGCCATCCATGGTGGCAAGGTAATAGACCTTGGCCTCTTTCAAAAAATCATAAACTCTTTTCATGTTCTGTTATATTGTTTCTTGTTATTCTGTCAGCAATTATCGGGATAGAGAATAATACTCTTTTACCTTTATGCCTTCCGCTCACTTCGCTTCTTTCCCAAATAGATGAAGATGAAGCCTGTGAGGACAAACACGACGGTGAGTGCTATAATCCACCCCAAGGCACCACCCCATCCGATGCGGTTGACATCGAGGAAGAAATAGGGGAACCATTGATCGCCAGTGATGAGATGGCGTGTGTAGATGAAAGCTATATACAGGTAGGGTAGGAGTATGCTACTTTGGATGCCTCCTACCGTGACCTTACGCACAGGGCGTGTGCTGAGGAAGTAGATGGCATAGAGGATGGGAGTGATAAGATGCAGGCATACGCTGGGCTTATTGCTCCAATAGTCTGCCGATGTGGGGTCTCCTAAAAGGAGGTTGAATACGACACCAATGACAAGGATGGAGATGAGGCCTGCAAACTCCCACTGCAACAAGGGCAGAGAGATGGGCTTGCGACGAAAGAGGCGCACCAACTCGTTCACCATCAATCCGAGGCAGTAGATGTTGCCCAGGTTGGTGAAGTAGAGGAAAAAGCGCGCATCGTAGTGCTGCCACGAACTGATACAGCCGTAGGCAGATACGAGGATGTAGAGGATGACGATTGCGAATCGGAGGGGTCTGGACATCTTATTATATTATGATTAGGCAATAATATAGATGTTGTCCAAAACGTCTCGTGTCATTTCGAGCAAAGCGAGAAATCTCGCAGGATGCCCTGGTGAAAAGGGACTCCTCGGGGAAACTAAAGTTTCCTTCGTCGCAACCGACGCTAATGCTCCGCGTCATCCCTGCGCGAGATCCCTCTCTTTGCTCGGGATGACAGAGACATTGGATAAACATCTGTATGTCTTATAACAAAATAACAAGGGCAACTTGTTTTACAAGCTGCCCTTGTCTGTATTGATTGAGGTCCAGCAACTACGAGCTTGGTCGCCCGTTGCTGCGTTCTGCTCAATTAGAGCTTAGGACCAGCAGCTACGAGAGCCTTACCAGCCTCGTTGCCTGTGAACTTAGCGAAGTTCTTGATGAAGCGGCCAGCGAGGTCCTTAGCCTTCTCTTCCCACTGACAAGCGCACTCGTAAGTGTCGCGAGGATCGAGGATACCAGTGTCAACACCGGGAAGCTCTGTGGGAACTACGAAGTCGAAGAAAGGAATAACCTTTGTGGGAGCCTTGTCGATAGAACCGTCGAGGATTGCATCGATGATACCACGTGTATCCTTGATAGAGATACGCTTGCCGGTACCGTTCCAACCTGTGTTAACGAGGTATGCTGTAGCACCGTTAGCCTCCATCTTCTTCACGAGTTCCTCACCGTACTTTGTGGGGTGCAAGCTCAAGAATGCAGCACCGAAGCAAGCTGAGAATGTGGGAGTGGGCTCTGTGATACCACGCTCTGTACCTGCCAACTTAGCGGTGAAGCCAGAGAGGAAGTAGTACTGAGTCTGCTCGGGGTTCAAGATAGATACGGGAGGAAGTACACCGAATGCGTCAGCTGAAAGGAAGATAACCTTCTTAGCGGGACCTGCCTTAGAAACGGGCTTAACGATGTTCTCGATGTGGTCGATAGGATATGATACACGAGTGTTCTCGGTAACGCTCTTGTCAGCGAAGTTGATCTTGCCGTTAGCGTCTACGGTTACGTTCTCGAGGAGAGCGTTGCGCTTGATAGCGTTGAAGATATCGGGCTCAGACTCCTTGTCGAGGTTGATAACCTTAGCGTAGCAGCCACCCTCGAAGTTGAATACGCCCTCGTCGTCCCAACCGTGCTCGTCGTCACCGATGAGGAGGCGCTTAGGATCGGTAGAGAGAGTAGTCTTACCTGTACCAGAGAGACCGAAGAAGATAGCGGTGTCGCCATCGTGACCTACGTTGGCAGAGCAGTGCATTGAAGCGATGCCGCGCAAGGGGAGGAGGTAGTTCATGATTGAGAACATACCCTTCTTCATCTCACCACCGTACCATGTGTTGAGGATTACCTGCTCCTTAGAGGTGAGGTTGAACACAACTGCAGTCTCAGAGTTGAGGCCGAGCTCAGCGTAGTTCTCTACCTTTGCCTTAGAAGCGTTGTATACTACGAAGTCGGGCTCACCGTAGTTTGCGAGCTCCTCCTCAGTAGGACGGATGAACATGTTCTTCACGAAGTGAGCCTGCCATGCAACCTCCATGATGAAGCGAACCTTCAAACGTGTGTTCTCGTTAGCACCGCAGAAGGTATCTACTACGAAGAGCTTCTTGCCAGAGAGCTCCTTCACAGCGAGATCCTTGAGCACTGCCCAAGTAGCCTCTGTTACGGGCTTGTTGTCGTTCTTATATTCATCAGAAGTCCACCATACAGTGTTCTTGCTTACCTCGTCCATTACAAAGAACTTGTCCTTGGGTGAACGGCCGGTGTAAACACCTGTCATCACGTTAACGGCACCGAGCTCAGTCTCCTGACCCTTCTCGAAACCTTCAAGACCTGCTTTTGTTTCCTCTTGGAACAAAACCTCATAAGACGGATTGTGCAAAACTTCTACTGCACCAGTGATTCCGTACTTGCTCAAATCAATGTTTGCCATTTTTTATTAAATTAAAAAGTTATGGTTAATATTGTTTTTCTTTTCTCGCTTTACGGAATGTCGGGAAAACGTTCCTTTCAAACCGTGTACAAATATAACAATGTTTTTCTTTAACAAAAAGCGGATTGCCGATTTTATTTTGCTAAAAAAATGCAAAAATGCTTTATAACACCCGAAATGTTCCTATTTGCAAATAAAAGTGACAATTAGAGTTTGCATTTACGGTTTGCTCTCACTGCCGACCATCCATAATGTGCCACTACGGCAAAGCATGTGAATGGCAGGATGAACGACAAATTCACCGCAGGCATACCGGCTATGGTGCCGAGGTCGATGATGGCTCCTTGGAGGGGAGGTATCACGGCTCCACCCACAATGGCCATCACGAGGAAAGCGGCTCCGAGGGTAGTGTCTTCGGCCTTCACATCCTCAAGAGCGATGCCGTAGATGGTGGGGAACATGAGCGACATGAATGCGCTCGTAGCCATCAAGCTGTACAGACCTCCCATGCCATCGATGAGGATGGCGCCCAAAGTGGTGATGCAAGCTCCTATGCCGAAGAGCATAAGTAGTTTGCGTCCGCTGATGTGGCGCATCAGATAGGTGCTCACGAAACGTGAGATGAGGAAGAAGCTCATCGCTACGATGTTGTATTTCTGTGCCGTAGCCTTGTCGAGTCCCAAACGGTCGGCATATTGGATGATGAAGGTCCACGTCATAATCTGCGCTCCCACATAGAATATCTGTGCCACCACACCGCTGCGATAGAGCTTGTTCTTCCACAGACGGTTCAGTGTGATGCTCTTCTTTGTCTTCACGCCTTCGCCTCGGGTTTGGGGAATCTTGGTAAAGGCGATGACTATGAATACCACAAGCACAAGTATGCCCAGCATCACGTAGGGGTCACGTATCGTGGCAAGGTCGTGTAAACGTATGTCGGCTTTCTCAGCTTCGCTCAATGTGTGGTAGATGATTTCACCGGCCTCATTGCGCTTGTCCGAGATAAGGTTGGGCAACACCACGAGGGCTGCTACCGACATACCCGAGAGGGCACCTATGGGATTGAAGGCTTGTGCCATGTTCAGGCGCTGAGTAGCTGTCTCCGGACTTCCCAACGAAAGGATGAGGGGGTTGGCTGTGGTCTCCAAGAATGCCAATCCGAAGGTGAGCACGTAGAGCGAAACACAGAAGAATGCAAAGCTCTGATAAGCCGCAGCGGGGATAAACATGAATGCTCCTACGGCATAGAGCGCCAAGCCCAACAGGATACCGCTCTTGTAGCTGTATTTACGGATGAAGAGTGCAGCGGGCACAGCCATCGTGGCGTAACCGCCGTAGAATGCCAACTGTATCAGTGACGACTTGGCCACGGAGAATTCCATCAGCGTTTGGAAGGCTGCCACCATGGGGTGGGTGATGTCATTGGCAAATCCCCACAGCGCAAAGAGCGAGGTGATAAGGATAAAAGGTATGAGGAATTTCTTTTCTACGAGTTTTGTTTTCTGATTTTCCATATTAACCGCAAGTTACTAACTAATGTGGACAAAGGTAACGTAAAAGAACGACAATATCAAATTTGCCCCATTTTTTCTCTTATATAAGGAATTTATGATTACCTTTGTGCAAACCTTAGGATACAAAAGATAGAAAATCATGATTGAATACCTCAAAGGAGACCTTACGGAGCTCACCCCCACCACTGCCACGGTGGAGTGCCATGGCGTGGGCTACCTCGCCAACATATCGCTCAACACCTACACGGCCATACAGAACCGCCCGCAGGTGAAGCTCTACATCCACGAAGCCATCCGCGAAGATGCCCATGTGCTCTACGGCTTTGTCGACAAGCGCGAGCGCGAGCTCTTCCTCCTGCTCATCTCCGTGTCGGGCATCGGAGGCAACACGGCACGCACCATCCTCTCGGCCCTCAACCCCAATGAGCTGTGCGAGGTGATAGGCTCGGGCAATGACAAGCTGCTCAAGATGGTCAAGGGCATCGGTGGCAAAACCGCCCAGCGCATCATCGTGGAACTGAAGGACAAGATTGTATCCGTAGGTGGCGATAGCACGGGTAATCCTCTCGGCAGTGCCCTCTTTGCAGAGCCCAACAATGAGGTGCTCGACAGTGCCGTAGCTGCCCTCTCTATGTTGGGCTACACGGCTGCCGCTTCGCAAAAGGTGGTGAAGGCCATCCTCAAGGAGCAGCCCTCGGTGAGCGTCGAAGCCGCCATCAAGGAGGCATTGCGCCGACTGTAGTGTGGGGATTCACTCCTGTTGAAACGAATTCTATTTTCCCATTGGCAAGGTGCCGATTCCTCCGATGGAATCGGCATTTTTTGCATTTTTCAGGTGAAAAAGTTCATGTTTCGGGTGGCAGAGGCAGAGGCAAGAAAGTTGGCTGTAATCTCAAAGCCGAGACATGCGCAGGGAGTATTTGTCAAAGTTTTTCATAGGCTTGACAAAAAAATATCACTACAGTGACAAAAAATTGTTAAAGGTACGACAAACTTTTGTCAAGCCTGTGATAATTCGTTAGGCAATAATATAGATGTTTACCCAAATGGCCTTTTTTACCGCGATAGTGTCATGCTGAACGTAGTGAACCTTTAGGTCGACGCCCGAAGGGGCCAAAGTCAAGCATCTCGCAAATGTCTCTTGCAAAGTCCCAGCGCGGGATCCTTCACGATGTTCAGGATGACAGAGACCTCTGGGTAAACTGCTATATTATTACCATTTGTTATCTGAGGATTCTTCCTGTTTTTGCTCCTAAATTGGGCCCCACAATACAAGTATACTTGCATTGTCTTCGCCAAATCGATTTTTTGCAGTAACTTTGCGACAAGAATAAAAAACAACATACAAGATATATGATAGAACAGAAGCTGGTACAGAGTGTCGCTCAGGCGATACAGGCATTGTACGGACAGGCTGTAGAGCCTGCACAGGTGCAGTTGCAGAAGACAAAGAAAGAGTTTGAGGGCCATTTGACCCTCGTGGTGTTCCCCTTCTTGCGCACTTCGCGCAAAGGTCCTGAGCAGACGGCACAGGAGATTGGCGAATACTTGGCTGCAAACGAGCCTATGGTGCAGGCATTCAATGTCATCAAGGGCTTCCTCAACCTCACCATCGCCGCATCGGCTTGGGTGGAGCTGCTGACTGCTATCGATAGCGATGCCAAGTACGGCATACAGACTCCCACCGAGAACTCTCCGCTGGTGATGATTGAGTACTCATCGCCCAACACCAACAAGCCCCTCCACCTCGGTCACGTGCGCAACAACCTCCTCGGTTATGCGTTGGCCAATGTGATGGAGGCCAATGGTAACCGCGTGGTGAAGACCAATATCGTAAACGACCGCGGCATCCACATCTGCAAGTCTATGCTCGCTTGGCAGAAGTATGGCGAGGGTGAGACACCCGAGTCATCGGGCAAGAAGGGCGACCACCTCATCGGCGACTACTACGTAGCGGTTGACAAACACTACAAAGCCGAGGTGGCCGAAATCATGGAGCGTGAGGGCTGCACCAAGGAGGAGGCCGAAGCCAAGTCACCCCTGATGGCCGAAGCACGCGAGATGCTCGTGAAGTGGGAAGCTGGCGACCCCGAGGTGCGCGGCTTGTGGCAGATGATGAACGAGTGGGTATATGCCGGCTTCGACGAGACATACAAGATGATGGGCGTAGACTTCGACAAGATATACTACGAGTCACAGACCTACCTCGAGGGTAAGGAGAAGGTGCTCGAAGGCCTCGACAAGGGCTTCTTCTTGCGCAAGGAGGATGGCTCCGTATGGGCCGACCTCACCGGTGAGGGCCTCGACCACAAGCTCTTGCTCCGTAGCGACGGCACATCGGTATACATGACTCAGGACATCGGTACCGCCAAGCTCCGCTTCCAGGACTACCCCATCAACAAGATGATCTATGTCGTTGGTAACGAGCAGAACTACCACTTCCAGGTGCTCTCTATCCTCCTCGACAAGCTCGGCTTCGACTGGGGCAAGGACCTCGTGCACTTCTCATACGGTATGGTAGAGCTCCCCGAAGGTAAGATGAAGAGCCGCGAAGGCACCGTAGTGGATGCCGATGACCTCATGGCCGAGATGATTGCTACCGCCCGCGAGACCTCTAAGGAGCTCGGCAAGCTCGACGGACTCACTGCCGAAGAGGCCGAGAACATTGCTCGCATCGTAGGTCTTGGTGCACTCAAGTACTTCATCCTCAAGGTTGATGCCCGCAAGAACATGACCTTCAATCCCAAGGAATCTATCGACTTCAACGGCAACACAGGTCCCTTCATCCAGTACACCTACGCCCGCATCCAATCTATCTTGCGCAAGGCGGAGGGAGAAATCACAATGGACAATTCCGAGTTCACCATCAACGAAAAGGAGATGGCATTGATTCAGAAACTCGCCGAGTTCCCCGCCGTAGTGAAGGATGCCGGTGTCACTTATACTCCCTCGGTGATTGCCAACTACGTGTACGACCTCGTGAAGGAGTTCAACCAGTTCTACCACGACTACAGCATCCTGCGCGAAGAGAACGAAGCCGTGAAGCGCTTCCGCCTCGTGCTCTCAGCCAACGTGGCTAAGATTATCCGCTTGGGTATGGGCTTGCTTGGTATCGAAGTACCCGAGAGAATGTAATTGAGCGAAAAGTGAAGAGGGGAGAATGAAGAGGTAGCATGCATCGCGGAGCCTAACTCTTCACTCTTCCCTCTTAATTCTTCCCTTTTCATCTATGAAAAAGAAGTTTTACGTCGTTTGGAATGGCCTCAACCCCGGTATATACCATAGTTGGGACGATTGCCAGGCGCAGATAAAGGGCGTGAAAGGCGCGGTGTACAAGTCGTTCGACTCGAAGGAAGAGGCCGAGCGCGCGTATGCCTCACCAGCCCATGCCTATATGAAGAAGAAGGCCGAGACGCCCACCTTCACCCTCGACACCCTTCCTCCCGCCGTGGAGCGCTATGCCCTTGCCGTAGACGCAGCCTGCAGTGGCAACCCCGGTCCCATGGAGTACCGCGGTGTATACCTTGGCGATGGCAAGGAGATATTCCACTTTGGCCCCGTGCACGGTACGAACAACATTGGCGAGTTTCTTGCCATCGTACACGCCTTGGCTATGCTCGACAAGCAGGGACTCAAGATGACCATCTACAGTGACAGCCGCACCGCCATCAGCTGGGTACGCAAGAAGTGTTGCAAGACTCAGCTCGAGCGCACCGAAGAGACCGAGCAACTCTTCCAACTCATCGAACGTGCCGAGTCGTGGCTCAAGGCACACCGCGTCACCATCCCCATCGTGAAGTGGGAGACCGAGCAGTGGGGCGAGGTCCCTGCCGACTTCGGGCGCAAATAACTCTGCACACACATCATTCCTTCCCCCTTGGCTTCGGCTCCTTCGAGTGTCGACAGAGCTCCATTGAGTGTTGTCGGGTGGGGCATAAAGCAACAGACGGCTTGGCTACTGCCAAGGCCGTCTGTACTGCTTTCTTCTGCGGGTCCGCTGGTCTGTTGCCAGGGATGCAGAGGGGAGGGGGAGAGCCCTCCGCTTATTTCTTTTCACGCTTGCCCGCGGGCTTACCCTTGCCATGGGCGGGCTTGCTGCCTGCAAAGCGCTGTGCACGCTGTGCGCGCTTGTCGCCTTGGGGCTTGCCACCGCGGAAATTGTCGCGCTTGTCGCCTCTGAACTCACGCTTCTCGCCCTGCGGACGAGCCGCCTTGCGCTCGCGTGCGGCCTGCATCTTGGCAAACTCGTGGTGACGCTCGTAGAGTGAGCTGTAGTTGGTGTCCTCCTCGTAGCGCTCGCGGTCGTTACGCTCGGCCATCTCTCGCTTGTTCGGGGTGCGGCGCTCCTCATCGCCGAAGCGGCGGTTGTCGTCATTGAAACGGCGGCGGTCGTCACCGAAGCCACGGTTGTCGTCGTTGAATCGTCGTGGGCGACGCTCCTCCTCGCGCTTCATGCCGAAGGCTTTGGCAGCACGCTCCTCACGCTCGCGCAGCGGGCGGCGCTCAGTTGTGGGGCGCTCGCTCTTGTCCAGTTCCTCACCGCTCTCGCGGAACTCGCGGAACTTACCGTCGAAGAGTTCATACTTGCGGAACTCGCAGGGCAGCGCACCATTGTAGAAGGGGATGATCACGCTCGCCTTGAGGCTAATCTTGTCGAAGCACTCCTTGCGGTAGCTCAGCACCCACGCATCGTTACCCTTGAAGGCATGCTTCAGACGCTCGCCGATGGTGCGGTACAAGCCCAGGAGGTCGTCCGTGGTGATGCGCTCGCCATAGGGCGGGTTGGTCACCATGATGGCACGCTCGGCAGGCTCCACGAAGTCCGCCATGTCGCGACGCTCAATGGTGATATCCTTCGACAAACCAGCGGCACGCACGTTGTTCGTAGCGATGTTCACCGCCTTCCAGTCGATGTCGTAGCCATAGATATGGTGTGTAAACTCGCGCTCGGCCGAGTCGTCGTTATAGATTTCGTCAAACATCTCCTGATCAAAGTCCGCCCACTTCTCGAAGGCAAACTCCTTGCGGAACACACCCGGAGCGATGTTGCGTGCTATGAGCGCCGCCTCGATGGGCAGTGTGCCCGAACCGCACATGGGGTCCACGAAGTCGCACTCTCCCTGCCATCCCGTCTGCAGAATCATACCCGCAGCCAACACCTCGTTGAGCGGAGCTTCCACAGCCTCCTGGCGGTATCCACGGCGGTGCAGCGACTCACCCGACGAGTCGAGCGACAGCGTGCAGCGCTCCTGTGCGATGTGGATGTGCAGTGTCAGGTCGGGGTTGGTCACCTGCACATTGGGGCGCTTGCCCTCCTTCTCGCGGAAGTAGTCCGCAATGGCATCCTTCACGCGGTAGGCCACGAACTTCGAGTGGCGGAACTCATCGCTGAACACCACCGAGTCTACGGCGAAGCTCGTGTTCACCGTCATGTAGTCCTCCCACTTGATGCGGTTCTTCACGATGTCGTATATCTCGTCGGCATCCTTCGCGTTGAAGTGCAGTATGGGTTTGAGGATGCGTATAGCAGTGCGCAAGTGGAAGTTGGCGCGATACATCATCATCTTGTCACCTGTGAATGACACCATGCGGCGACCTATCTGTACATCGTTAGCGCCCAGTTCGGTCAGTTCCTTGGCCAATATCTCCTCCAGTCCTTGGAAGGTCTTGGCAATCAGTTCAAATGTTTTCAATGTCGTATATCTTTAATATATATTGTTTCTCTTATTATTATCGACCCAAAGGTTACCCCACACACCGCGTCGTCTGCGACGTCCCACAAGATCTTCTCTGAGGTCTCCTTGCGAATCGCTAACGATATACATACTTGTCGATAGCACAGAATAAGTAGCGACCTTCACTATAGTAATCTCTGGTGTCACATATTTCTTTTTCATGCTACTCGCTTTTATTTATTCGATAACTACTTTCTTCCCATCTTTGATATAAATACCTAATGTAGGATTAAGGACTTTACGCCCTTGTAAATCGTAAAAAGTGTTATCAGTCATATGCTTGGCGGAAATAATGTCAGTCTCGTCATTTTCTCGATGAATAAGAAACATTGTAGCTCGCATTTCCGTTGGGGCCTCCAAATAAGCCTTATTGGCTTTGGCAGTAAATATGCCGTCAGAGTCTGTTGTTTGAGGCATATAGAAACCTAACTTATTATCTTTTACATTCAATGCATAATAAGTGTTGCCATTTTCAGGTATAATGGTATCTTCAATAAATCCGACCATTTGATTGGTTTTCCGAATAGTTTCTTCTTCAGCGCAAGAATTGGTGGTATAGGTTAGCCTACAGATTGTATTTGGTGCACATTCAAGAATAACTCCTACATTGGCGGGTATTATGGAACCTATAGGGAGTAGTTTAGCATACCCCTCTTCTATTGTACAATAATACGCAGTACAACCTGCAGACACCTCCACTGGTATGTCTAAAAACAATGTAGCATAACCATAACTACTGATAGGAACATCATAGAAGACCTCATATTCGGAGGGGCTTTTCACTCCAAGTCCTTTGGGAAGGAGGTAACCTTCCAAGGTTCCTTTTATTAAAATTTCTTTTCCGCGTAAGTAGGGATGATCCACTAAGTTTAGTTCGGTTCGAACATTGCCAGAGGGAAGTTGTACAGCGATATACTCATGTTCGTCCCCTATTACGATATGTGTACGTATGGACTCCTTGAAGTTTGAGGTGATTAGATTCCCATCGACAAATACTCCGTATATTGTACCTTTTACCCATTTATTAGTTTTGCTTCCTGTCATTCCTATTAACTCGGGTACAATATAAGGTCTCTTAGCGGAACCATCGTTTGTTATCGAAACGTAATTGTAAGTGGCACTGCTGATGCTACTGCACTTTCCGGTAGTGGGGTCAACGGCTATAGCTTGCAAGGTCACTTTAGAGTCTGACGCAAGAATGGTGGCCACATTACTCTTGGTGCCAACATACTCTTCAGCGTTGGCGTACGATGGAGTGGTGCCATCCTTGGTGTAATAAATATCACATCCTTCTGCTGCTTCGATTGTGACGTCTAAATACTCTGTGCTAAAAGATGTAGAAACGGGGGTGAAAATCGGGGCAGAGACAATAATTATCTCCTCTTCTTTATCTCCAGTATTTCCGGAACCGCCCTCATTCCCTCCTTCATCTTCATCCTCATTGCTGTCGTCATTGCCGTTGCCAATATAGGTGATTGCCATTGATTTTATACGAATCTGTTCGCTCCCTTTTACATCAAGTTTGAAACAGGTATAGTTCGCATTTGATGGGAATGATAATGTATAGTCTTCATAGGAAGTAGAAGTGGTTTTTATTCCCTTCACCAAAGTCCAATTCTCTTTATCTGTACTTCCGTAGACTTCCAATACATCCTTCTTGTGTCCCATGTTAAAACTCATACTCTTGATTGTTCCAGGAAGAGGATCGGAAATGACAAAGCCGTTGTATGTGCTACTTGAGTATATTCTCAGCTCGCTTGTGAAATAACAAGTATTGGTATAGATTACCAATCCATTCTTAAAATCATGCATTTCATTTGCAGCATACATTGTTCCAGCAGGAAAGTCACTGATAGCGACGCTAATGGTTTTAGTATCTTGGCCCAGCATTTTCACGGCCATAAGCATATAAACCAATATAAGAAGTAACTTTTTCATATCATCTCCTTTTTCTTCTGGATGGGCTACACTTTATTTCCCTTGCACGGATTATATTGCAGTCGCGATGCCGCAACAACTCAATATTGGTGCAAATATAATAGTATTTTTTCATTCTGACACACATTTTAACAGGAATCATGCAATATGTATGCAGTTTATTCATCTGTTTTTTACTATCTTTGTACCAACTTTACATATCATATGAAAATGAAGAAGATTGCTATATTGTTATTGGCCTGTTCGATGCTTCCCGTGCAGGCTCAGACGGTGGGTGCGGTGCAACATCGTGCCGAGCGTACCGAGGAACTGTTGCAGGAGGCGAAGTTGCTTCATAGTGAGCGCAACTATGACATGGCGGAGCACTTGCTGGAGCAGGTGCTGAAGGGCAAGGCGACCCGCATGCAGGAGCATGAGGCTGCCGTATTGTTGGCGCGCATCGCCTATCACAGAAGTCCTGAGGAGGCACTGGGGAACATAGAGGAGTACTTGAAGCTGTATCCCGATGCTCCGGAGCAGAATCGCATGAAGGCGCTGGCACTGATGTGCTACTATGCTCAGGGCAACTATGCCAAGGTGGTGGACTGCATGCAGGAGGTGGACCCCGACCTCTTGGCGGATGAGGAGCGCGACGACGTGATATTGGCATATGCCCAGTCAATGATTAAGGAGGAGTGTTATGATGAGGCTGTGGCGCAGCTCGACATCCTGAATGTCATCAGTGACAAGTATGACAACGAGGTGGCGTTCTATACGGCTTATACGGACTATAAGAAGAAGCGTTACGAGGGTGCCATAGAGGGATTCACCAGGACGCTGGAGATGGCGGACTATCACCGCGCATCGCGCTACTACCTTGCGGAGATTATGCTGCAGACGAAGGGCTATGCAGAGGCTGAGGAGCTGGCTGTGGCCTATCTTGACGAATATGAGACTGATGAGTATACGCTCGAGATGACACGCATACAGGGTGAGGCGCTCTATGGACAGCAGCGCTACCTGCAGGCGGCGGTGGTGCTGGAGGAGTATCTGGCTGCTGCCGAGCATCCCACACGCGAGGCGATGTATCAGCTGGGTATGTCGCACTTCAACACGAACGAGCACTTGCGCGCACCGGAGCTGTTTGCCATGGTGAGCGACGGTGACGATGCCATCACGCAGAGTGCCCAGCTGCATGCGGGACTCTCGTACCTGGCTCTCGACGACAAGAACAAGGCTCGCATGTGCTTTGAGCAGGCTGCCGCGATGACGGCGGTGCCCATGTTGCGCGAGAGGGCTATGTATAACTATGCGGTATGTATGCACGAGACGGCCTACTCGGGCTTCGGTGAGTCGGTGGCTACGCTGGAGCTGTTCCTCAACGAGTTTCCCCAGTCGACCTATGCCGACCGCATCAACAGCTACCTCGTGGAGACTTATATGAGCACCAAGAACTATGACGCTGCCCTGCAGTCGATAGCGAAGATTCAGCAGCCGAGCTCGACCATCCTGGCTGCCAAGCAGCAGCTGCTGTACAAGGCGGGTGCCGAGGCTTTTGCGGGTGGTGACTTGGACAAGGCTTTCAGCAAGCTGAACGAGTCGCTCAAGGTGGGTGACTATGACCGTCAGACGGGTGCCGATGCGTTGTTCTGGCGCGGTGAGGTGTACTTCCGCGGTGGTGACTACCGCCAGGCGGCGCGCGACTATACGCAATACCTCAACCTGACGGGCGAGCGCCGTGGACGTACCTATGGCTTGGCACTCTATGGATTGGGATACACACACTTCATCCAAAAGAAATACCAGGATGCCTTCAAGCAGTTCAACAGCTTGATACAGTCTTATGCCGTGTCGTCGGGAGCTATCGACAAGGCTACGCTGGCCGATGCCCACATGCGCGTGGGTGACTGCTACTTCCATTCGCGCCAATACAAGTCGGCCGAAGGGGCCTACAACAAGGCTATAGAGACCGAGCCCTCACAGGCCGATTATGCGGTGTATCAGAAGGGTTTTGCTCAGGGCTTGTCGGGACGTTATGAGGACAAGATCGGTACGATGAACTACCTCATCGAGGCTTATCCGCAATCGGACTACTATGACGACGCGCTCTATGAGAAGGGACGTGCTTATGTGCAGCTGGAGAAGAGCACGCAGGCTATCTCGACCTTCGAGCAGCTCACGACCCAGTTTCCGCAGAGCCAGTATGCGCCCGTGGCGGGCAGTGAGATTGCGCTCCTGCACTATCAGGACAACCGCATACGTGCTGCCATACAGGCCTACAAGGCGGTGATAGCCAACTACCCCAACAGCGAGCAGGCCAAGGAGGCCATGCGCGACCTCAAGAACCTCTATGTGGAGGAGAACATGGTGGACAGCTATGTGGAGTTTGCCTCGCAGACGAAGGGCATGGCATCGGTGAATGTCAGCGAGCACGACTCGCTGAGCTACAAGGCTGCCGAGATGGCCTATATCCGTAAGGATGAGAAGGCCGCCACGGAGGGATTCACGAAGTACCTCAGCCAGTTCCCCGATGGTGCCTACACCACCGATGCACAGTACTACCTGGGATGCATCTACTACAAGAGCAACGACTACAGCAATGCCAAGCAACACTTGCAACAGGTGGCTGGCCGACAGAGCAGCAAGTACTGCGAGGAGGCTACTCGCATGCTGGCCGACCTTGCCTATAACAACAAGGACTATGAGCTTGCCTGCACAAGCTATGGCCGACTCATCGAGATTACGGGCAACTCATCGACCAAGCTGCATGCCCAGGTGCACCGCCTGCGCTCGGCACAGATGCTGGGCAACCATGAGCTGCTGATGAAGGAGACGGAAGCGGTGCTCGCCAATGGCAAGCTGCTGCCCGAGACGGCTACCGAGCTGCGCTACTACCGTGCCAAGGCATACCTCGCCCAAGACAAGAACGAGGGAGCTATCGAAGACCTCATCATACTCGCCAAGGATACGCGTAACGTGTATGGTGCCGAGGCCAAGTATCTGCTGGCACAGCTCTACTATAACATTCGCAACTATGACAATGCCGAGAGAGAGGTGCTCGACTACATCAACGTGAGCACACCTCACAGCTACTGGCTGGCACGCAGCTTCGTGCTGTTGGCTGACGTGTATATGAAGAGCGAGAAGTACATCGAAGCGAAGCAGTATCTCATCTCATTGGGACAGAGCTATCAAGCCAAGGATGACATCGAAGCCATGATCAATGAACGCCTGCGAATCTTAGAGAACAAGATGAACAACTAACCGAACATACACACCAATGAAGAAAAGATATATCACCCTACTGACCGTACTGCTTACTGCCATGGCAAGCATGGCACAGGTAATCAACGACACCATCAACCGCATGGTACTCGTGGAGAGCACTTATAACCCGATTATTGCCGGGGCTGTGAAGCGTAACTTCATCCCCGAGGAGGTGAAGCCCACCATGAACAAGGAGCAGGTGGTGTATGCCAGTGAGAATGTGGACCTCACCAACTTTGACCGTGAGGCGAAGCCCGCACATGCTGTGGCTATAGTGCCCGAGAAGGGTACTCCGGGGTATGCTCACCTGGGCTATGGAAACTATAACAACCTTAGCGCACTGCTCGCCTATAAGCAGCGTCTCAATGAACGCAACGACTGGGCTATCAGAGCGCATGTCGACGGATGGAACGGCAAGCTCAAGCTCGATGACAACACCCAGTGGCGTTCGCGCCTCTATGACATGGGGCTCGAAACGGAGTACAACACCCAATTGGGTGATATGGCACTGAACATCGGGGGACATGCGGCATACTACAACTATAACTACCTGACCGGCGCTACGTTTGCAGGGGCTACAGCCGTGCAGAATGCCTATGACCTGGGTGCTCATGTAGGACTCAAGGGCTCGGCAGGCGAGAATTACTACTACCAGGCGGGCTTCGGATATACCTACTTCGGACGCAGCACCTACTTTGCTGCCAAGGTTCCCCATGGTGAGGGTCAGCTCCACATTGATGCCATCATAGGCCGCGACCTCTACAACTGGGGTATGGCCAAGCTGATGGTGAGCAGCGACCTGATGGCCTATCAGGGCATCGAGGGATATCGTAACTACCATGCCTTGGCGATAACTCCTCGTTGGGACTACCGACATGGCAACTTCCTCTTCGTCACTGGACTCAACCTCGACTTCTTCACGGGAAAGAACGTGGGTAAGCCCGTGCAGGCATCTCCTGAGTGTAGCATCAGCTACGTACCCGACGGACGCTTCACGGCCAAGCTTACGCTCGATGGAGGACGCGACATCAATACCTTCAGTCAGCTCTATGCACTCTCTCCCTATTGGGGTGCTGAGACACAGGTGATGCCCACCTATACCTTCGTGAACACTCACCTCGAAGGAAACGTGCGCATCATGGAGGGGCTGCACCTGCACTTCGGTGGCGGATACAAGGTGCTCTCCAATGCACTCTTCGAGACTGTCATGGACTCTGTGGGTACTACCTACACGGGCATCACCAACCACAATGCTCAGGTCGTGGAGCTTGATGCTGCTGTCAGCTATAGCTACAAGGATATCGTAAACCTCTCGGCCAAGAGCGCCTATCAATACTGGATGCTCAAGGGCGACCGCGCATTGCTTGCCCGTGCACCGCAGTTCAATACCGATATTGATGCCCGTGTGCGCATCATGCCCAAGCTGCATGCATACACCAATCTGAAGTGGATTACGTTTACAGGGAGCGACGAACGCGACATCGTGGACTGGAGCCTCGGTGCCAACTATGCACTCAACAAGCGATTCTCCTTCTTCCTTGATGCACACAACTTGCTGAACCATCGTCACCAATACTTCACGGCTTATCCCTCACAAGGATTCAATGTGCTCGTGGGGGCAATGGTCAAGTTCTGAAGAATACTAACCAACTGAAATTATACCGATGAAAACACTGAAAAAACTCGTATGTGGCCTTGCTGCCATGACTGCCATGAGCGGTTGCATGCAGAAGGATGTAGCTATTGAAACTGGTGAGTTTACTCCCGACTGGGAGGGCTTGAGTGCATGGGAATGTCCCGAATGGTTCAAGGATGCCAAGTTTGGTATCTGGGCACACTGGGGACCGCAATGTCAGGCTATGGATGGCGACTGGTATGCCCGCCACATGTATTATGAGGGCGAGGGACAGCACCGCTGGCATGTGGAGCACTTCGGTGACCCTATGGAATATGGGTTGAAGGAGATTATCCGCGACTGGAAGGCCGAGCGCTGGCAGCCCGACTCGTTGGTGGCACTCTACAAAAGCGTCGGTGCCCGTTATTTCTTTACTCTCGGGCAGCATCACGACAACTTCGACCTGTGGAACTCACCTTATCAGGAGTGGAACTCGGTGAATCTCGGTCCCAAGCGCGATATCGTGGGCGAGTGGGCTGAGGCTTGTAAGAAGTATGGCCTCCCCTTGGGTATCAGTATGCACGGAAGCCACACTTGGACCTGGTTGGAGAAGTCGCAAGACTATGATGGCAACCTCACCAAAGCCGATGGAAAGGGCAAATGGTGGGAGGGTTACGACCCGCAGGAACTCTATGCCCAGTGCCACGAGCCCAGTAAGAACTGGCAAGACATAGGTGCTATTCACAGCCAATGGGGATGGGGCAATGGCGCTTCGCTCCCTTCGGAGGAGTTCAAGATGAAGTTCCAGAACCGCGTGCTGCAGTGCATCAACGACTACCGCCCCGACATTCTTTACTTTGACGACACCGTGCTCCCCTTCTATGGTTGCGACGACCAGATAGGTCTCAACATCCTGGCTCACTACTACAACCGCAGCGCCAAGCTCAATGGTGGAAAGCAGAACGTGGTGGCTATGGGTAAAATCTTGGAGGATAGCCATAAGGAGGCCATGATGTGGGACGTTGAGCGCGGTGTGCCCGACCGCCCACAAGCTGAATATTGGCAGACCTGCACCTGCATAGGCAGCTGGCACTATAGCGAGAACAGCTATCGCCATGGCTGGTACAAGAGTGCCTCGCAAGTTATCTCGATGCTCGTGGACATTGTCAGCAAGAACGGTAACCTATTGCTCTCGGTGCCCATCCGTGGCGATGGTAGCATCGACGAAAAGGAGATGGCCGTGCTGCACGACATCAAGGCTTGGATGGATGTGAATGGTGTCTCTATCTATGGTACTCGTCCGTGGAAGACATTCGGCGAAGGCCCCTCGGCAGAGAATGCCAAGCCGCTCCATGCACAGGGCTTCAATGAGAACAACAACTACTCGGCACAGGACGTGCGCTTCGTGCAGCGTAACGATACGGTGTTTGCCACCATCATGCGTTGGCCCGAGGAGCGCGGCTACACCATCAAGTCATTGGGTACTGCATCGGGTTACACAGATGGCGAGGTGAAGAGCGTAGAGCTCTTGGGCTACGGAACCGTCCCCTTCACCAATGGGGAAGAGGGCTTAGTGGTGACACTACCCGAGGAGAACACCAATGCGATAGCTCCTGTACTGGCTGTAGCTTTCTAATAACGCAAAAGAATAGGGTATGAAACGACTTGGTATGGCATTGTGCTGTACGATGCTGTTGGTGATGTCTGCCTGTCAGAGCAAGCAGACCTCTCCCGATGGTGCGCTGGCATTGCAGCCCACGACTACGGGGTTTACGCTCAGTCATAGTACTGATCGCGTGGAAACGAAGGTGTTAGAAATCCCCGAGATAGGTGTGATTACAGCTAACGGACGTGGTGGCGGACTGACGCTCAAACGCATCAAGAAACGCACGTTTGACACCCATTACACCATGCTCACGGGCAAGCGCCGCGAGTGCAGCAACAGCGCCAATGAGTATACCTACACGTATGCTGACTCCACGGGTGCCGAGGTACGCATCGTGTTCCGCCTTTACAACGACGGACTGGCCTTCCGGTATGAACTCGATGGCCTCGTAGATGACCGTGTGATTGACGAGCACACTACGTACCGCATCGAAGAGGGGCGTCAGCGATGGATACAGAAGTTTGACCTCGGTTACGAGCAGTTCTACCATCCTCACACGACACCCAACCCTAAGGTGAAGCATTGGATATATCCCGCTCTTGTGGAGCAGGAGGGAGGCGTATACGCGCTCATCACCGAAGCCAACATCTTGAAGGGACACAGCGCCTCATCCTTATGGAATGAGACTGCAGGCACTGATTATAAAGTAGCTTTAGCGCACAACGATGGCTCCCGCCACACTGGTAATTGGGTGTCGCCATGGCGTGTAATCATCGTGGGTTCGTTGGCTGATGTGGTGGAGTCGACCCTCGTGACCGATGTGTCAGAAGAGTCGCAAGTGCCCGATGCGGCCGAATGGATAAAGCCAGGAACCGCATCGTGGGTCTACTGGGCACACAATCGCGGCTCGAAGGACTATCAGATTGTGAGCCAATATATCGATATGGCCGACTCGCTCAACCTCCCCTATGTACTCATTGATTGGGAGTGGGATGTGATGGGCAACGGAGGCACCATCCACGATGCCATAGCTAAGGCTGCAACTGCGGGTGTGCGACCCCTGGTGTGGTACAACTCTTCCACAGCTTGGACCATAGGAGCTGGTGGACCGCTCTATCGACTCAACAAACCCGAAGACCGCGAGCGTGAGTTTGCTTGGCTTGCCGAAATGGGAGTCGCTGGTGTGAAGATTGATTTCTTTGATGGCGACACACGTGCCACGATGGACTATTGCATCGACCTCTTGGAGTCGGCAGCACGACATCACCTTTTGGTAAACTTCCATGGTGCCACCATCCCCCGTGGCTGGCAGCGCACCTATCCGAACTTGATGAGCGTGGAGGCTGTGTATGGTGCCGAGTGGTATAACAACCGTCCCACATTGACCGATCGTGCAGCAGCTCACAATGCCACATTGCCCTTCACGCGCAATGTCATTGGGCCTATGGACTATACGCCTTGCACCTTCTCTGACTCGCAGCATCCGCACATCACCACTCATGCCCACGAGTTGGCACTCACTGTGCTCTACGAGTCGGCATTGCAGCACCTGGCCGACCGCCCCGAGAGTTATCTTGCCCAGCCTGCTGAAGTGAAGCAGCTCTTCTCTGAACTCCCTACCGTGTGGGATGACACCAAGCTGTTGTCAGGCTACCCCGGCAAATGGGTTGCCATGGCACGTCGCAGCGGTGAGGATTGGTACGTAGGGGTAATCAACGGACTCGATGAGCCTCAAAGCATTGCCATTGATTGGAGCTTCCTTGGCGTGGAGGACTATCGTGTCACCACCTTTGGTGATGTAGAGGGCGAAGCACGTGCTTGGAATATCGCCACTGAAGTAACCTTGCCCAACAGCATAACATTAGCTCCGCGTGGAGGCTTTGTAGGTGTAATAAAGAGGAACTAATCTTCTGTAATAAGAACAGAACGGGGGTACATCGCGATGTACCCCCGTAGCTTTTCTTGTGGAAAGAATCTTTAGATGATGCCCTGATTAGCGAGTTCCTCGGCTACGAGTTCCAACTCGGCATACCAGTCTTCGCCAAAGCGGCGGATAAGGGGCTCCTTCAAGAACTTGTAGATGGGGAGGTTCTCCTTCTGCCCTTTGAGCACGGCCATCTTGCACACATCCCAACGGTCGTAGTTGAGGGCGCGATAGGGACCATATTCGCCTACGCGGATGGGGTAAAGGTGACACGATACGGGCTTGTAGAAGGGTACGCGGCCTTGGCGGTAGGCACGCTCAATGGCGCAGTAGCAGCAGCCACGCTCGTCGTAGCAGGTAAACACACAGTCTTTGCCATTGACGATAGAGGTCACAAGCTCGCCACTGGGGTCATGGTACGAGATACCCTGACGCTCGATAACCTCGCGTGCCTCGGGCAGCAGCTCGTCCCAAATCTCGGGCAGCAGTGCCTCAACTTCTTTTACCTCATCGGGTGTGATGGGGGCTCCCGCATCGCCCTCGATGCAGCAAGCGCCATTGCAACCCTCAAGGTCGCACAAAAACTTTTCTTTAAATACGTCGAATGATACGACTACGCCGTTGACTTCTACCATTTTTAAGAGGGAAGAGGGAAGAGGGAAGAGGGAAGAGTTAAATCAAAATGACCAACTTTTCATTCCTCACTTTTCGCCCCTTTTGATGATTTTAATATTGTTATCAATAGTTTCTTCAGTTCTACGCAATCTGCGTACATTGATTCAAACTGTTCTTTTGTCAGGATATCGGTTTCGTGTAAAATCTCCAGCCAATATAGACTTTCGGCACATTCTTTCAATGCAATCTGTTGTTTGGCAATAAAGTCTGGTTTGCTTATTGCATATTGTGCTTCGGCAATATTGGCACCAATGCTTGTTCCTGACCGCAACAGTTGCTTTGACATAACATACTCGCCCTTTGTCTTCGTGAGATAAGAGTAGAGGTTTACTATGCGAACAGCAAAAGCTTTGCTTTTAGAAAACGCAACATCCATGTTAGGAGAGTAAAAGGAAAAAGTGAAGAGGGAAAAGTTGGAGCACCGGATGGCAACTCTTCACTTTTCCCTCTTAACTCTTCACTTAAATAAGCTGCTTACCAGTCATCTCAGCCGGTACGGGCAAGCCCATAATCTTCAATACCGAAGGAGCTACGTCGGCGAGGATACCGTCGGCGGGCTGTACGTCCTTGTTCTCGGTAACGTATACGAAGGGCACGGGGTTGAGTGAGTGAGCGGTGTTGGGCGAACCGTCGGCGTTCACTGCATTGTCGGCATTACCGTGGTCGGCGATGATAATAGCCTCGTAGCCAGTCTCCTTAGCTGCCTCGATAACGTCCTTCACGCACTCGTCAACGGCTTTAACTGCAGTCTCGATAGCGCTGTATACACCGGTGTGGCCTACCATGTCGCCATTGGCGAAGTTCACCACGATGAGGTCGTACTTGTCTTCGCGGATAGCCTCAACGAGCTTGGTGCGTACTTCGTAGGCACTCATCTCGGGCTGGAGGTCATAGGTAGCTACCTTGGGCGAGGGAACGAGGATGCGGTCCTCACCATCGTACGGAGTCTCGCGACCACCGTTGAGGAAGAAGGTTACGTGAGCATACTTCTCGGTCTCAGCGATGTGGAGCTGCTTGAGGCCCTTTGATGCTACGTACTCGCCGAGGGTGTTCTCTACGTTCTCCTTGTCGAAGAGGATGTGTACGCTCTGGAATGATGCATCGTACGGAGTCATGCAGTAGTACTGCAAGCCGGGGATGGTGTACATGCCTGCCTCGGGCATATCCTGCTGTGTGAGCACTACGGTGAGCTCCTTGGCACGGTCGTTGCGGTAGTTGAAGAAGATGACAACGTCGCCCTCCTTGATGGTGCCGTCGTAGGCAGCATTCACGATGGGGAGGATGAACTCGTCGGTCACGCCCTCAGCGTATGACTCCTCAACAGCCTTCACCATATCGGTAGCCTTCTTGCCCTCGCCATTCACGAGCAGGTCGTAAGCCACCTTCACGCGCTCCCAACGCTTGTCGCGGTCCATAGCATAGTAGCGACCGATGATAGAGGCAATCTTGGCATTGTGCTCAACGAGCTGGCCGATGAAGCCTGCGCCGCTCTTGGGGTCGGTGTCGCGACCATCCATGAAGCAGTGCACGTAGGTGTTCTCGATGCCATACTCACCAGCGATGTCGATGAGCTTGAAGAGGTGGTCGAGTGAGCTGTGCACACCACCATCAGAGGTCAAACCCATGAGGTGGAGGTTCTTGCCGTTCTCTTTTGCATAGCTATAGGCAGCTACTACCTCCTTGTTCTGAAGGATGCTGTTGTCAGCACAAGCGCGGTTAATCTTCACGAGGTCCTGATATACCACACGGCCGGCACCGATGTTGAGGTGACCTACCTCAGAGTTACCCATCTGTCCGTCGGGCAAACCTACGTTCTCACCACTAGCCTGAAGTTGTGAGTGAGGATATGTGCTCATCAGATAATCCCAATAGGGAGTGGGAGTGTTGAAGATTACGTCGCCCTTACCTTGGTTGCCGAAACCCCAACCGTCCAAAATCATCAATAATGCTTTCTTTGACATACGTTTTTAGTTTTATGGTTTATAAATCTTAGTTTCACTTCGTTTTGCTGCGCTGAAACTGGAGTTTCACTATAGAGATACTGCAGTTTCTTTACACTGATACTCAAGTTTCTCCATGGTGAAATTGCAGTCTCACTATACTGATACTTCGTTCCGCGCAGAGCGCACGTATCAATTCAACGGCAAATTTACACAAAATAATAATAATTACTATGTTAATTCCATATTATTTACTACTTTTGCCACTCTGATTGTTCGCAATCGAGCAGATAAGGTATTAGTTTTCACAATTTATATTTATTCATTTATAATCATTTACGGAATGAGAAAGTTTTACTATTTATTACTGATGCTCTTTATGGGTGTCACTACTGCAGCATTCGCAGGCGAGTCAGGCCCCCATGCATGGGAGGGCAAGAACAAGACTCTTACACTGGCGAAGGATACTGTCGTTACATTCAGCTACATTGCTGCTGAGGATGGAACGCTTTACATCTACTCGGACAACCAAGGTAGCAGCGACAACGTGCCTTTGACTCTTCAGGGTGGTTTGTATCAGAATGGTGCCTATGTGGAAGATTCATCTCTCCAAGATGTAGGTGCCTATGAGAATGGTTTGGGCCTCTATGGCTGGATTGATGTTCAGAAGGGCAATGAGATTCGTTTTGCAATCTCAACTTCCAAGGATGCTGAGGGTAGTCAGACTCGTTTCACCTTGAAGAGCGCTTTCTTCAACAAGAGCGTAGGCGGCAACTCATGGGAGAATGCCATCTCATTGACTCAGGACGTAGCAGTGACTATTCCCGTACGCCCCAATGACTATCAGGATATCCTTGACAACATTTGGTCAAGCAACGTTACATTCTGTGAGTTTACTGCTCCGAGCGATGGTGTTGCTACCATCCTCACCACCGAGTATCTCGTTTATGTTCTTGAAAAGGAGTATGTTGGCGATGAGGAGAAGTCCTTCAGCCCTGTGTCTCAGGATGTCAGCACCAATGACCATGAGTTCATCGTGCGCAAGGGAGTTGACTATGTCGTAGTTGTTCCCAACACTCATCCCGCAACTTTGACCTTCAAGATGACTCAGAAGGCTCTGGGCCAGAGTGCTAAGTTTCCTCTCGAGATTACAGAGTTCCCCGCAACAATCGACCTCAAGAAGGGTGACAACTTCTACGTTTTCAGCCACGAGTTGGTCGATGGTAAAAATATGCTCGAGGTTGCGGTGGCTGCTGGTTGGAATGGTACCATCACCTATATGGAAGACCCCACTGAGAACTCTACCGAGCTCGCAGCAGAAAAGGTAGCGGGTGAGGCTGCTACGTTCGCAAAGAATATAGATCCTCGTTATCTTTATGGCACAACTCTTATCGTGAATTTCAATATGAGCGATAAGGACAGCTTTGCTGAGGCTGCTACACTCTCTCTTCGTGAGCCTGCTGCCGGTGAGTCTTACGATACAGCAATTGCTGCCAAGTGGGGCGAGAATGCAATCAATGGCCCTGCTGGTGACTACTGGTTTGCCTACACTGCAGAGATGGATGCAGAGTACAGCTTTGCTACTACCGGTACTCTCAAGCATATCAATTTCGTTGCTGGCGTAGAGTTGAAAGTTGCTGACAATGTCTATCGTATCGGTGAAGGTCAGACCGTTTATGCTTGCGTGACTACAACCACTGCAGAGGGCAATACATTCACTGTTTCAGGTACAGAAATCAAAGACGGTGATTATTGCGACAGACCCATCTACTTCGAGTTGGGTCAGGAGGTTACTATCGCAAACCGCGGCAGAGATAGTTTCCATGCATTCATTGCTGAGGAGAACGGACATGCAGTCTTTACCTCTGTCAACTGGACTCTTAACTTCTATGATGAGTGCGGTGGCCGACGTCTGAACAACACATTGACCGTAGAGGATGGTGACGACGTGAAGTATACCTACAAGCTTCCTGTGTCAGAGGGTCAGCTTTACATCGTAGAGGTAACAGCGCTCAGCGAGGATATTACCATTACAACAGGATTTGAAGCTGCTGTTTCAGGTGACGTTTGTGCTACTGCAGTTGCCATTAATACGCTGGAGGAGAATATCAATATCGACTATACATTTGCAGCAGTGAAGTGGTTTAAGTATACTGCTGAAAAGGACGGTTTCTACAACGTTAAGGCCAAGTTGGGCTATGCGGCCAATATGACCACAAAGATTGGCGATTGCGATGCTGCTGAGATTAATGCCGGTAGCGACAATAGCGCCAACAATGCCTATATGGGAGGTTACAAGGCTGCCAAAGTATATTTGGTAGAGGGTCAGACTTTGTATATCTACACCAAGACTGGTAATTCAAATGATGAGGAGCAGTTCAGTGCAGAGTTCTATCTCTCAGTATCGTATGTTGGTGAGGCACGTCCCGGTGAGGATGTTGCCGTAGCTATTCAGGCCGTAGCTAATAAGGAATATGACATCTTGAAGAACGATGCTGATGGCTATGAGCAGTGGTATACCTATACCATCCCTGCAGGTAAGGAGGCCGTATTCACACTGAGTACAGTGGTGAAATATTTGACCAATAACTTCAGCTTCTACAGAGAGGATAAGGCTACAAACATGTCTTCAGGTAAGGGTGACTTCACTCAGGAGAACATTACCAATGAAAAGAACGAAACCATCGGTAAGCGCATTACCTTTGCTGCTGCCGATGAGGCTCGTACCATCTACTTCAAGCTCAGCACGGTGAATGCTAAGTTCTACCCCGATCCCGTGGTATGGCAGATTATCTGCGATGACAACACAGGTATCATTGTAGAGGAAGTTGCCGATGAGGCTCCCGTAATCTACGACCTCATGGGTCGCCGTGTAGAGAACCCCGGTAAGGGCATCTACATCGTTAATGGCGTAAAGCGTATCTTCAGGTAAGATTGCTGCTACCGATGAAAGCAATATGGGGTGTGTCTCTTGCGAGGCGCACCCTTATTGTTTACTCGAACGACAGATAGGGCGTAAGGCGGGCGATATCTGCTTCGGTGAACTCATCCAAGAAAAGCAACTGACGTACTGAGCGGATATTGCCCTCACGCTTGCGCAGCTCTACGATGGCTCGTGCTTGGTAGAAGGTGAGATATGGGTGCCCCTTCAGTTGGGATAGCGACACCCTATTGATATGTAGCTTCTTTATCGTGGGTGTACTGATATGTACCCAGTCGCCCAAGTGTTCGGGTAGGTCATAGGCTTCGTGGACCTGCCGTATGCTGTGATACCCACCCAACGCATGGCGATACTCGACAATACGCTGGGCTCGTACGGAACCTATACCGGGAATCTTCATCAGCTCGGTAGTGTCGGCGGTGTTGAGGTCGACAAACTTGCCCGGCTTGTACTTTGCCCGCATATAATCTGCATACGGATGTTTGTATCGGGCTGTGTCAGATGGTGGAGTGGGGTAGGGCGACTCTATAGGATGTTTTGCCGTGGTGATGGTGATATAGGGCTCTACACGGGAAAATATCGTGTCGTGCATCCCATAGATGCGTGCCAAGTCATTGGGCTTGCGGAATATGCCCCCTGCTTTGCGGTAGCGGAGTATGTTTCGTGCTACATAAGGTGGAAATCCTACAGAGAGCAACTCCAGGGAGTCTGCCGTATTGGGGTCGAAAGGATGAGGAACAACCTTAATCGGAGTCTCCTCTTCGTGCTGATTTGTAAGTGATAGCAGCAAAGAATCGGGAGTGCATGGCTCGTAGGGCTTTTTGGGCTGCCACATGGGCTTTGTCCATAGCAGTAGCAAAACGATGACTATCAGTGCTGCTAACAAGAGTATTCCCCGTTGGTCTTGTCGGGAGAAGGTGAACCAATCGCGCCACATAGCATTATATAGTTGTTATTTGCAGCAAATGTAGCCGATTATTTGTACTTTTGCAATGAATTTATCCCATAAAAGCAATGAACTACCTGAAGAAATACCCTTTGTCTATCTTTATCATCTGTGTGATTTTGTTCCTCTCGTTCTTCAATCCACCCGAGACACCACTCAACGAGGTCACCAATATAGACAAGGTACTGCACTTCCTGATGTATTTCGGTTTCTGTGTGGTGCTGTGGTTTGAGTATTTTAGGAGTCACGTGCATGCTGAGCCCAATCGCCTTATCCCCTGGGCCATCATTGCGCCTATTGTTTTTAGCGGACTTGTCGAAATTGGCCAGCAGACACTCACGCCTACCCGTGCAGCCGATTGGTGGGATTTCCTTTTCAACTCTTTGGGGTGCCTCGCTGCGGCCCTGTTCAGTCAGACAGTAACACGCCGCGTATTGAAGCGATAGGTAAAATATATCTGTTTACTCTTCGCACAATCGAAAATTTGCATTATCTTCGCAGTCATAAATAGACCATTATTATGACTAAGAAGATTTTGTTGCTCGGTTCGGGCGAATTGGGAAAAGAGTTTGTCATCGCTGCACAGCGATTGGGCCAGTATGTAATTGCTTGCGATGCCTACGCTAACGCTCCTGCTATGCAGGTAGCCGATGAGTGCGAGGTGTTCAGTATGCTCGATGGCGATGCCCTTGATGCTGCCGTTGCCAAGCACCGCCCCGACATCATTGTACCCGAGATTGAGGCTATTCGCACCGAACGTCTGTACCATTTCGAGGAGGAGGGCATTCAGGTCGTTCCCAGTGCCAAGGCCGTGAACTTCACCATGAACCGTAAGGCCATTCGTGACCTTGCTGCTCAGGAGTTAGGCCTGAAGACTGCAAAATACTTCTACGCCAAGTCATTGGAAGAGTTGAAAGAGGCTGCCGAAAAGATTGGCTTCCCTTGCGTAGTGAAGCCTCTGATGTCCTCTTCAGGTAAGGGCCAGTCGCTCGTGAAGAGTGCCGACGAACTGGAGCAGGCATGGATTTATGGTTGCGAAGGTAGCCGTGGCGACATCAAGGAACTCATCATCGAGGAGTTCATCCGCTTCGATAGTGAGATTACCCTGCTCACCGTGACCCAGAAGAACGGTCCTACCCGCTTCTGCGCTCCCATCGGACACGTACAGAAGGGTGGCGACTACCGCGAGAGTTTCCAGCCCGCTCCCATCCGTCCCGACCACTTGGCCGAGGCTCAGGAGATGGCTGCCAAGGTTACCGAGGCGCTCACAGGTGCTGGTATCTGGGGTGTGGAAT
The DNA here is from genome assembly GCA_045612065.1 of Bacteroidaceae bacterium. GTDB lineage: Bacteria > Bacteroidota > Bacteroidia > Bacteroidales > Bacteroidaceae > UBA1189. The sequence continues at coordinate 43,751 of JAZKYH010000040.1, forward strand.
TCTTCCTCAGCAATGAGAATGGCGTGTACTTCTCTGAGCTTTCTCCCCGTCCGCACGATACAGGTATGGTGACTCTTGCCGGCACACAATGCCTCAACGAGTTCGAGCTGCACGCCCGTGCCGTGCTCGGCTTGCCCATCCCCGAGATTGAGCAGTATCGCATGGGTGCCAGTGCCGTAATCCTCTCACCCATTGCCTCACAAGAGCAGCCCCGCTATCGTGGATTGGAAGAGGCAGTAGTGGAGCCCGACACCGATATCCGTATCTTCGGAAAGCCCTACACAAAGGTAAACCGCCGTATGGGTGTAGTCGTATGCAACGCCCCCAATGGCAGTGATATGGATGCCCTGCGCGACAAGTGTAAGGCTGCAGCCGCCAAGGTAGAGGTATATTGAGAATAAGTTATCAGGATAGATAAACTGAGGGTGTGTAAGGACTTCGTGCACACCCTCTTTTTTAGTAATGAAACGATGAGAATAATCATACAGCGCGTACGCAATGCCTCGGTCACTATCGATGAAGAGTTACACTCATCTATCGGGCAGGGAATGATGATATTGGTCGGTATCGAGGATGCCGACACCGACGAAGACATTGCCTTTCTTACCAAGAAGGTAGTCAACATGCGCATCTTCGACGATGCCGAAGGTGTAATGAACCGCTCGGTGCTTGATATAGGTGGTGAAATATTAGTCGTAAGCCAGTTTACCCTGCACGCCTCCACCAAGAAAGGCAACCGCCCCTCTTACATCAAGGCTGCCAAGCCCGACATCTCCGTGCCGCTCTACGAGAAGTTCTGCTCCGAACTCTCCATAGCCCTCGGAAAGCCGGTGAAAACGGGTGTTTTCGGTGCCGACATGCAGTGTGCCCTCATCAATGATGGCCCCGTCACCATCTTTATGGATAGCAAAAACAAGGAATAAAACGGGAGAAACGGAGTATTCCAGTGCGCCGATGGTTGTCGAAAAAAGAGATAAGGAGCCCAGAAATGCAACACCAAGCGCGCTTGTTTTTTCCACTACCGTTAAGAGCTGAAAAAACTTGTGTAGCCCCATAATATTCACTACATTTGCACAAGAAATAGTAAACCGCTGCCACCGGGTAGCAAAGATGCAAACGCCAAAGCATCCCGTCCGTGTATCGTTAGGTCTTAGAAGATACCGGGAGGATGCTTTCTTATTTTATATGTAGATAGTATGAAAGGAACACTTATGAATCGTCAACTGCACCGGATGCTCAGTGCCTTTGGCTTCCTCACCCGCTTTGAGCGCATGCTATGGACCTCGTCGATGGCCGTGGTAGCATTGTCGTATCTCCTATCTCCGCAAGGCGATGTGCTCTCGCTTGCCGCCTCGCTCGTGGGCGTCACCTCGCTCATCTTCATTGCCAAGGGGTATGTGATAGGGCAGGTATTGGTGGTAGTGTTTGCCATCCTCTATGGCATCGCCTCCTATCATCAGCGCTTCTACGGCGAGGTCATCACCTACTTGGGCATGACGGCTCCCATCGCCGTAGCAGCCATCGTGTCGTGGCTACGTCATCCGTTCGAGGGCAGTGCCGAGGTGCAGGTGGCCCATACGACTCCCCGTAAGTGGCTGCAGGTGATGGTGCTCACGCTGCTCGTCACCTTCGCCTTTTACTTTATCCTCCGTACCTTGGGCACAGCCAGCCTGTGGGTGAGTACCCTCTCCGTGGCCACCAGTTTCAGTGCCTCGTACCTCACCTACTTGCGCAGCCCCTACTACGGACTCGGCTATGGTGCCAACGATGTAGTACTCATCGTGCTCTGGGCCATCGCGTCGGCCGACGACCTCGCCTATCTCCCCATGGTGGCCTGCTTCGTCATGTTCCTTGCCAACGACATCTACGGCTTCATCAACTGGCGACGGATACGACGCAGGCAGCAGGAACAAACGCCATTAGGGAAGTAGGGGATTCTTGGATGGGGCTAAAATTTATAATCCGAATTACTCCTTAATTAACGATTCCCTGTACATCTTCGGGTTGTATGGTGCCAGAGAATACCATCACCACGAACTCATCGTCGGTGCTATCCACTACCAGTACATATTCGGTGCGGTCATCCTTCATTTCTTTCATATAGATTGTCACCTTCTGCCCGTCTTCCTTGACGCGCATCAGTTCCTCGTAGCCCTCCTTCTTGTTGATGAAGGCTGTTTCCTTGCGCAGTGCCTCCATAATCTCAGGCTCTTCTGTGGTGAGGATATACAGACCGTCGAGTTTCTTGATAATACCGCTCATGTCCACATCGTCGCTCTCTATGGGCAATCTTTGTATGAACTTGAACATAGTCTTTGATACATATACCGAGGTCACACCCTCCATATCTGCGTATTTGTTGAAATAGTCGTGCTGCGCATGGGCGGCGAATGCAGTGATGGCAATGAGCACCGACAAGATTAATCGTTTCATATCGTTCGTTATTTTTTAATTGTCATTATTGTATGTTGTCAGTTTTTCGAGTTGATGGGTTACAGTCTGCTCTATCTGCTCGCTGGTCTCCACGGCCATCGCCACATAGTCTGTTCCCTTGTTTAGAGCCGCAGAGAAGGTTAGCAAAGCCTCGCGTGTGGCAGCATAGGCCTCATCAGGTGTATCGAAGGTGTCACGCGGACTGCCCAGTCGGCTCAACTGCAGACCTATCCCGACAATGAATATCGCACAAGCCGCAACGCTTGCTGCTCTCCACAGATGCACGGTGAGTGCACGCCGCTTGGCGCGACTCTCCTCAGCTACCCATTCATCAATCTGACTCGACAGGTGTTCCATTGCCTCCGTGTGGTCGGGCTGTTGCACTGCACCCTGCAGGGTGAGTATCACCTGCTTATCGCGCTCCAGATGCTCGGGCACTTCGGTCACCATCAGCAGTCGCACCAGCTCACGTTCTTCGTCTGCGCTCAGTGAAGCGTCGAAGTAGCGCTCTATCTGTTGTTCCAGTCTCTTGGCATCCATATCGTATACCTTTTATATAGTTATATAGGGTTATAGTTTCTTGAATCTCTCTCGTATAGTCCTTCGGGCACGGCTCAACAGCATCCTTATATTTACGGCCGTCAGTCCCGTCTGTTCCGCTATCTCCTCGAAGCTGCAATCCTCGATATCGCGTAGGGTGATCACCTGTTGCTGATGCTCGGGCAATGTCTCGATTATCTGTTTCACCTGCTCCACGGCATCGTGCCTCTCCACCTGTGCCTCCACGTCATCGGTCGCAGCAAGCATTGTTGGCACCTCGTCCACATCTTCCTTTTCCGCCTCAGCGATACGCAGGCGATCTATGCACATATTCTTCGTCAGCGTCACACAATAGGCCTCTACATCTTTCACGTCGGGCAATGCATCGCGCTTGCTCCATAGCTTCATATACACCTCCTGCACCATGTCTTCGGCATCCTCGGTATTGCCGAGCAAGCGCAAAGCCACGCGCTGGAGCCGTGGGTAGAGTGGCAATAACAGTTGCTTGAATAGGGAGGAAGGCATCATAGGTTCGACAGGTTTATTCGCCTGATACCAATGTTATGTTGTTCTCAGACATAGAAACATTAAGGTCATCCATCCTCAGGTTCCCTTTAATACGGATAAGAGCCGGCTCATTATCATCTCCGCTCACACCAATAAGTAGTTCCTTGATTTTTTCTCCTTTCATCTTTCCCCACATCTTGACGCTACTGCCATCATCCTTTACCACAAGTAGCGGCTCGTATCCTTCCAGCTTGAGTTGTTCCATTTTTGCAGCGAAGCGCTCTTGCACCTGCTGTGAGCAATCGGAGAGATCCAATACCCGTATAGAACTGATATGACGAATCACTCTGCCAGCCTCGTCATCGGCAAATAGCCCAACCAATTTCACCGGTAGCCAAGGAACTTTTACACACACGGCATCCTCTTCGCTGCGAAACTCTTTGATGATTCCGTCCACCGTCTGTGCCTGGCTCATTTGAACTCCGAGTATAAGGACCATTGTTACAATAATCTTTTTCATCATTCTATCATTGTTAATTGATGTCTGTTTTTAGTGCTTTCACTTATACAGACGAGTCGCACCGACGTTTTGTGACAAAAATAATTCTATTTTTTCGTTCGGGCAACAAGAATATCCCCGACATACGGCCCTATTCACCATTCTCCCTTTCAGCAATGTGTGTGGTGTGCACTACAACAGATTCCTTATGGTACAACACGCACCTATGGAGAAATTGCTACCGAGATTGGGAATCCACGAGCTACCCGTGCTGTTGGTATGGCTTGCAACAAGAACCCTTTACTGCTCATCATTCCTTGCCATCGTGTACTGGGGGCCAATGGTAAACTCACCGGCTTCGCCTACGGCACTGATGCCAAGCAGAGACTGCTCGAACTGGAAAAGCGGCATAGGTGAGTTGGCTCCTTTTACTTCCCCGTGAGGAAGTCGAGCACCGAAATCATCACCAGGTCGCGGTCGCGAGCACTGCGGATGGCCTCGAAGGGGAATCCTAAGAGGATGGAACGATGGGTCCCACTGTATGCTACGGCGGCACTGTGGCGACTATGTTCATAGACGAGTGGTGTGAAGGCGTCGCCTATAGGTGTGAACATCTCGGGACGTGTCACGGCATATTGCTCGGGGTTAATCCATCGTGGAATCTCCATTGTTGTGCCTAATCCGAAGATACCTTGTTCGCTCCAGTCTGTGATATAGCCAGCCTCTTCGGCATGTAGAACCTTATTCAGTAGAGCTTTTGTTGTGGCATTCGATTGGCTCTCTTCTCCGAGGTACGAACCACTCATTATTAGTGCCCCTCCTTGCTTCGTGTAATGATTTAGGATGGCATACATGGCAGGAGTGATGGCATGATAGTCGGGGTGTTCCATGACAGAGTAATCAGTTTTGCGTTGTAGCCCGAGGTATACATCCACTACATCGAATGTTTGAGGCTTCACGATGCTCTCCTCAAAGGCTTGGCGTGAGCACGATACGAAAGTGTAGCCTGCGTTCTTGATTGCTGATCCATGCACGGCTGCATAATCCATGGTATTTCCAGCTATGTAGGTGCCTTCGAGCTCGGTGCCGCTAGCACCCATCTGTAATGCTTCATCCGGGTGGTTTGTCATGGCGCGTGAGAATTCGTTTTGTAGTCCGCAGTAGGCTGTAGTGCCTATGTAAGGTACACCAGGATCGGCGAGAAGATCAAAACCTGCACACTCAGGGGAATTCACAACAGCAGGTCCATCAATGCGTTGGAAACCATTAACGATCAAGACCTTCCTTTTGGACTCAGAAGCGATGTGTGCTGCGAGTACTTCGGAGGGAAAACTCTCACCACCTCGGTTGACGGCTGTAACCTTGAAGCTATACATGTGTCCGGGACTAAGGGTGACGTCGCACGCCGTGCTACTGAGACGCTGGCCATTGTCCCACCCAAGGTCATTAATACGAGTGTAGAGTATATATTCGTCAGCGATAGCGGTAGATTCGTGCTCGTCTTGTGTAGGTCGCCATGTGAGCCGCACCTTATTGTTCTCCATGAGATTGATGGCAAAGGCTTGTACGGGGAGGGGTTGTACGGTATACTTAGTGTCGTGCATTGAGGCGGTATAGTGGAGCAGCGCTTTGTAGATGGCTCGTGAGACGGTGAACTTGAAATGCGGGTCGTGGGCATAGCGCATGTCGGCAAAGTTCTGATGTGAAAGTAGTTCAATGATGCATGAAGGCACATCAGGCAAGCGTGACTCACTATAGTTCTTGTCCCATAAAGCGCGACGTGTGAGTGAGTCTATTGCCTCGGCGATGTAGGTCTGTACCATATCGGCAAGGTCGCGCGAGGTATGGCGAGAAAGGATGCCATTACCTAACTTGCCGTCATTATATCCTGTTGTATATATACCGAGTGTGCCCACGGTGGAATCATCTTCGCGTATGCCAGCATCGGTATGTAAGGCAAAGGATATTTCAATGGGTACACGCATTCCTATGCTATCGGGGCAATAAACAGAGCCTCCAAGCAAATAATTGGCTACGAGTGAACGCGAATTTATGTCTTCGGCATAGTCCTTCTCGCCTTGGTAGTTGGCATAACGTTCCACGGGGAATCCTGCCCATTGAGCATAATAACGTGCTCCTTCATAGTAACGTGGCATATGGCTGATACGCAGGGTGTCGGCATTGCCACGGTTCACAAGGCCTGTACCACCGCCAAAACGTACGGCGTCGGCACTTACTACGCCCGCATGTTTACTTTGGTTGGTAAGGATAACCATTTGGTCATCGCGCTGGCCTTGCTTGAATTCAAAGGTTCCGAGGTATACCCATGTGCCGCCACCCATCTGTTGGTTCACTCTGATATGGGTAGTTCCGCCAGCATGGAGTATCATGTACTCGGCATCGGGTACACTTGTGGGGAGAGTTTGGTAACTGACATATACGGCATATTCTCCATTCTCGGGGATGGAGGGTATCCACAGCACAGCTCCTTTGGAATCTTTTTCATTACTTGCAGTTGGGAGTATGCGGCTTGTCCCCTTACCGAAAGGGTTCTCGCCATGGAGTAATAGACCCTCAGGGATGGCAAACCCTCCGTTACTACTTCCCCACTGAACTTTGCGCTGTTTCTCTTCGATGTATAGTCCACAATCGGCGTCTGAAGCATCATTATCGATAATGATGTCGTAGGGTTGTCGGTCGCGCTCACGAGCACTGAAAACCACGGCGCCAGCATTCTCGAGCATGGGGGTTAGATATGGGATGACGATAGACTGTGTCAGCAAATCTTCTCGTGTGCAGTAGAGTGCGGGGCGTTGCCATTTCCAACACAGCGAGTCGTTTTTGTAGTAGTGCCCATGGCTTGGGGTGAGGGCAAGGTGCCGACCCTCCATGCCCTCGCTGATGGAATAGGGACGAGAGATATTTCTCACCCAAGGCTCTCCTATATGGTTGGTCTTACCCCATAGACGAGTATCATCTTTCACCTTGCGGTAGTGGTTGGGAATGAGTTCGTCGATACTCCTTTCACCTATAAGAACAGTAATATCGTAATAATTGACTGGGCCTGGAAGTATATTCCGTAGGTCATTGTATATCTTTTCAGTTATCTGGGGACGGAAGGGTTGGTATCCAAAGTTGGCATTGGCATGTATGGTGAGTGTACGTTCTTGGGGATTAAGTTGGCACCGTATCAATTTACATGTACCCACATTGACTTCCGTAGACTCATATTCACGGAAATACTCCCTCAAGCGCTTTTCTACAACCTTTTGTTGTGACTGAGCCGAGAGGTCAGTCAGCGAGAGTCCGAGAAGGATGATGAAATATAGCAGTCGTATGCGCATGAACTATCCACAGTTTACCGCAAAGGTACGAAAAACAATTGAAAAGAATCGTATGTTATTCAAGGTCTCTATGTATAATTATGAAAAGAGTTGCCTTCTTACTGGTTGCCTTGTGTCTAAGCATAACAACGGTGTGTTCTATGCCACAGAACCCCGATATTTTTATCGAGCGCCCTAAGGTGGGTTTGGTGTTAAGTGGGGGTGGTGCTCGTGGAGCTGCTCATGTGGGAGTGATACGTCGGCTAGAGGAGATGCAAATACCTATAGATTATGTAGTAGGTACGAGCATGGGGGCCATTGTGGGGGCATTGTATGCTATAGGTTACACGGCCGATGAGATGGATTCGCTTTTCATGACTCAAGATTGGAAAATGCTACTGAGCAACGATGAACCTCGCCAATTGCAGCCTTATGACTTGCGTGTGGCTAAAAAGAAATTTCAAGTGAACGTTCCGTATGAAAAAAACGTATTTACCGAAAATTCGGTATATTATCGTGATGCAGGTATTAAGATTCGAAGGAGTAGTCTACAGGCTTTTCCCAAGGTGCTTGCGCGCCCTGGGCTCATTGATGGGCAGAATCTAATGAGTGTGTTTACTGATTTAACCTATCCCTATCGTGATTCATTGATGTATGATGCGTTGCCTCGTCCTTTTGCTTGTGTAGCTACTGATCTGGTCACTGGTAAGGAGGTGGTGCTCCGTCAAGGTCGTTTGGCTGAATCTATACGGGCGAGCATGTCCATTCCTGGAGTGTTTTATCCGGTTTATGCAGGAAGTCAGGTATTGGTTGATGGAGGTGTGGTCAATAACTATCCGGTGAATGTAGCTCGTGATATGGGAGCCGATGTCATCATTGGTGTGGAACTTAATTCGGCTCATGTTAGTGCTGGAGAGCTACAGTCTTTTTCATCTATTTTCGAACGTCTTATTGGTACTTTAGGAACCGATTTGCATGAGCGTAATGTGGACGATACAGACATTCTTATCAAACCTCCAGTGAAGAGTTTCCCGGTGATGGGATTTGATACCATGAACCTTCGTCAAATAATTGATATAGGATACCAAGCAGCTTTGAGAAGTCAGCAGCAACTCGACTCACTTAAAAATATCCTTGCAGCCTATCCTAAGGATACTGTTGTCTCCCGGCTTACATTCTATCCCAAGTCGACGGAATCTGAAGTGCCAGTAAAACATTCTCTTTCTTTGGATAATCAGGTCTCGCTTGGCCTCCATCTTGATTCAGAGGATGCTGCCTCAGCTTTACTGCGTGTCAGTGTTGATGGGCTAAAACCATCAGGACTCAAGTTTGCTCTCACTACGAGAGTGGGTAATCAGCCGTGGGCCTCAGCATGTCTTGCATACATCCAGTCTAATATGCCTCAGGTTAATGTTGCCATTAATTATGGTTATACCCATAGCAGCAAGCATACAACATTCAATGCCCATCTTCTCTGTACCGACTTCTATCTGTCCCACTTATTGTCACGTAACTATGATCTTCGTTTGGGTATTCGCTATGAAAACTCCTGGATGCGCACTCTTGCTGACTATACTCCCCGCGAATCTTACTCGGCTTTTTATATCTTATGGCAAGGTGACCTTTACGACACCCCCTACCTTCCTACCCGAGGGTATGCTTACGGGGTAGAGGCTTCGTACAACATCAAACTGCATAGTTCTCATGGTACCCACTTTAGCGCTGTACAGGGATTTCTTTCAACGGCTATTCCTTTAGGTAACACTACAACATTATTACCCTCCTTGTATGCTCGTCATCTTGTGGGTGGTGATGTTCCCTTGATATATTCCAATGCTATGGGAGGATATCTGCCACATCGCTACCTACGCCAGCAGTTGCCTTTTGTTGGTTTCACAGGATGTGAACTAATGGAACGGCACCTCATTTTATACCGTATAGACCTACGTCAACGCCTTTTCTCGGACTTTTATGTCTCAGGTATCGTCAATTGTGCCTATAGCACGAGTTCTCTTTCTACAGATCCGTCAGGTCAGAAATTATGGGGACTGGGGCTTCAGCTAACCTACGACACCACTATCGGTCCTCTCTCGCTGTGTACTCATTGGAGTGATATTTATCACCTCGGGGCATACTTCAGTTTTGGCTTTGAGTTTTGAATCTTTTCAGTTCTCGCTAATAGAAGATTTTCATTGTGTGATATTGTCAGTTGCAGAGAATTGTGTATCTTCGCACAAAATAGTGATTTGACATGATAAAGATTAAGTATTTGGCTGGCGCTGCGGCGACTCTGCTGCTGGCTATCGGCAGCCCCTGCATTACTGCACAAGAGAACACAACGATGAAGGAGTTTACATTGGAGGACCTCAACTTTGGCGGAACGAACTACCGCAACATGATACCTGGTAACCGCTGGCTCACCTGGTGGGGCGACCAACTGGTGCGCCTCGAGGTGGAGGAGTGCTACCTGGTGGACAAGAAGACAGGCAAGGAGACCTTGTTCTTGACGGTTGAGGAACTGAACAAGTGGTTGGGCACTGAGAATGGACTACGTGCACTTTACAATGCCCGCTTTCCCTATGCTGACCAATCGTTGGTGCTGCTCAACGTGGGCGGCAAACGTCAGCTCATCGACTTTGAGCAGAAGAAGGTGGTGTGGCAGCAGAGCACTGCAGGGGAGTATCAGGCAAGCAGCTTCAATGCCGCATCGCGCCACACGGCTTATGTGGGTGGCGACCAGCTCTATGTGCGCTTTGCCGATACCGCCAAGGAGGACGTTCAGCTCACCACTGACGGCTCACGAGAGGTTGTCTACGGACGCAGCGTACACCGCGATGAGTTTGGCATCCACAGTGGACTCTTTTGGAGCCCCGACGGCATGCGACTCGCCTTCTACCGCATGGACCAGAGCATGGTGACCGACTATCCGCAGGTGAACCTCTTCACTCACATTGCCACCAACGAGCCTGACAAGTACCCTATGGCCGGACAGACCTCGCACGAGGTGACCGTGGGTGTATACGATGTGGCTACCGGACAGATCGTCTACCTCAAGACTGGCGAACCCAAGGATCGTTACTTCACCAACGTGGCATGGAGCCCCGATGCGAAGACCATCTACATCTTCGAGCTCAACCGCGACCAGAACGACTGCCGTCTCGTGAGCTATGATGCCATCACGGGTGAGCGCATTGCTGAGCTCTACCGCGAGACCGATGAGAAATACGTGGAGCCGCAGAACCCCATCATGTTCCTCCCTTGGGATGCGAGCAAGTTTATCCTACAGAGCCAAAAGGATGGTTACAACCACCTCTATCTCTTCGACAAGTCGGGCAAGGAGCTGCGCCAGCTTACCAAAGGCAACTGGGTGGTACTCGGTGTGGTGGGCTTCAACGCCAAGGACAAGAGCGTCATCATCAGCAGCAGTGAGTGCAACCCCATACAGTGCAACACTTGGACTGTGAACGTGGCTACAGGCAAGCGCACCCTCCTGGACAATGGCGAGGGATGGCATTCGCCCAGCCTCAGTGGCAGTGGACGCTACATTGCCGACAGCTACCAGGCTCCCGAGGTGCCACGCAACATCGAGATTACAGATGCAAAGACACGCAAGCGCACAGCCTACTATGAGTCGCCCAATCCCTGGGAGGGTTACAAGGTGCCTCAGTTTACCAGCGGAAGCATCAAGGCCGCCGATGGCACCACAGACCTCTACTGGCGCATGGTGAAGCCTGCCGACTTTGACGAGACAAAGAAATATCCCACCATCGTGTATGTATATGGTGGTCCGCACGCCCATCTCGTGGATGCCCGCTGGAACTACTCAAGTCGCTCTTGGGAGACCTACATGGCACAGAAGGGATATATCACCTTCATCCTCGACAACCGTGGCAGCGAGAACCGTGGCAAGGCATTCGAGCAGGCTACCTTCCGCGAGCTCGGTCAGCAGGAGATGCTCGACCAGATGTGTGGCGTGGAGTACCTCAAGAGCTTGCCTTACGTGGATGCTGACCGCATCGGTGTGCATGGTTGGAGCTTCGGAGGATTCATGACCATCTCACTCATGACTAACTATCCCGACGTGTTCAAGGTGGGCGTATCGGGCGGTCCCGTCATCGACTGGAAGTGGTATGAGGTAATGTATGGCGAGCGCTATATGGATACTCCCGCGGCCAACCCCGAGGGCTATGCCAAGACATCGCTCCTCCCCAAAGCCAAGGAGCTAAAGGGTAAGCTGCAGATCATCACCGGATACAATGACCCCACCGTAGTGCCACAACACTGTCTCATGTTCATCGAGGAGTGCATCAAGGCAGGCACACAGCCCGATTTCTTCGCCTATCCCGGTGAGGGACACAACATGATGGGTCACAAGAGTGTGCACCTGCACGAGCGCATTACGCAGTACTTTGAGGACTACTTGAAATAAGAGTCACATTCCCAATAAAACATCAGGAGGCGTGTCGTGTGACGCGCCTCCTGCTTTCTTTATGTTCTGTGAGGGATATTACTTTGTCTTCACGATGCGTGTGGCCTCTTGTGTGGCATTGCGTACTTCCACTTGATGCACCACGGCCTCGGCCAGGTTGCGGAAGGCAAGACCTGTCATCGTGGTATCGTCCAACGCTACGGGGCAGCCACTGTCGCCACCCTCGCAGATGCTCTGCACCACGGGAATCTGTCCCAAGAGGGGTACGCCCATCTCCTCAGCGAGCTGCTTGCAGCCCTCCTTGCCGAAGATGTAGTACTTGTTTTCGGGCAGCTCGGCAGGAGTGAACCACGCCATATTCTCCACCAATCCGAGGATGGGTACATTCACCTTATCGTTGGTAAACATGTCGATACCTTTGCGTGCATCGGCCAACGCCACCTGCTGCGGTGTGCTTACGATGACAGCTCCCGTAATGGCCACGGTTTGGAACGTGGTGAGGTGGATGTCGCTCGTGCCGGGAGGGAGGTCGATGAGGAAGTAGTCGAGGTCGCCCCATGCGGCATCGGCAATGAGCTGCTTCAAGGCGTTGCTTGCCATACCGCCACGCCAGATGGTAGCCTGGGCGGGGTCCACGAAGAAACCGATAGAGAGCAGCTTCACGCCATAGCTCTCGATGGGGATGATGAGGTCGCGTCCGTCGATGCGCTCGGCATAGGGGCGTGCATCCTCCACTTGGAACATCTTGGGCATTGAGGGACCGAAGATATCGGCATCGAGCAGTCCCACCTTGTAGCCTTGCTTGGCGAGTGCCACGGCAAGATTTGCCGCTATGGTGCTCTTGCCCACACCGCCCTTGCCTGATGACACGGCGATGATGTTCTTTACTTGAGGCAATAGCTTCTCCACCTCGGGACGTGCCTGCTGGATGGTCTTCACAGAGATGGTCACCTCAACATCGGCACCGGCCTCGCGCTTGATGGCAGCCTCGGCGCTCTTGAGGATAGACTTCATGAAGGGGTCGGTAGGCTTCTCGAAGATGAGCGAGAACGACACCTTCTGCCCGTCGATGCGGAGGTCGTCCTCCACCATCTCGGCCTCGATAAGGTTTTTACCCGTACCTGGGTAGCGCACTGTAGCCAGTGCATCGTGGATAAGTTTGGGATATAAGTTCATAATTATGAGAGCCTCCCCCAACCCCCTCCCGAAGAGGGGGCTTCCCGTCATCGCGGTCGCGGAAGGACTTTATTTTCTTTTGTAAATTCTAATTCTCTGCAAGTCCCCCTCTTCGGGAGGGGGATAGGGGGAGGCCTCTTACTTACTTGTCTGCAACCCGCTACGCTTGCTACGATTGTAGCTGCGGTAGTCGTCGAGTTCAATCTCAATCTCGGGCTCTTGCAATTCCTTGCCAGGGATGAGGCGGAACTTGAGGTACTTGATGCTCAAACCGCGATCGAGCCACTGCTGTTCGTAGTAGGTGCGGATGGAGAGAATCTCATCGGCCTGTCCGCTATGGTAGAGGTCTGTAGTGTTTACTTCTACAGGCAGCTCGTTTACTTTCACGAGCGCGTCGGTGTAGGTGTAGAGGAAGTTACTGTCCGTCTTGAGGTGTATGATGCCGTCGGTCTTGAGGAACGAGGCGTAGCGATGCAAGAATGCCGTTGAGGTGAGGCGTTTGGTTACCTTCTTCATCTGTGGGTCGGGGAAGGTGATCCACACCTCATCCACTTCGCCCTCGGCAAAGAAGCGGTCGATAATCTCAATATTTGTGCGCAGGAAGGCCACGTTTGTCATGCCTTCGCGCAATGAGTCGGTGGCACCGGTCCACATGCGTGCGCCCTTGATGTCCACACCGATAAAGTTCTTGTTGGGGTACATACGACCCAGTCCTACGGTATATTCGCCACGTCCGCAGCCCAGCTCCAACACGATGGGGTTATCGTTCTTGAAGAACTGCTCGCGCCACTTACCGCGCATCTCGAAGGGCACCTGCTCGGCTACCGAGTGAGGATACTCAAACACATGCGGATAAGATGCCATATCGGCAAACTTTGCTAATTTTCCTTTACCCATTTCTCTTTGGTTTTTCTTTGGAGGACAAAATTAGTGCAAGGTGAGAGAAAAAGCAAAACTTGTTTTGTATTTTTCCGAGCCGCAGCCTAATTTCATGCTTTGCGCAGCAAACACTAAAAGTACGAATAAGCGAGTAAAAAGCCAAGTTTACTTGAGCTTTTTGCAACGAGCGGAGTACATTCGTGGTTTGAAGCAGAGATACGAATAAGCGAGAGAAAATACGAAACTTGTTTCAGCTTTTTGTGTCGAGCAAAAGTATCTTAGGGGTTACCTCAAAAGTATAAGTTATTCATTATTGGGGGAAGGGTATATGTACGCAAACGGAGTTTATAAAACAAAATGCAAGCAAATCCTGTGAAAAAATCTATAGCATATTGTAAGGTAAGTCCTTCGATTTACTAACTTGCTGCCTAAGTCGGAAGTCTAAACTGCTCTTTTCGTTTGTCAATGTTTTCGGGAAATAGGTGCTCTTTGCTTCATTACTTTCTGAGAATGGAAACACTTTTCTCTGCAAACGGATAGGAAAGATAAAATATAGTGCTTTACGTAATGAAATATAATGCTTTATTTAACAACGTATAATGTTATATTTAATGAAATAAAGTGCTTTATTTTATAGTTTGTACCCTGTTTTTTGAGTGAAGGTAACGCAACATGTCTTCAAAGTTAAATCATATATATAGAACTTGCGTTTAGGTGGCCTTCTTATCAGAGCTGTCTGGTAAGAAAAAAACCTTTGTCTGATTTTTTCATCAGACAAAGGATTTTCCAAAAACGGACAAAGGTTTTTCGTGCTGTTTGCTCAGTATGCTTGGCTAAAGCTCCACCATTGTCACGATTGAGATTTAACGTTGTAGAATATCTGCTTAATCTACCGTCCAATTAGGGTTGTGGGGCTTGGTCTTGGCGGGGTCGTAGTGCAAGGCCTCCACGTCGGGAATACGGAGTCGGTAGGTGCGGGCAGATTTGTTGTTCATCGTGTACTCGCGCAGCCAGGGGTTCTCCTCTTTGAGTTGCGCCACGGTGACGCCGTGCTCTTTGGCAAAGGCGGTGAGGTCATCAATCTGCTGGGTGGTGGTGACGATGGTTTTGGGCGCGATGTAGGGATAGAGTTGAGAGCGCTTGAGCATGAAGCCGTAGGCTTTGGGGTTCTCGAGTACCATCTTGGCGGTGAGGATACGGAACATGTAACGTGAGGTCTCCTCGACGAGCCAGAGGTCCATGGCTGAAGTCACGCCCTGCTGCTCGAGACGTCGTGTAATGCCATTTTGGCCAGCATTGTAGCTGGCGGCTACAGTCATCCAATCGCCATACTTCTCATACGATTCTTTCAGGTAGGCACAGGCGGCGCGAGTAGCCTTTTCGATGTTGTAGCGTTCGTCGATATTGGCGTTCACCTCAAGACCATATTTGCGCCCAGTCTCTTGCATGAACTGCCACATGCCAGCAGCACCCGCTGATGAACGTGCCAAGGGGCTGAGATTGCTCTCGATGACCATGAGGTACTTGAGGTCGTCGGGCACGCCACACTCCTTGAGGATGGGCTCTACGATGGGGAAGTAGCGGTTGGCACGCTTGATCATGAGCAAAGTAAGCTGGTGCGAGTAGGTGAAGGCGGTAATCTCACGGTCCATGCGCTCGCGCAGGTCGGCGCGGTTCAGCTTGATGACTTCGTCTGCAAAGTGCACCTCTTCGGGTATCTCGGGCACGACAACGAGTGAGGCCACCTTGGATTGAGGCATTTCCTTGTCGCCAACCTTATTGTTGCCGAGAAGCAAAGGAATGCACATCCCTATACATATGTAGATACATATAGGGATGGCTTTACGGATAATCTTCTTCATATTAGTTTAGAGGATACTATGTAGCTGTGTCCTTTTGCCCTACTTCTCGTCCTTGTCATTGCGAGATGTTTCGCTATGCTCAGCATGATACGAGGAACATGGTCGTGGACAAGCTATTTTAGCATTTTTACTCTTTGGGTAATACTTCGAGAGCGCGACGGGCACGGCGCAGGGTCTCTTCCTTGCCGATAAAGTCGGTGAGCTCGAAGATGTGGGGACCTACGGCTGCACCTACGAGGGTGACACGGAAGGCATTCATTACCTTACCCACAGCCCACTCCTTAGAGGCAATCCACTCCATGATGAGAGGCTCGATTTCGGCACCGGCAAAGACGGGAGATTGCTCGATGAAATCGCACAATTCGCTCACATACGCTTGTGACATGGCAGGTTCCTTCCACCACTTCTTGAGCGATTTCTCGTCGTAGGTATCGGGGGCGGTGAAGAAGTATGAACAGGTGTCCCAGAGCTCGTGTACGAAGTTGACACGGCCCTTCATCAGGGATACTACCTTGACGATGCGGTCGAACTCCTCATTGATGCCACGCTCACGAAGCATGGGCTCGAAGAGACGGGCAATGTCCTCGTCGCTCTTTGAGAGGATGTATTCGTGGTTGAACCATACGAGCTTCTTGTAGTCGAAGCGGGCGCCAGCCTTTGAGCAGCGTGAGAGGTCGAAAAGCTGTATCATCTCGTCGAGGGTCATCTTCTCCTGGTCATTACCGGGGTTCCAGCCAAGCAGGGCAAGGAAGTTGATTACGGCCTCGGGGAGATAGTCTTTCTCGCGATAGCCTGAAGAGATGTCGCCAGTCTTGGGGTCATGCCACTCGAGAGGGAACACGGGGAAGCCGAGGCGGTCGCCGTCACGCTTGCTGAGTTTGCCGTTGCCCTCGGGCTTGAGCAAGAGGGGTAGGTGAGCAAAGGTGGGCATGGTGTCTTCCCAACCGAAAGCTTGGTAAAGCAACACATGGAGCGGTGCTGAAGGTAGCCACTCTTCGCCACGGATGACGTGTGACACCTCCATCAAGTGGTCGTCAACGATGTTGGCCAAGTGATAGGTGGGGAGCTCGTCGGCACTCTTGTAGAGTACCTTGTCATCGAGCACCGATGAGTTGATGACTACGTTGCCACGAATAAGGTCGTTGACATGCACCTCCACACCAGGCTGGATGAGGAAACGCACAACATATTGATGCCCCGAAGCGAGTAGGGCATCGACCTCCTCCTTGGGGAGTGCAAGTGAGTTGCGCATCTGCATACGGGTAGTAGCATCGTACTGGAAATTGGCGATTTCATCGCGCTTTGACTCAAGCTCCTCGGGAGTGTCGAAAGCCATATAGGCCTTGCCTTCGTCGAGCAACTGCTGAACGTACTTCTTGTAGATGTCGCGGCGCTCTGACTGGCGGTAGGGACCATGGTTGCCACCTACGCCTACGCCCTCGTCGAAGGCGAGGCCGAGCCACTGGAACGACTCGATGATATACTCCTCGGCACCGGGCACAAAACGGTTTGAGTCGGTATCCTCAATACGGAAGATGAAGTCGCCGCCATGTTGACGGGCAAACAAGTAGTTGTACAACGCGGTACGTACGCCACCAATGTGCAAGGGGCCTGTAGGGCTGGGTGCAAAGCGCACTCTTACTCTTCTTTCGGTCATATATGTATGCTATATTTGTTTAGTCTTAAATACCTTTGGCAAAGGTACTACAATTTCTCATATTCGCCAAAAACAATGGTTTTTCTTAAGAAAAAGAGATTTTATACGTATTGTTTTCATAGTTTATGCTGTCTTTGAGATTAATCTCGAAGATACTTTCATTCGCTTTGAAAAATATCCAAACAAACTTGGTGTTTCTCGCTCATTTATTCGTATCTTTGTCTATGTTTTTATAAAAATGTATTGTTGTATGAAGACTCTCGAAAAAATCTATGCAGACAAACTGCTGAAAATTAAGGCAATTAAGTTGCAACCCTCTAACCCTTTCACATGGGCTTCGGGTTGGAAGTCTCCTTTCTATTGCGACAACCGTAAGACACTCTCTTATCCTGGCTTGCGCGACTTCATCAAGATTGAGTTTGCACGTGTGGTGCAAGAGCGTTTTGGCCAAGTTGATGCCATTGCTGGTGTAGCTACAGGTGCTATTGCTATGGGTGCTCTTGTTGCTGACCTGCTCAATCTTCCCTTCGTATATGTTCGCTCATCACCCAAAGATCATGGTTTGGAGAACCTTATTGAAGGTGATCTCCGTCCCGGTATGAAGGTTGTTGTAGTTGAGGACCTCATCTCTACTGGCGGTAGCAGCCTCAAGGCAGTGCAGGCTATCCGTAATAATGGTTGCGAGGTAATTGGTATGGTAGCATCATACACCTATGGCTTTGATGTAGCAGAGAAAGCATTCAAGGAGGCTGATGTGGAGTTGGTAACGCTCACCAACTACGAGGCTGTGCTTGAAGTGGCTCAAGAGACTGGATACATCACCAAGGAGGATCTCCCCTTGCTCAACGAGTGGCGTCGCGATCCCTCTCACTGGAACGTATAATTCGGCATGAACCAGTTTGAAAGCCAAGTAGTGGCTATTCCTTATAGCCAGCAGAGGGTGTATGATATGCTGTCGGACCTCTCGCATTTAGAAAGCGTGAAGGACCGCATACCTCAGGATAAGGTCAAGGAACTGAAGTTTGATCGCGATACCGTGAGTATCAACGTGTCGCCGGTGGGCGATATCGCCTTCAAGATTATTGAGCGTGAAGAACCTAAGTGCATCAAACTTGAGGCTACCACATCGCCCATTCCTTTGACTATCTGGGTTCAGATATTGCCTACGGCAGAGGAGGCAAGCAAGATGAAGCTCACACTGCGTACCGAACTGAATCCTTTTATTAAAGGTATGGTGCAGAAGCCTCTGCAGGAGGGAATAGAGAAGATGGCCGAGATGCTGGCTGCGATAAAATATTGATGGCTTTATTTAGTTCTAAAGCGATAAAAAAGAAGAGAGGTTAACTTCAAAGTTAACCTCTCTTCTTTTATTATGATGAGTCTTATTGTGGACGGCTGTAGTTGGGAGCCTCACTGGTGATAGACACATCGTGCGGATGGCTCTCGAGTACACCTGCATTGGTGATACGTACAAACTTTGCATCGTGGAGCTTGTCGATGGTAGGAGCACCACAATAGCCCATACCTGCCTTGAGACCACCTGCGAGTTGGTAGATAACCTCATAGAGTGCACCCTTATAGGCTACGCGGCCTGCGATACCTTCGGGAACGAGTTTCTTGGTGTCCTTGGTGCCAGCCTGGAAGTAGCGGTCCTTAGATCCATTCTCCATTGCCTCAAGTGAACCCATACCGCGGTATGCCTTGAACTTACGGCCATTGAAGATGATGGTCTCACCAGGGCTTTCTTCAGTACCTGCTACGAGCGAACCAATCATTACGCAATATCCACCTGCTGCAATGGCTTTCACAATGTCACCAGAGTAGCGCAAACCACCGTCAGCGATGAGAGGTACACCAGTGCCCTTAAGGGCCTTAGCAACGTCGTAGATGGCAGAAAGCTGGGGAACACCTACACCGGCAACAACGCGAGTGGTGCAGATACTGCCAGGGCCAATACCCACCTTCACACCATCGGCACCTGCCTCAACGAGCATCTTGGCTGCTTCGCCTGTAGCTACGTTACCAACAACAATGTCGATATGGGGGAATTCTTTTTTTGCTTCTTTCAGTTTTTCGATAACACCCTTAGAGTGGCCATGGGCGGTATCAATAACGATAGCGTCGGCACCTGCCTCAACGAGTGCGCGCATACGGTCGAGAGTGTCAAATGTTACACCTACGCCAGCAGCTACACGCAGACGGCCCTTGCTGTCCTTGCATGCCATGGGCTTATCCTTAGCCTTGGTGATATCTTTATAGGTGATGAGACCGATGAGCTTACCGTCGTTGTCTACTACGGGGAGCTTCTCAATCTTATGCTCCTGAAGAATGGCAGAAGCTGCATCCATGTCAATCTGCTGGTGAGTGGTAATCAAGGGAGCCTTGGTCATTACATCCTCAACCTTGCAGTTGTGGTCGCGCTCGAAACGAAGGTCACGGTTAGTCACGATACCTACGAGTTTACCTTCACTGTCCACTACAGGGATACCACCGATGTGATACTCGGCCATGAGGTCGAGAGCATCCTTCACGGTAGCCTCGGGCTTGATGGTCACAGGGTCGTAGATCATACCATTCTCGGCACGCTTAACGATAGCTACCTGACGAGCCTGCTCTTCGATAGACATGTTCTTGTGGATAACACCAATACCACCCTCGCGAGCAATGGCGATAGCCATCTTTGCTTCGGTAACAGTATCCATAGCAGCTGTTACGAAGGGAATCTTCAATTCGATGTTACGTGAAAACTTGGTCGCGAGCGACACGTTGACGGGGATGACCTCTGAATAGGCGGGAACGAGAAGAACGTCGTCGAACGTCAAACCGTCCATAATGATTTTGTCTGCAACAAATGACATACAGTTATTCAATTATGAAAATTATTGCGTGCAAATTTAGCAGTTTTCTCTCAATTTTGAAAATATTTTTGGGTAAAGATTAAGTAAAAGCTGTTGTTTGCCGCAAAATGAATAAAACAGAAGCGGGGGTATGCCGCAGCATACCCCCGCTTATCATAGGAATGTAGGGGTGCTTACTTCAGTGAGCACTTTACACTGTTTGCTCCAATCTTTACGATGATGGTGCTTCCCTTTGCTAATTTGGTGTCGATGGCTACAGAACCATTGGTTGCAACAGCTGTACCAATCAGGCGACCTACAGTGTCGTAAACTGCAACCTTCGCACCATCGTTAAGGCCATTGGCTAAAATCACGCCATCCTCAACTTGAATGTTGAAGTCTGAAGTTACAACATCTACGCCCTCGCCTTCTACAATAATTTCGCACTTCTTAATCAACTTCCATGAGGTGCTTCTTGTAGCATTCAAATCGGCAACGTTAGAAGCTGACATCAACCAATTACCAAACTCAGAAGAGATAATGAAACCATTACCTTCCTCGTTGAGAGTTAAAGCGTAGTCTATGGTTGTATCGGTTTCTTTATTGGCATAAAGCTTTGTGCCATTTGCTGTAATTGACAATTTTGTTGCATAGTTGTAGATTGCATACTTACCCTCCTCATTGCCTTGAGTGAAGTAGAACCAATAGTTCTCATCAGTCACGTCGCTGATAGCCTTAGATGCAATACGTCCCTTGTTGGTACGACCAGATGTTTCGTGGTATGCATATCTGCTATCATCTGTACGCTGCAAGTAGTAGATTGTTCTCAAGTCGTTGGTGCTGACTGTAGGCTGGCTGAGCATATTGTCTTCCAATGCCAACGTCCACTTGGCTCTATTATCAGTAATCTTGCTTGCATACAATTGGTTGCTCATGCTTGCATAGTTGTACAGCTTGATGTCGGCATTGTCCGCACGTTGGATGTACATCTCACCGGGAGCCTCCGCAACCAATGTGAAGGCTACAGCATCAGACACATTGCTTGCCTCGGCCTTTACACGTTTACCAGAATTTGCAACTGATATGTAGTTACCCGTTTCACGATTCTGTATGTAGTAGGTGTTCTCCTCCTCGGCGGGAACAAATCTCCATTGTATTCCGAATGTTACTTCCTCGAATACATCGGTGCTGAGTCCTGATGTTACTGTCTTGATGTAGCGAGTCGGAGTGTTGCTCAATGCTACAGAGTAGAAGCAGTCAGGTGTGAAGGGAACACGTACAGTATTATCAACCTGTATCTTAGCGTTCGCTGCATCCAACTCGATGAACCACTCACCATAAGTCTTCACAGAGGTGTCCTTATTCTTTACTACTTCCTCAACTTCAGCTACAAGAGCCCTGTAATCAACGATTGAGTCAGAATACAAATAACCTACCTTACGACCTGTATCATCTACTTTCTCCAAGTAGCCTTGAGCCACATACAATGCGTTCTCGAGGTTCTCCAACTGCTCACTCTCATCGCCTTGTTTCAATGTTACTACTACATCGTCACCTGTTGCAGGAACGGCATACAAGGTTGCCTCACCGCTTCTTAGCATATTGGCTACTTCCTTGTTGAGGTAGAAGGTATGATTGTTAGAGAAGGCTTGGATTTCAGTTTTCTGATTGTAAACAGCGAAACCTACAGCGCCCTTACCTCCGCTAATGGTCAGCTTGAGGTCTTCCAATGTGTAAACATATTCACCGGTAATAGGTGTTTCGTTGAGATAGTCAACATAGAGACCTACTTCACCATTCTCTCTTCGACCTGTTTCGGGATCCCAGAAGCTACGGCGAGTAGTACCATCGTGACCATAGGTGGCTCCATTTGTACAGTCATTGATGAAGAGTACCTTGTTGTTTACGGGGTATCCCTTAGCTTTTACCTCTCTGATGGCCTTATCAATCTCCTGCTGTGTGGTGTAGTACTTTGAGTTGGTGTAGTCGCCTTGGAACACACCATCTACGGGAGTGAAACAACCGTATGCGCGGAAGAATTCGGTCAAGTCTTCCTGTGCAGCTTCGCAGCAAAGCTTATAGAAGTGGAGGTATGAACGATAACCATTGGTGAGTTGGAAGCCAACCTGCTCCATTTCGCCCTTATCGTTAGGACGCATTTCGCTGCCACTGCCGTAGCTGCGCTCCATAGGATGCTTACGAATCAACTCGAACAAACGGGGATAGAACTGGGTGTTATTACCTACGCGGTGGTAGTAGAGCCACAAGCGATAGTAACGCTGTGTAAGTACCCAGATGTTATTGCTGAGGAGGTAACCTCCATCCTTGAAGTTGTCGTATACGTGAGCGAGGTTACCCTCAGTACCATTCACGCGTGATGTACCCATACCCATGTACCATGCTGCAATGTTGGCGAAGGTGTTGTTGGTAACCTCCATCTCACCATTGAGGGTGTAGAGTGCCTGGTGCTGGTGACCAATCTCGTGAGCGGGTCCCCATGTGGGGCCAGCCTCGGTAGCGATGGCGGTCAAGATGCTGGGTGTGGTGTTGATGTGGTAACCTGAGTGGTCCCAGCTACCATACATGTAACCAGTACGTGTACCGAAAGCTACACCGCGGTGATTATAATATTCACCATAGTCACCGTCGCGTTCCTTGATGCTGTCGCAGAATGCGAGCAATGCGTCGTCATAGTTATAAATCTCAGCCTTCTCAGTCCATGTGCCATCATAGCGGGGGAAGAGCTTGTTCATTGAGTCTACATCAGCTTTGCTGGCTACACCAAGAGTCATCTTCTCAGAGAGGAAGATACGATCCCAAGCCTCAACGATACCATTGATGCGCTGCAAGCTGTCAGTGAATGCAGGGCTGTTAGGCATACTCTTGGGGAGTCTTTCTGGGAAATGGTAAGCCAATCCCTTCTCGCTCCAAGTGTTACCCTTGTCGTCAGTATAGTTGACTACGTCGTTCAACTCGAACTGGAGCACTTCGTAGCGGCCGAGGATGGTGATATTCTCCAAGTTGGCACGCTCCTCATAGTATACCCAGTCATTGTCGTTGTCGGGGGTATAGAGTGAGTCTCCTGCAATGCTATAGTAACCATTGATGTAACCACCTGCTACGTGTATCTTGAGGTCGTCGTAGTTGCTCAGTTTGTTGGCAAACTGCCATGTGGTCTTATCGAATGTGTGCACAAGGTAGTTGAAATAGAGTGCGCTACCATTGGTTCTAATGGGAATAATGTTCAAACCTGATTTCAAGCGTATACCGCTGTCGCCATAACCGTTGTTGTAGTTGGGCATCTTGGTGTGACCTACGAGCCATGTGGCATACAGCTCAGCACCCTCCTTAATCTCGCCCTCTACCATTACGTAGAGCACCTGACGGTTGTTGGCATAGAGACCTGTGGGGTTGTCCATGTTGGTGTGTCCCTGGTGGCCAATCCACTCGGTGATTTCGCCGGCAATACTGTGAGGCTCAATCATCTGTACACGGAACTTCTTTGCATAGTGGTCGTTCCATCCGGGCTTGTCGGCTTTTTCATTGTCCTCGGCCCATGCGTCATTTTTTACCTTTACGGCCATATCCACCAACTCGGCGGGGAGGTTGTCTGTACCCATGGCAGCACGCAAGTCCTCATCGCTAACTGATGCAAACTCCTCCTTCAGTACGGTGCAGGCTGCATCTTCGAAGTATTTGGCCAAAGCCGCTTCGAGTTCATCCTGGTTGGCAAGGAGCTCAGCGCAATAGTCCTCAAACTCCATCTTCAGTCTCAGGTACTCAGCATATTCAGCTTGTGCCAAGGTCATAGCCTCCTCTGAGACCTCTACCTTCTCGAACTGCCATTGCGAGGGATCGCAATCGCTCCATCTTACAACTCTTTCGTTAGCACCCTTACTGTGCAGACCCCATGCTCCCAAACCGGGATCAAAGATGTTGTAACCCTTCTTTTCGCCGCCACCCAAAACAATATTGAATGTCTTGGCGGTCGCGCCAGTCCAATAGGGCTGCTCCTGCACGTTGTTGCCTGTCTGGATGTAAGCGCCAGTGTAAGCATTCTGAATGCTATAGCCAGTGCCCAACTTCTTTAGTATCCACAACTGGTCAAAATCATCCGCATCGCCAATGGTGGAGGTACAGCGAAGATTGTTGTTCTCATAGTTCTCCATCAAAGCGGCATTGTAGCCTACGTTGATGATGCGGAACACGCCCTCTGAGGGCTCTACATACTGTGCATGGGCAAACACCGTGCACAACACTGATAAAACTAAAAGTTGAAATCTTTTCTTCATACGTTTATCATGGATAAATGGTTAATAATTTGTCTACTTCACGCAATAATACACATTAGGCTACAAAGGTATATTTTTTTTTACAATTAGGGAATGAAATTGCTTAAATATTGTAAAAACGGCGGAAGATTTAACAATTCCCGATTGCCAGAGCCTGGCTTATTCGAGTCTAGACGGCTCTGGACTCGAGTCCAACTTCATCTGAATTCGAGTCCAAAGCTGTCTGGATTTTGCCATCGCTTAAGCTAATACTTGCAGTAGATTTGGGGATTTGAAAAATACTTCGTATCTTCGCAGTCTAATTATAAGTATAATAGACACAGACAGTCCGTAAAACCATCGACAACCATGAAAAGAATCCACTCCGTACTCGTAGCATTGCTTTGCGTAGCCTCCGTAGCACAGGCTCAGTCTTATGAGTTTATCCGCCGAGGCATCGAGAGCTATTCGCCAAAAAATCCCAACACGCTGTGGTATACTACCTCGCCCGATGCGGAAGATTCCGAAGGCAAGGGCAACAAGTGGATGGAGTATGCTTTACCCCTCGGCAATGGTGAATTGGGCTGCATGGTATATGGCAATGTGCTTGACGAGACGTTGCAGTTCAATGAGAAGACCCTCTGGAGCGGTCCGGCCAACGTGGTGGGTACTGCCAGCGGAAACCGTACGTTCATGAACTTCGGTTGGGTAGGTATCGCAGACCTCAAAGCAACCCTGTTGGAAGATGGTGTGACCGACTATGTGCGCTACCTCGACATCGAAGAGGGCATTGCCGGTGTGGAGTTCAAGGACGCCGCTGGCGTTAAGTATACGCGCAAATACCTCAGTTCGGCTCCCGACCAAGTGATTGTTGGTCAATACAAGAGCGAGGGAGGTACGATGTCTCTCATATTCTACCTCGAGCCTGGCGTTGGTATCAATGCAGGTGAGGTGGTATACAAAGAGGGTACCGCATCGTTTACAGGTGCTATGACTGTGAAGTATGCAGCCCGTCTGCACGTAGTGCCCGATGCGGCCGCTACGGTGACCACCACCGAAAAGGGCATCGAAGTAGACAATGCTACCGAAGTGACCTTCTACCTCAAGGGAGCGACCAACTTCAATGGCGACATGGAGGTGCTCGACAACTACTTCACCGAAGAGACCGAAGCCGACGTGGACAGCAAGGTGAAGGCAACCATCGAGAAGGCAATTGCCAAGGGATTCGACGCCATTGAGGCCGACCACGTGGCTGACTTTACCACCATCACCAAGCGCATGACCTTCGACCTCGGCCTGGAGACCCCGAAGGTGGACACCAAGACATTGATTGATAACTATTACCCCAACAACACCCAAGGCGACAGCAAGCAGAACGACCATCTGTTCCTCGAGCAACTCTACTTCCACTATGGCCGCTACCTCGCAATCAGTTCAAACCGCAAGCCTATCGCAGCACCCAACAACCTGCAGGGTATCTGGAATAATCGTGGTGTAGACTCTCCTTGGAACTCGGACATCCACACCAACATCAACATCCAGATGAACTACTGGCCCACCGAGATTACCAACCTCTCAGACTTACACAAGCCCTTCGTGAACTTCATCATCCGCGGTGCGCAGAGCGAGGGATGGAAGAAGGTAGGCGAGCGCTACAACGACGGCCACGGATGGAGCGTACTCACCGAGTCATCGCTCTACAACAGCATGAGTACTTGGGGCGACAACTACCTCGTAGCCAACGTATGGTACACCAGCCACCTGTGGATGCACTATCGCTACACGCAAGACAAGGAGTTCCTCATGAAGGCCTTCCCCGTGATGTGGAGCGCTGCGGAGTTCTGGTTCCACCGACAGATTGAGGATCGCGGATTCGACAACACCCAGGATGAGCAGGCACGTGTACGCAACTACCACACCCCCTACGCGTTCGACCCCGACGGTACGCTGGTTGCTCCCAATGAGTTCAGTGCCGAGCAGCATGACAACCAGACAGAGGATGGTACGGCACATGCCCAGCAGATGATATACTATCTCTTCACCAACATCAAGGAGGCTATCGATATCCTCGGTGCCAAGAAGTTGGGACTCGCCAAGGCCGACGTAGAGAAACTGGACTATTATCTTGCAAAGACTGACCGCGGCTTGCACACAGAGATTTACACCGGTGCTTGGGGGGATATATATAATGGTGTAAAGAAGGGTGAGCCGCTCTTGCGCGAATGGAAGTATACTCCGTTCGACATCTCTAACGACCGTGGCCACCGCCACATGTCGCACGTGATGGCGCTCTTCCCTATGGATCAAATCACTCCCGAGAGCGAATACTTCGTTCCCGCTGTGAACTCACTCATGTTGCGTGGAGATGAGGCTACCGGCTGGTCAATGGGTTGGAAGGTGAACCTTTGGGCGCGTGCTCAGGATGGCGACCATGCCCACGTCATCATCAAGAATGCCTTGAAGCACTCGACCTCATACGGTGTCAACGCTTGGGCAGGAGGTATCTACTACAACCTCTTCGACTCGCACGCTCCCTTCCAGATTGACGGTAACTTCGGCGTTTGCTCAGGTGTTGCCGAGATGTTGATGCAGAGTGCACATGGCTACATCAATATCCTCCCCGCTTTGCCCACCGTATGGGAAGACAAAGGTGCAGTGACGGGAATGAAGGCTATAGGCAACTTTACCGTCGACTTCAACTGGACCGATGGCAAGTGCCAGCAGGTGACCATCGTGAGCCATGCCGGAGCCGACTTGCGTGTACGTTGCACACGTGGTGCCACAGATATCACCGATGCCAAGGTAACCGTCAACGGCAAGAAGGTGAAAGTAAAAGTCGATGAGCACGGCATAGCCACTATCCCCTGCAAAAAGGGACGCACCGTGAAAATTGACTATGCAACACGCTAATATATATAATATAACAATAAACTATTACAAACCTTTTTAAACATTCAATCACCATGAGAAAAATCTCTCTAATGCTTGTAAGCCTCTTCTGCACCCTGTTTGCAGTACAGGCACAAACACTCGTGACTGACTTGTCGCAATTGGACAATGGGAATACCTATACCCTGCGTTCGAAACGCACATTCCTACTGTATAGTGCGGCCGTATCCGGAGAAATCTGCACTGGCAACGGTAGCTCAGTAGGCTCAGTAAGCTACAATGCGGACGATGTAAATCAGCAGTTCCGCATCGAGAAGGAAGGCAGCAACTACTACCTTTACAGCGTGGGCGCTGAAAAGTATGTCAACTCTAAAGGTGCTTATGTCGCTAAAGGATCAGCAGCTGTGCTCACCTTGAAGAACGTTGGTGGTGACTATCCTTGGCAGTTGGCTCTTGGCGGCAACGAGTTGAATTCACAGATTAAAGGACAGATGGCGTCAGGAATCACCGTAAGCAATTGGGATGCCGCCGACGATGGCAACTGCTACCAAATTGCCGAAGCTGTAGTAAAGGCCAAGACTTATACAATCGACGTACTCGGTGCCGAGAATGGTGGCGTAACCTATGAGGGTCAGGCATATGCTGATAGCGCGACCTTTGAGGCAAAGAACCTGAAGAAGAATGCCTTGACAGCTACAGAAGTTGAGGGTAAGATTGCCGTAGTCAATATTGACGGTGCCACCGTATACGTAAGCTATATGGATGCTGCTACTAAGTTCTATACCATGCGTGGTGGTCACGGTGGTTACGTGAGCTTGGCCGAGGGGTACACCAATGGTGGTAACCTGTTGCTCTCAAACACCAATGTTCCCAAGGACAATAAGGCTCTCTGGGCATTTGAAAAGCAGAATGACGGTGCCTACAAAGTATATAACTACTCTACCGGTCTTACTAAGGTATTGGGTATGACAGGTTCTGAAGCAGATGCACGCGCTACGATGGTTGCTCCCGATGCAACCACACACACCACCTCTTTTGATGGAAGTGTAAAGTTTGATGGTACTGAAAGCTATATCAAATTGAAAGGTTCTACGAACTATTGGAACAAGCGCGGAAATTTCTTTGCACTTTGGAATAGTGGTGGTCAGCCCACCGGTGACCAAGGTAGTAAGTTCTTCCTCGTGTCTGTAGACCCCGTGGACTTCCCCGACGAATATGTTCACGAGATTACCGATATCAAGGGCATCGACACCTTCAAGCCCGAGAACCCCAACACCTTGTGGTACAAGACTTCTGCTGAAGCTACTGGTGTTAGCTATCCCTGGATGGAGTATGCACTTCCCTTGGGTAATGGTGAACTCGGCTGCATGGTATTCGGTGGCGTAGCTCACGAGGAACTCCAGTTCAACGAGAAGACCCTCTGGAGTGGTCCTGCCAACACTGTAGGCGCTGGTGGCGGTAACCGTACCTTTATGAACTTCGGTTCGCTCATCATCGCCAACAAGGACAATAGCATCTATACCGAGGGCGTGACCGACTACGTACGCTACCTCGACATCGAGGAGGGTATCGCTGGCGTATCATTCAAGAACGCCAACGGCACCAAGCAGACACGCAAGTACCTCAGCTCAGCTCCCGATCAAGTGATTGCCGGTCAGTACAAGAGCGAGGGTGAGGATAAACTGAACCTCGTATTCTCTCTCGAGCCCGGCAATAGCATCGGCGCAAGCAAGGTGGTATACGAGGGCAACACCGCATCGTTCTCAGGCGCTATGACCGTAAAGTATGCCGCTCGCCTCCACGTAGTGGCCGACAAAGATGCCGAGATTACTGCGACATCAGCAGGTATCAGCGTGAAGAACGCTACCGAGGTGACCTTCTACCTCAAGGGCGCTACCAACTTCAACGGTGACATGAATGTTCTCGACAACTACTTCACCAGCGAGACCGCTGCTGACGTTGACAACAACGTAAAGACCGCTATCGAGGCTGCTATCACCAAGGGCTTCGATGCCATTGAGACCGACCACGTGGCCGACTTCACCGCTATCACCAAGCGCATGACCTTCGACCTCGGCTTGAATACTCCTACCGTGGACACCAAGACTCTTATCGACAACTATTTCCCCAACAATGGTGATGCCAATAGCAAGCAGAACGACCACCTCTTCCTCGAACAACTCTACTTCCACTATGGTCGTTACCTCGCTATCAGCTCGAACCGCAAGCCCATCGCAGCACCCAACAACCTGCAGGGTATCTGGAACGATCGTGGCACCGACTCCCCCTGGAACTCGGACGTACACACCAACATCAACATCCAGATGAACTACTGGCCCACTGAGATCACCAACCTCTCAGACTTGCACAAGCCCTTCGTGAACTTCATCATCCGTGGTGCTCAGAGTACAGGTTGGAAGGAAGTAGGTAAGCGCTACAATGAGGGTCATGGTTGGAGCGTGCTCACCGAGACTTCACTCTACAACAGTATGAGTACATGGGGTGACAACTACCTCGTAGCCAACGTATGGTACACCAGCCACCTGTGGATGCACTACCGCTATACCCAAGATAAGGAGTTCCTTGCGAAGGCCTTCCCTGTGATGTGGGATTGCGCCAAGTTCTGGTTCCACCGCTTGATTGACGACCGCGGTTTCGACAATACCAAGGACGAGCAGGAAAGAGTGCGCAACTACACACCTGCCTATAGCTTCCAGCCCGACGGCACCTACGTAGCCCCCAATGAGTTCAGCGCCGAGCAGCACGACAACCAGACTGAGGATGGTACCGCTCACGCTCAGCAGATGATCTACTACCTCTTCATGAACCTCAAGGAGGCTATCGATATCCTCGGTGGTAAGGATGCTGTGAACCTCACCGATGAGGACATTGCTACACTCAATGACCACCTCGCGAAAACCGACCAGGGCTTGCATACTGAGGTGTACAATGGTTCTTGGGGCGACACTTATAATGGCGTGAAGAAGGGTGAGAAACTCCTCCGTGAGTGGAAGTATAGTCCCTTCGATATCTCTAACGACCGTGGCCACCGTCACATGTCACACATGATGGCCCTCTTCCCCTTGGATCAGATTACTCCCGAAAGCGAGTACTTCACTCCTGCGGTGAACTCACTCAAGCTCCGTGGCGATGCTGCTACTGGTTGGTCAATGGGTTGGAAGGTGAACCTCTGGGCACGTGCTCAGGATGGTGACCACGCCCACATCATCATCAAGAATGCCTTGAAGCACTCTACCGACTATGGCACCAACGCGGGTGCTGGTGGTATCTACTACAACCTTTTCGATTCTCATGCTCCGTTCCAGATTGATGGTAACTTTGGCGTATGTTCGGGTGTGGCCGAAATGTTGATGCAGAGCGCACACGGATATATTAATATCCTCCCTGCATTGCCGACAGTATGGGAAGCACAAGGTAATGTGACTGGAATGAAGGCTATGGGCAACTTTACCGTAGATTTCAATTGGAAGGCAGGTAAGTGCCAAAAAGCAACAATTGTAAGCAATGCTGGTGCTGAGCTTCGCGTACGTTGCGCACGTGGTGCTATGGATCTTGCCAAGGCCATGGTTACTGTCAATGACGAAGAGGTAAAGATTTCTATCGATGAGAATGGAATTGCTACCATCCCTTGTGAAAAAGGTAATAAAATAGTGATTGACTTTACTGCCGAGAGCACTGGTATTGATGCAACCGAGGCTGAGAATAAAGATGCGAAAATCTATATGCTCGATGGCCGCGAGGTTAATAAGATGCAGCCTAACACCATATACATTGTAGATGGCAAGAAGGTGATGATGTAATAGGAAGCACGCTTCATATATACAAAACAGAATGGTGGAGAGGCCCAATTGGCCTCTCCACTTCTTGTATAGAAGGCCACGTGTATGGTGCACGAAGTGCAAGATAAAAAATATTAAAATATTTTGTACTCCAGTCCGTTTACACTAATTTTGCACAATTATATGTAGCATGGAGTAAAAGACAATTGATAAATATGAAGAAGTTATTATTTACATTTTGTGCGGCAATAGTGGTGCAAACAGCATCGGCGCAGATTGAAGACCCCATTGTGATGACAGTCAATGGTGAGGATGTTACCCGTTCGGAATTTGAGTATTCGTACAATAAGAATAATACAGACCTTGTCGTCGATAAAGCTTCGCTCGATGAGTATGTAGAGCTTTTCGTAAATTATAAGCTCAAGGTCGCTGCAGCTAAGGAAGCACAGCTTGATACCATGGCATCTTTCCAGAAAGAAGTGGCTGATTATCGGGCACAGCAGGCCGAGGAGTATCTTCTGGACACAGCTTTCATAGAGGAGGAAGCACGAAGGACCTATGAAGCCACGGTACAGAATATCGGTCCCGATGGTTTGTTTCAGGCTGCTCATATCCTCATTCGCCTTCCACAACAGGCTTCTGTCGCAGAACAAGTGCGTGCTAAACATCGCATAGATTCGCTTTATAAGGTACTTAGAGGTGGTGCGAACTTTGCTGAAGTGGCAAAATCGTATTCTGAGGATCCAGGTAGTGCACGCGATGGTGGTATGCTTCCATGGCTTTATAAAGGACAACTGCTTAAGGAGTTCGAGGAGGTAGCTCTTGCCATGCAACCTGGAGAGTTGAGTCAACCCGTGCTCTCACCTGTGGGATACCATATTATATATATGAACGATCGTAAGCAGTTTGAACCCTATGAGTATCATCGCGAGGGTATATTTGAGTTCCTCAATCAGCGAGGCATACGTGCTCACGCCAAGCGCTCGATGGGTGAAAAGCTGGCAGTTCAAATGGGTGGTGGAATTACTCCTGAACAAGCACTCGATTTTGCAGAGAAGGCACTTGATGCAAAGTATCCTGAGTTTAGATTTCTGATGAATGAGTTCTATGAAGGTTCGTTGCTCTATGAAATTAGTGTACGTGAAGTATGGGATAAGGCTGCTCAAGATGAGAAGGGTCTACAGAAGTACTTCAATAAGAATAAGAAGAACTATCGTTATGATGAACCTGTATACCGTGGTCTTGTCGTGCATTGCGCTTCAGACGAAATATTCAAAGGTGTGAAAAAGGTGGTCAAGAAGCAACCCCAGACAGAATGGGTAAAAGCTATACGTAGTGCTTACAATAGTGATTCTTTGGTACAAGTGCGCATGGTACGTGGTCCCTTTACTGTAGGTAAGAGTGTGCATGCTGACTACTATGCTTTTGGTGTGGGCGAACGTCCCGATACAGTTCCGACATTTCCCGTTACGGGTGTAGTGGGCAAGCTGCAAAAGAAAGGTCCTGATACATACGAGGATGTACGTGGTGAAGTGACTGCTGACTACCAAAGCCAGCTCGAAAAGCAATGGGTAAGCGAGCTCCGTAAAAAGTATTCTGTAGTGCTCTATCCTGAAGCTTTGGCTACAGTTAATAACCATTGATGATGAAGAAGAACAACTTGCGGCAGTTGGGTGCTCCTCTTGTGAGATGGGCGGTAATAGGTAGTTTATTTTGTGCTTCTTTAATCTTGGTTTCGTGTCGTCAAGAGGTGGAGCATGGTGGTAGACATCCATTGGTGCAGGTCGGCAATGTGTTCCTTTATGAAGAGGATATGGCTCAGTCGCTCCCATATGGACTATCGGATGTTGATAGTGTAAGGTTCGTACGGGAGTTTGTACAGAAATGGATAGAGGAGCAAGTGCTATACGAGAAAGCTGAGCATAATGTGCGCGGTGATGAACGTATAGAACGTATGGTGGAAGAGTATCGTCGTACCCTTGTGCTGAACAACTACGAGAGTCGTCTGTTACAACAAAAAGTTTCCGAAGAACTTCCAGAAGAGGAACTGTATCACTATTATGAAGAGAATAAGCGTCTTTTTGTTCTTGAAGAATCGGTAGTAAAGGGCGTATTTATTAAAGTACCTCTCTCATCACCTGGACTTAAGGATTTGAGAAAATGGTATAAGGATGGCTCTGACGAGGCACTTGAACAATTGGAGGAGTTGGCTTTCCGTCACGCTGTGATTTATGAACATTTCTATGAGCATTGGATGCCCATATCAGAACTTGAGGCAAAGGTTGTTGTTAATCTTGCAGAAATAAGCAAGGATTTTGACAAACAGCGTGACATAGAAGCAAAAGATGAAGAATATTGCTACCTGTTGCATATCGAAGAGTTTGTGGAAAAAGGAGAGGTGAAACCTTACGAACTTGCACGTCATGAGATTGTAGATCTCTTGGCTAATTATCGTAAGGTGGTTCTAATGAATGAGGTAAAAAGGGATTTGTATAATGAGTCCGTGGAAATGGGCCGAATAAAATATTATTATAATGATAATGAAACAATGCAGATTGTTGGTGACACTGTGCACCATGTTGATGATGGCAATGCCGTTGGCGGCACAAGATAATGTGATAGACGAGGTGCTGTGGGTGGTAGGAGACGAAGCCATACTGAAATCTGACGTGGAGCAGGCACGCTTGTACTATATGATGCAAGGCCAACAGATGGAGGGAGAACCCTATTGCGTCATCCCGGAGCAGCTGGCTATACAGAAATTATTTCTGAATCAAGCTGTAATTGATAGTGTGATGGTGAGCGATCAAGAGGTGCTCAGTGCTGTGGAGGATGAACTGAACAATCGCATAACCCGGATTGGCTCACGCGAGAAGATGGAGGAATATTTTGGCATGAGTTCTACAAAAATGCGTGAAGAGCTGCGTGAGACTATGCGCGATCGCATGGTGATGGAAAGAATGCAGCATAAACTCTTTGGGGATATTAAGGTTACTCCATCGGAAGTGCGTCGAGGATATGAGGAATTAAAGGAGGAGGAAATTCCCTTCGTTCCTACACAAGTCGAGGTGCAGATCATTACGCTAAACCCGGAGATTCCAATGGAGGAGATAGAACGTGTAAAGGCCGAGTTGCGTGAATATACCGAGCGTATCAACAGTGGTGATGCACAATTCTCTACATTGGCGGTATTTTATTCGCAAGATCCGGAATCAGCTCGTAGAGGAGGAGAACTTGACTTCTTCGGGCGTGGAGAGATGGTGCCAGAGTTTTCTGCTGTAGCATTTAATCTCACTGACCCCAATAAGGTGTCAAAGATTGTAGAGACAGAGTTTGGCTATCATATTATTCAGCTTATAGAAAAACGTGGCGACCGCATGCGGGCTCGCCATATACTGCGTAAGCCTGAGGTACCGGCCGAAAGTATCATGGCTGCAATGGAGAGAATAGACTCCATTGCGACAGATATACGTAATGGTGAACTGACTTTTGAGGAAGCTGTAAAGTTCTCGGACGATAAAAATACGCGTAAGAGTCTTGGCCTGATGAGTAATGAAATGACCCTTTCACCTCGTTTTGAATTACAAGAGTTACCTCAGGAGGTAGCTAAGGCAGTATATGGCATGAAGATTGGGGAAATCTCAGCTCCTTTTGTCATGATAGACAAAAAGGGTAAGGAGGTTTGCGCCATTGTGAAGCTTAGGAATCGTATTGAAGGACATAAGGCTACTCCAACAGAGGACTTCCAGGTAGTGAAAGATGTTATTGTCGGTAAAATGAAAGAACAAAAGTTGGTCCAATGGATTAAGGAAAAACAGAAGACAACTTATGTTCGTATCAATGGCGATTGGTGTGATTGTGAGTTCCAATATCCAGGTTGGGGAAAGAACTGAGCATGCGTAAGCTGGTAATAATATTGTTTTCTGTGATAGCGATATGCTCTGCTTTATCGGCACGTCAAAGAGATATGCTGAGACAGAGTGTGTCACAAGGTGAAATAGAAGATACCTTAGCGGTTAATGATAGTGCCAGTGAACGCTATGTATATTTGCTTCATGCCGATGAAACCCGATTCAATCAGCGCATTAATCCTGATGCACAGATACTGGTAGGTAATGTCTCGTTTCGTCACGATAGTATGTATATGTATTGCGATAGTGCGCTCTTCTACGAGACGAGCAATTCGCTCGATGCATATGGAAATGTGCGCATGAATCAAGGTGATACGCTTTTTCTCTATGGTGACCGACTTTATTATAATGGTGATGAGATGCTCGCTAAGGTACGTGAGAATGTAGTGATGATTGATAAGGAGATGAAGCTTACCACCGATAGTCTCAACTACGACCGTACCATCAGCCTGGGTTACTATTTCAATTGGGGAACGGTGGAGGATACGCTCAATGTGCTTACCTCGGAATGGGGTGAGTACGACACGCAGACTAATGACGCGATGTTTAACTATGAGGTAACGCTCACTAATCCTAATTTTGTTCTTACTTCAGATACGTTGCTATATAATACGAAGACGCAAGTTGCTACTATTGTAGGCCCTTCGGATATTAGAAGCGACCGCAATCATATCTATTCTACTTTGGGACGCTATTTTACAGCTACGGAGCAGGCTCATCTGCTCAACCGTTCGGTACTAACTAATGAAAATAAGCGATTGATAGGCGATAGTATATACTATGATCGTAATAGTGGGTTTGGTGAGGCTTTTGATCGCGTGGAAATGGATGATTTTGGCGGTAAGACACGCTTGACAGGTGATTATGTGTATTATAACGAATTGTCGGATTCTGCGTATGCTACTCGACGTGCTATAGCCATTGATTATTCGCAAGGCGACAGTATGTTCATTCATGGTGATACGCTTCGACTTCTAACACGTTTTCCTGACACTGATTCTGTGTATCGAATCGTACAGGCATATCGTAAGGTACGTATCTATCGCGAGGACGTG
This sequence comes from Bacteroidaceae bacterium, assembly GCA_045612065.1. Taxonomy (GTDB): domain Bacteria; phylum Bacteroidota; class Bacteroidia; order Bacteroidales; family Bacteroidaceae; genus UBA1189. The sequence goes on from JAZKYH010000040.1 coordinate 79,819, forward strand.
CAGGCTGTATGCGATTCACTGGAGTTCAACTCGCTTGACTCTTGTATGACAATGTATTTTGACCCTGTGATATGGAATGGCCCACAGCAGGTATTGGGTGAGGTGGTACGTGTGTACCTCAATGATAGCACTGTGGAATGGGCGCATGTGGAGAATCAGGCACTTATTGTTGAACGTGTAGATACCAACCAGTACAACCAAATAAGTGGACGTGAAGTGAAGGCCTATTTCGTGGGCGGTAATATTGATAAGACCGATGTGGAAGGCAATGTGTGCGTGGTGTACTATTATACGGAAGAAGGTGACAGTGTGGCTTTCGGTATGAATACGACAGAATGTACTTACCTGACGGCTTATATGAAGAATCGTCAAGTTGATAAACTCTATATTAAGGAACAGTCCAATGGGGTATTTTATCCTATTCTTCAAGTTCCAACGGGTAAGGATAAATTATCGAATTTTGCATGGCTCAATAAGTTGAGGCCTTTGAGCAAGGAGGATATCTTGATATGGCGAGGAAAGAATGAAGAGCAGAAGTTGAAAGTGACTAAACGTCGTGAGGTTCCGCTTCCTTCGCTCAAGGGAATGATAAATAAGGAATAGAAAATATAAGATAGAATGGGATTTTTTAAGCAACGTAAACCGAGAGGGTTTAATCATCAGTATATTTACGTCGATGAACGTAGGGAGAGGTTAAGAGAAATGGAAGAACGTGCTAAGCGCGAATTGGGGCTAATTCCTGAAGCTGAGAAGACTGCCGAGGAACGTATTCGCGGCAAGTTTGTAGAGCAGACCTCTCATCTGAAACGTCAGCAGGAGCGGGGAGGGGCATCTTCGTCGAAGTGGCTCATCATCATCGCTGTGCTCTTAGTGGCGCTGATATATGCATTGCTTAACTAAAATCATTTGCACTCTATAAATAGCTAATCTTTTTATGGCAGAGGATTTGATTCATCTGTTACCTGATTCGGTGGCTAACCAGATTGCTGCCGGTGAGGTGATACAACGCCCAGCCTCAGTGGTGAAGGAGTTGGTAGAAAACTCCGTGGATGCGGGGGCTACCATGATACAAGTGCGTCTTACCGATGCTGGACGTACCAATATACAGGTTATAGACAATGGTAAGGGTATGTCGGAGACTGATGCTCGTATGTCTTTTGAGCGTCATGCAACATCGAAGATTAGAGAGTCTGCAGACCTTTTTTCGCTCTATACGTTTGGATTCCGTGGTGAAGCCTTGCCTTCTATCGCAGCCGTAGCTCAAGTTGAATTGCGTACACGTCGTGCAGAAGATGAGTTGGGCACAGTCATACACATTGCAGGCTCAAAGTTGGAATCACAAGAGGTTGATATGTGTCCTATAGGGACCAATTTTCAGGTGAAGAATCTTTTCTTTAATGTTCCGGCACGTCGCAAGTTCTTGAAGTCGAATCAGACTGAGTTGAACAATGTGATTACTGAAATTGAACGTATTGCTTTGGTGAACCCGGATATAGCCTTCTCGCTATATCACAATGATGTGGAACTGATAAATGTTCAACAGGCAACATTGCGCCAGCGCATACAACATTTGTTTGGAAAGAAATTGGGACAGGAACTGCTGTCCGTAGAGGTAGATACGACTATTGTTTGTGTAAAAGGTTGTGTCGGTGTTCCTGAGAGTGCACGCAAAAAGGGTGCTCACTGCTTCTTTTTTGTCAATGGACGTTATATGCGCCATCCCTATTTCCATAAGGCCGTAATGGAGGCATACGCCCATCTGATACCCGCAACCGAGCAAGTGCCCTATTTCCTTTATTTTACAGTAGATCCCTCGCGGATAGATGTGAATATCCATCCCACGAAAACGGAAATCAAGTTTGAGGATGAGCAGGCTATTTGGCAGATTTTGATGGCTTCTGTGCGCGAGGTGTTGGGACGTAGTAATATGGCGCCCTCTATTGACTTTGATGTGGCTGACTGTCCCGATATTCCGGTGTTCTCTTCTGGGGAAGCCTTGCCGCAGCCACCGAAACCTGTGGTAGATACTACCTATAATCCATTCAAGCAGGGTGGAACGTCTGATGGGTACAAGCGTCCATCTGCATGTTGGGATGAACTCTATAAAGGGGTAGAGGGTTCGCAAGTGGGGCGACAGATAAAGTTCGATGCTTTGCCCGAAGAGGACCTGCCTTGGGATATCACAAGTAGTATGGCGAGTGGCAATGAGTATAAAGCAGAGCAATTGTTTGAGGAAGAAGACTCGCCGCTATGTAAATGTACGGATTGCTTTCAATATAGAGGGCGATATATCGTAGCATCTTCGAAGTTAGGGTTAATGCTGGTGGACCAACATAGGGCTCATGTGCGCATTCTCTTTGAACAATACATCAAGCAGTTGGGTGAACAGAATGCAGTTTCGCAAGGTATGCTCTTTCCCGAGATGTTGGAACTTTCAGCTTTGCAGGCCTCTGTCATGGAGTCATTGCTCGATGATTTCTCTTATTTGGGATTTGATATCAGTAATATGGGTGGGGGCTCGTTTGCTATTCAGGGCGTCCCCGATGGTATAGCGGGCCTTAATCCTTCTCAATTGGTAGCTGATATGCTTGCCAGTGCGATGGAGAAGGGTGGAGTGTCAAAAGAGGAGATTCATCATGGTATGGCACTTGCTATGGCTCGCTCGGCAGCTTTGGTTGTAGGTGAGGTGCTTTCACTTGTTGAGATGTGTGATATCGTAGACAAACTTTTCATGTGCGAAATGCCTGGGTATACCCCCGATGGTAAAAAGACATATGTTGTTCTTGAGGATAGCGAAGTGGAAAGGATGTTTCGTTAGTCCATGTCTTAGTCTTTTAATATGAGAGAGTCGCATTGGGTGGCTCTCTTTTTTTGTATGTACCTGAAGGGGAGGTTTGTCGTGCCGCGATAAACAAAAACTTTTGTATAGTGTTATTTGGGTGTATTAGATATTTTATGGTAAACATAAACTAAAAACCTAACCGTATGAAAAAAGTATTTTACCTGGTGGCTATGGCTGGCATGTTGTCTATCTCTACCGCCAATGCCCAAGTAACCCGAGTGGTGGAAGTCGCTGAAATCCCCGTTTCGAAGTACAGCGTGCAGACGAACAGCTTCTGGGATAACTGGTTCGTATCACTGAATGCTGGTGCTCAGTTCTCTTACCTTAGCCCTACTGGCTCGCAGGACTTTAAGGATCGTATCACTTTCTCTGGTTTGGCCTATGTTGGCAAATGGTTCACTCCTGGTGTTGGTATGCGATTGGCATATAGTGGAACAAAGTTCCAGGGTTACAATGATAAATTGGACTACATGAACCTCCATGTCGATGCCATGATGAGCCTTACCAATGTGATTATGGGCTATGATCCCGACCGAATCTACAACTTGGTGCCTTATATTGGTATGGGTGGTGTGAGAGTCTTTGACCTTAACAATTATTCGTTTGGTTTCAATGCTGGCCTTTTGAATACTTTCCGTATCAACGATTCTTGGACCGTCAACCTTGAAATGGGTGCTCTGCTTGCAGAGAAGGATATGGACGGTGTCTTCACGACAAAGCGTGGCTTCGATGATCTCTTTTCACTGACTGCCGGTATCACCTATAATATAGGCGGAAATACATGGAATAACAGCCCGGATGTTAGTGCACTCGTATTGATGAATGCCGCCGAGGTTGCAGCCTTGAACGAAGCGCTTGTTCAGGAGCAGTCAAACAATCGTGTCCTTCGCAATCAACTTGCCCAGAAGCCTAAGGAGATAATCAAGGAGAAGGTAATCAGCGACCATACCTCAGCTCCCCAGTCAGTATTCTTCTATCTCAACTCTACCAAGATGGTGTCACAGGAGGAACTTGTAAACCTCAAGGCTATTGCCGATATGGCCAAGCAGGACAACGTGAAGTTGCGCATCACAGGATATGCCGACAGTGCTACCGGTAATGCCAAGTACAATCAGACTTTGTCACTCAACCGAGCACAAGCTATCGCCAATGAGCTGATTAAGATGGGTGTAAACAAGGCCAACCTGACTATCGAAGGTATGGGCGGTGTGTCAACTTTGAATCCCGCTTCGTATAACCGTCGCGTAATCATTCAGACCATGTAAGAGTAGAATCCATTCTGTTAGACAAGAGGGGGCAGTAGCCCTCTCTTTTGCTTTTTTATGCTTTAAAACGAGAAAAAATAGCAAAAAAGTAAAAATATTTTCATTTTTCTTTGCGGATATCAGAAAAAGCCGTACCTTTGCACCGCTTTTCAGAACGATGAAGGCTTTCGGGCGTTTAGCTCAGCTGGTTCAGAGCATCTGCCTTACAAGCAGAGGGTCGGCGGTTCGAATCCGTCAACGCCCACAAAAGAAACCAAAAGCCTCATCAAAAAGAAAAGAATCGTTCTCACGAATTTCGGGGCGTTTAGCTCAGCTGGTTCAGAGCATCTGCCTTACAAGCAGAGGGTCGGCGGTTCGAATCCGTCAACGCCCACATAGAAGTCCACTGAAAAGTGGACTTTTTTTGTTTATGGCATCGATGTTGATATTGCCCCACCACATGGTGACACTGCGCCGCGGTAGCTATCGGGGAATAGCACGGTAGCTACTGAGGAGTGCCGCAATAGCTACTGCGGCTTTCCGCAGTAGCTAATGAGTGGACTTTGCCACTGACAACTTTCAAATCCACTTTTTATGCCTGTTGAGAATTGCAGAAAGAAAAACAGCTCTTTCGACTTTGGCGGCACAACAGATATAGGAAAGACAAAAGACTACGGACAACAGGCAACGGTTATTTACGACCTCCATGGTCGTCGCATTGTTGACACTGAAGGTCGCAAAGGTATTTACATCGTAAATGGTAAAAAAGGTAATTCTCCGATAACCTTTTTATTATAGGCGAAATTTTTAGCGATTAGTCGCAAGTACGCAGGTGAAACTTGTGCTTGCGGGTCGCTAATAAAAAAAGAACCAACGGTAAGAAGGTTGTGGTGAAATAAGTAATTGCTTTCTATCGAACCTTATGACGAAGGCGGACTCCCTGTAGATGGTGAGCCCGCTTTTGCTATGATAGCAATCAGAGAAGTTATTCCGTTTTCGGTTGATTATTCCAGTGTTTATGTGTAACTTTGCCATGCGAAAACAACAAGATAAAATATATGGAAAAGAAATTCAAGAGAACGACCGTCACTTCGGCACTTCCCTATGCCAACGGTCCTGTACATATTGGTCACCTGGCGGGTGTGTATGTGCCTGCCGACATCTATGTTCGCTACCTCCGCCTCAAGGGCGAGGAGGTGCTCTTCGTGGGTGGCTCTGACGAGCACGGCGTACCCGTGACACAGCGTGCCCGCAAGGAGGGCATCACTCCGCAGGATGTGGTGGACCGCTATCACAACATCATCAAGGAGTCGTTCAAGGAGTTTGGCATCTCGTTCGACGTATACAGCCGCACCACTTCGGACGTGCACCACAAGTTCGCGTCGGACTTCTTCCGCAAGCTCTACGATGAGGGCAAGCTGGTGGAGCAGTCTACCAAGCAGTTCTACGATGAGAAAACAGAAAAGTTCCTCACCGACCGCGACGTGGTTGGCGAGTGCCCCTACTGCCACAAGCAGGCCTACGGCAACCAGTGCGAAGAGGGTTGCGGACGCGCGCTTGAGCCTACCGAACTCATCAACCCCCGCTCGAAGGAGACAGGCGAGACACCCATCCTCAAGGAAACCAAGAACTGGTACCTTCCCCTCAATGATTACCAGCAGTGGCTCAAGGAGTGGATCCTCGAGGGTCACAAGGAGTGGCGCCCCAACGTATATGGCCAGTGCAAGTCATGGCTCGACATGGACCTCCAGCCCCGCGCGATGACCCGCGACCTCGACTGGGGTATTCCCGTACCTGTAGAGGGTGCTGACGGTAAGGTGCTCTACGTGTGGTTCGACGCGCCCATCGGCTATATCTCAAACACTAAGGAACTGTGCGACAACGCGCCCGAGAAGTGGGGCTCTTGGGAGAAATGGTGGCAGGACGGCGACACACGTCTGCTCCACTTCATCGGTAAGGACAACATCGTGTTCCACTGCATCATCTTCCCCGTGATGATGAAGGCTCACGGCAAGTATGTGATGCCCGACAATGTGCCCAGCAACGAATTCCTCAACCTCGAGGACGACAAGATCTCAACCTCACGCAACTGGGCGGTGTGGTTGCACGAGTACCTCGTGGATTTCCCCGGCAAGCAGGATGTGTTGCGCTATGTGCTCACAGCCAATGCACCCGAGACTAAGGACAACAACTTCACCTGGAAGGATTTCCAGGCACGCAACAATAATGAGCTCGTGGCCGTATATGGTAACTTCGTGAACCGCGCCCTTGTGCTCACTCACAAGTACTTCGACGGCAAGGTGCCCGCATGTGGCGAGCTCAACGACTATGACAAGGCTACCATCGCCGAGTTCATGGACGTGAAGGCCGAGGTGGAGAAACTGCTCGATGGCTTCAAGTTCCGCGAAGCACAGAAGGAAGCTATGAACCTCGCTCGTATCGGTAACAAGTACCTCGCCGACACCGAGCCCTGGAAGCTTGCCAAGACCGATATGGAGCGCGTAGGCACCATCCTTAACCTCTCGCTTCAGTTGGCCGCCAACCTCGCCATTGCTTTCGAGCCCTTCTTGCCCTTCAGCAGTGAAAAGCTGCGCGGCATGCTCGGCATGGAGACATTCGAGTGGGAGCAGCTCGGTCGCACCGACCTCCTCGCTGCAGACCATCAGCTCGGCAAGGCAGAGCTCCTGTTCGAGAAGATCGAAGACAGCGCCATCGATGCACAGATGCAGCGTCTCGAAGATATCAAGAAGGCCAACGAAGCAGCCAACTACAAGGCCGAGCCCGTGAAGCCCCTCGTATCGTTCGAAGACTGGGAGAAACTCGATATCCGCGTAGGTACCGTACTCGAGTGCGAGCGCGTGCCCAAGATGAAGAAACTCCTCAAGTTCAAGATCGCCGACGGTCTTGCAGACCGCACCATCGTGAGCGGCATCGCCGAGCACTATGCCCCCGAGGAACTCGTAGGCAAGCAGGTGCTCTTCATTGCCAACTTTGCTCCCCGCCAGTTCAAGAACGGCCTCGTCAGCGAGGGCATGATTCTCAGCGCTGTAGACTACGACGGCTCACTCGCCGTGACCTCACTCCTCCGCGAAGTGAAGCCCGGCAGCCAGGTAGGATAAAACCATAAATGAAACTGCAATGTCGGTGTATAGAGACTCCAATTTCTATGCGTTGATATTGCAGTTTTACTATACACGAGAGATTACCTCCGAAGCATGTCAGACCCGAACACACGTCGCATAGCCAAGAACACCGGACTCCTTTACATAAGGATGCTGGTGATGATGGTGATTGGATTCATCACCACTCGAGTGATGCTCAATGCGCTTGGGGTCGACAACTACGGCATCAACAACGTGGTGGGCGGCCTAGTGTCGATGTTTTCCATGCTGTCGGCATCGTTGTCTGGTGCAGTGAGCCGCTTCTTCACCTTCGGGTTGGGGAAGGGTGACATGAAGCACCTCCGCGTGGTCTTCTCTACCTCTATCAACATCCATATCGTGCTTGCCGCCATTGTGCTCATTGCCATTGAAACGGTGGGAGTATGGTTCCTGAACCATCGGATGGTGATAGCTCCTGACAGGATCGAAGCGGCCAATTGGGTGTTGCAGTGCTCTACGGTCATCTTTGCCATCAATCTGCTTTCGGTACCCTACAGAGCAGCCATCATCGCCCATGAGAGGATGTCGGCCTTTGCCTATCTGACCATCTTCGATGCCACGGCAAAACTGTTGATTGTGTGTGCTATATACTTCTATGGTGGCGACAAGTTGAAGTTGTTTGCTGTGCTCAATATCCTACCGGCCATTATCTCTCAGGCGATCTATTGGAGGTACTGCAAACGCAGCTTCGTGGAGTGCAACTACCAGTGCGTGTTCGACAAGAAATTGTTTGGTGAGATTTTCAGTTTTGCCGGATGGAGTTTCATTGGCAACACGGCCGGACTGATGAAGAACGAGGGTGTCAATGTGGTCATCAATACCTTCTTTGGCGCCTCCATCAACACGGCCCGAGGCATTGCAATGCAGGTCAATGGCATGGTGATGCAGTTTATCAGTAACTTTACCATGGCGCTCAATCCGCAAATCATCAAGGATTATGCGGCAGGGCAGTTGGAGCGTATGCACAAGCTGATGTTCCAAGGCACCAAGCTGTCGTACTATATCTTCATGATTCTCTCCATTCCCATAATGTTTGAGATTGAGGCCTTCCTTCAAGTGTGGTTGGGTGAGGTGCCCGCCCACACGGTGCTCTTCACTCGCTTGGTGCTGGTGTTGAGTCTGGCCGAAATCATATCGCACACGCTCATCACGGCGCAGACCGCAACGGGCAAGATAAAGGTGTACCAGATGGTGGTGGGCGGCATCTTGTTGCTCAACCTCCCCGTCTCTTATCTTCTGCTCCGGTGGGGGTGTTTCCCCGAGGTTACGGTAATCGTAGCTATCATCGTTTCGCAGCTCTGCCTTGTGGCTCGCCTGTGGTTCCTCCGTAGGATGATTGACTTTCCCGTGGGAGGGTTCTTCACAAAGGTATACTGTAACGTTATCGTGGTCACGCTGCTCTCGCTGATAGTGCCTTCGGTGTGCTATGTGTTGATGCCGGCTGGCATAACACGATTCTTCGTGCTCTGTGGCCTCTCCGTGCTCTCTTCGGCTGCAGTGATCTATTTTGTGGGATGCAACCGCGAGGAACGTGCCATGATTGTCAAGGCTGTCCAAAGTGTAATCGCTAAACTCCGTCGCCGATGATTGAGGTCAAAGATAAAAAGGACTGTTGCGGTTGCCATGCCTGTGCCTCTGTCTGTGCACACCACGCCATCACGATGCAGGCCGATGCCGAGGGCTTCCTCTATCCGGTAATCGATAGGGACAGGTGTGCCGACTGTGGCTTGTGTGAACAGGTATGCCCCGTGATTCACCAAGCCTCTCCGACGCAACCTCTGAAGGTGTATGCAGCGCGAAGCTATGATGATGACCTGCGCCGCCAAAGTTCTTCGGGTGGTATTTTCACGCTATTGGCCGAAGCGGTAATCCGCGAGGGGGGAGTGGTCTTCGGCGCCAAGTTTAATGAAGAGTGGGATGTCATTCACGCATGGACAGAGACTGCCGACGGATTGGCCGCTTTTCGTGGCTCCAAGTATGTGCAGAGCACTATCGGGAACACCTACAGAGAAGCGAAGGAGTTCTTACAACAAGGTCGTAAAGTGCTCTTCACAGGTACTCCTTGCCAAATCGCAGGACTGAAGAGATATCTTCGCAAAGACTACGACAACCTGTTGACGGTCGATGTCGTCTGCCACGGCGTTCCTAGTCCTCTCGTTTGGCAAAAGTTCTTGGATGAGATGCGTGCCAAGGGGGAGATTACAGAAATCTCGTTTAGGGATAAGACCAATGGTTGGGCTCGATATGGATTCCGTATGGGCTATTCCACCTCTACCGCGAAGGGAGGACTTTTTCTGCAGCCCTCTTCGGAGAATGTCTTCATGAGTAGCTTCTTGTCCCGTCTGTCTTTGCGCCCATCGTGCCATTCGTGCCCGAGCAAAAGTGGTAAAAGCAAGAGCGATATATCGATTGCAGACTTTTGGGGGATTGAGAAGTATAACTCCAAGTTTGCAGATGATAAGGGGACAAGTGCCGTATTGGTATACACGAGCAAAGGCAAAGACCTCTTGGACAAGATTGACTGCGTCAAGGAAGAACACCCGTTTGAGCAATTCATACGTGAGGTGACCACTTTCTACAGAAGTGTGGAAGCGCATCCGAAGCGAGGTGAATTCTTCGAACGATTGGATAAGGCTCAGCTGAAAGAACTTGTAAGTGAATATGCTCCCAAGAAAAATCCCGTGCGCAAGAGCCTATTGAAGAGAATAGTCCAATGGATAATGCCGAACGATTTCAGAATCATTTGGGACAAGCCGGGGCAGACATGCAATCGCTTGTGGTCATATCTCGACGCCATAGGATGGTCTGTACGTACCCAGAATAAGACCTATGTGTTGTTCTGGGACAGGGATATCAAGCACTTCGACCATCTTCGTAGCAATCCATACATCAAGTTTCCTTTGTATAATAAGACCTTGATAAAGTGGTTGGGCGATGCCAAGTATCAGAAGTTGTTGACTTGGGTCTTTGCCAATAGATTCCTCAATAGATTCTATGCTCGCACCACCTCCAAGAAATTTGTCTATAGTTGGCAGCATCGGGCCGATAAGGAGTATTTCCCCTACGTGATGGATGAGATACGAAAGATCTATGCTCCGAACAGGTATGTCATCGACGAGGTGAATCCTGTGATGGACCGATACAAGCGCGAGGGTTACTTCACCATTGGAGTACATATCCGAAGGGGTGACTATAAGACCTTTGAGGGCGGGCGATACTACTTCGAACTTGACGAATACAGACAGCATATGCAGACTCTATGCGAAGTATACAAAGACAAGAAAATATGCTTTGCTATATCTACCAATGAGAAAATAGACCCCACCTTTTTCGAGGGTATGGAAATCTGCAAGACGACCAATACGACCGCCATCCATGACCTCTATATGCTGACACAGTGCGACCGTATTATCGGTCCACTCAGCACCTTTAGCCGTTGGGCTTCTTTCTATGGTGAGGTTCCCTTATGTTTTATCAGCAAGGGGGATGTCGTAAAGAGTGATGAGGATTTCTCCGTCATCAAAGACTTTTATCACTTTGCAAACGGAGCAGAAATAGTTAACCTGACAGACAAACATTCACGCGTATGAGAATCGGAATTCTGACACTTCCCCTCCATACCAATTATGGTGGAATCCTGCAAGCCTATGCTCTGCAACAGGTGTTGCAAGGTATGGGGCACGAGGTGATGGTTATCGATGAAGAAAAGCAATTCCGCTTCTCTTTGAAGCGCCGCATCGAGATGTATGTCAAGGGTAAGATAAAGCGACTGTTGAAGGGCAAAGAGGCTATCATCTACTCTCCCGAGTACTACAAGCGGCTGTGGGAAGCGCGTACCAAGCATACGGGACAATTTGTTAACGAACATATTGCCCGGCGCGTTGTGGCAGATGTGGCGGAGATTGTAGCAGATGATTTTGATGCCTTTGTTGTGGGTAGCGATCAGATATGGCGGGCACGCTATGCCCAGCCATTCCCTGGAGTCGGAAATGCTTTCCTGTTATTTACCAAAGGATGGCCGGTGAAGCGTATATCGTATGCTGCATCATTCGGTACAGACAAGTGGGAATATAGTAAGTCCGACACTGCCGATTGTGCAATGATGGCGCAAATGTTTGATGCAATCAGTGTGCGTGAAGCCTCTGGGGTAAAGCTATGCAAAGAGAATCTGAATGTTGATGCAGTGCATGTGGTGGATCCTACGTTGTTGCTTGATTCCGATGATTATACCCGATTAATCAAGCAGGATACCCCCAAGAGCCAAGGGAACTTGATGTGTTATGTGCTCGACAAGGGATTGGATACAGACAATATTCTCTCCGACATTGCACAGAAGAGAGGACTTGAACCCTTTTATGCCAATTCGCAGACAGAGAATCAGAAGTTGTCTCTTGAAGAACGTGTACAACCATCTGTAGAACAGTGGCTGCAGGGATTCCGTGATGCAGAGTTTATAGTTACTGATAGTTTCCATGCATGCATCTTTGCCATTCTGTATAGGAAACCGTTTGTGGTTGTCGGTAATAAAAACCGTGGTATGGCACGCTTTGAATCGCTGTTACAGATGTTTGGATTGGAAGAACGACTCGTGCTCTCATATGAAGACTATCACCAAAGGGAAAAATCCCTGTTGTGCCCGATAGACTATGAGCAGGTAGCCCGTGCTCTAGAGGAGAAGCGGGGAGAGGCTGCCAAGTTTCTACAACAGGCTCTGTCTGAATAGATTTTACCTTGCGATCTCTGTTATTATTGAGAGAAATATTATATCTTTGCGGTAAACCGCGAAGATACTGGTGCTCGCCGTGAAATATTCAAGCAAGCTTGATATGATTCCGCTCGCTTTTACGTATCTTTGTTGGGAATTTGCATACTGAGAGCAGATGAGGTCACCGAAGATTTCTGTAGTTGTGCCCATATACAAGGCAGAGAAGTTCTTGCATTGTTGTGTCGATAGCATCCTATCGCAGACATTCGAGGACTTCGAGTTGCTGCTGGTCGATGACGGAAGTCCAGATGGCTCAGGTGAGATATGCGATGCATATGCTAAGGCAGATGGCCGAGTACACGTATATCACATTCCTAACAGCGGAGCCAACCGTGCACGGGAATATGGTGTGAGAAAGGCACACGACTGTGAGTATATCACATTCGTTGACTCTGACGACTCGTTGCCACCTACGGCGTTGCAGGAGCTATATGCCTTAACTTCCGGGGAGTACGATATCGTTGTAGGAAACTACGATCGTAACGACAAACAGTATGTGGATGGTGAGATTGACAAACTGGCGTTTGTTAAGCGAATATTTCATTACGAGATAGCCCCGTCTCCCTATGCCAAGCTATTTCGGAGGGAGTTGTTTGACGACACAACATTTGACCTTCCGCGTGACTTTGTGATGGGAGAAGATTTTATAATGAACCTAAGGCTGGCTTTTGCCTGTCAGAGAATGATTAGGGTGGTCCCTTCAGTTGTCTATCACTACAACGACAATGCTGAGGGTATCGTGAACACGTTTGACTATACATTGGAGTATCTTTCCAAGTCATACCGCTTTAAGAAGAACGCCATTCCGGAGGAATACCGTGACGAATGTATGCCTCATTGCATAGCTAATATACTCAAGGCAAACCATGTTATCGTAGGCTATTATTACCATTGCAAAACAAAGGTGAAGCCTCAGATTCATAAAGAGGTTGTAGCGGATATGCATCAGTATAACTACACTTCCCAATGGTGGGAGCGCTTCTCCCTAAAGTTCTCGAACCCTACCTACAGCCGTTTCTATCTTTGGGTGCGAAGTATGATTATTTTATTGAAGAATATTAAAAAGAACTTAAGTTGATATGATAACAGCCGACGTACAGCAGCAACTTCGAGAGCAATACAATCCAGACGGTTCTCTATTGCGTAGGGGACAATTGCGAATGTTAGAGATTCTGGAAGCTGTAGATAAGATTTGCCGTGCCCATGACATCCCTTATTGGCTTAGTTCAGGAACATTGTTGGGAGCTGTACGTCATGGAGGCTTTATTCCTTGGGATGATGACCTTGACATAGAGATATTGCGTGAAGACTACTTCCGTCTACTCCCTTTGCTACGAAAGGAACTCCCGGACAAATATTTCCTTCACGATAGAATGTCTGACGGGACCTATCCTCACCTATATGCTAAGGTTCGTGACAAGCATTCGTGCATAGAGGAGGAATATGAGTTTAAGATGAAGTACAACGGCTGTTTCATTGATATCTTCCCTGTCGAGAAATCTCCTTATCCGCTTTTCCGTATAGCCAATAGATTGTATGTGAACCTTTGTCATCATAAGATACATAAATATCGTAGGCTATATAATTTCAATCGGGCCCTGCTGACTCGCGTCGTCTTCCCTATGTTCCGTAGATACATTGCTCTGTTTCACCGGAATAGCGCCTATCGTCATGCGTTAGGTACAGTGTTTAAGGACGAGCGATATGCCAACGAACTATTCCCGTTACAAGAGATTCAGTTTGAAGGGAGGACATTCCTTGCCCCATATGATACTCATAGTTACCTAACAAAAAAGTATGGGGACTATATGCAATTGCCTTCCCAGATTGTAGTGCATGGTAACATTAAATGGGTTAAATAAGGCAATTGCTGGAGCCATGCTCCAGCATAATAACGGGAAATTACTGTTTGCTTGAGATGACTGCCAAGGCATCGCGCAATTGCGTGCTACTCGTCCCTTGTGTGTAGGGGAAGTAGATAATCTCCACTCCCTTGTCTGCAAAGAATGCCTCGTATCTGTTGAACCGTTCTGTACCCTTGTAGTCTGATCCTACAAATAAACGGTCGTATTTGACTATGTTCTTTACATAGATATCACTGTCTTCAGGCTCTGAGGGTATAACCCTGTCTACGTACTTTATGCTACGTATAATCTCCACTCGCTCTTCGTAGGGGATAAATGTACTTTTCCCTTTGTGGGAGGCATCTTTATGGATTCCTACAACCAGGAAGTCGCAATGCTGCTTGGCTCTCTTGAGTAGGTTGAGATGTCCTATGTGGAAAAGGTCAAATGTGCCGCTGAGGTATCCAACGACTATTTGTGGTTTGTCGTTGAATCGGCCACAAGCCATTTTATAGTCGTAGCTGTCTAATCCGAATTGATGGGAATCTGTTTGGTAGCGTCCAATAACCCCTTTATATATCTCCTCATATTGGGGAATGTATAGTGTGGAACGACTATACATCCTTTGAATAATCTCCTTTGCCAATGAAGATGTCTCAGCAAGGTCGTTGTCTCCTCCATTGAATCGGGTCCCTTTGATGGAGCCTGGTGATACATTCAGTATGCGATTATTCGTTCCCGATTTCTCTAACTCGACATTGAGGCTTTCTATCAAGCTGCATAAGGCTGCTTTGGTTGCACCGTACAATGCAAACAAAGGAGAAGAAACTAACCCAGCAATACTTCCCATGACAGCGCAATAGAAATCTTCTTCCTGTTGCATACGGGGGTAGTAGTGATGGAGAATCTTAGTTGCTGCGATTGTGTTTACCTGGTATGAATTATCAATCTCTTTCTCCACAATACTATTAAAAGGTGTAACGCGGCCAAAACCGGCTGTTATGATTAGAGTATCGATATCCTTGTAGTCTGACAGAAAATCAAAATCCTCGTCGAGCAGATTGACTTTCCTGAAGCTTACATTACTTGACAGTTCTATAGAAGGAGTAGCCCGATCGATAATCGTTACCTCTTCATGTAAATTGGACAATTCCACAGTAATTGCTAATCCTATGCCGTTGCTGCCACCTACAACTATTGCTTTCTTCATAACATATCTTCGTTTATAGCCTATAACTTTCCACAAAGTTAACCTTTTTTTGTGGACTGAAGAATTCTATGTGATATATATTTATCGGTTACTCCGATTTCCCAGTTCTAAATTTTCAAGTTCGTTTTTTTTTAGATACTTTTGCGTTGAAAAGGTCTCCTGTGCATATCTACATCAAACAATGAAGTTATCCCTCATCATCCCCGTATATAACGTAGAGCAATACGTAGGACGTTGTCTGCAGAGTTGCTTGTGCCAGCCGCATGTCTCGGCTGATGATTACGAGTTGGTAATTGTCAACGACGGCACTAAGGATAACAGCATGCAGGTGGTGGAGGAGATGACTCGTAATTGCACAAACGTTACCATCGTCAATCAGCACAATCAAGGGCTTAGCATGGCGCGTAATGCTGGGCTCAAAGCAGCCAAGGGTGAGTATGTGTGGTTTATTGACTCCGATGATTGGATTGAAGAAGGGTGCTTGCATGGTATCATTCATCGGTTAGAAGAGACTGGTGTAGAGGCTTTGCAATTGCAGTATAGAAATGTTTATTCTGATGGTACACCCTATGATGAACACTACTCTACAATCGAGGGCGTCGTTCGTGGTAAGGATGGTTTGGTAAAGAATTCATTCTTCATCCCTGTGCCATTCATGGTTTACCGTCGCGAGTTTTTGCTGAGCAACGAGCTGTCGTTTTGTCCTGGAATCTACCACGAGGACAATGAATTCAAGCCCAGAGTGGTCTATTTAGCCAGTAGTTGTGCCTCATATGACAAGGTGGCCTATAATTATTTCAAGGGTAACGCCACCAGTATCACTGCTCAATTGAAACTGAAGAATGGTACGGACCTTTTTCTGGTGATGAATCGCTTGTATCATTTTGTGGAACAACACCATATTACAGGCCCATACCGTCGTGCATTCTACACGCAGATAGGTTTTGCTATGCGTATTGTGCTGCGCACATTAAATATGGTTGGTGCAGAGGATGGTGCCATATTAATGGGTATGATGCGCGACAATCGCCATCTGCTTAAATGCTTGTGTAAGGCCAACAATTTCAAGGTGAGATTAGGAGGCATACTGCTGTCTTTGAATCTTCCTTTAGGACTTAAAGTGTATAAATCATTCTTTTAGTTTTTCGCTATGCCTAAAGTCTCCCTCATTATTCCAGTCTATAATGCCGCCTCCTATATAGAGGCCTGCCTTGCTTCGCTCGTGGCGCAGACCATGGACGACATTGAAGTGCTGCTTGTTGACGATCATGGTAAGGACGATAGCATGGAGGTGGCTCAGCAGTTTATCGAGGCGCATCCAAGCGGAAAAACCTTCCGCATGCTTGCTACGCTCCACAATATGGGACCTGGTGCAGCACGCAATGTGGGCATTAGCGCCGCTCAGGGCGAATACATAGGTTTTGTCGATAGCGATGATGTGGTAGCCTCCGACTTCTGCGAGCAACTCTACAATGCCGCCAAGCAACACGATGCCGATATGGTCTATTGTCAGGCACAGTTGGTACAGGGTGGGGTAGTGTCACCTATGCTCAATCCTGTGATAGAGAGTGGCGAGTTTATAGGAGCGAAGCGCAGTTTCTTCCTCACCCATTATGTGACGATGATGTGGACTTTCCTCTATCGCCGTTCATTGCTCCGTGCCTATCGTATCGACTTTCCTGGTACGCGCAGTGCCGAAGATAGCTGCTTCCTCACTTGTGCCTTGTTGGCCGCACAGCGTATTGCCTGTATTGACAAACCGTTGTATCAGTATCTCGTACACGAAGACTCACTCTCTGAAGCACCCAATCCGATGCGATATATCGACAAGATGAAGTCGTTTGATACGCTCATGCTGTTTGCGCGTGTCGAGGGACTCTACGATGCGAACAAGGCCGAACTGGATTATATCTATTTGAAGAAGGGCTATCTGCTCAGTCTCCTTACTTATATATACAACGAGCGCAAACCTCAGCTGTTTGTTATAGGGAAGTTATATGATGACCTGCTCATCCAGCTTCCCGACTTTGAGGAGAATCCCTACTATCGTGCAGACTACAAGTTACGTTTGTTACACATGCTCATCCGTCGATTTCCTCGCTTGGCAATAAAGGTCTTGCCCTGGTATATCCGTAAAACGAAAATGAAATTATGAAAAAGCATATCCGTATCAAGTTCGTAGACTTTTGGGACGATTTCGTGCCTGAGAGCAATATCTTCTATCAGCTTCTTTGTAAGCATTACGATGTCGAATTGTCTGATACTCCCGACTATCTTTTTTGCTCTGTCTTTGGGGAAGAACATTTGCGCTACGACTGTGTGAAGATTTTCTATACCGGTGAGAACCAATGCCCCGACTTCAATCTCTATGATTATGCTCTCGGCTTTGAACACTTGACATTGGGCGACCGTTATATGCGCCTCCCTATCTACTACCTCAACCGCTATCAAGAGTCGTTTCGTCTGATGCAGGAGAAGCACACCAGGCCTGCGCCCGCAAAGAGTGGTTTTTGCAGTTTTGTATACTCCAACAATAGAGCCTCTGAGTTGCGTGAGCAGTTCTTCAATCAGCTATCTACCTATAAGACCATCTCTTCGGGCGGACGTTACAAGAACAATATTGGTGGTCCTGTAGCCGACAAGTTGGCTTTCGAACAGAGCCATAGATTTAGCTTCTCCTTTGAAAATAGCAGCTATCCCGGCTACTGTACCGAGAAGTTGGTGCAGTCATTTGCGGCACAGACCGTTCCCATCTATTGGGGTGACCCCACCGTTGCCGAGACCTTCAATGAGGAGGCGTTTATCAATTGCTGCAAGTATAACTCTTGGGACGAGGTGTTAGAAGCTGTCAAGCGCGTCGACTCCAATCAAGAACTGTATGAGCAGATGTTGACTGCTCCAGCTCTCAAGCATCCCGAGTCGGATAGCATAGAGGCTAAGATACAGGAGCTCTCGGCCTTTCTTTGCCATATTGTGGACCAACCCTATGAGCAAGCCCTACGTTATAACCGTGTTTATTGGGGACTTCGTTACGTGAAGCGTATGCAACAGCATTCCAAAGCTTATCGCAACAGCCTACGCGGCATTGCCGAGCGTCTCTACATGAAATACTTCTGGAAACACCGCCGCAAGGGTATATTATGGAAGATTGACCGCTTGATTAAGCGCTTCGCATAAAAACATCGGGTGCACTCTCGCAAGAGGCACCCGATGTTTTTCTTTGTTTTATTTCATCTCCTTGCGCTTGCGCACCGCTCCATACAGGGCAAAGCCAATCACCGCGAGCATGGTGCCATACATGATGAATATGCACACCATAGCGATGGTGTCACCCTTCTTGACACTGTCGGGGTCAAACTCCATGTGTATGGAGTGAGTTCCTGCAGGTACGTTGATAGCGCGTAGCATGTAGTTCACACGGTAGATGTCGGCTGGTACACCATCGATGGTCGCCTTCCATCCGTAAGGATAATAGATCTCAGAGAATACGATGGTTCCAGGCTTGTCGGTTGAATATTCGTAATCAAGGTAGCGCGGAGTATACTTGGTGAGGTGCACCGTTGCTGTAGAGTCCCGTTCAGGAGTGAAATCCTTTACATAGCTGGCAAATTCTTGGTCAAGTACGGCAGTCGTATGCAGGTCGAGGTAGTTGAGCGCTTCGCTCTCCTCATTGGCATCGTTGGCCACCACAAGCGTATCCACAAACCAAGCATTGCCCATGGCATAGGGATTGAGTTGGGCTTGGGGCTGTCCGCTCTTTCTGTCAGGTACTATGATATACTTGGCGTTGAGCATACCGATGACATTCCAGTTCATCTTTGATATGTGCTCATCAATCAGGTCCTGATAACGGCGCAGCTTGGCAGCGTGGTAGCCACCAATCGACTTCAGGTAGTACGAAGTGCGTGCATCATTGAATGTATTGGTGCTAAGGTTCAGTACACGGAAGTGCGGGTCCTTATCCTGCAATATCTGTTTCTCGTAGGGTAGCATCTGGAATGCATTATTGTTGTTCTTCTTTGTCACAAACGAACTGTCATTGAGATAGCGCTTGTTGACGGGCCACATATCGGCCATAACTAACACACCCACAATAGTTACCATATATCCCCACTTGAGCCATCCCTTGGTGAATGTCCATAGTGTAGCGGCAGCCAGTATGATGAAGAAGAATGAACGCCATGCATCGCTCTTCATCAGCGCCATACGTTCGTTCAGTATGCCCAGGTAGGCAAATTCGGGCAAGTTCTTGGCGAAGCTGGCATCTACGGGAGCTATGAAGTCAAACACCATGCTACCAAAGAGCGCAATGAAGAGGCATAGCCCTGCAGTTGTGCCGGCAGCGATATAGATGCTCTTGATGGCCTTCTCGCGCGCAATGGTTCCATCCATGAGTTCCTTTATGGCGAGGAAACCTAAGAGCGGCATTGCAATCTCTGCTACAATAAGGATTGACGACACCGCACGGAACTTGTTATACATGGGGAAATAGTTGAAGAACAGTTCCGTGAGCCACATAAAGTTATGTCCCCAAGCCAGAAATGTCGAGAAGAGCGTGGCCGCTAAAATAGCCCATTTGTATGGTCCCTTCACTATCAGCAGTCCCAGTACGAAGAGGAAACATACGATGGCTCCCATATACACGTTACCTGCCGTGAAGGGTTGGTCACCCCAATAGAGAGGTACGTTGGCGCAGAACTGTGCTGCCGACTGTCGGGGCACACCCTCCTTAACTAAGGTTTTATACAATTCAGAGTCTGTTCCCACATCGTAGGTCGATGCGCCACCCATAACTCCTGGAATGATAAATGACAGTGTCTCGTCGATACCGTAGCTCCATGCAGTAGCATAGTCGAGGTCGAGTCCCTTGGTCTTGTTCTCTCCGTCCGAGACCTTCTTCAAGTCAGAGTGGCCGCCACGCATGGTTTGCTCGGCATACTCTTTGTTGACAAAGATGGTAGAGCTGCCCGTGCCCAATCCCACAAACAATGAACCGAAGAAGAGCAGCGAACCTACGGCAAGGTCTTTGTATCGCTTCTCCTTGATGTGAATATAAAGCTCGGCAAAGAAGAAGAGTCCGATCATCATGAACAGATAGTACGACATCTGTGGGTGGTTACCGAATCCGATGGCCGTGAAGAGCATGGTCAGCACTATGCCCAAGCCATATTTCTTGCGGAAGATGAGGTAGAAGCCCCCTACAACCACCGAGATGAGGGCAATTGACGATGTTTTCGTATTGTGTCCTGCCTGTACGATGATGAAGAAGTACGATGAGAATCCCGTAGCCAACGCTCCTACGATGCTCAGCCACTTATTGATGCTGAATGCACGCATCAGCGCATAGAAGCACACGAAGAAGGTGATGAATATCCATGGGGTACTCCAATGTCCTCTGAGCATCATTTTACGGAAAGGCTTGAGCCATTCTTTGGCTTCGTATTGTCCTCCACCAATCTGGTAGTTAGGCATACCGCTAAACATCGAGCCCGTCCAGAATGAGTTGTCGCCCGTGTTCTTGACATACTCTCCCACCTCGTGCACGGCAGAGGCAGCATTGGTGCTATCTCCCGATTGGACAACCTTTCCTTCTAATGCCGGGAGGCAGTAGATGCATGCTACGGCCACAAAAAGCACTAATGCTACGGCATAGGCTCCATATTTCTGTATAAAATTCTCTTTCTTCATTCCTATTTTTGTAATTATTGTTTTTGCTGAATTATCGTGCAAAAATACGCTTTTTTCTTGATTTTGAGTACCTAATTGTACTATTTATTGTTCTGCAACGAGTAACATCCTGACTCTCTCTCTATCCTTTTGCAGTTGCTCGGTCAGCTCTTCCAAAGAGGCAAATGTGCGTTCATCGCGTAGTCGTTGGGCAAACTTCACCGTAATCGTCTTGCCATAAAGGTCGCCCTCAAAGTCGAGTATATGCACCTCGATACTACGCTCACGTCCATTGTTTAGGGTCGGACGATGCCCGATGTTGAGCATACCGAGAAACGAAGACAAAGACGAAGACGAAGACTTCCATCCGGCCGGCCTGTTTTCGTCATCGTTTTCGTTATCGTTAACGTTAACCCACACCGCATATACTCCATCAGCAGGTATTAGTTTGCAAGCACAAGCCTTGTCCGCTGTCTGTTGTCTGTTGTCTGTTGTCAGCTGTCCATCAAAAGGATTGATGTTTGCCGTGGGGAAGCCCATCTTGCGCCCCTCTCTGTAGCCACCCACCACTTCGCCGTGCAGGGTGTAGTGGTATCCTAACAGATGCGTCGCTTCGTCCACCTTTCCGTCGGTCAGCAGGTCTCGTATACGGGTCGAGCTTATGGGTTTACCATCTTCTATACATGCTTCACCACGCACCACCTCAATGCCCATCTCATGGCCATAACGCACGTAGTCGTCAAAGCCTTCAGCGCGTCCGCGACCGAACCGGTGGTCATAGCCGATGACCAGCACCTCCACCTGCAACTGCTCTCTGAGTACCTGCTGCATGAAATCTCGTGCCGACATCTCCGCCATTTGGGGAGTGAAGTCGAGTACCTTCACCTCATCCATTCCCATCTGGTGGAGTAGGGCAGTGCGCTCCTCCGTAGTGATCAGCTGTGGCGCTTCCACCATCCCAAGCACCCTTTTGGGCGATGTACCGAAGGTGATGGCTATAGCTCTCAAGTCCCGTTCATCAGCGATGCGTCGCACTTGACCGAGCAAGCACTGATGTCCTCGATGCACCCCATCAAACGAGCCTATGGTGGCAACACAATTCATAATTGGCGATGTGCAATTTGCTCTTTCAACTCTCATCTTTCAACTTTCAACTCAGAAAGCCAGTTCGTATTTGCCACGGGGCAATAGGTGTGGAACCCTAAGGCCTCGGCCGACTTACAACTCACCTCCAAGTCGTCTATAAAGAGTGTCTCTTCGGGTTTGATGCCCGCCAATTGTGCCACCTTAAGGAACGCCTCGGGCGTTGGTTTCAGCTCATGTATCTCGTGCGAGAGGAATATCTGGTCAAAGTAATCTTCGGCTTTGTATCCGCGATAGTCAAATCGCTTACGTCCCTCCTCCCAATGCACCGCATTGGTGTTGCTCAGCAGGAACAGACGATAGCGCTGCTTCAGCTCCAGCAGCATATCGAGTTTGTAGCTGGGGATATCGAGCAGTAGGGCGCTCCATGCATGGTCAATCTGCTCATCGGTGAGCTCAGGTGCATAGATACGGCGCACTGTGTCGTGAAATTCGTCTACCGACATCAGGCCCTTCTCGAAGTCCATCAGGTCGGCACGCTGCCCATAGGGGTTGGTCAGCTCGTCGCTCACCTCCGCACCCAACTGTCGGAATGCCTCCGTGCAACGCGCCTTGTCGAGGTGTATGAGTACTCCGCCCCAGTCAAATATAATATTCTTGATCATTGTAGCTTTTTTATAGACGCAAAGATAATGGTTTGCTTTTGCATAAGCAAGCGTCAGACAGCAATAAACTCACGTAAAGATTTTAGGCCTTTTCTTTCCTTGGCCCCTCAACTTGACATAGGAATAAGGGGGAATTTCAGTAAACCTTTCACAGGAATAAGCTTCAACCCCGACAACCTAAATCCGGGGAAAATGTTGTAAAAAAACCTTTGTCCGTTTCAGAAAAAACCTTTGTCTGATTTTTTCATCGGACGGCTCCAATTTTTTTATCAGACAGCTCTGATTTCAAGGGTGGAGGGAAAAAAGAGGTTTTTAACCCTTTTTTATGCCAAACATTTGTAAATATCAAACAAACCCCGTACCTTTGCATTGTCATTTATTGCTTTGGCGATATTTGTGTCGGGCTTTTAGCTCAGTTGGTTAGAGCAACAGACTCATAATCTGGAGGTCCTAGGTTCAAGCCCTAGATGGCCCACGACGTGAGAAGGAGGTTTCAAGAAAACCTCCTTCGCTTTTTTATGGGCCATAGTATAGCAGATAGCTAAATATTCTGTGTATGCCGAGTGAAACGAACTTTTAGAGCGGGCGACAAACTGTAGCGATGCAGTGTGGCGACATCAGAGTGAGGAGTTTTTTATGTTGGAAGAACATGAGCCACGTCAGTTTCTCTATGATGATATTGGAGTTTCTCCATGTAGAAACTGGAGTGTCACTATGTAGAAACTATAGTTTCTTTATATAGAAACTGTGCAGCGTTGCATTCCTTCTTTGCAGAGTAATGAATACTTTAGCATATGCGCTTAGTTCTTCTCATTCCTAATAACCTAAGGGTTAGTATTGCAGATATTATAGGTAGAATTGAAGAGGTGGGGAATTTATAAGAGCTATAAAGCAAGCAGCCCCTTATGCCCTAATTAAGGCACAAGAGACTGCTTGTAAAGTCTGTTATATGGGTTGCCTCAGCAACGGCTATTGCTCCTTAATTCCAAAGGTTACCCCATTCGCCACGACGGCGGTTAGCATCACCTTCCATGCCTCCTTCGCTATCTTCGGCATTTTCAAATTTGGGTTCAGATGTTGCTATCATGGAAACAACATCAAGTTCTACTACTTCCATCTGGGGTGCAATATATGTCTTCTTCATTTCTGTTTCTATTCTTAAATCGTTAAACTTGATTACTTAATCACTACTTTAACAACGCTTCCATCGCTCATCTGCAAGATGTTTACGCCTTGCTGCATCTCGTTGATACGTACACCACCGAGGGTATAAATCGCTACGACGGTAGCTTCACCGCCCATTGTGTTGTCAATTGTTGTCGTACCCTCCTCTGTTTCTTCTTTGCTTGCAAAGCGGTAGCCAAGGCTACGTGCTTCGTTGCTCTCTTTGGGCTCGATGTAGGCGCGGTAACCCTTCAACTTGTCAGGGTTATCGGCATTCACACAGCGATAGAACTTGTTGCTATTAATGAAGTAACTGCCGATGGGCACGGTGCCATTGGTGTATACTCCCTTGAAAGTGACATGATCGGTCTCAACATCGTTCAGTGTGATATTGACATAGACATTAGTCATCGGAATCTCTGTGAGCTTCTCCGTCATGGTAGTGTTACGCACGATATAGGGTACACCAGCCTTAATACCATCTTCTGAATCCTCGAATATGAGGGTGATATTACCATTTTCATCTATTTCTGAGTTTGTCAGCTCCTTCACTTCCCATCCGCTCAGACTCTCTACAGGAATATCGAATGGTACAGCGAAGGTGTTCCAATTGCGGTTAGCATTGATGGTGCGGTAGAGTGTCAGAGTATTATACCAATAATCGATAGAGCGTGCCTGGTTTCCCCCTCCCATAATTTTATCAGTTTCGCTTAATATCAGATGGTCGTTGAGGATTTCAAGACGGAAGTTGTCAGCTTTGTACCAAGTAGCGCTTACTACGCCGATGGTTGCGGTGCCATCAGTTACTTTGAACTTGATGTTGAAATCCTCGAAGGTACCAGTTCCTGCCTTCATAGTAACTTCTCGCTCGTAGCCGTTAGCGATGAGGCTTATGACGTTTCCTGCATCTGAAGCCAATGAAACGGTCATCTTATATACTCCGTTGGGCAAGTTATTGATGGACTGTGTGAGTTGTACATTTTGTGAACTGGTGTGGAAAAGGAATTCTCCGTCTACCCCTGTTGTTGTGTAGTCGGCAAGGTTGTTATCTTTAACGCCAGTCGTATAAGAACTGCCCTCACTGCTGATAGTCCATCCATACGAGGTGCTTCTTTCGAAGCTGGCGTTCTTGATGAAGCAATTGAGGTCGGCACTGTCGTCTCCTACGAGGTTGCCATTCTCATCTACATTGACGTCACCTGCTGCCTCTTCTTGCTCTTGCTCCTGCTGCTTATCATTCACAGCATTTTCAACACCTGCAATGGCATCAGAGATGTCTGATGAACCATTACCATTGTTTGTATTCTCATTAATGGTCTCCTTAATCTCCTCTTTCAACTGTTCCTTCTCTTCTTCGGTGGCATCGGGATACATGTTGTCGATGGCTTCATCGATATTGGCATCGACGTAACTGTCCTTTAGGGCATCTTCACTTACTTCATCCTCGGCAAGCTGTTCATCACCGAAGTAGAGCAGGGTGAAGTCATCAATGAAAATCTGACTGGGGTAAGAGTTTGTGGTAACGGTCTTGGCGTTATCATATTTAATAATGCTACCACCTTGCCCTGTTACTTCTTCTGAACTTGAACTTGAAGATGTCGTCGTGGCCTTTGAGATAACAATACTTACGCTTTGAGCTGAGTTCAAGTAGAATGTTCCATTCTGTTTGTATTTGTTCTTGTCTCTAAATTCTGCTGCGGCCACAGTGCTGCTGATATAATTAGGTTCGTATACGATAGCGTTCCCATAGCTGGGCAATGTGTGCTTAATGCCATTGATTGTTACGGTAGTCGTCATGCTGCCGTTATCAGTTGTGCTGATTGTTCTTGCTTCTCCTGAATTCTTCCAACTATCAAGCCTGCCACCCTTTGTCTGATCTTGCTCAGTGGTTACTTTTACGTACTCATAGAACCCTTCGAACGAGTAGGAGTAGGTGCCTGCAGGCAGTGTCACGTTATGAGTGATGGTAAATGTATTAGTCCCTCCATTGAAGATGCCGCAGTAGTTGTACTCGTTAGCGTCTTCGGGGCAGATACCGCAGTGCCATGGGTTTAATTTCTTATTAGCGTCGAAGTTTGTCCAAGATTGTCCTAAATATGATTCCACATCCACCAAGTCGAAACCCGCGCCCTTGATGAGGGGGGTTGCATCGAAAGGTTTGTCTTTTGTTGCTTTGAGCATTCTGCTGCGGATTTCTGCTTCAGTAAGGAAAATCCAACGTTGTGAGGCCTTGTTTTCTAATGGAGCCATACCGAGTACACCTGCGCTATTGCCCACTGAGGTAAGTGCACGACCATTGTCGCCCACGAGGTAGTATTGGTTGACATAGTCGCCACCTACGGGTTGCAAAGTCCATTTTGAAGTCTCCTTTGCCCAGTCCATCCAAAGTGTACCACTCTCCAGGTAGCCTGCGATACTCTTAAGGGCTACCAAACCGTTATCATTATTCTCCACGGTGAAAGGGTGGGCGGCGCGAGATTCCTTACAGTGCTTTCCCCACTCACCACCATAGCTGACGTAGAGTCCTGTACCTACGTTCTTGAGGTAGTAAGTAGTACCATTGGTTTGGGGTACCATACCCTCGATTTTCAAAATGTTGTAGTCGTCCTGCGCCATGGCGGTGGTGCAGAGAGCGGTCAACAATAGGCCGATGCAATAAACAAACTTCTTCATAATATTGTTATCC
Source organism: Bacteroidaceae bacterium (assembly GCA_045612065.1). Lineage (GTDB taxonomy): Bacteria > Bacteroidota > Bacteroidia > Bacteroidales > Bacteroidaceae > UBA1189. The sequence continues at coordinate 106,150 of JAZKYH010000040.1, forward strand.
TTTATTTGTTCACATTACTATATAACATTTCCTGCTGCAAAGGTCGTAATTTTTTTTAAATTATAAAAGCAAAAAAATGCCCCCCCCCTGTATTTTTTTACTTTTAACGTTTGAAAATGAGGTTTTTTACTCTCTTTTGGGCGAGCCCTCCTCGCTTTGTATTCTTGATGTTGCAATTTGTTAATTATACCCAAAGTGCGAGATAACAGTCGCGTCGTTCCCGTCGGAATCTGCCGACGGGGCGAGAAAACAATGCCAAACCGTTAAGAATTTTGCGGCGAGCCGTCAGGAAATCCCTGCCGCCCCGTCGAGCGCGTAGTCTGCGAATGGCTCTGCAATCATTCTTCGTAGGGGCTGGCCTTGTGCCTGCCCTGGTTGGGATTGCGTGTTTTTAATAGGGCGTGACGTGACACGTGACGTGAGCCAAGCCGTGACAGTGTGACGTGACAGATACTTTGCTCTCTCATTTCTTTTGTTGCGGTAATAATAAGGGGTTACTATATAAATACAGTATACGTAGTATACAGTATATATAGAGTAATGTTTTTTCACATAAACATTTCACACGAAATCCAGTGCGCGTATATTAACTGTCACGTCACACTGTCACGGTTTTTTCTCGAAAATTCTATCAGTGTGTATTGCAACTGCAATGTGTGAAAGCCTGTCTTGCATATACCATGGGCACGAAGTGGAGGCAGCAAAAAAGGAACAGCCCCTCGCACTGTGTGCAAGAGACTGCTCGCAAAGTCTGTTGTATCAGTTGCCTCAGCAGCGGATCACCATCTGCTTTTGCTTTCGCTTTCCCACAGGTTGCCCCATGAACCACGACGGCGGTTGGCATCGGCTTCCATGTCGCTACCCCAGCCACCATTTCCTGTTCCTTCAAGGCCACCTTCACCGCCCTCTGCAGATACTGTTAACATCAGTGACTCTGTTTCCATCTCTATTACAGTAGTCTCAGGGGCTACATATATATGTTTCATATTGCTTTTCGTTAATTGTTTTTCGTTAATTCTTCTACCATTACTTTACCATAATCTTTACAACGCTGCCATCGCTCATGAGCAGGATGTTGATGCCTTGCTGCATTTCGCTGAGGCGTACGCCATTGATGTCGTAGATGGCTACTGTAGTAACCTCTTCGGTCGCTGCTTCTACGCCAGTGGTATTCTCATCGTTCCAACGGAAACTCATGCTACGTGCTTTGCTTGCCAAGTCGCCTTCTACCTCGATGTAAGCTCGGAAGCCTTTGAGTGTATTGCTGTTACCGTTAGCTGATTGATAGAAGGTGTTGTTGCTGATGAAGAAGGCTCCCTCGGGAACATACTGTTTGGTGTATACACCTTTGAAGATGACCTTGCTGCCGTTGCCGTTTGTGATGGCCACTTCTTTGTCTTTTCTGATTGCGGTGTTCACTTTCGTCTCGCCAAATGGTAGTTCGGTGTATTGGCCATTTCCTAATGTTGTGCAACGCACCATATAGGGAGCACCTGCTTCGATAGTCTCAGCTTTGCTGAAGGTGAGGCTGAGGTTTTCGGTGCTCTCGTTGTAGGTGGCACCACTCAATGTTCTGTATTCCCATCCATCGATAGCGGGTATATCAAACGGAGCTACGAATGAAGCCCAGGTGGGATTACCATTCTTGTCATTTCCTTTGATTGTACGCTCCAAAATAACGCTCGGGTAGATGACATCCTCGATGGTTGCGATGACGGTAGCAGCATCGCTCAGTCTCAATTCGGCAGGAGTAACCAATGTGAGGTGGAAGTCGTCGCACTTGTACCAAACGCCATCAACACCTTCTACTTGGATTGCGAGTGTGCCATCTCCAACTTCACAAGTCACCTCGGGGAATACACCCGAACTATTACCATTGGTAGAGGCGGCAATGGTTGTAGACACACCATTACCTGTAAGTATGATGCTCTTTTCTGCATCGGTAGCTACCATGGCGGTGAGTTTGTAGGTGCCGTTGATGAGGCCCGATACCGTTTGGGTTACTGACTTGGCGGTGCCGTTGTCCCATGTATTGAACAAGAAGCGGCCGTCAGCACCTGCTACGGTATAGGTGCCGTTCTCCTGTGATGCTGCTTGGGTGTCGCCACCAGTTTCACAAGTCCATCCGGTATAGTCGCCCGTTTCGAAGTTGGGGTTCGTGATAGCCCATGTCATATCAGCCCCTGCGATCTTCTGTGCCTTGGCTGCAGTCTGCAGGGCATTGTAGATAGCTGTCACTTCAGCTTTACCATCGCCTGTGAGCGACTTGTTGGTAAATGCATTCTGATAAGCGCTGATATTGAGTGCAGCCTTACCATAAGCGTCAAGATTAGCTGCCTCAGCCTCGTTGAGTGCTAACTTGAGGCGGCCGTGAGGTACGTCGCAGATGTACTTGAGACGGAAGTTATCGGCTTTGAAGAAGCATCCCTCCCATGGCCAATAGTGGATGAACTCAGAGCCACCACCCCTATTGCCACCAATAGCGCCGATGGTTGCTGTGCCATCCTCTACGAGGAAGTAGAGAGTAGCCTCATGGCTTACGGTCTTACCACCTACGGCAGCTATACTGCTATGATATCCGTTACCTACGAGGTATACTCGGTAGTCATGGCTCTTGCCGTCGGCTTCTTTACCGAACGAAGCGAGCTTCGCCTTCAGCTCATACAAACCATTGGGAATACCAACGATTGTTTGCATCACTGACGAACCATGGCCTTCATCGCCATTCCATGAGTTGAAAATATAGGTACCATCGCAATCGCTAATAGTATAGGTGCCATTAGAATTAGGATATACACTTACATCCTGTCCGCCACCTACAGTCCATCCTGTGAGGTTACCTGTCTCGAAACTGGGGTTCACGATAGCACCCGTAATGTCACCGCCATTCTGCTGCATCTGGTCTATCGCTTGCTCCACATTGTATGCCAAGTGGGCAGCGTAGGCATTAGCGTAGGCTTTATCAACCAAGCCGCACATGGTCTCTGCAATGGCTCCGCTAGTGATTTGGTCATTGTTGTAACGGTTGATTACGACTGTGATGTCGTATGCCGCCTGACCAGCAGCGTTGAGTGCCATCACCTTGGGATAGGTTTCGTTCACCTTCTCGAGTACAATCTTTTTGTAGTCCGCATAGGGATCCACGGCTACTGTTTGTGTTCCTCTATATTCTAAGCGGAAATTGTCGAAGTGGACGCTGCTTGAGTGTTCATAGGTATAGGTTTCTCGTACTTCTTTGGTTGAAGTTTGAGTTGTATATACAGGTCCTTCGCTTGTGATAAAATTTTCTTTAAATATACTTACATTCAAAGTACCACCATTCAATTCCTGATAAGAAGTTGTCATATAACCATCACCATCTCTAAAAGCTATACTTGCAGCTCCTAAATCGCCAACATTCACATTTCGGTTAGCCGATAGATTGAATGTCTCTGAACCGATTTTTACCTGCGCAGTCATGGTTTGCTCACTGGTCGTAGTAGTTGTACCGGTTTCTGACCAACTACCCCAACTGTACCATGAATATTTTCTCGTTCGTTGCTCCGTTTTCTTTGTCGTGGTACGTTTATAATTATAGAATCCCTCGAACGAGAACTTATAGTTACCAGCAGGTAGGTTTTCGATGGCTTGTGATAGGGTCACAGCATCCGGTGTGCTAACTATCGCCGCAGAGGAGTTGTGCTGGTCTTGGCCTGCTCCCCATTGCACATAGCCCATTGCACATTTGCCCTCGAATCCAGTCCAATGTTCTTTGGCATATCCGCCCCAATCATCGACAACGTCAAAGTCTGCCGCACCTAACATCGGGGTGAAGTTGAACGGATAGTCAGGGTTGGCATCGGCCATTGCGGTACGCATACCTGCTTCGGTAAGGAAAATCCATTTCTGAGTGTCATCGCTTGTGTTCTTCGACTCAATTGACAAAGTTTGCCATTGGTCGTCTGACACGCCTAATACGTCACTTCCGTTTTCGATGTAATAGTGGTTCGAGGTGCCGCCCACGGGAGTCAATGACCAAGTGTTATGGTCTGTATTGTCCATAAAAAGGCCATGACTTAAAGAACGTCCTTCACTGCCGCGAGTTACCAATTCGTATTGTTCTCCGTTTAGAGTGGGAGTGATAGGATGACCTGCATAGCCGGTAACACCTTGAGCATTCCACCAGCCACCCCATTTGATATACTTACCCGTACCCACGTTCATTACGTAGTAGGTAGTTCCACTCACCACCTGCTCACCCTTCCATGAGGGTTTCTGGAAAGTGGCTTCAGTCTCTTCGAGAGTCCAGTTGTTCTCCTTCTCAGCATCGGTAAGCGGAGTGCCATTGAGGTCGGTCAGGGTAAAGTTTACGACTACTGGGCAGTGGTCACTGGTCTTAATGCTGGTATCGTGCAAGTAGCTATTGGCTTTCAAGGTAAGATTACTTGCAGTGGTGTTGATATAGAATACCTTATCTACAATCTCACCCTTTTGGTCACCATAGGTATGGGTCATCAATGAACCACTTCCATAGGTGGGATATGCGCCGCCCCACATCAAATCCACCCATGGGTCGTTGATGGTAAAGCGACTATCGGCATTGATAACATCAATAAACTTTGTTTTTAACTGCTCACGAGTGTAGCGACAGTTGGTGTCGCCAAGAATGATGACGGGGCGGTTGTTGTGATTGTTTTTGATGTAGGTGGCAAGTTGTGTGAGTTGGGACTCACGTGCTTCAATATCTTCGGTGCCATCACTTGCGTCCATGTGAAGCACATAAACATCTACAACAACTCCCGTTGCAAATGTTACGTTATATACACGAAAGCCTTTGTTAATCATGCCATCAGATCCGTCACTTGTCTCACCATAGTGGGTATTCCACGCCACCTTGGTTCCACCGCCCATAGTGAGGTACTTGGCACAGGCAAAGCCGAGTCCGTCAGTAGAGTTGGTTAATCCAGAAACCTTACCGCCATGAGCACCGAAGTTGTAATAGGTACTTGCGGGTGCTGCAGTCAAATAATCGTGGAAATTAAAGTCCTCAGACATACCCGCGAAATCCCAACCGGAGTTGGCAAGGATACCACACAGTTCAGTAGCACCTGCAGCCTCCTTACCATCAGGATTGACTTCAATACCAAGGATGCTATTAGGCAATCCGTCGACATTAAAGGCTGTTGCATTAAATGTGTAGCTGCGTTGCGCCATAGCGCCAAGCACTGCAAAACATAGTGCGATGCTTGATAGTAAAATACGTCTTTTCATATCGATATGTGTTTATGTTATTGTTTGCTTTTGATTGGCAGTAGGTTTGTCAGGTTACAAAGGTAGGAGTTTATTGTGGATTATACACCTTATTTATATTATATTTACGTAAAGTGTGTTGTATAACATATTTTCGGGGGGGGTAATTTGTCTTTCGGGTAGTGAAATAGCTATTTTTCGCAGGTGCGAGAATTATTTTTGGCACCTTCGGCAGCGTATGGACGCAGGTGCTTTAAGATCGGGAGGCACCTGCGAAAAAATGGACGGAAACGCTTGGGAGAACATCCCGCTATTCGGCAAGTTTAAACTGAAAACATTTTTTGTTTGCTTTTCCGATGGTTTTGCACTAACTTCGCCCTCCTAATATATATAATAGGAGTAACAATGGCAATCATTAAATCTGTTCGGGGCTTTACACCCGAGATTGGAGAAAATTGCTTCTTGGCCGATAATGCCGCTGTCATCGGTGATGTGGTGATGGGGCGCGACTGCAGCATCTGGTTCGGTGCTGTGCTGAGGGGCGATGTCAACAGCATACGCATCGGCAATGGAGTGAACATACAGGATGGTAGTGTGTTGCATACGTTGTATCAGAAGTCGACCATTGAGATTGGCGACAACGTGTCGGTGGGGCATAACGTGACCATCCACGGTGCTACGGTGAAGGATAATGCGCTCATCGGCATGGGCTCTACGTTGCTCGACCACGTGGTGGTGGGCGAGGGGGCTATCGTGGCGGCTGGGGCTGTGGTGACCTCGGGTACCATCATCGAGCCAGGCACCCTGTGGGCTGGTGTGCCGGCGAAGTGTGTCAAGAAGGTAGACCCTGAGCAGAGCCGCGAACTGAACCAGCGCATAGCACGACAGTACTTGATGTATGCGTCGTGGTACAAGGAATAGAAGGAGGCCCACCCCAACCCCTCCCTTTATGGTGGGGCTTTTGCAGGTATCGCGGTTTTTCGTCTGTTGTCCGTTGTCCAAAATGATTATGAAAGAAAAAATAAAATATTCCCTATTGGTGGTGGCTATCAAGGCGATAGCTATCTGGCCTTACTGGATGTTGCATGCAGTCAGTTCCTTGCTCTATCCTATAGTGTATTATGTGGTGGGGTATCGTCGTAAAGTGACACACGAGAATCTCATGAATGCCTTTCCCGAGAAGTCGGAGCAGGAGGTGGTGGAGATTGAAAAGGCCTTCTATCGCCACTTCTGTGATTATGTGGTGGAGACGGTGAAGCTGATGCACATCTCTGACGAGCAAATGAAGCGTCATTTGAAGTTTGCTAACCCGGAACTGATTGAGCAGCTCCGTCAGGACAGCCGTCCCATATTCCTCTATCTCGGACACCATTGCAATTGGGAGTATATGATCTCTATCAAGATGTGGATGCACCCTGAGATTGAGGTTCTGCAGGTGTACCATCCGCTTTCGGACAAGGCGATGGATAAGCTGATGTATCGGTTGCGCAGCAGATTCAATACTGTTGGGGTGACTCAGAAGCAGTCGTTGCGCCATCTGATTAAGAGGGTGGGAGAGGGTAGGAAGGTGCTGTTTGGACTCATTGCGGATCAGCGCCCAGATCGCCATCCCGAACCCGGGTGGATGGAGTTCCTCAACCAGGATACTCCTATCATTACAGGTGGGGAGGCGATGGGCCGCAAGTTGAATGCCCACTTCGTCTATGGTAGCATGAAATGTGTGGGGAGAGGGTACTATGAACTTACCTACCACATGATAGAGCCGGTAGAAGGAGAAGAGTATGGATACAGTAAGCAATACATGCGTATGCTCGAAAATGATATCAAGGCTCAGCCCCACATGTGGTTGTGGACACACAAGCGGTGGAGTATGAAGCGGATGAAATAGGGAATGATAATGAAATAAAATCTATACCATCGAGTATGAAAACACGACATCTTATCTTATCGGGAATTATGACTTTGGCCGCGACGTCGGTGGGCTTCGCACAAAGCAAACTTTATCCTCATCTGTTTGACCTCAAAGAGGTTGAGTTGGCCGAGGGCACGTTTAAGACGGCGCTCGAACTGAATAATGAGACGCTGCTTGAGTATGATGTGGACCGTCTGCTGACGCCCTATTTCAGGCAGGCTGGCATCAGTGGGTGGGAAGCTCGGCATCCGAATTTCCCCAACTGGGGGTCGGACAACTTCCGTCTCGACGGGCATGTGGGAGGTCACTACCTGTCGGCTTTGGCCTTGGCCTATGCGGCTACACATGATCCGGCGATGCGTGAACGCATGAGGGAGCGCATGGAGTATGTGATTGACAAGATGGCTCAGTGTCAGGCGGTGTTTGATGATAACACCGAGGGGCTTTACGGTTATGTAGGTGGACTTCCCGACAATAGCGTGTGGACGGGGCTCTATAGAGGCGACCTGACTAAGTTTAATCAGAATCGTGGTAACGTGCCACTCTACACCATTCACAAGGTGTTTGCCGGATTCCGTGATGCATGGCTCTATGCTGGCAATGAGAAGGCGCGTGGGTGCTTCCTCAAGATGTGCGATTGGGGGGTGAATCTCATCAGCAACCTGTCTGAAGCGCAGATGCAGGATGTGCTGAACACTGAGCATGGAGGTATCAATGAGATGTTTGCCGATGCTTATCAGATGACTGGCGATGAGCGATACCTGAAGGCGGCAGAGCGCTATACACACAAGATGATGGTGGATAATATGCAGACGATGAACACCACCTTTCTTGATAACAGACATGCTAATACGCAGGTGCCCAAATATATTGGATTCGTGAGGCTGGCCCAACAGAACCGAGTGGGTGGGGAAAGGTATCGCACTGCCGCGGAGAACTTTTGGGCCGATGTGGTGGAGAACCGCACTGTAGCGCTTGGCGGCAATAGTGTGAATGAGCATTTTGTGCAGCGTAGCAATAGCCATCATCATGTGACCATGACAGATGGCCCTGAAAGCTGCAATACGAACAACATGTTGAAACTCACCGAGGCACTCTTTGCCGATGCTCCCCATGGAAAGTATGCCGACTTCTATGAGATGGCGATGTTTAACCACATCTTGTCGACACAGCACCCGGAAACGGGAGGGTATGTGTACTTTACTTCATTGCGTCCACAACACTATCGCATGTATTCGCAAGTGAATCAGGGGATGTGGTGCTGCGTGGGTACAGGCATGGAGAATCATAGTAAGTATGGCGAGTTTGTCTATAGCCGTGATGTGGAGAGGAATGTACTGTATGTGAATCTCTTTGTGGCGTCGAAGCTGGCGAACGCGACCTATGCGCTCACCCAACAGACGCGTTTCCCCTACGAACAGCGTAGCACAATTACTATCGACAAGGCGGGAGAGTATACCCTTGCCATACGTCGGCCCTTGTGGTGCGGCAATTTTGCGTTGGCTGTGAATGGTGTCGTGCAGAGCGCCGAGGCGGTTGATGGCTACGTTTATTTGGAAGGAGATTGGGAGGAAGGGGATGTTGTTGAGGTCTCTCTTCCTATGCGACTTAACTATCTGCCTTGTCCCGGATATGATGCGTACATAGCTCTCCGCTATGGTCCTATCTTGTTGGGAGCAATAACCAGTACGGAAAATCTGACGGGACAGCATGCCGGTGAGGGGCGCATGGATCATGCTCCAGGGCAGGGCACGCAGCTGAGTCTCACGTCGGCCCCTATGCTCATAGGCGAGCGTGCGCATGTGCTCGATTCTATTTATATGGTCGATGCCGAGAAACTGCATTTCAAGATTCGCTCGGGGCTCTACAACAGCAGCCGTTGGGAGGGACTCACGCTACAGCCCTTCTATACCATTCACGAAGCGCGGTATATGACCTATTGGCAACAGCTAACTGCGGAAGAGTGGGAGGAGATACGCCAGCAGGTGATGGCCGAAGAGGAGGCGCTGATGCAACTCAACAACCGCACGCTCGACTATGTGGCTACGGGTGAGCAGCAGAGCGATGCAGGGCATGTACTGCAAGGAACTTTCGGTAAGGGTTCCTATGACGGTGAATTCTATGTGGATGCACAGAGCGGACAATGGTTCAGTTATCAGCTGGCAACGCAAGGGGTGAAGGAGGATGTGTCACTGATGTGTCGTTTCCACTCGGCTGATGCGGGGCGTGTGGTCACTATATCAATTAATGGTAAGGAGCTGACAACCATAACCTTGGAGCAGAAACCCTTTGTAGGGCACTATAATTGGGAATGCCCTATCGAGACAGAGATGTTGATGGAGGGAGGTGTGCTTCGGGATAGCATCACTGTGCGTTTTGCTGCTTCGGGGAGTACTCCGGCTCCTGGGCTCTACTATCTGCGCCTGCTGAAAGACTATGCGCCAAAACCCTTCTACTCGTTTGTCTGTACGCAGTGGGTGTCGGGAGATGATGGGCGTGTCAATAAGGTGACTTATGATGCTGAGGCTAATGCCATCACGGTGTATGGCAAGCAGGGTAACAATAACATTGCGTTACAATATGCCACTTATAATGATGGAAGTGCGGTTATCAGCTCTGAACAGCGTTATTTTACGGTGTGTGGGCGCTCGCTGAAACGTACATCGGGGTCGGCTTATCTATGGTGGCTCTTGGGGGCTAATCATGGTACGCAGGTGGCTCCTACATACATGTTGCGCACCGATAATGGGAGCTTTCTGTTTGTATGGGATATCTTGGAGAGCGGACTTGGCGACTATTTTGGTGAGGGAGTCTTTGAAATGTCGTCGAATGGGAAAGCGATGAATACAGTGTTCGGGCTTACCTCCTCAAAGTCGGATGGTACAGCCGTGGTGAGTGATATTAACTTCTACACACGTGATATGCTGGTGACCCTATATCCGGATATGCAAAAATATTTAGGTGTGCCCGATAAAATCGAAGCTCCTCTTTGTGCAAATACTCAATCTGGAATCTATACTTTGGGGGGAGTGAAGGTCTCTCTTGATGGAGAATTGCCTCGCGGAATTTATGTTGTAGGCGGAGAGAAGATGGTGAAGTGATGATGATACTGGAAAGCGAAAAAATGTTCTATAACACATTTTATTTGAAAAAAGTAGCAGGAATTGTTGGCTAATCGGAAGAAAGTGACTAACTTTGCACCCCGAATATGGAGTGGACTGCGTCCGCTCGGTTGGAAAAGACAATTGTATTAAACTATAAATAATTAAAAATTAACAAAATGCCAACAATTCAACAGTTAGTTAGAAAAGGCAGACAGGTGCTTGCAGACAAGAGCAAATCACCCGCTTTGGACAGCTGTCCCCAGCGTCGTGGTGTTTGCACTCGTGTGTACACAACTACACCTAAGAAGCCTAACTCAGCAATGAGAAAAGTAGCACGTGTGCGCTTGACAAACCAGAAAGAGGTTAACTCTTACATTCCCGGTGAAGGCCACAACTTGCAGGAGCACTCAATCGTATTGGTACGCGGTGGTCGTGTAAAAGACCTTCCTGGTGTACGTTATCACATCGTTCGTGGTACATTGGATACCGCAGGTGTAGCAAACCGTCTCCAGCGTCGTTCTAAGTACGGTGCTAAGCGCCCCAAAGCTAAGAAGTAAGCCATAACAGCTTATTGATCAACGCGGCTGCGTGGATGCGCAGTCTGAGGTAAAAGCCCTCAAAACTTAAAAACACAGTAAATTAACTACGTTTTGGTTTGTTGGATAAGCTATAAAGGTTGAGTAAATGCCCAAGAGTGGGCGTTGAAGAAAACAAAAATGCAGCCCCAAACGAAAACAAAAACTTTTCAAGAAAAATGAGAAAAGCAAAACCAAAAAAACGTATGGTCCTTCCGGATCCCGTATTTAACGATGTAAAAGTATCTAAGTTCGTTAACCATCTCATGTACGATGGTAAGAAGAACATCTCTTACGAGATCTTTTACGCTTCACTCGACAAAGTGAAGGCAAAAATGTCTGATTCTGAGCTCTCTGCTCTCGAAATCTGGAAGAAAGCCCTTGATAACATTACTCCCCAAGTTGAGGTTAAGTCACGTCGTATCGGCGGTGCTACCTATCAGGTGCCCACTGAGATCCGCGCTGACCGTAAGGAGTCTATCAGCATGAAGAATATGATTCTCTACGCTCGTAAGCGTGGTGGTAAGACCATGGCTGACAAGCTCTCTTCTGAGATCCTCGATGCATTCAACAATCAGGGTGGTGCCTTCAAACGTAAGGAGGATATGCACCGCATGGCTGAGGCTAACCGTGCATTCGCTCACTTCAGATTCTAATTTAGGGTAAGGACTTTAATAATACGTTTTCACAATGGCAAAACAAGATCTTTCGCTGACCAGAAACATTGGTATTATGGCGCACATCGATGCTGGTAAGACTACCACATCAGAGCGTATCCTCTTCTACACCGGTCTGACACACAAGATTGGTGAGGTGCACGACGGTGCTGCTACCATGGACTGGATGGCTCAGGAGCAGGAGCGTGGTATCACTATCACATCTGCTGCTACTACCACTCGTTGGAAGTGGAACGGAACCCAGTATAAGATTAACCTCATTGACACTCCGGGACACGTTGACTTTACCGCTGAGGTAGAGCGTTGCTTGCGTATCCTTGATGGTGCCGTTGCTGCTTACTGTGCAGTAGGTGGTGTAGAGCCCCAGTCAGAGACTGTATGGCGTCAGGCTGATAAGTACAACGTACCCCGTATCGCTTATGTAAATAAGATGGACCGTCAGGGTGCTGACTTCTACAGCGTGGTAAACCAGATGAAGACCGTTCTCGGTGCTAATCCTTGCCCCGTTGTAATTCCTATCGGTGCTGAGTTCAATTTCAAGGGTGTAGTTGACCTTATCAAGATGAAGGCTATCCTCTGGCATGATGAGACCATGGGTGCTGACTACTCAGTAGAGGAAATTCCTGCTGAGATGATGGATGAGGCTATCAAATGGCGCGAGAATCTTCTCGACAAGGTGGCTGAGTTTGACGACGAGGTGATGATGAAGTACCTCGACGATCCCGATTCAGTAACTGAGGAGGAGATCATCAAGTGTGCTCGTATCGGTTGCTTGAAGATGGAGCTCGTTCCTATGCTCTGCGGTTCTTCATTCAAGAACAAGGGCGTACAGACCTTGCTTGACTACGTTTGCGCATTCTTGCCTTCTCCTATCGACCAACCCACAGTAGAGTGTACTGACTCTTCTACCGGTGACATGGTTGAGCTCAAGACTCAGGAGGATGAGAAGACAACTGCTCTCGCATTTAAGATTGCCGTTGACCCCTATGTAGGTCGCTTGGTATTCTTCCGCGTATACTCTGGTTGCGTAACCGCAGGTTCATACGTTTACAACCCCCGTTCTGGTAAGAAGGAGCGCGTATCACGTATCTTCCAGATGTTCTCAAACAAGCAGACTCCCGTTGATTGCATCGCTGCCGGTGATATCGGTGCTGGTGTAGGTTTCAAGGATATCCGCACTGGTGACACTCTTTGCGATGAGTCACTCTCTGTAATGCTCGAGTCTATGGACTTCCCCGATCCCGTTATCGGTATCGCTGTTGAGCCCAAGTCTCAGAAGGATGTGGACAAGCTCTCTAACGGTTTGGCTAAGCTCGCCGAGGAGGATCCCACATTCACCGTTAAGACTGATGAGCAGACCGGTCAGACCGTAATCTCTGGTATGGGTGAGCTCCACTTGGATATCATCATCGACCGTCTGAAGCGCGAGTTCAACGTAGAGTGTAACCAGGGTCGTCCCCAGGTTAGCTACAAGGAGGCAATCTCTCAGACTGTTGAGCTCCGTGAGGTTTACAAGAAGCAGTCAGGTGGTCGCGGTAAGTTCGCTGATATCATCGTTAAGGTTGGTCCCGTTGATGAGGATTGGACACAGGGTGGTCTTCAGTTTGTGAATGAGGTGAAGGGTGGTAACGTTCCTAGCGAATTCATCCCCGCCGTACAGAAGGGCTTCCAGACTGCAATGCGTAATGGTATCCTCGGTGGCTATCCCCTCGATTCACTCAAGGTTACTCTCGTCGATGGTTCATTCCACCCGGTTGACTCTGACCAGTTGTCATTCGAAATCTGTGCTATCCAGGCCTTCAA
>JAZKYH010000041.1:0-25080 GCA_045612065.1 Bacteroidaceae bacterium
CTGTCAAAAGTTTATCTATTGTAAACGAATTATAGGAATAAGTTTTTAACCAGTCAACCCAATATAGGAATAAGACAAAATCATGTAAACCTGTTATAGGAATAAACTTCAAAACTGACAACCTAAATCAGGAAACTACAATCGGACGGCTTTGGCAAATTTATCAGACGGCTTCAATAATTTTATCAGACGGCTCTGGCAGAAAAAATGGAGCCGTCCGTTTTGTATGACGGAGCTGTCCAATTTTATATCTGAAAATGCCAAAATGGGAACTTTACAGAATCTCTACTTCGCTTAGTGATAGGAAAGTTGACTTTCTCGTTACATTCACTCGTTGAAACTTGCTTTTTCGTGTGCCTTGCACTAATTTTGCAGTTTGAAATTAGAACAAGGTGGAGATGTCAGGATATAGGCTATTTAGATGTACATTTTTTGTTATACTTATGAGCATTTCTGCGCTCACATTTGCGCAAGATTTGCTGACCGAGCAGGCACCTCTGGACAGACCGATGGCGCGTATCGATTCGGTGGTGCTGAGCCGATTGATCAAGGCTGAACTCTATGAGTATCCGGCTGAGGATCTCTATCCCGAGTGGAGCAACGATTATGCGCACAAGTATACCAATGTAACGATTCCCGACTCGCTGCTGATAGACCTTACGGGGTATTGTATGCCTACGGAGAATACGAAGGTCAATGATATCTTTGGCTATCGTCCCCGTCGCCGTCGTGTGCACTATGGCTTGGATATCAAGGTGGAGCGTGGCGATACTATCCGTGCAGCTTTCGATGGTAAAGTGCGCTACGTGAGCTACCAACGTCGTGGCTATGGACACTATGTGGTGATACGCCATCCGAACGGCTTGGAGACCCTCTATGCTCACTTGACGGCGAAGCTCGTTGCCGAGAACGATGTGGTGCGTGCTGGTGACCCCATTGGTTTGGGAGGCAATACGGGACGCAGTACAGGACCTCATTTGCATTTTGAAACCCGTCTTTTGGGTAAGGCCTTGAACCCTGCGCTTTTCTTCGACTTCCCCAATCAAAAGGCGACGGGAGATTCTTACCTCTACATGAAACCCAAGAAGAAGGTCTACGACCCTTCGGATCCCGATACGTATTACAAGGTGCGCAGTGGAGACTCGCTGAGTCGCATCTCGGCACGTACGGGAATAAGCATAAAGCAATTGTGTAAACTCAATGGCATCACCACACAAACGACCTTGCGCGTGGGACAGGTGCTGAGACTATATTAAAGAAAACATGGAAACCAACCAACAATTCGAACAAATCATCGCCACTTGCCGCGACCTCTTCGCCAAGAAACTTAAGGATTATGGCGCAGCATGGCGTATCATGCGTCCCACCTCGGTGACCGATCAGATATTCATCAAGGCAAACCGTATACGCAGCATTGAGACCAAGGGTGAGACGATGGTGGACGAGGGCATACGCTCAGAGTTTATCGGAATTGTCAACTATGGCATCATTGCCCTCATCCAATTGGAGCTGGGTTATGCCGAAGTGGACGACATGACTCCCGAGGCTGCACTTGCCAAGTACGATGAGTATGCTACCAAGGCTTTGGAACTGATGAAGGCAAAGAATCACGACTATGATGAAGCTTGGCGTTCAATGCGCATTAGCTCGTATACCGACCTCATACTGATGAAGATATATCGTACCAAGCAGATTGAGAGCAACGAGGGACAGACTATCGTATCGGAGGGCATTGATGCCAACTATATGGATATGATTAACTACTCGGTGTTCGGGCTGATTAAGATTGACTTTGGAGAATAAATCTGCAAATATTGCCAAGAATATCATTGTCAATGCTCTACGTTTTGCATTGGCTCTGGTGTTTGTCTTCTCGGGATTCGTGAAGGCCGTAGACCCTATGGGTACGGTAATTAAGCTGACCGACTATGCCGATGCTTTCGGTATAGCCATACCTTCGGCTCTGTTGTTTATCGGTACATGGGGGCTCATCATGGTGGAGTACCTCATGGGCATGGCTTTGTTCTTCGGGTTTTATCGCCGCTTCTATTTGAGCTTGATGACCATATTCCTTTCGGTAATGACTCCATTGACGCTGGTGATGGCACTGACCAACCCGGTGAGTGATTGCGGCTGCTTTGGCGATGCGTTGGTGCTTACCAATTGGCAGACCTTCGGGAAGAATGTGGTATTGCTCTTGATGACTGTCATAGTGCTGATATGCCATAAACGTATTTGGCGCGTTATCTCGAATAATAGGCAGTGGCTGGTGTTCATATATGCAGTGGCGTCTGTGGTTTTCTTTATGCAGCACAATATGCGCCATCTTCCCACATGGGACTTCCGGCCCTATGCCATAGGCACGAATCTAATCGATGCTATGACCATCCCCGAGGATGCTCCAGAGGATGAGTATGAAACCCTTTTTGTGCTTGAGAAGGAGGGCGAGCAGCGCACGTTTACCTTCGATGATTACCCAGATTCGACATGGACGTTCGTACGTCGCGAGAGTCGCTTGGTGAGTAGGGGATATGTACCCCCTATCACAGACTTTTACCTGTCTACTCTGGAAGGTGAGGAGATGACGTGGGAGGTGCTCGAACAGCCTGGTTATACATTCCTTTTGGTGGCACGCAATCTCAAACGTGCCAATGAGGGGATGCTTGATGTTATCAATGATCTCCACGACTATGCCAAGGTTGGCGGACATTCGTTTTATATGTTGACCTCTTCAAATGTGAACGCGATAGAGGAATGGAATGATCATACTGGAGCGGCATATCCCAGTCTCAGTGCAGATGAAGTGATGCTCAAGACCATGATGCGTACAAACCTTGGGCTTGTGGTGCTGAAAGATGCTACGATAGTCGGAAAATGGAGTGCTGCCGACTTGCCGCGCGACAAGCAGCTGCATGTGTCGATAGAGCATAATGATGCTTTGGAGATTACCTTGCGCGAGGTGCAGACAAGGCATGTCGTGGCGCTTCTTTGGATGTTTCTTCCCTTATTGTTACTTTGCTTGATTGACAAGGCGACACATCGTGATGTTGTTTCGGACTTAACAAAATAAAGTATTATAGATTCACTTATGAAATTGTTTGAATTCCATCCCAAGTTGTTTTCCTGCTTGAAGGGATACAACAAGAGTACCTTCATGTCTGACCTCATGGCCGGTATCATCGTAGGTATCGTTGCGCTTCCGTTGGCTATTGCCTTCGGTATAGCTTCTGGTGTAACTCCTGAGAAGGGTATCATTACCGCTATCATCGCGGGTTTGTTAATCTCCGTGTTTGGTGGTAGCAGAGTACAGATTGGTGGCCCTACAGGAGCTTTCATCGTTATCGTCTTTGGCATCATTGCCGAGTATGGCATGAGCGGACTTATTATCGCCACCTTCATGGCGGGTATCTTCCTTATCTTGATGGGTGTATTGCGTGTAGGAACCATCATCAAGTACATTCCGTACCCCATCATCGTAGGTTTCACGAGCGGTATTGCACTGACCATCTTCACTACGCAGATTAAGGATCTCTTCGGCATGCAGATTGCAGAGGTTCCTGCCGACTTCGTGAGCAAGTGGGTGGTATACTTCCAGAATTTCAATACCATGAACATTTGGCCCTTACTCATTGGCCTCTGTAGTATACTCATCATCGTCTTCACTCCGAAGATAAGCAAGAAGCTCCCGGGCTCGCTTGTCGCTATCATTGTGATGACCGTTGTAGCTTTACTTCTGAAGAATTATGCTGGCATTACTTCCATTGAGACCATTGGCGACCGCTTCACAATCAACCCGGATATGCCCAAACCCGAAGTTCCCAAGCTTACTTGGGAGGTGTTTACCAAGCTGATGTCTCCCGCCTTGGTAATTGCTATGCTGGGTGCCATTGAGTCACTGCTCTCTGCAGCCGTAGCCGATGGTGTTATCGGTGATAAGCATGATAGTAATCAGGAACTCGTAGGACAGGGTATTGCCAACATGGTGTGCTCACTCTTTGGAGGTATCCCAGCGACTGGTGCTATTGCCCGTACAATGACTAATATCAACAATGGTGGACGTACCCCGGTGGCTGGTATCATTCACGCTTTGGTGCTCCTGCTCATCTACTTCTTCCTCATGCCGTTGGCTAAGTATATCCCCATGTCGTGCTTGGCTGGTATTCTGGTCGTTGTGTCATATAACATGAGTGAATGGCGCAGCTTTAAGGCCATTTTGAAGAATCCCAAGAGTGACATTATTGTGTTGCTCGTAACTTTCCTCCTTACTGTCATCTTCGACCTTACAGTGGCAATTGAAGTGGGCATTCTCATTGCTTGTCTGCTCTTCATGCGTCGTATGTCTGAGGTTACCAATGTCTCAGTTGAGACTGGAGAAATAGACCTCAGTGCTGATAGCGACCTGCCTGATAATACGGAGCATCTTATCATCCCCGACCGTGTAGAGGTTTATGAAATCAATGGTCCTTACTTCTTCGGTATTGCCAACCGCTTTGAGGAGGTGATGAATGATGTAGGTACCATTCCTGCCGTGCGTATCATTCGTATGCGTAAGGTGCCTTTCATTGACTCTACGGGTGTACACAACCTCACAAACCTTTGCGAGAAGTGCTTGCAGAAGGAGGTTCACATTGTACTTTCGGGCGTAAATCCCAAAGTATTGGAAGTGCTCACCAAGTCGGGCTTTGACAAGCTCATTGGTGAAGAGAACATCTGTAGTCACATTACTATAGCTCTGGAACGTGCTCGCGTATTGGCTGCAGGATTGGATAAGAAATAAAAACCAATACGGCAATTGAAATAAAACGGGCGAGACATCGTAGAGTGTCTCGCCCGTTTTCATTATTCAACGCTCAGTTTTATGGTTTGTGTCTCTCCATTCGTATCGGTAACCGAGACGATATAGATGCCTTGGTTGAGCGATTTGATGTTGAAACCAGCATATCCTCCGGATAATTTTATTGTGGCTTTAGTGCACAATTTTCCTGTTACTGCATATATCGCGATGTTTGCCCATGTGCTCTCTGGGCTATGTATATGCAATATACCCTCATGATATTGCAGCTGCATGTGAACTTCATCGGCCAATGAGGGCTTGATGTCTGTATCAATTTCGGGTTGCTCTAACCAAGCAGCATAGCTGTTAATGGTATTGGGCTTGGCAATGGTGGGTGTACTCATTACGTAGACATCATTGCTTCCGTCAGGGTAGAGGCCCACGGACTCAGTGCCGAGGTGAGGCTCGTAGTAAAGTGCATCACTCCATGTTTGGTCTGCTGAAGTAAGCATGATGTAACCACCTTCGGCTGCTAACTTGAACGAAGCGTGTAATTGGTTCAGACTAATTAACTTGTCGGCCCAGATGATGAGGTGACCATAAGGCTCGATGATTGTGTTGATATTATCGCTACTGGAGATTTGGAACTTTGTTGGTTTGCTCAAATTGTCGCTGAGATACATTCCTGCTACGTCAATGGGAGCAGAGGTGTTATTGAAGAGCTCTATCCAGTCGTTCTTCTTGTAATATTCGTTGATGTAGATGCTATTGTCGGCACTGATTTCATTGATGCGTACAGGACGGCTCTCCAATTCGGTGAGCTCTTCATCGGTAAGTGGCTCGTATATAGCTGTGAGATTGAGATTTTCATTGTCTGGAAGAGTGTACTCGGCTTCTTCGCATACGATTACTTCTTGTGCGCTTGAGTGGGTGAGCTCGATGTCAAAATAGATGTCAGACGATTTGTTGTCGCAGTTGTGTACCTCAATCGCAATGCTATTTGCGCCCCGCTTGAAGAGCGAAGCATCAAGAATGATAGAGCCATTGTCTGGGTTGTTGTTTGCGTAGCTTGAAGAATATGTGTCGTAGGTGATTGTTCCGTTAGGCATTAGATAGCGTGCGGCTTCTACACCATTAACGTATATTACCATACCGTCGTCAATGGTATAGTTGAGTGTGAATATATCTTCGACTGTGGGTGTCTTGGACACTCTAAAATTACTGCGGAAATAGTAAGTGGGACGCTTGGCATTATCATCGGTGCCATAGTCTAATATGGTGTTGTATCCTCGGCCATTTGATGCGTCACTGGTGAAGTAGCCCAAGGGGGCATTGCCCTTATTCCATGATGAGGTATTGTAACTAGTGTTTTTCCAACTTGTACCGTCCAGAGATCCTTGATCATAGTAACTCCATGAAGAGCCGCGTGCGATAAGTGTGGTTCCTTGTCCAATTGCTTTTATGTCGCTCCAACCGGCAAAACGATAACCAGCCTTGGGTTCTGCCTTTAAGGTGATGGGAGAGAATAGGGAACCGCTAAACTTGCCTGTTGGGATAACCATGTCATTGAGGCGTAGCATAGCTCCTTCTACGTTGGATGTGATGGATACCGATTGCTTCTCTTCTTGGGTGAGATGCATGCGCTCATAATCAATGAGAGCATTTATCATAACGTCTTGACGGTTGGCAAGTGAACTCTTCAAGCTGTTAGCGGTGGAGTAGGGTGACTGATATTCGTAAGCTAATGCAGTTTCTATTCGTGCTGTCATCTCGTCTATAATGGTGTGGCTGCGGTTAGGCTCAAATACGCTACCAGATACAAGACAATAGGTGTCTATGAACTGCTTGCGGAATGTTTCGTTAGAGAGCATGTTGAGGAAGATGGTAACCAATTCTATCTCTTCAGTAAAATGCCCTCCTAAGTCGTAGATGTAGTCGAATCTATAGTTTTGTTTGCCCTCGAAGGTATAGAAAGGGCTGGTTGTGTTCAAAGCACCGTCAAGGTCGAAGAGCACAAAACGGAAACGCCCGTTCTCGATGCGTGGACGGAATCCCTTGATGTTGTTCTGGGGCCAGTCCAAGCCGCCAAGATAGAACTCTACAGCCATGTAGTTGATGTACTCATCGATGTCTACAAGGTTTCTAATCTCTTCGTAGGTGCTACCGTCTGCTGCATTTTTCGAAAGTTCGTACCATTCAAGGAAGGCATCGCGAGTGCCTTCCATCTGAACGTAACCGGAGTCGGGACTCATCTCAAATTGGTCCATCTCATCGGTGTCGATGCCCCAATTGGCGTAGGCATAGTGTTTGTTGTTGGGCTCTCGCATGTTGAGCATACCTTTGTACTCACCATTGATGAAGTGCATTACGGGTTGAGTAGACTGTCCATCGACATCAAGCCCCGAACTGTGTACGATAGCTTGCAATGCTGCGTCTTTGATGCGGCATTGGGTGTCGTTACCACCATTGCGTATTTGCAGGGTTTTATGCTTCAGATGGGGTTTCTCTTCGAAGAATGGATAGTCGATAGAGTTGAGCCCTTCATAGATCTTGGCAGCTTTGAGCTTGAAAGAGTGCGGCTCATATGCGCGGCTCCATCCTCCACACATGGAGAAGTCAACTTCTTGGTTTACGACCATTCCCTCTTCGGGTATGATATACTCGAAGTTGACGGGGCGGTCCCAATCCATATTCCAATTGCAAGGAGATGATTGACCGTTACCCGTACGACCGTTTACACCGCGTACATACACACCGAGACTGTCGTCATAGAGGTTTATTGGGTCAGTGACTACAGATATTATAGGTAGCATATAATCTCTGTCCTTATAAATGAAAGAACGCGTGATGACTTGACTGGGTAATTTGCCTTCTTCGAAAAGGCGGAAGCGGTAGGTGGCTGTGTTGTCAACATAGAAGAGGCCATCTGTGCTGGTCTTTCCGTTTGTGAGGGTCGGAGTAGTGCCGTCAGTGGTATAACGCAATGTGCCTCCCGTTGGGATTTCTACATTAAAAGAGAAGGAGGAGGTGAATAGACCTGCATCTTTGTCGACAATTGGTGCTTCTGCTCGCTCTTCGGAGAATGTACTTGCTGTGTTGCTCCTACCAGGTGTAGGTTCTGCAGTGAATCCCCATTCTTCGGAACCCTCAGCTATGCGGGCATAAGAGGTGCGTGGTACAGCTACGGGGAAATCTTGACTGGTGATGAGTTTCCCTTCGGTGTCACTGATATAGATGGTACCACCATCGTAATCGAGTTTGAAATCAATCTGTGAGGGGAATTGATTGTTGCAGTGGTCAAACCACAATACCTTGTATCCTTTAGCAGGAATCACTCCTCTGTCTCTCCCCAAATTATATTTCCTGAGGTCCTCCTCATCGTCGCTGATATAGAGGTGATTGAGACTTACAGCTTTGTCTGTCGGGTTGTAAAGCTCTACCCATCCTCCGTAGTTGAAGGACGGATCTACGAACATGTCGATATTAGCCGATTGTATTTCGTTGATAACGATATTCTCGGCAGTCGGTGTCGATTCTTTTACTGTCACTTTACATGAAGTTGAAATACCGCTTCCGTCTGTTGCTTGGGCATAAATAGTGGCTGTGCCACTTTGGTAGGCAGTTACTATTCCTTGTTCGTTCACGTCGGCTACTTTAGCATTGTTGGAGTACCATTCCAATTTCTGAAAAGTGGCATTTGAAGGACTTATGATAGCTGTCAGCATTGTACTCTCACCATTGATCAGTGATAGCGATGAGTGTGATAACTTGATGGATGATATTGCAACCTCTTTGCCGTAATACTCTAATTTGAAGTTGTCGAACATGCACCAGTTCTCACTCTGGTAATTCTCACATCGGAGTCCAAAGGTTAGTGTGCCATCAGTTACGTCTAACTCTATGCTATTGTTATACATGTCTTGGCTGAAGCAATAGGCTGCAGCTTCCATGTTGTCTGGATAGTATTTGTACTTATAATTAGATTCTCTGACTCTAAAGTAATTACCAGCTTCTTGTGTCGTTAAGTGCTCTGAATAGATGCTTGTTACTTTCTGCGACAGCTCGTTGGCATATAGGTATGCAGCTATATTTTCTGTGCCACTGATGTATGCGTTGTAAGTGTAGTTGTTATTAGAGGCACGGTAGTAGGCTTGAACTGAGAGCCTATATGTTCCATTGGGAATGTGGATGGTTTGGTGAATGTTGAAATGACCGTGCCAGAACTCCATGCCCCCATATCCGGTGTTTTGGCTTTGGGCATTGCTGCTAATATCCCATCCTAATTTGTTATTGTCGAATTGAGGATTGGTAATATAAGAGTCAGTGACATCAATCCATTTGTAGGTTTGTGAATAGAGTGCTGATGAGCTGATGAGAATCCCAAGAACGAGTAAAATAGTCTTTTTCATGGTAAAAGTTTATAGTTGACTGCAAAAGTACAACCTTGTTATGATACTAACAAAAAAGTATTCAAAATATTCCCCATTTCGGTTATTTTCCTCCTTAGTGCCCTATCATATACAAGGGGATTAGCTGGGCGCGATGGACTCTAAAATGGTAAAAGAAAAGAGGAGGCTCAAGCCCCCTCTTCTCATTAGCGTTAAATCACTTGGATCATTTGATGATTTTTTTCTTGCCATTTACGATGTAGAGCCCCTTTTCAAGACTCTTGACGTTACCTTGTATGAGCTTACCGGTAATGGTGTAGATAGTGGCTTTTTTATTCACTTCGAGTTTTTCTACGCCAATGGCGAGATTTACTGTAAACTTGGGCGACTCTACGCTCTGGCTCAGTTGTTTGATACCCTCTTGTGCGGCAATCTTCACTACATACTCACCTTCAGATTCGGGTGTCCAAGTGATTGTTCCATTCACTGCCTTTGCCGATGCTTCGGTAGGAGTAGAACCGTCTACGGTATAATATACATTGTGCCATTCGGGAACATTGAGTTCCAGGCTGATGGGCTGTCCCAACTCAACCTCACCACCAACCACGTTGGGCGAGAATGCAGGAGCTGCAGTCACAGCCTCGGCAGAGTGCTCTACGGTGCGGTACGAAACGTATGGTGTCAAGTCCTTGTTGATGGTGATGCCATTGATGGTTCCGCTTTCACCATAGTTCTTCATTTTGAGTTCCACTCTGTCGGCATATACATAGACCATCAAGGCCTGGATGATACGTGAGTCATTGATAGAAGAACCTCCATCGATTGAATTGCTGTAGTAGCGCATTGAACCCATGAATGCAGAGAAGAAACTCTTGGTGCCGGGCTCGACGGGCACGATTTCCTTCTCATTAATGGTCCACAATACAGATGAAGAACCAGGAGTAAAGGTGATGGTACCATTGGTGATAGTTACGGCTGCACCCACCATGCGCTGCTTGTCGGCATCTCCTTCCATATACATCTCATCGGTGAGCGCATAATATGAACCGTTCTTTACACCTACCAGCATGTAGGTCTTTCCTGCGGTAATCTCTGTTACTTGATGAGCCGTGATAGTCGGAGAATTGGGGTCTTCTACCTCGAATGCAAAGATCTGCGAAGAGGTATTGTCCTGTTGCTTGTTGCCTGAGAAACGGCCATTAGAGCCACAGTACAAATAGGGACCGCTATAAGCCTCTACGAAGCCTGTCAGATAGAAGTTCAGCGCACCATCGGTCACCGCCGAAGGCGTAATGATCACGTCAGACTTCTGCTTGTCGGTCGTAGCCAGATTCACACTGTTGTGGCCCAAGAACTTCGATGTATTGTAGTTCTGTATATAGTAGACAGGGAGGTCTTCCTGTTCACCAAATACAGGTTCCTCAATAATCCACACGGGCGAGTAGTCCGCATCTTGTGTGAAGGTAATTTCATCGCCAGGCACCTCGTCAGACACCTTCACACCATCGAGTCGCAGCCCCGTACCCGAGCTGTAGGGCTTGTTGGTAAGCATCCAATAGCCACCCTTTGTAGACAACGACACCAGCAAGTACGCCTCGCCACTCTCGATACTCTCTACACGAGTAGCCTTGCCCTGTTGGGCGCCGCTATCCTCGACCTTGTATACATAGAGGCTCGAGTTTGCACTATGTGCAGCGTTGCCCGAGAAACGGCCATTGCTACCGCTCTGTGTATAGCGGCGACCACCCGCGCCATCGGGATAAGAAATAGAGTAAGTATTTGCAACCAACGATGAGGGCAATATCTCAGCCACAGCCTCGCTATCATTAGTAGTAAGGTTCGATGCGGGGTCATAATCCAGATACATACCGCTGGCCGCATTCCTTACACAGAATTCCGTAACAGGCACCACCGCATTGGGGTCTACCCACTTGTTGCCATAGCTGTCATATACGGTCACGCGCTGCTCGGTCTTCTCGCGGATGTATGCCGTGTCTTTTCCATGGTCGTGGCCGTAGAGCATAATCAAGTTGGGGTACTTGCCCAAGATAGGCTTCAACAACTCTGCGCAGTTGTCTGTCATACCCTTGCTGGCTGAACTGATGCTGTTGGAGTCACCAAAGGGAAGGTGAATCAAGAAGAACACAGTCTTGTTGGGATTCTCGGCGTAAATCTCCTCTAACTTATTACCAACCCATTCTATAGACTCGTCAGAATAGGTGTAGTTCCAAGCATATTGGAAGAAGTTCTTACCTGTGTTCAATACCACAAAGTCAAAACCTTTAATCACATAATGATAGGCTGCCAAAAGCTTGACGGGTTCTGAAGAACCGTTGCTGGCCATCTCATAGAAACAGTCCTCATCGGCAAGAGCGCCAATGTCTGTCTTCATGGGAACGCTGTAGTAGTCACCTGCATTGAAGCCCTTGGGCACGTTGTCAAAGTTGGCCACTTCATACTCGTGATTACCATTCACGTAAATTACGGGTGTCTTTGAGCCTTTGGGGAAGGTGTTGCGTGTGGCTGCTACGAGCAGTTCACGAGTGCGATAGTAGTTCTCTAAAGGGATGGTTACATCGCTCAAATAGTCGCCACCCAATACGATAAGGTCCAGATTCTCCTCCTTCTTGATAGAGTCCAGCGTCTTCTGGATGGTTCCTCGGAGTCTTACAGATTCAACACTGCCACTGATAAGTGTCTGTTGCGAATGCAAGTCTGAAAGACACGCGAATGTGAAGAGTGGTTTCTCCTCCGGTTGTGTCGTTTCCTGTGCAAGCACTGGGTGCATGATGAACATGGTCGTCAGCATGACAAGAGTAAAAAGTTTCTTCATAAATGAATAATTTTTTGATTAATAATGATGAGAGTTGTGTGTTCTTTCCACAAAGTTAGATGAAAAATGATATGGGGTGTGCCAATTATTCTCTTTTTTTTTAGAATCATTAAGTTTTTTTGTTTAGACGGTAAATTCGTGTTATATTTGCACATACTTTTTATACAATGAGGTATTGTGCATTTATCTTGATGAGTTCGCTCCCCGTTGCTTGGATCGCAGTCGGGTGTTTGCTGTTACTTTTGGCTGTGGTTATGGCCATATTGTTCTTTCTCAAGTTACGTGAGGTAGCTACACTCAAGAAGCAGTGTGAGGACTTGCGAGAAACAATGCGTATGATGCGTTACGAAGAAGCCAGTTTGGCACGTATGCTGCACACTGCAACTAAGCCTATGTCGCAGGCTGAGGAGTCTGTTGCTCCTGTTGTAACTGAAAAGATAGAAGAGGTTGCAGTGCAAATAGAAACGTTGGTAGCTGCCGACGTTATTGTAGAGACTGCAACTGAGGAATCTACGGAAGATTCTACTGAAGAAGTTGTAGAAAAACTCGAACCAGAAATGCCGTTGGTCGAGGCAAAAGAAGAGGAATCTCCCGTCATCGTTTGTGAACAGGAAATCCCAGAGACTTCAGAACATTCGCCCGTTCTTGAAATTTTAGAGAACTTGAATTCTACAGCTGACGAGACTGAAGGAGTATTTGCCGCAACGGAGGATGTCCAATCTTCCGTGGCTCAGTCTCACAAGCAACCAATCAACGAGCGACGTCCTGCTATCCCTAACGATCTTTTTGCAGCATGGTTCGCAGAAAATGAAGAAACTTCAGAAGAGGTGCTTGCAGTTTCGTCAGCGGTAGTGGAAGCGCCCGTTGTTGAAACCCCGGAGGTCGAGGAGGCTGTTGTGGAAGCGCCCGTATCGCAAGAAAATATGGTTGTGCCTGCTCCTGAAGATTCTCAAGTCGAAACACCTGAACAGGGGATTGAACTCAGTAAAGAGGACGAGCGTTTCTGCCGCAAGTTGGAGCGCATAGTCAATTCTCGTTTGCGCAATCCTAATCTGAATATTGACATCATTGCTGCTCAGTTTGGTATAGGCCGTACAAACTTCTATCGTAAGGTGCGCGAGTTGATGGGCATGTCGCCCAATGACTACTTGCGCAAGTGCCGTATGGAACGTGCTGCGGAATTGTTGAAATCTTCCGAGCAACCTATATCTGAGGTTTGTGCACAAGTGGGTATCCCTGATGCTCAGTATTTCAGCCGTGTATTTAAGGCCTACTATGGTACGGCTCCTTCGGCTTATCGTGAACAATAAACATTTATTTCATAATTATCATGAAGAAAAACAGAACAATCTTTTCTTTCGTAGCGACCCTTTGTGCGTCTGCTGCTTGTACTATGACCTTGCAGTCTTGCCAGAGTCAGTATGCAACACCCACTCTGTCGCCTGCTCCGCAGGAAGTAGCATGGGGTGAAGAGACTTTCAGCACTCCCAAGAGCATCGTTCTTGTAGGTGCCGATGAGGCCGACGCTGATGCTGTTGCATTGTTGCGTGGTGCCTTTGCTGAGGGTAAGGGCCTGTCTGTCATCGTCGGTGAACGTGGCGATGAGGCCGTGAGTGCCTATGCCGAGCAGATCCCCGAAAAGGTGGAAGGTTACTATATCCACGTCGGTGCTGACCAGATTGTGGTTGCCGGTGCCGATGAGGCGGGTACCTACTATGGTGTGCAGACCCTTTTGCAGATGGCTGCGCAGCCCAAGATGAAGCAGGCCGAGGTGAAGGACTGGCCCGATGTGCTTGAGCGTGGTGTGGTAGAGGGCTTCTATGGCAATCCCTGGAGCCACAAGGACCGCCTCCGCCAGTTTGACTTCTACGGAAAGAATAAACTCAACGTATATATCTACGGTCCTAAGGATGACCCCTACCACCGCAACCAGTGGCGTGAGCCCTATCCCGAGGCTGAGGCTGCCCGCATCAGCGAACTCGCCAAGGCGGCTGCTCAGAACAAGGTGGACTTTGTATGGGCTATGCACCCAGGTGGCGATATCCAGTGGACCGAGGCTGACCTCAACAGTTCTGTACAGAAGTTGGAGTGGATGTACGGGCTTGGTGTACGTGCCTTTGCCATCTTCTTCGACGATATCTTCGGTGCCGAGCAATCAAAGGGTGACAAGCAGGCCGAGTATATGAATGCACTCAATCGTGAGTTCGTGCAGAAGCACCCCGATGTGGCTCCTCTTATCCTCTGCCCCACACAGTACAATAAGAGCTGGTCGGGCGGTTCATACCTCTCGGATTTGGGAACAGTCATGGACAAGGATGTTCGCATCATGTGGACAGGTGCTACCGTAGTCGACATGATTAATAAGACCGATATGGACTGGATCAATGCACAGATACAGCGCAATGCCTACATCTGGCTCAACTATCCCGTGAACGACTTCTGCATCGACCATATGCTGATGGGCCCCACCTATGGTAATGACCTCAACATTGCCGAGCAGTTGAGCGGTTTCGTATCTAACCCCATGGAATATGCTGAAGCCTCTAAGGTGTCGCTCTATAGCATTGCCGACTACACTTGGAATATGGAGGCCTACGATTCGAATGCCTCTTGGGAGCAGGCTCTTCAGGTGCTGATGCCCGAGCACGTAGAGGCTTTCCGTACTTTCTGCCAACACAATGTAGACCTCGGCCCCACAGGTCACGGCTTGCGCCGTCAGGGCGAGTCTGCTGAGTTCAAGGAGGCTGCCGAGGTGTTCAATGCTGCCCTTGCTGAGGGCTACGATGCCAAGGCTGTGAAGGAGATGACCGCACAGTTTACCGCTATGGTGAAGGCTGCTGATGAGTTGCTCAACTCTACCGAGGAGCCCGAGATGCTTGCCGAGATTACTCCTTGGGTGCAGGTGATGAAGATTTTGGGTCAGCGCGGTGAGACGGTGATGGCTCTCTACTCGCTCCTTAACAAGGGCGATGAGAAGGGCTTCATTGCAGCCTACGAGAAGTTGGCTCAGTTGGAGCAGGATCAGAAGGCTGTCATCTCACGCGGCTTCGAAGGTTCTATCAAGAAGCCCAACCCCACGGTGGCCAACGAGGTGGTAGGTCCCTTCATCAAGACCTGCACCAAGGGTCTCATCCGCGACTACAAGAAGGCTCACACCTACCGCACCGATATCTTCCCCGCCGAACTTATCGAGGAGGGCCGCTATTATATAAAGGTGAATGGCCGTTGGCTTACCGATGAGAATGCCAACCCCGACCGTACGGGCGACTTCCCCGTGCTCAAGGCCGACGAGGACAGCATCAATCCCCAGCGTCAGGAGTGGAACATCAGCATCGACCCCGTTACCGAGCGTTACAAGATTACCAATGCACAGGATGGACGCTATGTCAACGAACACGGTAACTTCTGGCGCGACAAGAACAACAACCCCTACGATCCCGCATGGCACTCGTTCAATATCTATCGTCTGAATGGCAAGTACGCTATCCAGACTGCAGGCAATGCCGGTGGCCGTGTGTGGACTGCCGATGAGGAGCGCATCAACCAGAGCAGCGAGAAGAGCGTACGCTACGAGCACTTCATCTTCGAGATCATCCCCGTAGGTGGCGAGGCTGCTGCATCTCCGGCTTTTGAGCCCGGTGATTTGGTATATATCATTGATAACGATGGCCGTTACCTTACCAATACCAATGTGAACGGTGTGGGTGGTACACCCGAGTTTATGCCCAAGAGCGACGATGCCAGCCAGCTTTGGCTGTTCTGCCTTGTGGACGAGACCGGCCGCTTCAGTCTCAACAGCGCAGCCGACGGCCGCTACGTGAACGAGCTTTGCAACTTCGGAACCAATGACTACAACGCTACGTGGAACACTTACGTGCTGCAGGAGAAGGGTGGCATGTTTTCCATCCAGAATGCAGGCAATGCAGGCCGCAACTATTGGGTGATTGATGGCAATCATCCCTCTACCGCCAATGTGCCCCTGGCAGAGTCGTTCCTGTTCTCTATCGTGAAGAAGTAAGGCATGGGGCAGAGCGTTCCCAGAAGGGAACTTACCCTATCATAATGAAGGAGGTGCGTCGAGAAGGTGACGCACCTCCTTCATCTCTTATGTGTTGTGCCTTGCCTGGCTGGTAGAGGGGTTACGCTCAACGCGTTGGTGTACCGCCGAAAATGGTAGACCCTCCACGAAAAAAAGGTAGGCCCATTTTCTGAATCGGGTCTACCCTTTTTGAAAATTAGGTAGACCCAATTTTTCTCGAGGGTCTACCCAGTTTCGTGACATTATATGCTGTTATAATTCCACCTCTATGCCGGCGGCGTATACTCGCTCGGGGTCGAAGAAGGTGGCACAACTGTTGATGAGGTGGCGCGTATCGGGCTTTACCTTGCCTCTGTATACGCACTGGCCATTGACGCGGAGGGTCACCTTCTTGCTGAAGTCCACCATGTCGTCCGACAGGTAGAGGGTGAAGCGGCCCGTCGCTGCAGGCTCATAGTGCTTGACCTGTTTGGTCGGTATGCCCCAATAGGGTTCGCGCTCGACAGCCTCGTAGGTCACGCGCTCCATGGTGAGGTCTATGGTGTTACCCTTGATAGTCATCTCGTAGCGGGTGCGCTCATTGCCTCCCGTGGTGTCGCGCTCGTGTACGGCAATGTTGTAGAATCCACGGCGGTAGAGGCCATCCATGGGGAAGTCTTCCCACACGAAGTGGCGGGGGTGTACGGTGCGGGTGAACTGGCTGAGCCATGGGGTGGTGGGGGAGTAGTCGATGCCATGTCCGCAGTTGGGGATGAGTTCTACATGGTGGCGGTACTCGGTGGGGTAGCGCTGCTGGAGGCTGTCGAAGAGTTCGCCCGTACGGGCAGTGAGCGTGTGGCGCGAGAACATGTAATCCTTTGCTCCCGTGCGCAGGGAGAACCCGATGTGTCCGCAGTTCTCAGCAGGGGCATTCGAGGGTATCTCACCCCCTGCCATGGGTCCTGCGGCTGCCAGGTAGTCGGCATAGTATGAGGCCAGACGCTGGCCGCCGTAGCCTCCTTCCGAGATGCCGAAGAGGTAGATTCTGCGGGCATTGATGTCGCTGTTGATGAATGCTTGGCGCAACAGACGCTCCCAGGCGAACAACTTGGCGCGTTGCCACCAGCGGTAATACTCGCCCTCGTTGGGTATCTGGGGGATGAAGTAGAGCGAGGGTGTATCGGCAAAGCGCGAGCAGAGGATATAGCCCGTGCGCCACTCGTTCTCCTTACTTCCCGAACCGTGCAGGTAGAGGTACAGAGGCCATCCCTCGGCGGGTTTCTCTCCCTTGGTGCCATAGAAGAAGGGCATCATGGCGTCGGGTTCCAACTCATCGGGCAGCACCCACATCTGGGCATTGTTGGGGGATAGTGGCTGCAGAGGGGGTAGCTTGTCCTCCTCAAAGGTGAGGTTTGCCTCACACCACGCATGCCACACTTGTGCGCGGTGTACATTCACCTCATTCCATTTCAGTGTGTGACTCTCGGGGTAGGGGGTGGACTCTCCTTGTAGGTGGGAGTAGAAGTGTTGTCTGATGCTCTCAGAAGTCGATTGCGCTTGGGCAGAAAGGCAGAGGCAGAGGAGCGCAAGGCCAATGCTTAATGTTTGTTTTGTTTTCATGATCAAGAAAAAACTATTATCTTCGCGTTATAGACTGCGAAAATAGTAAAAAACAAACAAACTAAAAACTCTAAACGTATGAATATAGGAGATAAAGCTCCCGAACGCTTGGGAATGAATGAAAATGGCGAAGAGATATTGCTTAGCAACTATCGTGGCAAGAAAGTGGTACTCTATTTTTATCCGAAGGACAATACCTCGGGATGCACAGCCGAGGCCTGCAGCCTGCGCGACCACTACGCGGAGTTCCGCTCGCGCGGCTATGAGGTGATAGGGGTGAGCGTCGACAGTGCCGCCTCGCACCGCAAGTTTATCGACAAGTACGAACTGCCCTTCACCCTGATTGCCGACACCGACAAGCAACTGGTGCAGGCCATGGGCGTATGGGGCGAGAAGAGCATGTATGGCCGCAAGTACATGGGCACCTTCCGCACCACCTTCGTGATTGATGAGAACGGCATCATCGAGCAGATCTACCTGCCCAAGGAGATCAAGACCTCTACCCACGCCGAGCAGTTGCTGAAGTGAACGTTTAACGTTTAAGGATTAACGTTTAACGAGCATCGAGGCTCCTTCCTTCAGTTGAGCTAAAGTATAAAAAACCTCCGCCCTTAGGGGTGGAGGTTTTTTTCGTTAATCGTTCAACGTTAATCGTTATTACTCAGCCAAGATACCGAGTTCGGCACCTGAAGCGAAGTCGTTGCCAGCCTGTGAACTGAGGGCGGTGAAGCGGATGTAGCGTGCCTTGACGGGCTTGTCGAGCATCACGCGCTTCAGTTTGCTGTCGTTGGCGAAGGCACCCTCGGCTACGGGGTCGCTCCAGTTCTTACCGTCGTTAGACACCTGGAGACGGTAGTCCTTGATGTTACCGTTGGTACCATCCTGACGGGGCAGGTAGGTGAAACCGGTGATGGTCTTCACCTCGCCAGCGTCGAGGTCTACCCAGTGGGGATACTTGGCCACGGTAACAGAATACATGGTGTGCCAGATGGTGTTCACGTCATTGTCCACGAGGTGGCTTGCGTTGCCGCTACCAGACTCCTCGCTACTGGTGAAGATAACCTCAGTGTTGATCTTCTCAATCTTGGCATAGGTCATGGTCACCTTGAGCTCGGGCTTCTCCTTATAGTAAGCGGTGATGGTACCACCATCGCGGAAGGGGATGGGCTCGGTATACTTCACAGCCTTAGCCTTGCGGCCAGTGCCGATCTTGTACATCACGGTAGCACCCTCGATGCCGCTCTCGATGGCGATGTCGCCATTCTTCTGCTGGGTCATGAGGAGGGGCTTGTCACCTGCGGTAGCCACATCTACGCCACCCTTAGCGTCGGCAGGACGGATGATGAAGGCCATACGTGTGGGAGCACCGAAGGCACGGTCGTGCACGAGCGGACCACCCTGACCGCATGAGTTACCACCAAGACCTGTCACCACAGCGTCGACGGTGAGGTAGGTCACGTCGCGCTTGGGCAACTTGTGGGGATGTGTAGCCATGGTGAGGTCCATGGCGCTGTGTGCGAGTGCAGATACAGCGTAGGGAGCCTCGTTCACTACGAGCATACCCTTGCCGGCAGCGTTGGTGAGCGATGCCCAGCGGGTCTCCTCGTGGTTACCCATCTGCATGGGCTTGGGCCAATTGTCAAACTGCTCGGCCACGGTAGAGCCGAACTGCTCGATGAAGGCACCTGTCTTACGGTCGTTGTAGTTGTCTACGGGGCCACGGCCATAGTAGCGGAACTGCTCATACTCGGCAGGCACCTGCATCTCGTAACCGAGACGTGCAAGCACGAGTGAGGGGTTGTTTGATGTGATGGCCGACTGCAACTCGATAGAGCCGTCGGGGTATACGGTCCACACCTGGTTGGTGGTGAACTTGAAGTCGTTCTCACCGAAGGGCAACTGAGTCTGTTCCACGAGCTCGTGGATACCGCTGTCGTAACGGCCATTCTGGCTGTTGAGGCGGGCACCCTGAGGAGCCTGTGACACTACGGTGAAGGTGAGCACTACAGAGCCATCCTTATTAAGAATGGTGTTGGCATCTACCGCCTTGTGTTGGAGGTTGTGGAGACCATTTTGGAACCAGGGCTGGTAGCACCAGTTATCGTTGCTCACGAAGGCACGGAAGGCATTGAGGCGAGGACCGCCACCAGCAGCGATGACTACCTCGTCACCATAGGTGAGTTGGTGGATGGTACCCTGAGCCATGTCGAACTGAACCTCGAAGCCGTTGCCCTTGATGGTTCTGATGTTATTTTCGTTCATTGCACCCTGCAACTTGTCGCCAGCAGCTACGGTGTTGATAGCAGGCTTCACGCCGGCAGCCTTCACGGCCAACTGCTCCTCGAACTGAGGATAGCCCTGCTTAGCCCAAGGCATGTCGTGGCCGAGGAGGAACTGCACCTTCACGAAGTACTCGCCATTGGCGTCGAGCGAAGCGAAGTCGTAGGGGAGGCGGTAGGTAGCCTTCTGGCGTGCGGGCAATGCCATGCGGGGACCCTGCACGGGCTGGTTCTCCTGGATGCACTTACCATCCTTCCAGAGTGACCACACAATCTCATAGTCGTTGAGGGGAGTATAGTAGTTCTTGTTGAAGATCTCTACGAGGCCCTGCTGAGCGTCGAGCATCTTCACGCCTACGTACTGGTATACCTTCTTTACCTCATAGTATTGGGGCTTGGGCTCGCGGTCACCGAAGATGATACCGTTCATCACGAACTGGCCATCGTTGGGGGTGTCGCCGAAGTTACCACCATAAGCGAGGTAGCGTGTGCCGTCCTTCTCGTAGTTGTACATCGATTGGTCTACC
Source organism: Bacteroidaceae bacterium (assembly GCA_045612065.1). GTDB lineage: Bacteria > Bacteroidota > Bacteroidia > Bacteroidales > Bacteroidaceae > UBA1189. Next base: position 20,440 of record JAZKYH010000041.1, read on the forward strand.
CAATCCCAGATAGCGCCACCGCAGAAGAAGTTGGTGCTCTCCATCGCATCCCAATAGTCCACGAGGTTACCTACGGCATTACCCATAGAGTGGGCATACTCAGAGATGTGGAAGGGATACTTGATGCCATACTTACCGGTCACGGCACCTTGTGTCCAACCGATTGAGGGGTACTGGTTTGAACCCATATCTACGATATCATTGTTACGCTCATACTGCACGGGGCGTGTAGCGTCGAATGCCTTGAGGGCCTTGTAAGCCTCTACGAAGTTGTTACCGGGACCAGCCTCATTACCGAGCGACCAGATCACTACGCAAGCGTTGTTCACGGTAGCGTGGGCCATCTCCATCACGCGGGCTACGTGAGCCTTCTTCCACTCCACGGGGTGAGAGATAGATGCCTCACCGTAGTAGTACTCATGGCTCTCGATGTTGGCCTCGTCCTCGAGGTAGATACCGTACTTGTCGCAGAGGAAGTACCAGTAGGGGTCGCAGGGGTAGTGCGAGTTGCGCACGTGGTTGATGTTGGCGCGCTTCATCAGCATCACCTCTTCCTCCTGCATCTCACGCGTGATGGCGTGACCCACTGCGGGATGGCTCTCGTGGCGGTTCACACCTTTCAACTTCACGTTCTTGCCGTTGATGAAGTAGTAGCGACCTGCAAGGCCAAACTCATCGTCCTCAGCCTTGGTGTCCTTGATCTCCACCTCGCGGAAGCCCACGATGGTAGACACGGTCTCGAGTACACGCTCTTTCTTCCATTTTGTTCCCAACTCAACGAGTTCGGCTACGAGTGTGTATCGGTAGGGAGTCTCAGCGGTCCACAAGCGAGGTTCAATCATCTTCAACTTGGCAGTTGCAACAGTTTTACCTGTCTTCTTCTCCATAGTAATGAATGTACTATAATCGAATGCCTCGGTGAGTTGATTCTCGTCGCTATAGAGGTCGTGCTGATAGAGGGTATAGCGAATCTGGAGATTCTTCACATTCTTCTTCGATGTGTTAACCAACTCGGCAGTGATGTTGAGTTCGCCATTGCGGTAGTCAGCGTCGAGGTCAGGTTTCACCACGAGATCACGGATGCGTACCTGAGGACGGCTATGCAATGCCACGGTGCGGAAGATACCGGGGAGGCGGAACATGTCCTGAGCCTCGAGGAACGAAGCGTCTGATGAACGGTACACCTCAACGGCTACGGTATTCTCACCCTCCTGGAGGTACTTGGTGATATTGAACTCGGCAGCGTTGCGTGAGTTCTTTGAGAAACCTACATACTGGCCATTGATCCAGAGGTAGAAGAATGAGTCCACACCGTCGAAGGTGATGAACACCTCGCGGCCATCCCACGATGCGGGCACCTCGAATGTGCGGAGGTATGAGCCCACCTCGTTGCGGTGGTTATAGGTGGTCCAGTGTGTGGGAGGTGTACGCATCACACCACCTTTCCAGTCGTCCACAGCCACGCGGTGCTGGAAGATTACGGGCTGGTTCACATAGATGGGGGTACCATACTTCTGTGTACCATCCTTCTGGATACCGGCGATGTTCCATGATGAGGGTACTGCGAGGTCGTCCCAAGCAGAGGCATCGTAGCCGGGTGTGAAGAAGTCGGCAAGACGCTCATCGGGGTTGGGTGCCCAATGGAACTTCCATGTACCGTTCAGTGACTGCCAGTACTTGCTGTTCTCGGGGAGGTACTTGCGGGCGCTCTCCACATTCTCGAACGAGAAGAAATAGGCGTGGGGCTGCTCCTTGTTGAGCGACAGCTCCTCTACTGACTCCCACTCCTTGCCGGTGGGCGCGGCTTGATTACCATAAAGGAAACCTTCGAGGGCGGGCGATTGTGCCGCCAAGTGCATGCAGGCGCATCCTGCTACGATTACGGAAAGAAATCTTTTCATAGTCTCAAATGTCACTTACGTTTCTCTTCTAATGAGAGGCTTTCGTTGCGGAGGAAAGTCATGGGGACTATCTCAAAGTAGTCGTGCATGAATTGCGCCTTACCGTCATCACCCTCAAACACGCTCTTGAAGCGTATCCAATGCTCGCCCTCGGAGAGGTACTTGGTAGCGATGACTTTGCGGATGGTGGAGGCTTCATCACGTACTATAACCGAACCATTATACTTGTAGGTTGTAGGTGCCTTCAAGTAACCACGGTTTTTCATCTCCTTGTCGTTGGCAACACCGTTGTCATCGGTCTCAGAGTCTTTTACCCAACCTATCGAGGGGTTATTGGCAGGAATTCTAAGGTCTACGGGGATACCTGCTACCTCGCCATCTACATAGAATTGGATGATGTGGCGAACTGTTTCTGATTGATAGCCCATACGAATTTCATATGTGCCTGCAGGTACAGGAGGAAGCTTGTAGGCAAAGTCGAGAGCTCCCAAGGTCATCATTTCATCGCCCTGGTAGTTGTGCCAGCCGGTGTAGGGGCAAAGATAGAAGTGCATCGTTTCTTCAGAGTATACCTTCATATTTGAACAGTAACCGTTGGGGATGTATATCTCACCGGCATTGCTGCCTGCTTTGTCGCGACTACGCCAGCGGATGTCGTTGTTGGTGAGCTCGGGGCATAGGGTTGATGCATCGAAACGGATGATGCAGTTGAGTACGTTGCCTGCCATCTCGTCTTCATTGTAGATAAGCACTTTGTCTATGACATTGATGGAGCCGTTGAGTGCCTCGGATACAAAACCTGCATACAGTGTATCGAGCGAACGGAAATCATTGGGATCGTATATCTTAATATTGATATGCTCTTCCATTTCGGGTTGGTTGGCTCCTTCGCGCGAGTAGTTGATGAGGCGGGTCGATTGGTACTTGGGATTGCTGCGCGGCACACTCACTTTCATCAGGCGGTTGTTCATTGTCTCGTAGAACTCGTTGCGGTCAGAGAAATTCACTAAGTTCTTCTCTGATTCGAAGTTGTTGAGCGAGATATTGTAACATACCAAACGAGAATAGGGTACCTTCTTATTTATAAGATGGTAGCCGACAAACTGATTGAGCGGGTTCTCTTTGCTCGTATAAGGAGCGTTGGCGTCGGCATCGGGATACCACTCGGCACTCTTGGTTATCAGGTCTTCGAGGGTGAATACACCGTACTTGGCAAATACCTGGTCGCTTTCAACAAAAGCAGTGAAGCCATAGTAACGATCGGAGGGATAGGGGCAATATCCCTGCAGCTTGATGTCGAGGTGTTGCTTGTCGCCATCGGTATAGGTCTCGTCTTTGTAGAGCTGCATCATGTCATCGTAGCCTGTAAGTTCCAAAGCTTCGCTGAAGATGCGGAAGTACTCGTGTTCCTTAATTTGCGTGGGCACCATGTTCGTTGAGGGATTGAGCACGCCGGCTAAGGTGTGCACTACGCCATTCTCCACCTCTTCGTCCTTTGCGATAATTTTGGCCGTACCATTGATGAGCAGCACGTTGTGGCTGTTCTCGTCAATTGCATAGCCGAGACTGAGGTAACGGTCGTTCATGTTCATCGTAGGGATGATGTCGCCCTCCATATCAGTGGTAAGGTAGGGGTCAGCGAGAATGTGCGTCTGCGAGATTACCTTGCACATGGAGTCTGAAAGCTCGCTAAGCTCGGGTGATGTAATACCTGTCCAGATGGGGTCACCAGCTGCATAAGAGGCCCAATAGATAGAGTCTTGCTCAAAGAGGTAACGGGCGATGGCATCGTTGGTAGGGGCAAAGCAGGTGTATTCACCATAGGCTTTCATCAGACTGAAACACTCGCCACGGGTAAGAATCTCGATGAAACTGCTGTATACATCTTTGTGTGATTCTAAGAAGCTGGCCACCGTATGTCCAGTAAATGTGTAGCGCGCACCAGCATCAATATGTTCCTGACAACTGCTGAATGCCATCGTAGCAACCATGGCTACAGCGCCGATTTTTGCTTTCCATGTTTTCATAGTTCTATGTGATTTTAATTATTTGTTCTCCATTCAAGTGTGGCAGACCCTGTTAGAATCGGCCATATTGGTGACAAAAATATAAATAATTTCTCAGACTTTAAGTCTTTTAGTAGAAATATTTAAAAAAGAAACAAAAAGAGGCGAAATTTCGCCTCTTTCATTATTTACTTTAGGTAGTCCTCAAAGTACTGCGTGATGCGTTCGTGCAGATGCACGCTCTTGTGACCCATCATGTTGTGCCCCTCGCCGGGGTAGGCAAAGAAGTCGGGCTGGGTGCCTGCCTTGATGCACTCCTCGATGAACATGAGGCAGTGCTGCGGCACTACGGTGGGGTCGTTGTACCCGGTGATGATCTGCAGTTTGCCCTTGAGGTTCTTGGCCTTGGGCAGCAGCGAGCACTGGGCATAGCCCTCGGGGTTGCTCTGCGGAGTGTCCATATAGCGCTCGCCATACATCACCTCGTACCACTTCCAGTCGATGACAGGGCCACCGGCTACGCCTACCTTGAACACGTCGGGGTAGTTGGTCATGAGCGAGATGGTCATGAAGCCGCCGTAGCTCCAGCCGTGCACGCCGATGCGGTCGGCATCCACGTAGGGCAGACTCTTGAGGTACTCCACGCCGCACATCTGGTCGCGCATCTCCTCCTGGCCGAGGTGGCGGAAGGTGGCTTGCTCAAACTCCTTGCCACGGTTCTCGCTGCCGCGATT
>JAZKYH010000042.1:0-39640 GCA_045612065.1 Bacteroidaceae bacterium
TTCGGCAAATATTTCAAGCGAGCTACCGGCATGTCACCACGCGAGTATAGGAACAGGGGCTGACAGTGAAATATGATAACTGATTTTATGAAAAGATTTATCAATATGTATTATGGAACAACTAATTAAAGAATTGCTGCAGCGCATCGATGCGTTGGAGAAGAGAGTGGAAAAAAATTGAAGAAAGGGGGACCCACCCCAGCCCTCCCTGTGAGGGAGGGGGTACGTGCACCGCGGAACAGAAAGTCCTCCCTCACAGGGCGAATGAGGTCATAGAGAACCAACTAAATGTTGATTCGTTCCGAAATGAGGGGAGTGCAGTACCCTGCACGACGGGGGCTCGAAGAGATTTAGGTGGGTCCCTTACTAAGTTACTGCACCACCGCACGCCCGACGGGCGTTACCTCGTCACGCGTAAGGTGCACTGGCAGGCGGTGTATAGGGTGTTGGTGGATGAGGGGTGGTACGATGCCTCGCTGGGCTATGCAGGCTTTGTCGATTATATCCGTTCGGTGGCTCCACCGGGCGGATTTCGCATTATGCCCGATGTGGAGACCATACGCCACATATCGCAGACGCTCTATGCCCGCCCCCAACGACGCTGCTGGGGCTGATGGGGGAGATGGTTAACGAAACAGTTCGGAATGGCTACCTAGACGAACCAACTTGATGATGCTCTCCTGCGGGTCTACCCAGAGTAACAGCAAGTCGCTCTCTACATGGCACTCCATGAAGCCAGCGTAGTCGCCAACCAATTTGTGTGGCTTATACCTTTCGGGCAGCGTGCCCTCGCTTTCCAGAATCTGCAACACCTCTTTGAGATGCTTGATTTTGGAGGGCTTGTTTTGTATGCGTTTCAAGTCTTTCTTGAACTGACTTGTGATTTTCAGGGTATACATCGATTTACAATGCCTCGATTAGAGATTCCAAGTTGTCCGTATCAAGGGTCTCGAGGTCATCCTTCTGCTTGGCCTCTTGCATAGCGCGTAGCGTGATGGGATTGGGGCGATTGTAGACGACATCCATCAGTACGCTCTCGACATAGTTATTCAGGCTGCGGTTTTCTCTTACCGCGGCCTCCTTCAGTTTGGCCAGCAAGTCTGTGCTCAATCTGAATGCCGTTTGTCTTCTTCCAATAATTGCGTCCATAGTGATGAATTTGTTTGCAAATGTATAACACTCGTATCACAAATACAAGCAAACGAACAAAAAAGTTGGTAGGATTTACAATCTTTAATACAAACCTCCATTTATGGGTCAGCCAAGTAACCCCACCAAATCAGAGCCGTCCGTTAAGAAAATCGGACGGCTCTGATTTTTCTAACGGACAAAGAGTTTTTTCTTATCAGACGGCTCTGATTTCAGGTAAGGTTTAGAAAAAAGTTGTGACGCACTTTACTTGCAGTATGACAGTGTGTTATGTGTGGTTGCGTCACTTGTGACAGGTGTTTGCTATAATCCTTAAGGAAATAAATAATTAATTAAATATATTTTTAAAAATAATTATTTAATTTTTGTATATAGGGGGTATACGATGGTGTGTCACAAGTGACGCAAAGCATATTAAAGCGCAGATATTCCGACGATTAAGTGTGTCACATCTTTTTCGTTAATCTTCTATGCTGCGGTGTGCATTGAGCCGTTGAGCCTCTTTGATGTCGTTACCTGTAAGGATAATGGCATTCCACCCTCGGGCGGCATGGGTGCGCCGTTGCTCGAATCCGAGGCGGTTCATGGCAAAAGTGACCTTTTTAGGTGATCGGGGAGCATTAACGAAGGGCGATGAGGTCTCCTCATCGCCCTTCATGTGCCTGTCCTTTCTTTGGGAACTTAGAAATACATGGTAGAGTGTTCGTTGCCCCACATTTGCTTGTAGTCCTGGGCGAGTCCACCTTCTGAGGTCTCCTTGTAGAGTGAGGGGAGATCGTGTCCGGTCTTCTTCATCACCTCTACCACCTTGTCAAACGATACGCGGTGCACACCGTCGGTAAACATGGCATATGAGTTGGCATCCATGGCGCGGGCAGCAGCATAGGCATTACGCTCGATGCAGGGTATCTGTACAAGTCCGCATACGGGGTCGCAGGTGAGTCCCAAGTGGTGTTCAAGGCCCATCTCGGCAGCATACTCAATCTGCGAGGGCATGCCGCCAAAGAGCTGTGCAGCTGCGGCAGCAGCCATGGCACAAGCTACGCCTACCTCGCCCTGGCAACCTACCTCAGCACCAGAGATAGAGGCATTGGTCTTGACGATGTTTCCAAAGAGTCCTGCTGTAGCCAAAGCGCGGATGATGCGCTGCTCGGTGAAATCGCGAGATTTGTATAGATGGTATAATACGGCGGGCAATACACCACATGAGCCACAAGTAGGTGCAGTGACAATCTTTCCACCGGATGCATTCTCCTCACTCACGGCCAAGGCATAGGCGAAGAGGAAACCTCGTGTACGCATTGACTGCTGATAGCCTTCGGCACGAACGTAATAATTGGCCGCTTTGCGTCGCAAGGCGAGTGGGCCAGGGAGTACGCCCTCTTGTTCAAGACCATTCTGTACAGCCTCTTTCATGGTGTGCCACACTTCACGTAGATAGTCCCATATCTCAGGGCCTTCGCACTCTTCTACATATTCCCAGAAGCTCTTACCGGTAGAGATACACCACGAGAGAATTTCGGTGGCGGTATTCATCGTATATACTTGTTTGTGCTCGACGGGAGCTTGCCCCTCTTCGGCCAAGGCTCCTCCGCCTACGCTGTAGACGGTCCATTCTGCAGTGCGCTCACCAGCAGCATCAAGGGCACGGAACTTCATTCCGTTGGGGTGGAAGGGGAGGAACACCTTGGGCTCCCACACGATGGTGGTGCGCTCTTCGCCCAATACCTCGAGGATGGCTTGGTCGGTCATGTGCCCCTTGCCTGTGGCGGCAAGGCTACCATAGAGAGTTACTTCGAAGCGTACGGCTTCACTGTTGTGACCCAGGAACTGGGTGGCGGCATTGCGTGGTCCCATCGTGTGGCTGCTCGATGGACCGTGGCCTATGCGGTAGAGTTCTTTGAGTGAGTACATATCTTTAGTTAGGAGTTAGTCGTTAGGAATTAGGGGTTGCTGTAGCCTGTACAAGGCGCATCACGCGGAGGAAGTTGCCTCCCCAAAGTTTCTCGATATCCTGCTCGGTGAAACCCTCGGCGCGGAGCCGGCGGGTAAGGTTGATAAGCTCCGAGGCATCGGCACAGCCGATGATGCCTCCGTCGCCGTCAAAGTCGGTGCCTATACCTACATGATCGATGCCGGCTACGCTTACCATATGCACGATATGGCGTATGGCATCATCGATGGTGGCGCCGCCCTCCTTGCGCAAGAAACCGTCGTAGAGGCACACCTGTGCTACACCACCCGAGGCGGCAAGGGTACGCAGCTGGTCATCGGTGAGGTTACGCGGATGATCGCATAGGGCACGTGCTGAGGAGTGGCTACACACGATAGGGGTGCGGCTGGCCTCGATGGCTTGGTAGAAACTGCTCTCGGCAGCATGGGAGAGGTCGACCATCATACCTACGCGGTTCATCTCACGGATGACAGTACGGCCCAGGGGGCTGAGTCCGCCATGTTCCTGGTTGCCGCGTGCTGAGTCGCACAGGTCGTTGTCGCCATTGTGGCAGAGGGTCATATACACTACGCCACGCTGGCGGAAGTGTTCTACGCGCTCAGGGTTGAGTCCTATGGCATAGCCATTCTCAATACCGAGCATCAAGGCGCGCCGTCCTTCGCGTTTGAGGCGGTAGAGGTCATCGGGGGTGCGGGCAATAGCCATGTTATCGGCATTCTGCTCCACCATAGCCTCTATCTTATTGAGCAGATGCTCGGCTTTGGCAAAGGCGGCATCGAGCGATGTTGCATCGCGTTCCAGTTGGCGTAGGTAGGCAACCATGATGGTTGCATCGAGGTGTCCCTCGGCCATCTTATGCAGGTCGACGAGGATGCGCGGATCACGATTGTCGAATCGTATCTGCTGGTCAAACTTCATGGGAGTGTCGCAGTGGGTGTCGAGCGTGAGTATACGTTCGTGTAACTCACGGGCCTCGGCGAAGGAACGGGCCTCGCCCACGAGCCACTCGAAGAGGGGAAGCATGGAGCGGTCGCCACCGAGAATCATGCACTCGGGATGCCACTGCACGCCTATCATGGACTTGTGCTGGGTACTTTCAACAGCTTCGATGAGTCCGTCGGATGAGAGTGCAGACACGGCAAAGCCTGGTGCGGCTTCCTTCACAGCCTGGTGGTGGAAGGTGTTGACGGGTAGCACTTCGGTGTCGAATATGTTGTGTAAGAGGCTCTCCTGTGTGATGCGTATGGTATGGGTACACACATGACGCTCGGTATCCTGACTATGCTTGAGCGTGGCCGAGGCCTCCTTGTAGATGTCTTGATAGAGTTTGCCTCCGAGGGCGGCGGTCATCACCTGCAGTCCGCGGCAGATGCCAAGAATGGGTATCTGACGGTTGGCGGCAAGGCATACGAGCATCAGTTCGTGCCAGTCGCGGGCTGGATTGATGGAGCTGAGTTCGCGCAGCGGCTCTTCGCCAAGATAGAGGGGGTTGATATCTCCTCCGCCCGAGAGGATGAGTGCATCCACACGGTCGAGCAGGCTCACCATCATGTCTACATCGTCGGCAGGTGGTATGATAAGCGGTGTGCCTCCTGCTTCGAGCACCGAGCGATAGTAGCCTTCGAGCAAGGTACATTTGCCGGCATCGTAGTTGCCTGTGATGCCGATGATGGGGCGGCGCTTATGTATAGGGTAAGAGGAATGCAGCGCTGTATATTCCTTCTCGATGTCGAATGTGGGCATAGCCGTGTCAATCTGTCGATGTGGGAAGTTCTTTCTTGATGCTTTGGTCAAGCGAAATCATAGTCTCAGTATTGGTTACACCCGGAATCTCCTGGATGTGTTCGTTGAGTAATGTCATCAGGTGCTCGTTGTCGCGGGCATAGAGTTTCACAATGACACTATAGGAACCTGTGGTGAAATGTGCTTCTACGATTTCGGGGATTTTCTTCAGTTCCTCAATCACCTCTTTGTACATGGATCCTTTGGTAAGGCTGAGTCCGATGTAGGTGCAGGTACGATATCCTAACTTCTTGGGGTTGACATGGTATCCCGAACCGGTAATGATACCTATCTCCGTGAGGCGTTGCACGCGTTGGTGTACGGCAGCTCGTGATACTCCACACTCGTCTGCAATATCCTTGAAGGGGGTACGGGCATTCTTGGAGATGATGTCCAAGATTCGCTTATCCAATTCGTCTATCTTTTCCATTGTATTAGAATCTTTCCGTATTGATGTGAAAATGATAGCAAATATAGATGGTTTTTTTGAATTGGCATACAAAAATGCCAATATTTGTGACTTTATGTTCGCAGAATGTCCTTTTTGAACTGTTTGACCGACTCTTCTACTTGACAAATGTTCTCCAGACGGTTGGCGCAGAAGGTGTGGTGTGCACGGGTGTAGTAGGGAGCGCGACGCTCCAACATCTCGGTGATGTATTGGCGTAATTCCTCGGCAGTCTTATTTACTACCAAGGGGCGTTTTACGCGGGCTATGGTGAGGCGGGTGTGGATGACATCGACCGAAGCCTCAAGGAATACCGTGGTACCCTGTGCATTCATGTAGTCCATGTTGTCGAAGAAGCAAGGGGTGCCACCTCCTGTAGATATCACTACGTCTTCAAACTCGGCCACTTCGTGCAGCATGTTGCGCTCAATCTGGCGGAACGCCTCTTCGCCACGCTCAGCAAAGAGTTGCGACACGGTACAGCGATAACGGCTCTCGATATAGTGGTCAAGGTCGATGAACTGCAAGCCAAGATCATGTGCCAGGGCTTTGCCCAATGTGGTCTTGCCAGCAGCCATGAAGCCAATGAGTAGTAGGCGTGTCATGATGGCTTACTTGCTCTTGCGACGACGGGGTGTAGCAGGCTTCTCGGCTGCCTTCTCGATGATGGCCATGCAGGCTGCGAGGTCAAGCGAAGCCGGGTCGGTGCCTGTGGGTATCTTGTAGTTCTTTCCACCCATGGCAATGTAGGGACCATAGCGGCCGTTGAGAATCTCTACATTGGGGTTCTCGTCAAAGGTCTTAATCTGTCGCTGTTGCTCGAATTGGCGTTTCTTTTCGATAAGATCGGTTGCCTCCTCCAAGGTTATGGTCATGGGGTCGGTGCCGGCAGGCAGACTGACATACTGTTTCCCCAATTGTACATAGGGACCGAAACGTCCTACGTTGACTATTACCGCTTCGTTCTCATACTCGCCGAGTGTACGAGGAAGTGCAAAGAGTTCAAGGGCCTCCTCCAAAGTGATGGTGTCGATAGACTGCCCCTTTTGTAATTGGGCAAAACGAGGCTTGTCGGTATCGGAAGCCAATCCGACTTGTACTACGGGGCCGAAGCGTCCGATCTTTACCGATACGGGGCGTCCACTCTTGGGGTCAATACCAAGGACACGTTCACCCACCTTGCGCTCTTGCTTCTCGTTGAGTGTCTGCTCCACGAGAGGCTCAAAGTCCTTGTAGAACTCGCCAATGACGCCATCCCAAGGCTTTTGGCCTTCGGCCACCTCGTCGAACTCCTTCTCGATGTTGGCGGTGAAGTTATAGTCGAGCACCTGAGGGAAGTAGTCGATGAGGTAATCGTTGACTACCATGCCCACATCGGTGGGCTTGAGGCTGGCCTTCTCGCTGCCGTAAGTCTCGCTCACCATCTTGTCGGTGAGCTTGCCCTTCTTCAACTTCAGTACGTTGATGGTGCGCTCTTGGCTGGGAGTGTCCTCCTTCAGAACGTAGTCGCGGTTCTGTATGGTGCTGATGGTGGGTGCGTAGGTTGAGGGGCGGCCAATGCCGAGTTCCTCGAGTTTCTTTACGAGGCTACCCTCGTTATAGCGGTTGGGACGCTGTGTGTATCGTTCGGTAGCTTGCAGCTCGCTGTACTGGAGCTGTTGACCGCGGCTCAATGGAGGGAGCATGCCCTTTTGATTCTCTGTCTCCTCATCAGTGCTTGCACGGTACACACGCAAGAATCCGTCAAAAACAACCACTTCACCTGTTGCTGTAAAGGTATAGGGTGAACCACTCATGCTGATGGTCACTGTGGTCTTCTCGACTTGTGCATCGGCCATCTGCGTAGCGATGGTTCGCTTCCAGATGAGTTCGTAGAGACGACGCTCTGCTGATGAACCTTCGATGGTCTGACGGTCCATATAAGTGGGACGTATGGCCTCGTGAGCCTCCTGGGCACCCTTGGCCTTGGTCTTGAAGTTACGCATCGTGTGGTACTCTTCGCCCATGGTGTCGATGATAACCTTCTTGCTGGCACCGAGACAGAGGCCTGAGAGGTTGGTTGAGTCGGTACGCATGTAGGTAATCTGTCCCGATTCGTAGAGGCGCTGAGCAATGGTCATCGTCTGAGATACCGAGAAGCCCAACTTACGGGCTGCCTCCTGCTGGAGGGTTGATGTGGTGAAAGGCGCGGTAGGCGATTTCTTCAACGGTTTGGTTTGCACCTCATCAATGGTGAATGTTGCCTCTTTGCATTGTGTGAGGAAAGCCTCAGCCTCGGCCTTCTCCTTGAATCGTGTACCCAACTCGGCCTTCAGTTCGGCGATGTTGCCATTGGCGTCGGGGACGAGGAAGGTGGCTACCACGCGGTATGATGCTTCGGCATGGAAACTCTGTATCTCGCGCTCACGCTCTACAATGAGTCGCACGGCAACTGACTGTACGCGACCAGCTGAGAGCGAAGGCTTAATCTTCTTCCACAAGATGGGAGAGAGCTTGAAACCTACGATACGGTCAAGCACGCGACGTGCCTGTTGTGCGTTGACAAGGTTGATGTCAATATCGCGCGGAGTCTGGATGGCATTGGTGATAGCTTCTTTCGTGATTTCGTGGAACACGATACGCTTGGTGTTCTCAGTGTTGAGCCCGAGCACCTCGTACAGGTGCCAGCTGATAGCTTCTCCCTCGCGGTCCTCATCGGATGCGAGCCATACCATCTCGGCCTGTGAGGCTGCCTTACGAAGGTCTTCCACCACCTTTTTCTTGTCGGTGGGTATCTCATAGGTAGGGATGAATGTTTCAGTATTGATGCTGAAATCCTTTTTCTTCAGGTCACGTATATGACCGAAGCTCGACATCACCTTATAGTCCTTACCAAGGAATTTTTCTATTGTTTTCGCCTTAGCGGGAGACTCCACTATCACCAGATTCTTTTGCATAATATCAACGCGGCTTCAAAAAATTTGCCGCAAATTTAGTGCAAGGTGATAGAATTGCCAAATCTCAACGAGTGAAAATAGAGAAAAATTTCGTAATTTCTTTGTTGGGCTAAAGCCCGCTTCTCCTTATTATATAATAATTATATAATAGGTGTGGAAAGTGTGTACTCATCCTTTCTTGTCTACCTTGGTGCATACGACAAGCACCCTTGAATCATCGTTCATTGTGGTGGCAAAGAGATAGGTAGTACCGCCATCACTGATCTTGAGTCGTTTTTGAAGTGTGTCGACTCGTTCGGGGAAGTTGCGCACGGTAAGATTGGCCTTTTTGCAGTCGAGTGTCTTCAGCTCTTTTTTGCTGAATCCGCACACGCACTCTACTTGGAATACACGTCCCGGGAAATCGCTCACCAGCGTGTCTGAAGTGTATAGGTGAGTGTTGGGATGCAGTTTGTTTAGCCCGAGCTGTTGGGCTGGCAGACGATAGCATCCGGCTTTCATCAGCGAACTGTTGGGCTCATACAAGTAGTGTCCCATCGATGAGGCATAGTGGCACGAAGCACCCGACTCCTCCGCTGCGGAGTAAACAAATTCCTGAACCGTACCTCCGTGAAAGTTGATGGTGTGGATGGGGATATTCTTTTCCTCCTCTTCGCCGAGTATCAGCAGCAACTCTTTGCACTCATTGTTTACCGAAACGACATGCACCTCTATCACGGAGTGGAGCTCGCGGATGGCTTGCGAGATGTCGAGCATGGGCGAGCACTTGACCATCACGTGTGTTGCCTTCTGCAGGAGTAACGACTCCAATTGGCACACGTCGGGCTCGCAATCGCTCAATGACACCACCTTGTTGCCCGCCTTGTCGCGGCGTGCCGGGTCAATGAATATCCAGTCTTGATGGGGGAGTGATGCCAAGACCTCTTCGCTGTTGGCATGGATGACCTGCACGGGCTTCTGCAACAGCGCAAAGTTATGGCTGGCTATGCGGCAGAGCTCCTCGTTGCGCTCGATGTAGGTGGCCTTCTCAAACGACTCGGACATATAGCTGCAGTCGATGCCAAACCCTCCCGTGAGGTCGGCAAGATGGATGCCACTCACGAGCCCAGCTTTATAGCGTGCTGTCACTTCCGATGAACATTGCTCCAAGGAGAGGCGCACGGGAAAGATGATGTCCTCTACTGCAGCCCAAGCGGGGAGCTTGGCTGAGGCCAGTCGGCGCCCTTCAATCTGCGTGGCAGCCACACGCATGTCCACCTCGGGGTAGCGTGCCGACTGCAAGGCCAACTGGCGTACGTCGTCACCAGCATGTTCGCGGATAAAGTCCAGTGTAGGTTTGTCAATCATTTGGGGCTGTGAGTTGTAACAACTGCGTTGTTGAGTCAAAGGTACGGCATTGTTGGCAAATCGCAAAATTTACCCCTCTATTTTTGTGGATATAGCAAACATCACGTACCTTTGTGGCAGGAGTTGTTGATCCTACCCCCTCAACTCTACACCCTAAACAGAACCCATGTACAACATTACCGTTTCCGAAGAGATTAGAGAGAAGTGCCCGCAGTATCGCGGTGCTGCGGTGTATGCCCAAGTGAAGAACACACCCTACGACGAAGGGCTGTGGAATGAGATTGCGCAGTTTACCGCCCACTTGCAGGCTACCGAGAGCACCGAGAGCATCAAGCAACAGCAAGCCATCATGGCCACACGTGAGGCCTATCGTGCTTGTGGCAAGGACCCCAGTCGCTATCGCCCCTCAGCAGAGGCACTACGCCGCCGCCTGTTGCGTGGGCTCGACCTGTATCGTATCGATACGCTCGTCGACCTCATCAACCTTGTCTCTCTGCGTACGGGTTACTCCATCGGTGGCTTCGATGCCGATAAGATTGTCGGTAATGAGTTATGTCTTGGTATCGGTCGCCACGAAGAGCCCTTTGAGGGTATTGGTCGCGGACCGCTCAACATTGAGTTTATGCCCGTCATACGCGATGCTGAAGGGGGTATAGGTACTCCCACCAGCGACCACGAACGCACGAAGATGGATATCGGCACCACCCACATCCTCGCCATCATCAATGGCTATAGCGGAGACGAGGGCCTGCAAGAGGCTGCCGAGATGACCGCCACCCTGCTGCAGCGCTATGCCTCTGCCACGGATTGCCAAGTGTGGAAATTCTGAAAGTTTGCATAAGTGCGAGGATTAGTAAACGCATCACGGGGCGCAGCTGCTGCGCCCCGTGTGGTATGTTTAGGAGTGTGTGCGTTTACTTGATCACAACTTTAATGCTATGCTCACCAATTTTCAAGATGGCAGTGCTGCCCATGGTGAGGCTGGTAGCGAGGGTCGCTGTTCCGCTTGTTGCGGTAGCTGTGGCAAGCAGTGTGCCTGCGGTGCTATAGGCTGTCACCTCAGCGCCTGCAGCGAGTCCGCTGAGGGTGATAGTGCCGCCCTGGGTGCTGATGAGCACGGGTTTTGAGGGGATATTGAGGATACCAGTCTCTTCGCTCTCATGCTCCTCGGCGCAAGGAATCCAGCAGAGGGTGAGGGTAGCTACGTCAGAGTCCTCGTAGTTCTCCTTGGTGGCGTAGGCGGTGATGGTGTAGGTGGGGATAAAAGCTACCTCCATATCTCTATAGTCACCTGTGACGTTTCCCTTGATACTTGATTTGACGGTTGCTCCCTCAGTGTCGCAAGCGAACACCACCTTGCCATCCACATAGCTGATGGTGGGTGTGACGCACTTTTCCAATGGCTCTTCATCTTCTTGTACTACAATGTTGCCAAAGCTGCTCCAGGGCTCGGTGGTCTTATAGGCGTTGAGTGCACTTGCGGGCACATGCAGGGTGATATATTCAGGGTAGGAACCATCGAAGGCATTAGTATATGTCGATGGCACCTTCTCGGCATAGCAGTACACGTCGAGCAACTCCGAGCAGTTGGCGAAAGCTTTTGAGCCGATATACTTCAGGTTCTTAGGCAGCACGATGGCGGTGAGGCTGCTGCAACCTTCGAAAGCATATTGATAAATGCTCGTCACGCTCTCGGGGATATTGATGGTGGTGAGGCCGCTGCATTTATAGAAAGCATAGCTTCCAATGCTCGTCACGCCCTCGGGGATGGTGATGGAGGTGAGGCTGCTGCAATAAGCGAAAGCATAATCTCCAATGCTCGTCACGCTCTCGGGAATGGTGATGGCGGTGAGGCTGCTGCAATAAGCGAAAGCATCGTCTCCAATGCTCGTCACGCCCTCGGGGAGGGTGATGGCGGTGAGGCTGCTGCAATCACGGAAAGCATAGCTTTCAATGCTCGTCACGCTCTCGGGGATGTTGATGGCGGTGAGGCTGCTGCAACCAGAGAAAGCACTGCTTTCAATGCTCGTCACGCTCTCGGGGATGGTGATGGCGGTGAGGCTGCTGCAATCAGAGAAAGCAGCGTATCCAATGCTCGTCACGCTCTCGGGGATGTTGATGGCGGTGAGGCTGCTGCAACCTTGGAAAGCAGAGACTCCAATGCTTGTCACACCCTCGGGGATGTTGATGGCGGTGAGGCTGCTGCAATACATGAAAGCACAGCCTCCAATGCTTGTCACGCTCTCGGGGATGTTGATGGCGGTGAGGCTGCTGCAACGATCGAAAGCATGCTCTCCAATGCTCGTTACACCCTCGGGGATAGTGATGGAGGTGAGGCTGCTGCAATACATGAAAGCACTGCTTCCAATGCTCGTCACGCTATAGTTCACGCCCTCGTGGGTCATCGTGGCAGGGATGGTGATGGAGCCGGAGTACTTAGTGTCTCCACTTGTCACCTCAGCCTGCTTGGCCTTCGATACGAGGTTATACCAGATACCATCAATCTCAACTTTTGTTTGCGCACTCGCCACGAGTGTCGCAAACGCTGCAAATAAAAAAACTAACTTTTTCATACATTTACTTTTTATAAATTATACATAAATAAGTCTTTCCTAAACATTGCTACTCACGCATAACTATAAAAAGAAAGCGTGAAGCTTGCACTTGTTGCTCGCTTCACTATTGAAGGCCTTCGCATTGCCCATGTCGTCGAAACGAGCAACGCGAAGCCTCACGCCGATATGTATATAACCACCCTATGCTATACGAATCATCATGATCCGCATAGCAAAGATGTATAAAACATACCCATGAGACATTCACCGTTGCTTTGTTTTTGACGACATTTTTAGAAGTTGCGAAGTTCTCAATAGTCAAAACCAAAGCGTCAAGTAAACGCCTTTTCCACAATGTCTGTGCTTGCTAAACTTACTCAAGCAAGCACAAGGGCAAAAGTACAAATAAATCTATAAATAACAATCTACAGAGCAGGATTATTTCATAAAGTGAGCTATTTGCGAAACTCAGCGCACAAGCGATGGCCAGTACTTACACGGGAGTACTGCAGTACTTAGCTGCCAGTACTCGAGTACTTACATGGGAGTACTGAGATTGGGAGCCGTCCAAATTGAAGCATGCGCAATGGAGATAAAAAGGATGTTGCAAAAAAAATATCACGCAGTAGCATAGGTATTAAAAACTTTGACTACATTTGCATCGGATAAGCGAACAAACGGATGTTGACGACGTTTGTGAATTGTCCAGACATATTATAGTATTAGGGGTGCTTGCCCGCGAGAGGACAGGCTGAGATGATACCCTTTGAACCTGCTATTTAATTGTAGAGAGGAAAATATGAATCAGGAACATCTGAAAAGAGATCTTGCGCTCGTTCGCGCAAAGAGTCCGTTGGTACACAACATCACCAACTACGTAGCAATGAATTTTTCGGCCAACGCCCTGCTGGCCATAGGTGCATCACCCGTCATGGCACATGCCGTGGAGGAGATGGACGACATGGTGGGCATCGCTTCGGCCTTAGTGATTAACATCGGCACGCTCGATGCCGAGTGGGTGCGCGGTATGCTCACAGCAGGCCGTGCGGCACACCGCTTGGGCAAGCCCATCGTGCTCGACCCTGTAGGAGCAGGCGCCACACCCTATCGCACACAGACAGCGTGGCAGATTATTCGTGAGTGCCACCCCAACATCATTCGAGGCAATGCTTCGGAGATTATGGCGCTCGTCAATGCTGACATCAAGAGCAAGGGAGTAGACAGTAGCCAAAGTTCGGACGATGCTGTAGAGTCGGCCAAGCAACTGGCCAAGACCACAGGTGCCGTGGTGGTCATCAGTGGTGCTACGGACTATATCACCGATGGCACACGCGTAGAGACCATCACCAATGGCTCGCCTCTGATGACTCGCGTGACGGCCATGGGATGCACTGCCTCGTCTATCGTAGGGGCCTTTGCGGGTATCAACCCCGACCCCTTTGAGGCATCGCTACACGGCATGGCTGTGATGGGTATCTGTGGTGAGCGTGCAGCAGCCAAGAAGGCAGCTCCCGGCTCGCTGATGACAAACTTCGTGGATGAACTCTCCACAATTACTCCAGAGCAATTGGGTGAGCATATCACTGCAAATAGTCGCCGATGGAGCGAGGTGGCTTTTGCTGAGGTGGAAGATATCATGCACAGCATTGAGGATTATGAGTTCATCCAGCAGATGCTCGATGGCACCTTGCCACAGCCTCAGTTTGTGCGCTATCTTCAGCAGGACAAGATATACCTTAAGGAGTACTCACGCGACCTCTACGCTGTGGCCGATATGATGACCGACAAGGCCGAAGGCGACTTCTTCCGCGCGATGGCCAAGGAGGGCATGGAGAGCGAAAACGCCATGCAGACCATGCTGAGCGAGCGATTTGGTATCCTAAGCGAACCTCTCCCCGTAGCTGTCACCTTGCGTTACACCCGCTTCCTGCGCCACTATACCGATACCTTGGACCTCCCCATCGTACTTGCCGCCGTATTGCCTTGCTACTGGGTATACAACGAGGTGGGGAAATATCTCATGGCACAGCACATCAACCCCGACAACCCCTACAGGGAATGGATACAAACCTATGGCTCAGAAGAGATGGATAAAGCCACCAGCTATGTGGTAGCACTCATCGACCGCATGGCCCAAGGCTGCACTCCCGAGAAACAGGCTCTCATGCGACGCATCTTTGCTGAGGGATGTGCATTGGAGTTGGAATTCTTCATGATAGGCGGTGATGAATGACCCTGAATGGAGTACTAAATCTTAACCTTTTTATATAGAAAACTTCTATTTGTATGAATTTTGACCTTTCACTTTACCTTGTCACTGACCGCCCTCTTGCGGGTGGTCGTGACATGGCTTGGATAGTGCGTGAAGCCGCTTCGGGTGGCGTCACCATGGTGCAGCTGCGTGAGAAGGATTGCTCTACCGCAGAGTTCATAGCGCTTGCCCGTGAACTGAAATCAGCCTTACAGCCCCTCAGAATACCGCTTATCATCAATGACCGCGTAGATGTAGCACTCGCCGTTAATGCCGAAGGTGTACACATCGGGCAGAGCGATATGCCCTATGAGGCAGCACGGGCCTTGCTGGGCAAGGATAAGATTATCGGACTCTCCGTAGAGACGATGGATGAGGTCATTGCGGCCAATGCGCTTGATGTAGACTACATAGGCATCTCGCCCGTGTATGCTACCCCTACAAAGACCGACACGCTCACCCCTTTCGGGCTTGAGGGGGTAGAAGAGGTCATGCGACTCTCACGCCATCGCTGCGTGGCTATCGGGGGCATGAATCGCGACACCATCGGTGAAGTCATTGCGCGAGGTGTGGAGGGTGTTGCCGTGGTGTCAGCCATCATCGCCGCAGAGTCCCCACGCGAGGCATCGGCCGAGTTGGCAAACATCGTAGAAAGGAATAGAATCTGCAATGCGCAAATAATTCAGAATTCAGAATTCAAAATTCAGAATTACCCTCGTGTTCTCACCATCGCCGGCAGCGACTCGGGTGGAGGAGCCGGCATACAGGCCGATATCAAGAGCATCTCCGCCAATGGATGCTTTGCCGCTTCGGCCATTACAGCCATAACTGCACAGAATACACAGGGGGTAAATGCCGTGGAGGGCTTGTCCATTGATATCATTGAAGGGCAAATTGATGCGGTGCTCAGCGACATCGGTGCCGACAGCATAAAGATTGGTATGCTCCACTCTTCCGAGGTGGTGCAATGCGTAGCCCGTATGCTCCGCAAGTACGAAGTCAGCAACATTGTGCTCGACCCCGTGATGGTATCTACCTCGGGACACAGACTTATCGAAGAGAGTGCTATCGAAGTACTGAAGAGCGAACTGATACCTATGGCGCGCGTTATCACCCCCAACATCCCCGAGGCGGAAATCCTGCTTGGTGAGGCCATCAGCAAGCAAGATGACCTTCCTGATGCCGCTCGTTGCTTGGCAGAGCAGTATAGTGTGTCGGTACTCCTGAAAGCGGGGCACCTTGTCAATGATGAACTCATCGACATCTTCTACAACCGAGAAACGGGAGAGGTGATTAAGCTCAAAGCCCACCGCGTTGATACACGCAACACGCATGGTACGGGCTGCACGCTCTCATCGGCTCTTGCCGCCCAGCTTGCTAAGGGATTATCGCTCACCGAAGCTGTACGAGCAGCAAAGCACTACATCAACCAAGCTATTATTCGCGGAGCACGCTATGAAATTGGACATGGTCATGGCCCGGTGGCACATTTTGAGCGATGAGTTAGCAGCCTATTCGTAGATTATTTCGTCGAGGCTGCTTTCCTGCTCTGTAGAGATGGGGAGGACGGAGAAGTTCTCTTCATAGAACTCGGTGTACTCATCGATACTGTAGTGCTTAAGTAGCAGCTCCAAGTTGTCGTCAGAGATGATTAGGGCACGCAGACCACTGAGTCTGGTGGCCATCGTGGGGTCGGCATAGAGGCGGTGCATATACTGGTAAGCCTCATTAAAGTTGGTCAATCCAGTGACATGCAGCATAGAGACACCACCCTGTTTGGTGATAGAGATGTCGAAGTTGCGCACCATGAACTTGCTGAAGTTGTAGCGGGCAATCTCGAAGAGCAGTTGGTTGTCGTTCACAGTGCCCTCCTCGTAGGCAAGTACAAAGCGGAAGGGGACATAATGGTCGGTATTGAAGGTCGGGCGTAGGCTATCGGCCACAGTAGCCTCATCCACAGAGGCCAGACGACGGCTCCAGATATTTCCTAATGAGCCCGAGCCAAGCAATCGTCCCTCCTTCATGCCTTGAGCGATGAGTCCGGCAAGTTCGCTGATTTCATTCTCTGGATATTTGCTTACTACCTCTTTCAGTTCCTCAAGAAATCCCGTTTGGTCTCCCTGCTGCAGACGGCTCATTGCATCGAGGAACATAAACTTTGGACGGTGTGCACCAAGCGGATATTTCTCGCCCGAGAGAGCAGCATTGGCCCCCACCTCACTAAAGAGTCCCTCCATATAGGCTGTGTAGGTAGCAGCATAGAGCGAGTCTTCGATGTGCTTGCCATGGATGGCGCTAATCATGAAGTCCGGGTCGTTGATGGTGAGCGTGTAGTCACTATAGGGATATTGCTCGGTGAGCAGGGCACGGTAGCGCTCGGCATCGTCCCAGCGTCGCCAGCGCGAATACATTAGGAACATGTTGTAATACACCTCATCGGTGCGGTCGAAATCGGGGAACTGAGTGTTGAGTCGACCGAAGGTGTTCTCTGCCAAACCGAAGTCCTCTAATTTGTCCTTATAGATGACACCAGCATTGAAGAGTGCCTCCTGTAGGATGGCATTCGACTCCACCATCTGCTCCTCGGTGAAGGGAATTTGCTGTAGGTAGTATTTGCGGTCGTGTGGGTCGGTCACAAGAGAGTCGGGGGCCAGATCCACCATTGTTGAATCCGAGGCGATGGAGTCTGGAAGTTCCGAATTCTCTTCCTCGTCGTAGTTGACTCCCTCATCCGTGTCATCGGCAAGTACCGATTTGTTGGCTCGTCGCCAGTTATCTTCCAGTTGACGCCGTCCCCATTTCTGTTGGAAGTCCTTCTTTCCTTGTGCCACAAGTTGTGTGTTGTAGAAGTACCACGAGTTGTCGCCCGTGCCTGCAGCTGTGGGTGTGTTCATCTGTGGACCCTTGGCCTGTGCCTCGCCCAGTGCCTCCTCGCGTTGTGCCATCAGTTCAGCCTCCTCTTCGGCCTTCTTGGCTTCCTCCTCTTGGCGGATGACCTCGGCGATGATATTGTCTATCACTTCAAACAATTCCTCCTCGGGTAGAGTGGCGAGGTGTTGCAAGCTGTCTTGCAAGTCTATGGCCACGGTGTGCTCCACCAGTTCGTCAAGGATTGTCGAGCGCAGGTTTACCAGGTCGTATTGCTTGTGCTCCTTGTCGATGAGGCCGATGGCCTCGCCATAGCAGCGTTGGGCATCAACATACTCAGCACGGTCCCAATAGATCTGTCCTAGTTGGAGCAGCAGGATTCCCTTTTCCACACCATTGCGTGTACTCAGTTCGGCACCTTTCTCATATTGCGCAATGGCATTCACCGTGTCGCGCTGTGCCAGGTAGATATTGCCCATAGCATAGTGTACCTGATCGAGATAGTCCTTGTTGTTGGGGTCCTTGGCCATACGCTTCAGCGTTTTGAGCATTTTGGGGGCAGTGGCACCACTCACTGTTTCGGTCTGCTGTATGCGGGCATTGAACTCCAGTTCGTAGGGCGGGTTCTGCTTGATGGCCTTGCCGAAAGCCTTATAAGCTTGGGCCTTGTTGCCTACATGCTTGTGTACTTGCCCGAGCAGGTAATACTCACGTGTTTTCTGCTTCTTGCTGCGTCCTGAGCGCTTTACCGCCTTCTCCAGATAGGGTAGCGCCTCCTCGAAACGTTCCTGAAGGAGCAGATGCGAGGCCATGATAGCATCGTACTCCTCGGTTAGTTGGTAGGGGATGGTGTCGCGCTGCATCTGTGCCAAGAGATTCTCCGCTTCATAGTTCCACTCCAACTCGGCATAGCACTGCGCCATGCGCATGCGTGCTTCGGCCACTATCTCCGGTTCGTCGCTATAGAGACGGGTGATGTAGGAAAAGGTGCTGGCAGCCTCCAAGAACTCGCCTTTTTGGAACTGCGCCTTGCCCATGAGCATCCATGCGTTGTGCAGGAAGGGGTTATATTCCTTTTTGGCATACCATTGCTTGTCCTTTTCGGTCAACTCGCGGTTGGCTTTCTTCTTTGGTTTCTGCTTGATGGAGTGCAGTTTTACTGCCTTCTGTGATTTCTCTATCGCCTTGTCGAAACTACCTCCTCCAGCACTGCGTGTGCTCTCCTTGCTGATGGGGAAGAGGGGGATAATCTCCATGTAGTTATCCTTGTGCGACTTTTCCTGCGATGATAATCCCTCCTTATAGGCTTCGTGCCCATTGTGGTATACATTGAAGCGCGTCACAAACGCCTGGTAGAACCGCGACTGAGCCGTGTTCACCTTCGTGGAACCGCATGCCGTGAGCAAGAGCAGCACCAAGAGCAAGTATAGCGTGTGTGCGGACTGTTTCATCTCTATATATACCTCCTAATAGAACGTGCATGTGCGTGCTTTATTGCATCGGCTTACGATACACGCCATTTTATTGATAATGTATTATCTCTTCTACAAAGTTAAGGAACGTCGGTAAAAGATGCAAATCTGTTCATGTTTTTCGGGGTGTAGGAAACTCCTTTTGCCTTTTTACAAATTTGGGCATCCTTGTTTGTCTATCTCATACACCCCCTGTCCCCACCCATAGTCTTCACTGTTTTTTGAAATGAACGAGGACAATAGCCTTACCTTGCTTCTACACACTATATGTTAACAGAAAAATCGCAGGCTACGAAACTATTTTTGGCAGGCTTCACAAGCGGCCGAGACAGGTGTGACAAAATGCGGAGATAGGTGCGATTTAGTTGGAAGGGGAGAGAGTAGTTATAGTCAGTTGGCAATTTTGTATTGAAGGATAGAACAACGACACAGGGTGGCCGCATGGTCACCCTGTGTCGTTTTCAATATATCCTAACAATTAATCTCCAATAACTGAAATCAGTTATAGTTCTCTACCATGCGGAACATGCGGTTCCAACGGATTTTGCCGTCCAACCAGCCACGGTCCTTGTCGAGCGAGAGCCAGATGAGGATGGGCTTACCCACGACGTGGTCTTCAGGTACGAAGCCCCAGAAACGTGAATCGAGGCTGTTGTGGCGGTTGTCGCCCTGCATCCAGTAGTAGTCCATGGTGAAGGTGTACTCGTTGGCTTCGGCGCCATTGATGTAAATCTTGCCATCGCGTACCTGCAGGTCGTTGCCTTCGTACACAGCGATGGGGCGTTCGTAGAAGGGGAGGTTATCGAGTGTGAGCTTGATGGTCTCGCCACGCTTGGGAATCCACAGCGGACCATAGTTGTCGACACTCCAACCCGTGTACTTGTTTACAGGATAGAGGCCTTGACTCTGCTCCTCGATGATGGGGGTGATGCTGTCCACCACCTCGGTGTGTTGGCTCAGCACCTCCACGGCCTGTTGCGTCAGGGGCAGGAGGTAGAGGCTGCTGTTGGCATTGTGGTTGGCGAGGTCCTCCTTGCTGATGCCGGCCTTGCGACGCAGCTGCTCGCTGATGGGGCGCTTGGTGGCTACGTAGTAGCTGTACTGCACATTGTCGGGCTCCTTGTTGGCCACGCCATCGAGATAGATGACCTTATCCTTAATCTCGAGTGTCTGTCCGGGAAGGCCCACGCAGCGCTTCACATAGTTCTCGCGGCGGTCTACAGGGCGCCAGTCTACCTTGCCGAACACCTCGGGGTGGGTAGCGATATACTTGCGGCCCTTGGCCAGGAACTTATTGTAGACCTTGCGCTCATCGGCAGCACTGAGGCTGTCTACAGCAGGGTATTGGCCTCCGTTGAGCTCTACGCTGATGTCACTCACCATCTTGTAGAAGTCGTTGGCAGCGAAGCGAGGATTGCTCACGATGGTGTCCCCCGTGGGGTAGTTGAACACGACGATGTCGTTGAGCTGCACATCGCCCAATCCCTTCACGCGTTCATAGGGCCATTGGGGCCACTCGATGTAGCTCTTGCCACCTGTCACGGGCATGGTGTGCTGCGTGAGAGGCATGGTGAGGGGCGTGTTGGGCTTGCGCGGACCATACGACACCTTGCTCACGAAGAGGTAGTCGCCCACGAGGAGCGATTTCTCGAGCGATGAGGTGGGGATGGTGTAGTTCTGGAAGAAGTAGATGTGCACGAAGTACACCGCCACGAGGGCAAACACAATGGCATCGACCCAGCTCATCACGCTGCGCACTGTTGCGCTTTTGGCGGTTTTCCACCAATCCCAAGGAATGAACTTGGTGATGTAGGCATCGAAGAGGAAGGGCACCACGAGAAGTCCCCAGAGGCTCTTGATCCAAACGAGGAACAGGAGGTACAGGGCAATCACGATGCCACATTTTATCCACTGTGCGGCAGTGGCTTGCTTGAATCTATTCATAGCTTTTTATCGGACTACGGATTACACGGATTTTACAGATTCTATTCCTTATGAATGTTAATACACTTTAATTTGAGTAATCTGTATAATCTGTGGTTTTTTGTGTTAAAAATTAAACAAATCGCTCATGCCGAGGAAACCTTGATGTTCTGCGGTGTACTCGGCTGCGAGCACGGCACCGAGGGCAAAGCCGCGGCGGCTCTTGGCATCGTGAGTGATGGTGATGCTGTCGGCTTCGGAGTCGTAGCGGATGCTGTGGATACCCGGCACCTCGCCCTCGCGGATAGAGCTCACGGGAAGCTCGTCGGCAGCGCACTCGGTAGTGCCGCTGAGCGTGCCATCAGCGGCAAGCAGTGTGCCCGGTACCCAACGTGTCTTGCGGTCGAGGTTCTCGAGGATGCCCTCGGCAAGGGTGATGGCGGTGCCACTGGGTGCATCGAGCTTGTGGATGTGGTGGGTCTCGCTCATGCAAACGTCGTACTCGTCGAAACGGTTCATCAACTTGGCCAAGTACTTGTTCACGGCAGCGAATACCGCTACGCCAAGGCTGAAATTGGATGACCAGAAGAGGGTTTTGCCGCCTTCGGCACAGAGGTTACGCACCTCGTCGCCATGCTCTTCGAGCCAGCCCGTGCTACCTGATACGACCTTCACACCGGCTGCGAAAGCCTTCATGTAGTTGCTGTAGGCGACCATGGGATTGGTGAACTCGATGGCCACATCGGCACTGCGGAAAGCCTCAGAACCAAAGTCGTCCTGGTTGTCGATATCAATGATGCAGACAATCTCATGTCCGCGCTGAAGGGCAATCTGCTCAATCATCTTGCCCATCTTACCATAACCTATAAGTGCTATTTTCATAATTCTACCTATTTGAAATGCAAAGGTAAAGAAATTTTCGATTATCTTTGTCCTAAATAATGAATTGTATCCATGAAAAAAATCACAATCCTAACAGCGCTATCGCTCTTCATTGGCTTGGGCAGCCCGTCGGCCCAAAACAAGAAATTAAGTAACGAAAACTTTGCCGGATACCTCTTTGCCTACTTCGAAGGTAGCGGTGATGGACGCAATCAGGAGCAGCTGCGCTTTGCGATTAGTGAAGATGCGGTAGACTGGTATGCCCTGAATGTCAACCGCCCTATCATTGCCAGTGACACCATCAGTGAGAGTGGGGGTATCAGAGACCCACACATATTACGTGGTGAGGATGGTTGCTACTACATCGTGGCTACCGATATGCACACCTTCGATCCGAAGCAGGGGTGGGGCAGCAATCCGGGTATCGTACTGCTCAAGTCGCCCGACCTCATCAACTGGACGCACGCAAAGATAAACCTGTCAAAGGACTTCCCCGAGCATTTTGCTGATGCCTATTGGGTGTGGGCACCGCAGACCATCTATGATCACAAGGCAAAGAAATACATGATATACTTCACCCTACAACGTAGCGACCGCAAGACCCTCATCAGCTACTATGCCTATGCCAATGCGGACTTCACAGGATTCGAGAGCGAGCCGCAACAGCTCTTTGCCGCCAAGTATGGCTCCATTGATAACGACATCATCCACAAGAATGGGCGCTATCATCTCTTCTACAAGGGCAACACAAAGGATGAGCATGGACACGAGTATATCAATGGTATCCAGCAGGCTACCTCCCGCAATATCCATGGTCCGTGGAAGGAGGATTTCAAGTACCTCGACGCTTATGCGGGCATCACTCCCGTAGAGGGATCTGGCATCTTCAAACTCAATGGTCGTGAGGAGTATGTGTTGATGTACGACCTCTACACCAACGGACGCTATGAGTATCAGACCTCTACTGACTTGTATAACTTCACCAAGAAACCCAAGTCGTTCCGCAAAGACTTCTTCCCTCGCCATGGTACGGTGTGTTCAGTGACTGCTGAGGAATTGGAGCGCCTGCAGCAGAAATGGGGTCGTGTGCTGCGCCATGAATTTGAAAGCAAAGGCAACCCCATCATACGCCACATGCATACGGCCGATCCAGCAGCTTTGGTCGAGGGCGATACGTTGTGGCTTTTTACTGGGCACGATGGCGGAGGGCATCTCCCCAATTTCCATATGCGCGACTGGTGCGTGTTCTCCACCACCGACATGAAGCACTGGACACAGTACCCATGTCCTTTACGCTTGGCCGACTTCAGCTGGGCGCGCAGAGGTGACGCCTATGCATCGCAAGTTATTGAGCGTAATGGTAAGTACTATTGGTATGTATCGACCAACAGCTGTGGTATTGGCGTAGCTGTAGCTGACCGTCCCGAAGGACCTTATACTGACGCCTTGGGACGTCCTCTATTGACCAATGAGAACTGTGCTGCATCGTCGCACTATTGGGCGTGCATTGACCCTACGGTGTTTATTGACGACGACGGACAGGCCTATCTCATATGGGGTAACCTGCAATGCTATATCGTGAAGCTCAAGGAGAATATGATAGAGACCGAGGGCGAAGTGCAGCAAATTTATTTCCCAGAGGAGTTTCCTTTCACCGAGGCCCCCTGGATACACAAACATGAGGGTAAGTATTACCTCACTTATGCGTGCGACTTTCCCGAGCGCATAGCCTACTCAATGGCCGATAATATCTATGGCCCCTACGAGCACAAAGGCATCATCTCGGAGATTGCTGGAAACTCTGCCTCTACGCATCCCTCTATCGTGCAGTTCAAGGGGAAATGGATATTCTTCAGTCACAATGGGGCACTTCCTGATGGAGGCGACCATAGCCGCTCTGTCATTGCCGAACCGATGCACTATAATGCAGACGGTACGATACAGAAGATACATCCCTCAAGCGAAGGATTCAGCTTCTGAGCAAACAAAGGGAAGCGACGCTTCGTTTCCCTTTTATTTTGCGCAAGTCTGCATAATTTCGTACTTTTGCGTGACTAAATTAAAAACAGGTATTTAATGGCTCACAATCATATCCATTTGCACAGTGAGGGCGCAGGGAAGAACATCCTTTCGGCCTTCTTCATCAATCTCACCTTCACTGTTATCTCTCTCATTGGTGGATGGCTCACCAACAGTATGGCTATCATTTCCGACTCTATTCACGACCTCGGTTGTACGGTATCCATCGCCTTAGCTT
Organism: Bacteroidaceae bacterium; assembly: GCA_045612065.1. Lineage (GTDB taxonomy): Bacteria > Bacteroidota > Bacteroidia > Bacteroidales > Bacteroidaceae > UBA1189. The sequence goes on from JAZKYH010000042.1 coordinate 23,825, forward strand.
GGTTGTTCGAACGTATTTCAGGGCATAAGCCTACGGACCATTTCAATTTCGGTTACCGTCGCTTCACCCTGCTGGGCGCATTTATTAATGCTTTCATCCTGCTTGCTGGATCATCTATTGTGCTCAAGGAGAGTGTTGGCCGATTGATGCATCCCCAAGATGTCGATGCTGAAGGTATGTTGTGGTTTGCTCTGTTGGCCATCATGTTCAAGGGATTGGCCGTGTGGCGTACATGGAAAGGTTCAAGTGTGAACCAGCGGATGGTGTCGCTTCATCTCCTGGGCGACTGCCTTGGTTGGGTGGCTGTACTCGTTGCCAGTGTTGTGATGATGTTCGTAGAGATTCCACTGCTCGATTCTATTCTTTCGATATGCATATCGCTCTATATCCTCTACAATGTGGTGCATAATCTCATTGTGGCCTTCCGTATCGTACTCGAAGGTGTTCCTTCTGATGTTGACTACAATACCTTGAAATCTGAAGCTTCCGCTCTTCCGGGTATCGCCAATATAGACACTCTGCGCGTATGGAGTATGGATAATGAACACCACATTGCCGAAGCCGTAATTACTACGACCCTCACTACATGGGATGAGGTGGAGATGCTGAAGGAGTCACTTCGTCAGCTGCTTGCTCAACATGGTGTAGAGCAATGCGTTATTGAAGTGAATAGTATGTCCCATGGAGTGTGCTCTTAGTGTATGTCTCTTTTAGTGATATCCCATTAAAATGCGTATATTCAGAAAGATATCGGTGAATCCACAATGGCAATATGCCCTTGTGCAGCTATTTTTGAGCATGGCTATATTTGTTGGTGGACAGCCTGCAAAGGCTCAAAGTGATACATTGTCTCTATCTGTATACGATGCCCAGCTGAGGGCTATCAATCTGCCCTTGGTAGAGATTTGGACTGTTGATGGCGTTGAACCTACAGCAACGATAGTGCCAGCACCTGAGGGTATGTGGGGAACCACATTAAGGGATAGAGAATATGTATATGGACGGATGAGGATGTCTATCAATGGAGAAGTTGTTTATGATAGTGGTGACAGTGGAATGAAAATAAGGCTGCGTGGTAATTCCAGTGGTGCGGAAGAGAAGAAGCCTTATAAGGTGAAATTGGTGCAGAAGGAGGACTTGCTGTTCAGAGGTGAGAGTAAATATGAAGATAAAGATTGGGTGTTGCAGCGCTTGTATGACGAATTGCTCATGAAGATCTTTACGGGACTCAAGGTGGGGATGCTTGTGGGGTTGGAGTGGGAACCTCAATGGGAATATGTTAACGTTGTGGTTAACGGAGAGTACAAGGGTGATTATCTACTGTTAGAGTCAGTTGAGAGGGAGAAGGGAAGGATAGATATCGATAAGAGTGGATACATAATAGAAGATGATGCGTATTGGTGGAACGAGGATGTCTACTTCAAAAGTGACAGGCTGTATCCGCAGGTGGGCTATACGTTCAAATATCCTGAGACGGAAGACCTGAACGACTCCATCATTGGCAATATAAGAGACTTCATCTTCGAATTTGAGGATGCATTGGTAGGGCATGCAGATATCTCCTGGTATATAGATATACCTAACTGGGCCGCCTGGCTGCTGGCGCAGGATATACTGAGCCAAAATGATTCGGGCGGTACTAATCGGTATCTCTATAAGAGGGACTATGACCCGGAAGACCCATATCGAACAAAACTGCAAATGGGACCATTATGGGATTTCGATGCCTCGCTCGGAGCCACAGATTCGTGGGCTGCCATACACAACAGAAGCTATAGCTTCTACTACAATAGATTGTTGCAGCGCGACGACTTCAACTCCAGTTATGTGAAGAGATGGAAAGAAATCCGGGAAACATTGTATAACGATATTGTGGAGCATCTTCGGGAGATAAGTGAATGCAAAGGAGAAGCAATCGACAAGAGTCGTACAATGAATACTCTGTTATATACAGAAGATGAGGTTACTCCATTCGAAGAAAAGGTTGGCAACGTCAGCCAATGGCTGGAAGAGAGAATTGCCTGGCTCGACAGCCAACTTCTTCCCGACAACATCGATGCCAGTACCGTCACAAAGCCTTCGCCCATGATATACGATATCTACGGTAGGCTACTGCCACAAAATGAGAAGTTGGATCGTGGCATCTACATTATTGACGGCAAGAAGGTCTATGTACAATAGCCCCCTCCCCATTGCCCGACTCTCATATCGCTCTATATCCTCCACGATGTGCCCCCGACACTATCGTGACCTATTGTCCCGTGCTTGAATGCATGGTCCGGCAAGTGACGATGGCTGGGGTGTAGTGGCTCTCTTCTATTGTGTCGTTGGGTCAGATGCGTGAACGAATATAAATTTCCCCCATCCTTTGAAGGGATGGGGGAAATGGTATCAAGGCTGTTCTTCTTTTATTCCACATTATCGGACACCAATATTAATTTTTGAATTGTGATGATGTATCCCTTAAATTTCCTGAAAATATAGGAGTGATGAGAGGTGAACGATACGGCATATAGAGATGGCGTCGGAATCTCTGTTGGTCTCGGGTCCTTACATATGGTGATGAGAGGGTATACCCATTTTTTGAAAAGGGTAGGCCTGATTTTGGGTAGGGTGTGATGTGGTTCTGAACTCTGAATCGTGGGAATCAGAGTTGTGTGAGGGCTACTTGATGAAGAGCACTTTTGTTACGATTCCCTCGTTCCCCTCTTCGTCGCTACCCAGTACGTAGTAGATACCTGTGGCTACTCGTTGTTTTTGTGGCGTACGTCCATCCCAGGTGAAGGAACCACCAAGCGAGGTGCCCTCAACAATGAGGCGGCCTGCAGTGTTGATAATTTTGACGTGGCTATTGGCCTTGAGTCCCACGATGGTGATGAGTCCGGTATAGTCGGGTGTCACGGGATTGGGGTAGGCATATACCTTTTCTTTGTCGTAGGTCTCTTCAGCTCGTGTGGCATCGGTGGTATAGGACATCAATCCCTTGTCTGTGCCGATGAAAAGTTCTCCTGATGAGTGGTGCAGTGCCAAGCTTTCGATGCAATTAGAGAGTAGGGGGCTATCATCCTTAGTAAAGTGATGTACCTCTTCCAATCCGTCAGGATCGATCAGGTAGAGTCCATTATTGAGCGTACCTATCCACTTGCGGTTAGCAGCATCAACCTCAAGGCAGGTGGTGTATGCTCCGTCGAGCAGATAGTCGGCATAGTTGGTGCCGTCGTTGCGGGGCACCTTGATTTTGGTGAAGTGATAGTCGTCGCTGAACACCTCTTCGGTATTGTAGAGTACGTAGGGTCCCTTGTCTGTCATCACCCAAAGATTGCCATTGTGATCCTCGGATATGTCGTTGATGTAATATACCTCGACGGAACCACCATCTTGGTCGATAAACTTTTCGTCGAATTTCTTTATAAGGTCATCCGAGGTGTTCTCAAGTGTGCTATTCATGTCGATACAGTAGAGGCTTGCTGGACCTTGCATACTTATGACCCATACTCTACCATGGCTGTCGAAGAGAACTTCTGTTGGCGTTTTTATCTTTTCCAGCTCTTTATAGTAAAGATTTACGAAAGTACCGTCGGGTTTCAATAGTTTCAAAGGGGACTCAGCGCGTGAATTGGTGATCCATAAATTACCTGATTTGTCGTATTGTAATCGACTGATACGAGTGTATTCATAACTGGAGGGAGATGCCGACTCCAAAGGTGATGCAACAACGTCGTTAAATCCAGGTTTTTCTTTATCGGTATATTGCTTGACGAACTTCAAATCGCGGAATTCATATATACCCTGACCATATGATGAGGCATAGTGATGGTTGGGGTCTTTGGGGTCTTGTACAATACTGGTCATGTTCTTATAATGACCAGCAGTGCGATCGGCAATACCATTCTCTTCGAATGAGTACCATGTGCCATCTTCGTACATCATCAGTGTGCCGTCATAGAATGTTGTTCCAAAATAATTCAAACATCCACCTGCAATGAGTAGACGATTGTCATCAGCAAAGCTCAGGTATTGGCAATAGTTGCGTATGGGGCTATTAGGGATAATCTGTGATACAGTTTGTGTCATTTTCTGTGTCTGTTCATCATATTGGTGGCAGTTGAGACCCTTGGTGCCATTAGTGGTCCAATAGGTATTGCCATCAACAACGATACAGTTGACTGTACCATCAAAAGAGAGCTGCAAGGGACTACCTTGTAGGTTCTCATAAATCAATACATTGATGTGATTTCCGATGAGGAATTGGTTGCCCGTGGATGACATGAAATGCCAAGGACCTTTGCGGAAAAGGGTGGCCGAACCATCAGAGAGATTGATGGAGTAGACAGACTCTTTAGACTTCAATGCCATCAAATGCTCGTTAAAAGGAGTTAGCTGTGCATACACCTGATTGCTCAGCTTGGTCCAATTGGTTGCATCAAGTAGATTGAGATGTGTGTTACCTTGATAGATGCCCTCCTCTGTTGCTGCATAGATGATGTTGCCCAGCTCAACACAGCTATATGTTTTCTTTCCAAGTATGTAGGTGTTCTCAAACTCTTCTCGTGCGATATCCAAAATGGTGGCCCCGAAATTGGTTGCCAAGTAAGCCTTACCTTCGGCAAGATACACTCCGTTAACAGATGGGTCGAGAGTTGACTCGTTGGCAAAGTCTGCAATATTGGTCACACCGCCATCGGGGTGTATGAGGTCGATGTTGGCATTGTTGTAGACGATGACTAAGGAGTTTGTCTGTTCATCTACTGCAATGTACCGTATGCCCTGGTCGCTGAGTAAGTTTGTTTTGTCGTAGCACTCGACAAAATCATCCCCAGAGGTGTATGAATAGAGTGAACCATCACTGACTACGTATACCTTATCGCCTACGGCAACGCATTGGGTGGCATTGTGATAGGCCAAATGCGAACGCCACGAACCCATCGCTGTCTGTGCTTGTAGACACATCATGGCCGATAGGAGCAATGTTAGCGTCAGTAGAATAGTTCTTTTCATTCTTGTCAGTGTCTCAAATAGTCTGCCAATAGCTCTACGGCCTTGGCGCGATGGCTGATGCGGTTCTTCACCTCACTGCCCAGCTCGGCAAAGGTGAGGTCGTAGCCCTCGGGAACAAAGATGGGGTCGTAGCCGAAACCGCCCTCACCTCGACGCTCCTCGATGATAGTGCCACGCACGATGCCTTCGAAAAGGCGGGTATCCTCACCTATTAATAACGCAATAACCGTACAGAATTGTGCACCGCGCTCGCTTTTTCCTGTTAAATTATGCAAAAGCTTGTCCATATTAGCCTCTGAACCTCCACCGCTATAGCGGGCACTGTATACACCTGGGGCACCATCGAGTGCATCGACCTCCAGGCCGCTGTCGTCGGCAAAGCAGTCGTAACCATAATGCTCCTTTACATATTGTGCCTTCTGCATGGCATTCCCGGCAAAGGTACCTGAGGTCTCTGGGATATCGGCATCGCAGCCTATCTCACGCAAACTGAGCACTTCGTAGCTGTCGCCGAGTATGGCTGCTACCTCTTCCAACTTATGTGCGTTGTTGGTTGCAAATACAATCTTCTGCTTCATACCAGTTATTTTACCTTAATCCTGTCAAATCCCTCGCCATACACTCCCGTTACATTGCTCTGCGAGACGAATGCATTGGGGTCAATGTCGTGGATGATTCGGAAAATGTTTACGGCATCCTGTCGTTTGGCCAGAACCACAAGTACTTTGCGCTCTTGTTTGCTATACCACCCCATGCCATTAAGTACGGTGACACCACGCCCCAATTTGGAATTGATGTAGTCGGCAATCTCCTCGTATTTGCTGGAGAAGATGAGGAATTGCACTGATCCGCGAGTACTGTTGATATAGTAGTCGAGGGTAAGACTCATGATGACGAGCGCTACAAAACCGAACATCACACGACGCCAATCTTGGAAGACGAAATAGCAGCTGCTGATGATGAGAATGTCGGAAATCATCGTGGCACGGCCGAAACTGATGTTACGGAACTTATTGATGATGGCATTGACAATATCCATACCTCCCGTGCTGCCGTTGTGGGTGAAAGCGAGTCCTACGCCAATACCTGCTGCTACCGCCCCAAGCACACATGCCATGAAATCCTGACCAGGACCGAGAAGTTGCATGAACTGCCCATTGTCGTCCATAAACCAGGGCTGTGTGATATCCAACATCACAGTGAGCATACCTACGGCATAGATGGTTTTGAGACAGAATCTCCATCCCAATAGTTTAAGAGCAAATAGGAGCAGTACGCCGTTGATGCAGAGATAGGTTATCTGCATGTCGATGCCTGTGGCATAATAAACAATGGCTGAGATACCCGTAACACCACCCATGGTGATTTGGTAGGGGAGCATGAAGCAACTCCATCCCAGAGAATAAATAAACAATCCGAGAGCGATAGCGAGATAGTCCTTCACCTCGCGCAGCAATTTGTGCTTGTTGTCTAACAGAAAGGTTTGCATAATGATAAGAGTGAAAAGTGAAGAGTGAAGAGCGCCGTCCGGTAGGCCAACTCTTAACTCTTCACTCTTAATTTTAACTAACTACGATATTCACAATCTTCTTCGGTACAACGATGACCTTACGGATGGTCTTGCCGTCGATGTACTTCTGAGTGTTCTCGTTGGCAAGCACTATCTCTTGGATGGCAGCGTTGTCCAAATCGGCAGCTAACTCCATGGTGAAGCGGGTCTTGCCGTTGAATGAGATGGAGTAGGTTACGCTGTCCTCTTTGAGGTACTCCTCATTGAATGCGGGCCAAGGAGCATCGCATACAGAACCTTCACCACCGAGCACTTCATACAACTCTTCGCACACGTGGGGCGCGAAGGGGGCCAGGGTCACAACGAGAGGCTTCAGTACCTCGCGTTTGGCGCACTTGAGCGATGAAAGCTCGTTCACGCAAATCATGAAGGCGCTAATTGAGGTGTTGTATGAGAATGCCTCAATGTCGGTAGTCACCTTCTTGATGAGTTTGTGGAGTGATTTCAGTTCTTCTTTGGTGGGAGTATCGTCGGTCACGAGCAACTCCTCGCCACGGCCATAGAAAAGGCTCCAGAACTTCTTGAGGAAGCGGTGGCAACCGTCGATACCGTTGGTGTCCCAAGGCTTTGACTGCTCTACGGGGCCGAGGAACATCTCGTACATGCGCAGGGTGTCAGCACCATACTTCTCAACAATCATGTCGGGGTTAACGACGTTGAACATCGATTTTGACATCTTCTCTACTGCCCATCCGCAGATGTACTTGCCGTCTTCGAGGATGAACTCGGCATTGTTGTACTCGGGGCGCCAAGCCTTGAAAGTCTCAAGGTCGAGGATATCGTTGGTGACGATGTTTACATCCACGTGGATAGGAGTCACATCGTAGTCCTTCTTCAGGTTCAGTGACACGAAGGTGTTGGTGTCCTTGATACGGTATACAAAGTTACTGCGGCCTTGAATCATACCTTGGTTCACGAGTTTCTGGAAAGGCTCGTCCTTGGCACTGTGACCGAGGTCGAAGAGGAACTTGTTCCAGAAACGTGAGTAGATGAGGTGACCGGTAGCATGCTCGCTACCACCTACGTAGAGGTCTACGTTCTGCCAGTAGGCACCTACCTTGTCGTCTACGAGCGCCTCGTGATTGCGGGGGTCCATGTAGCGGAGGTAGTAGGCCGATGAACCGGCAAAGCCAGGCATGGTGTTCAGTTCGAGGGGGAAGATGGTCGCGTTGTCAATCTTCTCGTTCTCCACCACGCAGTTGTTCACGGTGTCCCAAGCCCATACGCTGGCATGGCCCAAGGGAGGCTCACCACTCTCCGTGGGGAGGAACTTGGCCACTTCGGGAAGTTCGATGGGCAAGCATGACTCAGGTACCATATAGGGCATGCCTTTCTTATAGTATACGGGGAACGGCTCGCCCCAATAGCGCTGGCGGCTGAAGATGGCATCGCGCAAGCGGTAGTTCACCTTCACACGGCCGAGGCCCTTCTCCTTGATATATTCCTTGGTGCGTGCAATCGCTTCCTTCACGGTCAAGCCATTGAGTACGAGGCCGCACTCGCCAGTCTGCTCGGCACGCGGTGAATTAATCATGATACCCTCCTTGGCATCGAAGCTCTCTTCCGACACGTCGGCTCCTTCGATGAGCGGACGAATCTCGAGACCAAAGTGTTTGGCAAAAGCATAGTCGCGGCTGTCGTGGGCAGGCACGGCCATGATGGCGCCTGTGCCATATCCTGCAAGTACGTAGTCAGAAATCCATACGGGGATGCTCTCGCCTGTCAAAGGGTTGATAGCATACGAACCGCTCCATACACCCGTCACGCGGCGGTCGGCAATGCGCTCACGCTCGGTACGCTTCTTGGTGGCATCGAGGTAAGCCTCCACAGCCTCCTTCTGCTCGGGAGTGGTGAGTGTAGCCACCAGTTCGCTCTCGGGAGCAAGCACCATGAAGGTAACACCGAATACGGTGTCGGCACGGGTGGTGAAGATGACAAACTCCACATCGCTATCCTTCATCTTGAAGGTGAGCTCAGCACCCTCGCTGCGGCCAATCCAGTTGCGCTGGGTTTCCTTGAGTGAGTCGGTCCAGTCGATGTTGTCGAGCCCGTCGAGCAAGCGGCCGGCATATGCCGATACGCGCAAGCACCACTGGCGCATCTTCTTCTGCACCACGGGGTAGCCACCGCGTTCTGACACACCATCGACCACCTCATCGTTGGCAAGCACCGTACCCAACATGGGGCACCAGTTTACCATGGTCTCGCCGAGGTAGGCGATACGGTAGTTCATCAAGGCTTCCTGCTGCTCCTTCTCTGACATCGCCTTCCACTCTGCTGCGGTGAAGGTGAGTGCCTCAGACTGCGCTGCATCGATGCCTTCCGAACCGTTCTGCTCGAAGTGCGCTACAAGGTCTTCGATAGGCATGGCCTTACCCTTGGCATTGTCGTAGTATGAACCGAACATCTTGATAAAGGCCCACTGTGTCCACTGATAGTACTCGGGGTCACAAGTGCGGATTTCGCGGTTCCAGTCGAACGAGAAGCCTATCTTGTCCAACTGCTCGCGATAACGGGCAATGTTCTGCACGGTAGTGATGGCAGGATGCTGTCCTGTCTGTATGGCGTATTGCTCGGCAGGGAGTCCGTAGGCATCGTAACCCATGGGGTTGAGCACGTTGTATCCCTGCGAACGCTTGTAGCGGGCATAGATGTCCGATGCGATATATCCGAGCGGATGACCCACGTGGAGACCCGCACCTGAGGGGTAGGGGAACATGTTGAGCACGTAGAATTTCTTCTTCTCGGGATCCTCGGTCACCTGGTAGGTCTTGTTGTCGACCCATCGCTGCTGCCACTTCTTCTCAATATCTCTAAAGTTGTATTCCATATATGTTTGTTGTTATCTCTTTTGATTTTAGTTTAATGTAGCAAATGTAGTGTAAAAAAACGATTTGGCGAAGTATACCTCATGAAAAATCTTTTTTATCGTCCCGTACGTCCGAAAAGTTTGTCGATAAGGTCCTTCCGTCCCATGCGGTGCAGTTCATCCATGATGGCTCGGCGCATCTCGGGCTTGTACCAGAAGAAGAACTGGCGTTGGGCGAGTTTGTCGCGCTGCGACTTGGCCGAGAAGATGGGCTGTAGCGTGTAGGGGTGGAAGCCCGTGTGCCATGCTTCGGTACTCACGGTCATGGGGGTGGGGGTGAAGTCCTGCACCTGTTCCAAGTGGAAATCCATGCGTTTGGTGAGTACGGCCAGTTCGGCCATATCCTCGGCCGTGCATCCTGGGTGGCTGCTGATGAAATAGGGGATGATTTGTTGGCGCAGGTTCTCCTCGCGGTTGATGCGGTCGAAGGTGCGCTTGAACTGCTCAAACTGGCTGAACGAAGGCTTGCGCATGACTTGCAACACCTTGTCGGAGGTGTGCTCGGGGGCAACCTTGAGGCGTCCGCTTACGTGATTGACAATCAGTTCGTGGGTGTACTCCCTGGCTGCGCGGTTTACCGCCTCGTCATCGCTGCGGTGTTGCAGCAGGTCGTAGCGCACACCGCTGCCGATAAAGCTTTTCTTTATCTCGGGCAAGGCATCCACGGCACGGTAGATGTCGAGCAGGGGGCGATGGTCGGTGTTGAGGTTGGGACACACCTTGGGGTGTATGCATGAGGGGCGCTTGCAGCGGGCACACAACGTCTTGTCCTTGCCGCCCATGGCATACATGTTGGCCGACGGACCTCCGAGGTCGCTCAGGTAACCCTTGAAGTCGGGCAGTTGGGCTACTGCCTTCACCTCCTTTAGGATGCTCTCCTTGCTGCGGCTCACGATGAACTTGCCCTGATGTGCCGAGATGGTGCAGAAGGCGCAACCGCCAAAGCAGCCGCGATGGATGTTCACCGAGTGCTTGATCATGTCGTAGGCCGGGATGCGCTTGCCCTTGTATCTCGGGTGCAGGAGGCGTGTGTAGGGTAGGTCGAACGAGTGGTCCAGCTCCTCCGTCGTCATGGGCGGATAGGGCGCGTTCACCACGACATACTTCCCCTCGACCTCTTGGATGAGGCGTGAGGCGTGCATCTTGTTCGACTCCTCCTCAATATGTCTGAAGTTGGCTGCCTCGGCACGCTTGTCGCGCAAGCATTCCTCGTGGCTGTTCAGCACGATGTCCTCTTGGGTGATGCCTCCAGGAATCTCCTCCTTGCGGCAGAGAAAGGCGGTTTGGGGAATACAGCCCCCCTCAATCCCCCCAAGGGGGGATGACATAGGCGCACACTGTTTCTCTCCCTTGGGGGAGTCAGAGGGGACCTCTTGCAGTCGTTTTGCAATTTCAACAATCGGCTTCTCGCCCATGCCATAGACGAGGATGTCGGCACCGCTATCGCAGAGGATGCTGCGGCGCACGCAGTCTTGCCAATAGTCGTAGTGGGTGAGGCGGCGCATTGATGCCTCGATGCCACCGAGCACCACGGGCACATCGGGGTAGAGGCGTTTCAGTATTTGGGTATAGGTGATGGACGGATATTCGGGGCGTTGGTCGTGCCGTCCGTCAGGGGTGTAGGCATCCTCGCTGCGCAGACGCTTGTTGGCGGTGTACTTGTTGACCATCGAGTCCATACATCCGGCCGTGACGCCAAAGAAGAGACGTGGGCGGCCCATCTTGCGGAAGTCGCGAAGGTCGTCCCTCCAGTTGGGCTGGGGCACGATGGCTACACGCAGCCCTTCGGCCTCAAGGATGCGGCCTATCACGGCAGCACCGAATGAGGGGTGGTCCACATAGGCATCGCCCGAGAAGAGCACTACATCCACCTCGTCCCATCCGCGCAACTCCATCTCCTTGCGCGTGGTGGGCAGAAAGTCTGACAATTGAAAGTTGACAGATGAAACATGAAAGTTGTTATCATCTGAATGGGAATTTCTGTTTCGGAGCCTATTCCCCTCGGATATGTTCTTTCTGTTCATCTTATCCTTTTCAGCTTTACTCTGCTTCACTTTCATCTTTCATCTTTCCACTTTCCCACTCTTCATAAAGTGCGATGAGTGCGCTCAAGCCAAGGGCTTTCATGTTGTCGTGGAAGAGAACATCTACGCAGAGGTCGAGCAGGTCCTTACAATCTTCTTGTGAGGCGATGAGCGAACGTACGGTGAGCTTCAACTTGTTCAGCACGCTTTCATCCACGATACCATTGCTGTCTACTAATCCGCTGAATAGTTGGTATTTCTCTATCGTGAGCAGATGTGCATCGCTAATCTCCATGCTGCGTGTACCGCTCTTGTTGGTTGTGATGGTATACATATTTGTTTGGTGTTTAGAGTTATTCGTGTAGTGTCGCTTAGAGTTTCTTCATGTAGGCACGGCGACGTTTGTGATTCTCGCGCTCGAAGTAATCCCATTGTGACTGCATCTTCGTATTGGTTTCCAATTCAGGGTTGCTTTCCGAATATTTGAAACCTAACTTGCTATGCACGGGAATAATGTCTGCAAATATCAATGCTACGGCTCCTTTACCCTGATATTCGGGTTTTACGGCAACAAGCAACATCTCTGAGGTCTGCGTATCGTTCCACTTGAGTGCCTTGATAAGGTGCCACCAGCCGAAGGGGAACATGAAACCTCGTGCTTTCTGGAATGCCTTGGCCAATGAGGGGAGCAACACTCCGAAGCCAACCAAGTTATTGTCTTTGTCTACGATAATCGGTACTAAGCGCAGGTCGAGTAAGGGAAGATAGCTCTTGATGTATTGTTGAATCTGCTCCTTTGATAATTCTGAGTAGCCGTAGAGATGGGCATATGCTTCGTTGAGCAGTTCGAAGATGGCCACGCCACGTTCCTTCGCTAATTTGCGGTGCGAGGTGTATTTCACCACCTTCAGACCAAACTTCTCTCTTACGATGCGTGCGATGCGAGCATGCTTTTCTGGAAGTTCAGTTGGTGCAGTTAATAGATACTCGACCCAGTCGGCAGCTTTCTCATACCCCATGCGCTCCATGTGTTGGGGGTAGTAGGGGTAATTATATATAGTTGCCATGGTACCGATGCGGTCGAAGCCCTCAATGAGCATTCCCTCAGGGTCGAAGTCGGTGAATCCCAAGGGGCCTTCCACCTCTTCCATGCCGCGCTTGCGTCCCCACTGCTCTACGGTAGTGAAGAGTGCATCCACCACTTCGGCGTCGTCAATGAAATCGACCCATCCGAAGCGTACCACTTTCTTCCCCCAGACCGAATTGGCCTTATTGTTAATGATGGCCACAATGCGCCCTACCACCTTGTCGTCCTTGAGGGCGATGAAAGGTTGTGCTTCGCAAAATTTGAAGGCGGCGTTCTTCGTTGGATCAAGTGTGTCCCTTACGTCGTCGTACAAGTCGGGTACGGCGTAAGGTGAGTCTTTGTATAATTCATAGTTAAAGCAGATGAACTGCTTCATCTCTTTCTTCGTAGTTACGGGTTTGATGGCTACTGACATGTTTGGCCGTTATTATATGTGTCTATTATAGGAATAATGTGTAAAGGTAGCAACTTTTTACGATAATATACTCAAAAGCGACGAATTATTATATTTTTGTCAAAAGGCTAAAAAAAGAATCACGCGCAGAGTATATGCCTCGCGCGTGATTCCTCTTTATATATGGAGTGTTTATGCGTCAATGTTGGCGTATGTCGCGTTCTTTTCGATGAACTCGCGACGGGGTCCAACATCCTCACCCATGAGCATAGAGAATACGTAATCTGCTGCAGCGGCATTCTCAATGGTCACTTGTTTCAGGAGTCGTGTTTCGGGGTTCATGGTAGTCTCCCACAACTGTTCGGGGTTCATCTCACCAAGACCCTTATATCGCTGGATGGATACGCTGTTCTCATTGCCATTGCCAAACTCTGCAACGAAACGGTCTCTGTCGGCATCGTCATAGCAGTAGCGCTTATTCTTGCCTTTACTGCAGAGGTAGAGGGGCGGCTGGGCGATGAATAGGTGTCCGTTCTCGATGAGCTCGGGCATGTAGCGGTAGAAGAGTGTCATCAAAAGGGTACCGATATGTGAACCATCGACGTCGGCATCGGTCATGATGATTACTTTATAGTAGCGTAGTTTCTCATAGTTCGCCTCCTTACTGTCTTCGGGGTTGAGGCCGAATCGTACACCGAGTGCTTGGATGATATTGTTCACCTCCTCGTGTTCGAAGGCTCTGTGCCACATTACGCGCTCTACATTGAAGATCTTACCGCGTAGGGGAAGAATGGCCTGTGTCAGACGTGAGCGACCCTGCTTGGCTGAACCGCCAGCCGAGTCTCCCTCGACGATGAACAGCTCGCAGTTGGCGGGGTCTTTGTCGGAGCAGTCGGCCAACTTGCCGGGCAGACCACCACCTGTCATGGGGTTCTTGCGCTGTACGTTTTCGCGAGCTTTGCGGGCTGCGATACGTGCCTGTGCTGCGAGTACCACCTTGTCTACAATCATCTTGGCCTCTTTGGGATGCTCTTCGAGGTAGTTGGTCAAAGTCTCGGCTACGGCCTGCTGTACAGCGCCAGCCACCTCGGAGTTGCCGAGCTTGGTCTTGGTCTGACCCTCAAACTGAGGCTCAGCTACCTTGATAGAGATAACGGCTGTCAATCCCTCGCGGAAATCCTCACCGGCAATCTCCACTTTGGCCTTTTCCAAGGCCTTGGTATCTTCGGCATACTTCTTGAGTGTGCGGGTCAGCGCGGTACGGAAACCTGCGAGGTGGGTGCCACCCTCGATGGTGTTGATGTTGTTTACATATGAGTGGATGTTCTCCGAGTATGAAGTGTTGTACATGATAGCCACCTCGATGGGTACACCCTGCTTCTCGGTGTTGAGGTAGATGATGTCGTTGAAAAGGTGCTCACGTGACGAGTCTACGAAACGGACAAACTCTCTCAAACCTTCTTCTGAGTGGAAGGTCTCGGTGCGTACATTGCCCTCCTCGTCCTTGTCGCGAAGGTCGGTGAGCGTGATGGTGATGCCCGCGTTGAGGAATGCCAACTCGCGCATACGGTTAGCTAACACGTCGTAGCTATATTCGTGTGCGGTGAAGATGCTGCGGTCGGGCCAGAACTGTTGGCGTGTACCGGTACGGTCAGCATCACCTACGGTCTTCACCGCGTAGAGGGGCTTACCGCATGAGTACTCCTGTTGGTAAATCTTGCCATCGCGGAATACCTGAGTCTTCATGTGGGTTGAGAGCGCGTTTACGCACGATACACCCACACCATGCAGACCGCCGGATACCTTGTATGAACCCTTGTCGAACTTACCGCCCGCGTGGAGCACGGTCATTACCACCTCGAGAGCCGAGCGCTGCTCCTTCTCGTGCCAGTCTACGGGGATACCGCGACCATTATCCTGTACGGTGATAGAGTTATCCTCGTTGATATATACCTCGATATGGCTGCAATAGCCAGCCAATGCTTCGTCGATAGAGTTGTCCACAACCTCGTATACAAGGTGGTGCAGACCCTTGGCACTGATGTCGCCAATGTACATCGCAGGGCGCTTACGTACGGCCTCAAGACCCTCAAGTACCTGAATGTTTTCCGCCGAGTAGTTGCTCGCTGCGTTTGCTTTGATTTCTTCGTTTATATCCATGTTATAATGTGTATTTCCTTATTCTTTACCCGCCCTCTCATAGAGAGGGCCTAAAACTGAACAAAGATAGCGCAAACCGAGCGAAAATGCAAATTTCACTTGTTGAAATGTGGTATTTTAGTTTGATTTGAATAAGTTTTGCCTTGCTTTGTAGCCAGGAATTAGGCTGCTCATCAGAAAATTATAAATTAATTTGGTATTTCGTTCGATTTGCGCTACCTTTGCACCCGCTTTCGCGCAATCGCTGTCATAGGAAGAGTAACTTGATATGTTGCGTTGGGACGATATAACAATTTAATTATTTAAACTAATGGATTTAATTAAAATTGCTGAAGAAGCATTTGCTACTGGTAAAGAGGGTCAGGTTCCCGCTTTCAAGGCTGGTGACACTGTAACCGTAGCGTATCGTATTGTCGAGGGTAACAAGGAGCGTATCCAGCTTTACCGCGGTGTAGTAATCAAGATTTCTGGTCACGGCTACAACAAGCGTTTTACAGTTCGTAAGATGTCTGGTACTGTAGGTGTTGAGCGTATCTTCCCCATCAACTCACCCGCTATCGACAGCATCGTAGTGAACAAGGTTGGTAAGGTTCGTCGCGCTAAGTTGTACTACCTCCGCGCTCTTACCGGTAAGAAGGCTCGTATCAAAGAAAAACGAGTTATCACCAAGAACGCTTAACATTACGTTATTCGATATAAAAAGCCTCCTGCAAT
>JAZKYH010000043.1:0-7127 GCA_045612065.1 Bacteroidaceae bacterium
GTTATCGAGAAGATGGTATTGGCTGTACTGAAGAACAATGAACTAAACAAACCAATCAACAGAAAAAGGTTTAGGGCATCTATTGACAGAAAGTATTTATGGCAATTATTAAACCAATTTTTATAATGCGTTTTCCCTGACTGCTCCTATAGTTCGTTTCATTACTTACAGTTCCCTTGGAGCTTGGTCTATCCGATTTTGTCTGTATTATTGCATCTTTTGGTCAGTCTACATAGCATTTTGTGACGAAGGGAAGCTTCGACACCATTCATTAGGGGCGAAAGCTAAATATATGGGGTTAAAAACGTTAAAATGCTTGTTCGCTCTTGAGGTTTGCGGTAACTTTGCGGCCGAAAACGTAACACACATAATAATCAACACAATGAAGCGTATTTTCTCATTCTTGCTGACCGCGGTGTTGTTCACCACTTTTGCATCAGCACAAACCGCTCAGTTGAGCAACGACAGATTTGCTATCAAGGTGCAGCCTTTCTTCGGCTCTTATCTTGACAAGAACAATCACCACTTTGAGAAACTTGGTCTTGTAAGATTGAGTGGTATGAACTTGGGTGTCGAGTTCCCCTCTGACCAGCAACGCCCCTGGCAGCAATATCTTAACAATTCTACTTTGGGTATCGGCTTGTCTGTTATCGATTGGAATAGCGAGTACCTGGGCGAAGCCATTGCCATGTATCCCTATCTTTTGATTCCTGCCGTACGCACCGAGCAGTTCCAGTTTAACTTCAAGATTGCAGGTGGCTTGGGTTACGTTAACGAAACTTGGTATACACAGGAGGTTCACGATCCGGACGTATATTTTGATGACAATGCGATGACTAACAATGTCTTTGGTTGCCACCTCAATGCTTACCTGAGCGCAGGTGTTAATGCCAACTATAACGTAACTCGTAATGTAGCGCTCCATGGAGAGTTTGGCTACTTCCACATGAGTAACGGCCGTACTTGTATGCCTAACCTCGGCGCAAACATCCTCTATGGTGGTGTGGGTGTTGTAACGACCTTTAATAATCCCGTCGTAGAGAAGGAACCGATACAGTTCCCTGATCTCCCTTACAAGTGGGCGCTCAATATTACCGGTGCTGCCGGTGCGCACAGAGCATGGATGGAGTATCCCCGATTCCTCATCTCTACGTTCCACGTTGGTGCTGTCTATAGCGTGAACAACTGGTATGGTGTAGGTGCAGGCTTGGATATGTTCTACAATGGTGCTATTGATAATAATACTGGTCGAGGCCTCTATCTCACTGATAGAGAGTATAGCTTCTCTGACAAGCTTCGTGCTGGTATCGCATTGAACAATGAGTTCAGAATGGGTATCGTGACTGCTATGGTCGATTGGGGTGTATATCTCTACAATCCCTCACGCAACTACTACGATTGCAATCATCCTATCTACGGCTATGGCCCCCGTCCCTTGTTCTATGATAATGAAGGTGCTGGTACCGATGAGGCCTTCCACTACATCCGTTTCGGTATGAAGTATCGTGTATGGGATAACCTTTACTTGCAGGCTAGTGCCAAGACCCATCTCCACATCTGCGAGTACGTAGAGTTCGGTGTTGGTTACCAGATACCTTTCCTCAAGAAGAGCTTGCGTAAGGGTGACAATCGTATCTTCCACCACACCAAGGATTGGTGGAAGTAATTCTTATAGGATTTAGCAAAAATAATAGCAGCGAGTCCATTAGGCTCGCTGCTATTATTTTTATGAGGCTTGGTCTTGCTCTCAATTTTCAATTCTCAATTCTCAACCTCTTTATCCCTCTCATTGTCCACACGGCTATCATGGCGAGGGCGAGGCGGGTGAGGAATATCCACCAGAAGCTGATGCCCATGGCAACGAAGAGCATGGTGTCTTCGAGTAGCGAGTGCGAAACACCGAGGTGATGGTTCACGAGGTTGGCTTCGTGGCGTGTGAGACGGCCTTGTTCTACTTCGTCAATCATGATGGCGGCGCCATAGGCCATGCCTACCACATTTCCCGTGAGCCAGAGAAGTGAGCATCCCGAGGGGAGGCCGAAGAGGCGCATCAAGGGAGAGAGAATGTGTGCTATGCGGTGCATCCAACCAAACTCTTCGAGTACGCGCTGAAGCATCATCAGAGCGGTGACGATGAGGACAATGGTTACGATAAGCACGAGCGACGAACTGAGCCATTGCATGAAGAGCATCCCCCACGAGGTAATCTCGGTACTTGCTGAGGCAAGGAAACTGAAGGGGGCGTCGCTCTCGGGCATCAGCCAGTTGAGCACGATGGCCGAGACGAACGACATGCCAATACGGAACGCTACGATGCGCCCGAAGGGCGAGCCTGTCTTATGTGCTACGGAGCACTCTACCGGCAGATTGTGCGATACGAGGCACATGACAGCCAAGATGGTGGCCTCACGCAAGGTAAGCGTGAGTGTTGTCATCACGGCTATGGTAGGGTAGAGGGGAAGGAAGATGCTTGTAAGAAACACGATGGCCGAGTCGCCCGAGAGACCTATATAAGAGAATATAGGAGACAGATAACCTGCCAACCAATCGATGATGCCAAGGTATTGCAACACACGCACTGCCAGCGAGATGGGCAGCATCACCTTGAATAGCCACAGGCAAATGCTCAGTGAGCGAGGTATGGCACGGAGCAAACACTTATAGAGGCGGACGAGGAGTCGTTTGGGCATTGGATATCTTGTGTTTTGTGTTTCTGCATTTCCTAAGATTACTTAGGATACCTTAGAAATTCTTAGGATGCCCTAAGGCTTCCTGGATAAATTTCTTTATCTCTTAAACATGCGGTCCATTTCTCTCTTGTCATCTTTCTCCTTGAGCGATTGGCGCTTGTCGTATTGCTTCTTACCCTTGGCAAGGGCAATGACGAGCTTGGCCAATCCCTTCTCATTGATGAAGAGTCGGGTGGGGACGATGGTGAAGCCCGGATGCTTCTCCTCATTTTGCAAGTTACGCAACTCTTTCTTGCTCAGCAGGAGCTTGCGTTCACGGCGTGCCGTATGGTTATTGTACGAACCGTAGAAATACTCCGATATGTGCATGTTCTTCACCCACAGCTCTCCGTTAATGAAATAGCAGTAGGTGTCCACGAGGCTGGCTTTGCCGAGGCGGATAGACTTGATTTCCGTTCCCGTAAGCACAATGCCTGCGGTATAGGTATCTACGAACTCATAGTCGAACGACGCCTTCTTGTTTTTTATGTTTATAGGAGTAGGCTTTTTCTTTTCCATTAGCCGAGAGTATTCGATAACATGTTAAACAAAGCATGGATGATCGCTGGTGAGAATATGACAGCCACCGTGGTGATAGCCGTGAATGTGAGTCTGTTGTCCTCAGGTATAGCGAAGATAATTTCGCTTCCCTCCCATACGATATAGAGAATATAGAACTTCAATATCCATTCAAAGATAAAGAGTTGCGGGAATACGATGGTCAGAATGTCAGAGACAAACACCACTCCCATGGCATAACCCACAAAGAGTTGCGAGCCGGGCATGTCGGGCTTGTGTGTGAGCAATTTCTGTCTCAAGACATCGAGTAGCCAAGCTGCAAGGAAGAAACCTCCGAAGAGTGCTACGCAGTATCCGCAGATTTCCATCGCAGCAGAATGAAATGTCATTCGCCTTGCTCCACTGCTCACCAATTTACTGAACAATACTGCCAACCCACACAATGCTATGAGCGGATATACGAACGTACCCATCACGTCGCGTCGGGGCGACTCGCTGGAAATCTCTACCCATGCCTTCCTGGGAGAGGCAATGAGTAGGACGAGACGTTGGAATAGTTCTTTATAGTTCATCGGTTTCCCTTTTTTGTAACTCACAGTTCACTTCTCATGACCACTCAAAAGTCGTATTTGAAGTAGTTGGTGATATGGCTAATCGTGCGTATGGTGTCTTTGCCCAGATAGTTGTAGTCGTATTCGATGAACTTACCGGTTACAAATATTCTTACCGAGTCGTTCTCTTTCATGGCAGTCAGAGCCTCTCTCATCTTGTTGCTCAGTTCGGGGTCAGCATTTTCAGTGTCGCGCAGTGTACGCAAATCGTAGCAGTGGATGTACTCGTAGTACTCCTTCTCCGGATTTTCTTCGTACGTAGCAGTCAGGTTGAAGAACAATGAATCGCTTACGACCTTTTCGGGCATAAGATAATAGTTGGCCGATTTCTCGGATGGTACTATGGGGAGTACGTTCAGGTAACCGTTGCTAACCCATACCGTTGGGGTAAGTGAGGTGCCGCCGAGCGGGTAGCTTTGAAATCCCAAAAGGGGCATCTGCTCAGTGGTCGGAATCTTGTTTGTGACGGGGAGTATGTCTATTTTTCTCGCGTCGAGCATGAGCAAGGTCGCTTTGTACGAAGCGTCTACGTCCACTCGTACGAGTATCTCAGCTCGTTTAGCACCTTCGAGGTCGAACATCTCCAACTCCTCAGGAGTCTTCAGATTGGTGATGTTGTCAAACACTTCACCAGTGTAGTCGGCCTTGAACGATACGGTAGGAGTCAAGGTGTCTATGGTCACTACTCGATTGTAAGAAATGGAATACCCGAAATTTGGCTCGGGTAAGCATGAGGTCAGCAAACATACGGCTTCACATGCCAATGCAAAAAATATCTTTTTCATTGTTAGTTTTTTGTCAACAGACAACGGTCAGCAGACACCGTCAAATAGTTGAAGTTGATGGGCACTCGTCAGTCGTCAATCTGTTTCTTTTTGTATTGTTTTGGTTTATATTTATAGCTAATTTTGTTGTCTGTCGTTCGTTGATATCAAATCAAGAACTCTTCGATGTGTTCGTCCACATAGTAAGCGATGGTTGCCGTTATCTCCTCCTCGTTCTCGATGAAGTAGTCTTCGGGGTCGTCAAACTGAGGGTACAGCTCATACATGGCCATGAACTCCTCGTCGGAACGTTCGCGGGTGAGGTCTGCCTTGTGCTCATCGTACACCTCCTTGGCCTTGTAGATAACCTTCGAGAACTCCTTCAATCCCCATAAACGCATGGCCTTGGCAAAGGGATTGTCAAAGATGTAGGGGCCATAGCCATTCTGTATCAGTTGGCAGAATCCTCCATCCATCATCTCCTCGTGGAAGAAATGGTAGCCCAAAAGCGCGTGTTGTGCACCCGTGAGGCGTGGCATAGTCTCGGCAGTGAGCTCGCCATCTATAACATCGAGATAAGCATCAGTAAACACCTTGAGGAACGCATCCATGCCCTCCTCGGCGCCTTGGCGCAATGCTTCGTCAGTAATTCGTTTCTCCATAGTTGTATGTATTACCCTTGTAAAATGCAAAGATACGGACAAGCGGGCTAAATACAAAGTCTGCTTTGATATTTAACAGTGAGTGGAAGTATCTTCGCACAATGTGCAAAGGTACGGATTTTCATTCAAATATATGTCCTAATACTCCTTAATAAACGCAAAAAACGGTAGGAGAGTAAAAATTTTCATTTATCAATTGTCATTTATCAATTTAATTACTAATTTTGTCTCCACGAATTAGAAGATTCATTTTTTCATTTACTTAATTAAAATTAAGAAACAATGGTTTATTCACACGAAGTTGAACACATGTGTGTTGTAAAGAAGGGTCCTAACCACGGTCCCGCTCCCATCCCTGAAGAGGGTAAGTGGGTAAAATCAAAAGAGATCAAGGACGTCTCAGGTTTGACACACGGTATCGGTTGGTGCGCACCTCAGCAGGGCGCTTGTAAGCTCACCTTGAACGTTAAGGAGGGTATCATCCAGGAGGCATTGGTAGAGACTATCGGTTGCTCTGGTATGACTCACTCTGCTGCTATGGCTTCAGAGATCCTTCCCGGTAAGACATTGCTCGAGGCACTCAACACTGACCTCGTATGCGATGCTATCAACACCGCTATGCGCGAGCTCTTCCTCCAGATCGTTTACGGTCGCACACAGTCTGCCTTCTCTGAGGGTGGTTTGATGATCGGTGCTGGCCTCGAGGACCTCGGTAAGGGTCTCCGTTCACAGGTAGGTACACTCTACGGCACACTCGCTAAGGGTCCCCGTTACCTCGAGATGGCCGAGGGTTACATCAGCCGTGTAGCTCTTGACAAGGACGACCAGATTTGCGGTTACGAGTTCGTACACCTCGGCAAGTTCATGGACGAAATCAAGAAGGGTACCGACGCTAACGAAGCCTTGAAGAAGGTAACTGGTACATACGGTCGCTTCACCGCTGAGCAGGGCGCAGTTAAACACATTGATCCACGTCACGAATAATAATAAGGAGGAAAGAACTATGATTAGAGAAGTAAAATTCGAGAGCCAGGACCGTCGTATCAAACAGATTCTTGCTGCATTGAACGAGTACGGTATCCAATCTATTGAGGAGGCTAACGCTATTTGCGACCAATATGGTCTTGATCCTTATTTGGCATGTGAGGAGACACAGCCCATCTGTTTCGAGAACGCTAAGTGGGCCTACGTTGTAGGTTGCGCTATCGCTATCAAGAAGGGCGTTAAGACAGCTGCTGAGGCTGCCGAGGCTATCGGTATCGGTCTCCAGGCATTCTGTATCCCCGGTTCAGTAGCTGACGACCGTAAGGTAGGTCTCGGCCACGGTAACCTCGCAGCACGTCTTCTCCGTGAGGAGACTCAGTGCTTCGCATTCTTGGCAGGTCACGAGTCATTCGCTGCTGCTGAGGGCGCTATCAAGATCGCGGAGATGGCTAACCGTGTACGTAAGAACCCATTGCGTGTTATCCTTAACGGCTTGGGTAAGGACGCTGCAAAGATCATCTCACGTATCAACGGCTTTACATACGTACGCACAGAGTTCGACTACTACACAGGTGAGGTACACGAGGTAGAGACTATCGCTTACTCAGATGGTCTTCGTGCTAAGGTACGTTGCTACGGTGTTGACGACGTTCGTGAGGGCGTTGCAGTTATGTGGAAGGAGGACGTAGATGTATCAATCACTGGTAACTCTACCAACCCTACACGCTTCCAGCACCCAGTAGCAGGTACTTACAAGAAGGAGCGCACATTGGCTGGTAAGAAGTACTTCTCAGTAGCATCAGGTGGTGGTACTGGCCGTACATTGCACCCAGATAACATGGCTGCAGGTCCTGCATC
>JAZKYH010000044.1:0-44839 GCA_045612065.1 Bacteroidaceae bacterium
TGTTATCGAGAAGATGGTATTGGCTGTACTGAAGAACAATGAACTAAACAAACCAATCAACAGAAAAAGGTTTAGGGCATCTATTGACAGAAAGTATTTATGGCAATTATTAAACCAATTTTTATAATGCGTTTTCCCTGCAGTTGCAAATTTAAGGAAAGACAGGCACTCGTGCAAGCATTTGCAAGGCTTTCTTATCTGAGGGATGCGATGCACAAAGATTGGGAATCGAAGGGTTTGCAAGGTTAATCTTAGAGTGAAGGACTATTTTCACTTGATTTTCATATAAGCATCAGTAATCTTTTAATTTAAGTTGAATCTTTCAAGGAGTCGGATATTCAATAAATGGCGAGTGGCAGCGTACCTCACGGTATGCTGCCACTCTTTTAGTTAAGGTTTACGGTTAAAATAGTAATCAATAAATGATTTCTTCGTAAGGTTGGTTTATATAGAAGAGAGGTTTTTTATCCTTGTTGTCTTATCTCATAATGTTTCACCTTGCCACTGATGGTCTTGGGGAGTTCGTCGACAAACTCTACCAAGCGTGGGTATTTATAGGGAGCGGTAGCCTCCTTTACATGGTGCTGTATCTCCTTAACCAATTTCTCGTCAGCACGATGACGATACTTCTTTGTGAGCACGATGGTGGCCTTCACCACCTGTCCGCGTATCTCGTCGGGAACACCGGTGATGGCACATTCGAGCACGGCGGGGTGCTTCATCAGGGCGCTCTCCACCTCGAAGGGGCCTATGCGGTAGCCCGATGATTTGATGACATCGTCCATACGTCCCACGTACCAGTAGTATCCGTCGCGGTCGCGGTAGGCGATGTCACCCGTGTGGTACCATCCATCGTAGTTGGCTGCAGCGGTGAGTTCGGCATTGCGGTGATACTCTTTGAAGAGTCCCAAAGGCTTTTCGCCCGAAGTGCAGATGACGATTTCGCCCTCTTTGTCGGGGCCGAGGATGTGTCCCTCCTTGTCCATCAATTCTACGTGGTACTGCGGTCCGCGCACACCCATGGAGCCAGGCTTGGGCTTGCACCAGGGATAAGTGCCGATGGATAGGGTGGTTTCGGTTTGTCCATAGCCCTCCATGAGGCTGATGCCTGTGAGGCGTTTCCATTGTTCGAAGACGTTGGGGTTAAGGGCTTCGCCTGCCACGGTGCAGTAGCGCAGGCTGCTGATGTCGTAGCGTTTCATGTCCTCCTTGATGAGGAAGCGGAATACCGTGGGTGGTGCGCAGAATGAGGTGATGTGGTACTTCTCGATGGTGCGTAGGATGTCGGCGGGTGGGAATCGGCCCTCGTAGTCGTATACGAACACCGTGGCACCCACTATCCACTGCCCATAGAGTTTGCCCCAAGCGGCTTTGCCCCAGCCTGTATCGCTCAGCGTGAGGTGCAGCGACTCCTCGTACAGATTGTGCCAACACGCGGCGGTGATGATATGTCCTAAGGGATAGGTGAAGTCATGGCACACCATCTTGGGGTGGCCTGTGGTGCCCGAGGTGAAGTACATGAGCATGGTGTCGGAGTTGTCGTTTTCAGCCAAGCGCACAAAGGGCCTTGCGGCATTGACACCCTCATGGAAGTCGAGCCATCCATACGGCACGTCGGGACCTATTGATATGCAGTGTTTCAGTGTGTGGCTATAGGGGCGTGCTGCCTCTACATTGCGTATGATGTCGTCGTCGCCACAGGCTACGATGGCCTTGATATTTGCCGAGTTGCAACGATACTCGATGTCGTGTGCACGGAGCAGATGCGTGGCAGGCACCACTACAGCACCCAATTTGTGCAGGGCGAGCATAGTCCACCACCACTCGTAGCGACGCTTGAGGATGAGCATCACCGTATCGCCACGTCGGATGCCGAGGCTCTGCAGATAGGAGGCTGTGCGGTCGGAGAACCTTTTCATCTCTCCGAACGTGAAGGTACGCTCCTCGCCTTTCTCATTGGTCCACAGTAGGGCGCGCTTGTCGGCATCCTTCTCAGCCCACGCGTCTACCACGTCGTAGGCAAAGTTGAAATGCTCGGGCACGCACACCTCGTAGTGTTGCATGAAGTCGTCGAATGACTCGAATCGGGATTGCTTAAGGAATCGTTTCAACATAACCTTTTCTTTGCTTTTCGGAAAAATCCAGGGCAAAGGTAGAGGGTTGTTGCTGAACGTTGATTTCTTTCGTCCTCAATCTTGGAGCGGTTTGTCACAAAACAAGTTCCATTCGTCAAGGAATGGTGGGACGAATGGAGCAACGTGTTGGGAATCTGATATTTGTATTCGATGCCTATGCGTCAGCCTCTTCGCTGTTCTGCGAGAGCATACGCTGGATGTTTGAGGCGTATGACTTCGACACGGGAATCTGTCGGATGCCGTCGTGCATGAGGCTGATGTACATACCGTCGCGGTCGTTGCAGAAGATGCGTATCTTGTTCTTATTGACAAGATAGCCGCGGTGACAGCGGATGAGCCAACTGCTGAAACGGGTTTCGATGGCCTTAGTGGTACTGCGAAGCATGTAGTTGCACAGTTTGCCGTCAGAGTCATAATATATCTTTACGTAGTTGTCTTGCGACTCCACATAATAGAGGCTGTCAATATTGATGCTCATCTTCAAGCGGCCTGTACTGTCAACAAGGTGTATAAGTTTGGGGTCGGTTTCCTCTACCTTGTCGTTTGCAACGTTCATGCCCAAGCGGTCGAGCAATTGGCGCTGATGACGATTGGTCGCATGTTGCAAACAGATGATGTAAGGAACAATGATGATAACCGACAATACCATGATTGAACGTCCCCAGATTGGGAGAAACATATCGGGATCGGCGAGGTTAAATAGTGCGGTGAAAACGGTATAAATAAGCGAAATCATCACCACCTCACCACCAATCCAAGAGATCAAGTGTGCATTGATGAGTTGGAACTTACGGCCTATATGGTGTAGGATGACTTTGCTCAATATAAGGAACGCAATGGCGACGAAGTAGAAGACTATAGAAGCCATCACCGTATGGAATCCGCTGAGTTGTCCGATGCTTTCGTGCTTGCCTGCCATCAAGGTGAGCCATGAGGTGGAAGAGTAGGGGCCGTATATCACCATGAACAGGATTGAGAAGAGCACGATAGCGATGACGGAACCGGTAAGAGTGCGGCTCTCAAGGAGGAATCGGGGTGCTTTCTTTTTGAAATCCATATTTTCAGTTTAGGTCAATATCAACCCTTCCTCAAAGCCTTATTGGTAGCCTCTACGAGGTTAATATTGTCATTATTCGCTTATTTCAGGCTGCAAAGATAGTGCAAACCGAGCGCAGAAAAAAATTTTTTCAGGCCCTTTGTCCCTTATTCGGGGATTTTAGTCCCTACTGGGTTTGCTCTCGACCACATCAGGGGTTGTTTTATTGGTGAGGTATCAGATATTGTATACTTTTGCCTCGTTAAAAGAACGAAGGAGCCGAAAAACAGTAGGTTCCCCTAACACTAAAGACTATGAAAATAATAGGAACAGGCAGTGCGCATCCTAAGCGTACACTCACAAACGATGACTTGAGCCAGATGATGGATACGAGCGATGCATGGATCCGCGAACGTACGGGTATCTGTGCACGTCAGGTGATAACCGATGAACTTTTAGAGGACCTCGCTGCCGAGGCGGCCCAGAGGGCTTTGGACGATGCAGGCATCGTAGCCAGTGAACTCGACTATATAATATGCTCTAACGTGGTGAATGAGTATGTCACTCCTTCAGTAGCCAGTATCGTAGAGGGAAAGATTGGTGCCATGTGTCCTTGCGTAGACCTCAATGCGGCATGTACAGGCTTCATCTATGCCATCGACTTTGCTGAGGCTTTATTGCAAGCAGGGCGTGCTACTCATATCCTTGTGATGGCAGCCGAGGAACCCACCCGCATGGTCGACTGGAACGACCGCAGCACCTGCGTGCTCTTTGGCGATGGTGCTGGCGCCATGGTAGTAACCAGAGGTGAGGACTTGCGTGCCATCAAGGTGTCATCAAAGAGCAACACTGACGTGTTGCACTACAAGCGTAAGTTGGAGCCTACGCCCTTCATCACCAAGGAGGAGGAGCACATTCCGCTCTATATGGCTGGGCAAGAGGTGTTCAAGACTGCTGTCACCTGTTCAGTGGCCGACCTTATGGCTGTTCTCTCTGAGGCTGGCTTGGGCAAGGACGACATCGCCTATTACATATTGCATCAGGCCAATTTCCGCATCCTCGACTACATACGCCACCGTTTCGGGGTGGATGGTTCGAAACTCCCGATGAATGTGGACAAATTCGGTAACACCTCATCGGCCAGCATTCCCATGTTGCTTGACGAGTTGAACCGTGAAGGAAAGTTAAAAAAGGGCGACCTGCTTGCATTTAGCGCTTTCGGAGCGGGATTTACTTCGGGCTCTTGTATCATCGAATGGAATAAATAAGTATATTTGCAACAATTTTTGGAGTTTTTAAGTTAATGATTCGGTCTGTTCTCTTTTGGGACAAAGACTAAAAGACTTGTAATATTAAGAACTAAGAATATGGAAAGAAGAGTTGTAATTACCGGATTGGGCACTATCAGCCCCGTAGGAAACACCATTGCAGACTTCTGGGAAAGCCTCAAGAACGGCAAGAGTGGATTGAACTTTATCCAAGGATTTGACGACGTGGACCTCCCCGTGCGTATCGTGGCACAGGTGAAGAACTTTGACCCCATAGCAGGAGGTTTGGAACGTGCCGATGTACGCAAGATGGACCTCTACTGCCAATATGCCGTGGTGGCAGCCAACCAGGCGGTGCAGGATAGCGGATTGGTAAGTGGTGAGAATATCGCCCCCGACCGCTTCGGCGTATATGTAGGCTCGGGCATCGGAGGTATCTCGACCTTCGTGCGTGAGACACTCAAGTACGACGAGGAGGGTGCGCGCCGTATTTCTCCTCTGTTTATCCCCACGATGATTGCTAACATCGCTTCGGGCAACATCGCCATCCGCCATAATGCCCAGGGACCCTGCTTGCCTGTGGTGACGGCTTGTGCCACGGGTACCCACTCAGTGGGAGAGGCCTTCCATGCCATCAAGTACGGCATGGCCGATGCCATCATCACTGGAGGTGCCGAGGCAGCCATCCATCCGTTGGCCATCGGTGGCTTTGCCAATAGCCGTGCGCTCACCAATGCCGAGACTTTGGAGGATGCCTGCACACCGTTTGATGCCCGCCGTAGCGGCTTCACCATGGCTGATGGTGCGGGTATACTCGTCCTCGAAGAGTATGAGCATGCCGTGCAGCGTGGTGCTACCATCTATGCCGAGGTGGCTGGTTATGGGAACACTTGCGATGCTCATCACTACACCGCTCCACGCCCCGATGGCATACCCGCTTCAAAGGCTATCCGCATGGCACTCGACGAGGCTGGATATACTGCTGATGATACCCTCTACATCAATGCGCACGGCACCAGCACACCGCTCAACGATAAGACCGAGACCAATGCCATCAAACTCGCCCTCGGCGAGGAGGCTGCACGCAAGGCGTACATCAGTTCTACCAAGTCGATGACAGGCCACATGCTCGGTGCAGCAGGCGGTGTTGAACTGATTGCTACAGCTCTGGCCTTGAAACATGGCATCGTGCCTCCCACCATCAATTATAAGGAGGCCGATCCCGAATGCGACCTCAACTATGTGCCCAATAAGGCTGTAGAGGTGGATATTACCATCGGCGCTTCCAACTCATTGGGCTTCGGTGGCCATAACGCTTGTGTGGTATTGAAGAAAATCTAAGTTTATTGAGGAGATAAGAAGTTAAATGGAGTTAAAGGCAATAGTTTATTGAGGAGATAAATGAAGATAGTGGCCAAATGTTTTGTACGCTGTGCAGACCATCGGTATTTAACTCCTCAAGAGCGGAGCTATATCTCCATATATTAAGTGCCTTTAACTACTATAAAGAAAATACAATATGGACAGAGAAGAAATCAAAGCCTTCCTTCCTCATCGCGAGCCTATGCTGCTTGTCGATAGCCTTGAAGAGGAGATTGTTACCAACGATAATGGCGGGGTTACTCGCTATGCTATAGGCACCTACCGTGTACGTGGCGACGAGTTTTTCTTGCAGGGACACTTTCCCGATTATCCCGTGGTACCGGGGGTCATCCTCTGCGAGATGATGGCTCAGTCTTGCGCCTTGCTCCTCGGTGATGAAATCAAGAGCAAGCGTCCCCTCTATACGGGTATTGACAAGGTGAGGTTCAAATATCAAGTGCGACCTGGCGATACCATCACCCTGCGTTCCACCATTACCGAGCGTCGTCAGGCTCTCGTCTTGGCCAAGGCCGAGGCAAAGGTTGGTGACAAGCTCTGCTGTCGAGGAAACCTTTCCTTTATGTTGGTGTAATGGAATGGCTACCATCACAAACAATGATACGACAATGAACCTGAGAATTATAGTCCTTGCCAAGCAGGTGCCCGACACGCGTTGCGTGGGCCAGGGCACAATGAGGGCTGATGGCACCATAGACCGTGCGGCGCTGCCCGTTATCATCAACCCCGACGACATGAGGGCGCTCGAGCAGGCCTTGCGACTGAAGGAGTTGCACCCAGGCTCTAGCATACAGGTACTCACAATGGGTCCCCCGCGGGCGGCCGATGTGGTGCGCGAGGGCCTCTTCCGCGGAGCCGACGGGGGTTACTTGCTCTCCGATAGCGCCTTTGCGGGTGCCGACACCCTGGCCACATCGTATGCCCTGGCCACGGCCATAGGCAAGATGGGTGGGTATGATCTCATCCTCTGCGGGCGCCAAGCCATCGACGGAGAGACGGCACAGGTGGGCTCGCAGGTGGCCGAGCGACTGGGCGTGCCGCAGGTGACCTATGCCGTGGAGATAGGTGGCATTGGCGAGGGGCGAATCACCGTCAAGCGCCGCATAGACGATGGCGTGGAGGTGGTGGAGGCTCCCCTGCCCGCGGTGGTCACCGTGGACGGCTCGGCTGCTCCCTGCAGGACGCGCCATGCCAAGTTGCTGATGAGCCACAAGAGGGCCGACATCGCTGTGTGGAATGCCACCGACATCGGGGCGGACATCGCGCAATGCGGACTACAGGGCTCGCCCACGCGGGTGAAGGCGGTGGAGACCATCGTGCCCACTGCCAAGGAGAGCCGCGTGATGGGCTGCAGCGACGAGGAGATGGAGGAGTTGATAAGAGAAATATTCATGTAGTCAGATGGAGATAAGATAAAAGGAGATAAAGCCAATGGCATCGTGTCGCGCGAAAGGGCTATCGGCTCTATCTCCTCGGAGAGCAAAGCGGTATCTCCCTTTGACTCCTTTATCTCCTAAGCAAAAAGTTATGAACAACCTATTCGTATACTTAGAACTGAAGGAAGAGAACCGTGTGGCTGAGGTGAGCCTCGAACTGCTCACCAAGGGGCGCTCACTGGTCGATGAACTGGGATGTCGCCTCGAGGCCGTGGCCATTGGCACGGGGCTTGATGGTGTGGCGCCGCAGGTGATGCCCTATGGCGTGGATGTGCTGCACCTTTTCGATGGGGAGGGACTCTTCCCCTACACCACTTTGCCCCACGCCGCGGCGTTGACCAGGCTCTTCGAGGAGGAGAAGCCGCAGATTGCGCTGCTGGGGGCCACGGCCATAGGCCGCGACCTCGGTCCGCGTGTGTCATCGGCCTTGCGAGGAGGTCTCACGGCCGACTGCACGGCCCTGGCCATTGGCGACTACACCGACGAGAAGACGGGCAAGCACTACACGAACATCTTGCTGCAGATGCTCCCCTCGTTCGGGGGCAATGTAGTGGCCACCATTGTCAACCCCGAGCACCGTCCGCAGATGGCTACCGTGCGCGAAGGCGTGATGCGGAAGGAGATACGTGATGCCCACTATCAGGGTGAGGTCATCGGCCATGAGGTGGGGGACTATGTCGCCAACACGGACTTCGTGGTGAAGGTCATCGAACGCCACATCGAGCAGGCCAAGCACAACCTCAAGGGGGCTGCCGTGGTGGTGGCCGGAGGCTATGGCGTGGGCTCGCGCGAGAACTTCGACCTGCTCT
Source organism: Bacteroidaceae bacterium (assembly GCA_045612065.1). Classification (GTDB taxonomy): domain Bacteria; phylum Bacteroidota; class Bacteroidia; order Bacteroidales; family Bacteroidaceae; genus UBA1189. The sequence continues at coordinate 8,065 of JAZKYH010000044.1, forward strand.
TCGACCTTGCCAAGGAACTGCACGGAGAGGTGGGAGCCAGCCGCGCTGCCGTGGATGCGGGCTTCGTAGACCACGAACGCATGATAGGTCAGACGGGACTCACCGTACGCCCCAAACTCTACATCGCCTGTGGCATCAGCGGACAGATACAGCACACCATAGGCATGCAGGAGAGCGGCATCATCGTGTCCATCAACACCGACCCCGAGGCACCCATCAACGCCATTGCCGACTATGTCATCATAGGACGCGTGGAGGAGGTGCTGCCGAAGATGATGAAAGGGAAAAGAAGCTCCCCTAACCCCTCCCGAGGAGGGGGACTTCAGAGTCCTCAGAAAGAAATATAATAAGAATATAATAACAAGTCCTCTCCGTGATGTCCGAGTCACCCCTCCTTGGGAGGGGCAGGGGGAGGCCCCATATACTTATGTCTAACTTTTATACCGACAGCCCGGAACTCAAGCACTACTTGAACCATCCACTCATGAAGCGCATCGTAGAGCTTCGTGAACGTGACTTTGCAGAGAAAGACCTGTATGCCTATGCTCCTCAAGACCATGAGGATGCGATAGATAACTACGGCCGAGTACTCGAGATCGTAGGCGAGATTTGTGCCGACATCATCGCTCCCCATGCGGAGGGGGTAGACCGCGAGGGACCTACCTGTCGCGACGGCCACGTATACTACGCCTCGGGCACCGAACAGAACCTGGAGGTCCTGCGCAAGGCTGGACTCATGGGAATGTCGATGCCCCGGAGATATGGCGGACTCAACTTCCCCAGCGTGGCCTTCATGCTCGCTGCCGATATGGTGAGCCGCGCCGATGCGGGGTTCGAGAACCTATGGGCATTGCAGGATTGTGCCGAGACCATCTATGAGTTTGGCAGCGAGGAGCAGAAAACGCACTACATCGGCCGCGTGTGCAGCGGAGAGACCATGAGCATGGACCTCACCGAACCCGATGCGGGCTCTGACCTGCAGAGCGCACAGCTCAAGGCTACCTACGATGAGGAGGCCGGCTGCTGGAGGCTTAATGGCGTGAAGCGCTTCATCACCAATGGCGACAGCGACATACACCTCGTGCTGGCACGCTCTGAGGAGGGCACCAAGGACGGACGAGGACTCTCGATGTTCATCTGCGACAAACGCAATGGAGGGGTCACCGTGCGCCGCATCGAGCATAAGATGGGCATCAAGGGAAGCCCCACCTGCGAACTGGTATACAACAACGCCCGTGCAGAACTCTGTGGTGAGCGACGCCTCGGCCTCATCAAATATGTAATGGCCCTGATGAATGGTGCACGCCTCGGCATCGCTGCCCAGGCAGTGGGCATCTCACAGGCTGCCTACGAAGAGGCGTTGGCCTATGCCCGGAGCCGTCGTCAGTTTGGCAAACCCATCATCGAGATGGCTCCCGTAGCCGAGATGGTGGCTGGCATCAAGGCCAAACTCGATGCCACACGTGCCATACTCTATCAGACCTCACGCTACGTAGACATCTACAAGGCCCTCGAAGACATTGGCAAAGAACGCAAACTCACCCCCGAGGAGCGCAAGGAACAGAAATACTATGCCAAGCTGGCCGACTCGTTCACACCGCTCTCGAAGGGCTTGGGCAGCGAGCTGTGCAACCAGAACGTATACGACTGCGTACAGGTGCATGGCGGCTCAGGGTATATGAAGGACTATGCCTGCGAGCGCCTCTACCGCGATGCCCGCGTCACCAACATTTACGAGGGTACCACGCAGATGCAGGTCATCGCTGCCATACGCTATGCCACTTCGGGTTTCTATGGTAGTGTGATGAGGGAGTTTGCCGAGTGGGAGGTGTCGCCCGAGATGACCTCGCTAAAAGCGCGGCTCGATGCCATGGTGCCCCGCTATGAAGAGGCAGTTAACACTATCGTAGAACAGAAAGACCAAGAACTCACCGACCTCACGGCACGCCGCCTCGTCGAGATGGCGGGCTACATTATCATGAGCTATCTTTTACTACAGGATGCCACAGCCAATGCCGCACTCTTCGCCTCATCAGCCCACCTGTTTGTGTGCTGGGTCGAAGCGGAAATAGACAAGCATACGGGCTATATCAGTCGAATAAATCCCGATGAAATGGGATATTTTGTTAGGTGTTAACGAAATTTCAAAAAATGTATTCGTGAAATGGGAGATAAGCACTGCGGTGCTTATCTCCCATTTCTATAGATGTCAGGTACCTCGAAGCAGATGAAGATGAATAAGCCTTTATTTTACCTCATCCTTCCATGTGGGATAAGGGTGGCGGCTGAGGTAGGCATTGTAGTAATGCTTGTCGCCAGTGACCTCGCGGCCAAGATAGGAGGGGCGGGTATAGGTTTCATTCACGTCAGAAAGTTCAATTTCGGCAAACACCAATCCCTCGTTTTCACCGTGGAATTCGTCGACTTCGACCACGTGCTTGCCGTTGCGCACGAGGTAGCGTGTCTTCTCGATACGCTCGCCGCAGAGGGTGAATAGTTCACGAGCATCTTGCAAGGTAATCTCCTTCTCCCACTCGAAACGGCTGATGCCATCGGTCGACGGGCCCTTGATGGTGAGGTAGCCTTTATTGCCACGAGTACGCACACGCACTGTGCGGCCGTGCCCACTGCAGATGTAGCCTTGTAGGATGTCGTCTTTGGCGTAGGCCAATGCGCGGTAACTGTCGTTAGTGACGAGGAACTTGCGTTCGATTTCTTTCATGATTCTAATTTTTACAGCAAAAGTAGTTAAAAATAACAACTTAAGGGGAATAATCTTGGATAATTCTCTTAAAAGATGTAATTTTACACCCTAATTTTGGACTATTTGTGTACTTAATTTAATAACATGATGAGAAACCTAATGATTCGATTTGCCAAGGTGACTGCAAAAACAGCCCTGGCAGCAGGATTGCTCCTTTCGTTTGCCCAATGTGGCGGTAAGGGAGAAGTAGTGAATGGTACCGTTGTGGAGGTGCTCATGGCCGATAGCACGTGCCGTGTGTTTGACTTCTATGGCGATGACATCGTGCGTGTGTTCCAAGACCCGCAAGGTGGCGAGATGCGTGACCCCGTGGCAAGCCCCGAGGCGCAAATCTTGGTGGACAATCCCCGCCGTGAGGTAAGTAGCCTCGCTGTGAAGGAGACCGCTGGCAAGACGGTGATGACCACACCTCGCATCAAGGTGGTGGTAGACAAGGCTACAGGCTTGATGACAGTGACCGACCTCGCTACCAAGAAGGTGGTGCTCGAGGAGACTACTCCCGTAACCATCAAGGAGGGCGTGGCTACTATGACCGTGAAGGCTGCCGACAAGGAGTACTTCTATGGTGGTGGTATGCAGAACGGCCGCTTCTCACACAGTGGCAAGGTAATTCAGATTATCAACTCCAATAACTGGGTTGACGGTGGTGTGGCTTCGCCCACTCCGTTCTATTGGTCTACCGGTGGTTATGGTGTGATGTGGTATACCTTCAAGAAGGGTGTATATGACTTCAACTCAGCTGCTGATGGCTTGGTGAAGATGCAGCACGATGGTGACTACCTCGACCTCTTTGTGATGGTCGACGAGGGCCCCGTGGCCTTGCTGAACGACTACTACCAGCTCACAGGTAACCCCGTATTGTTGCCTAAGTTTGGCTTCTACGAGGGTCACCTCAACGCTTATAACCGCGACTATTGGACCGAGACCACCGAGGGTGGTGTGCTCTTCGAGGATGGCAAGCGCTACAAGGAGAGTCAGAAGAATAATGGCGGCTTCAGAGAAACACTCAATGGAGAAAAGGGCTATGGCGCAGTTCCCGCCTCGGCATCTGTTGCTGGAAAGGGTGAGGTAAAGGTGCCTGCAAAGAGTGATGCCTATCAGTTCTCGGCTCGTGCCGTGATTGACCGCTATGCGGCTCATGATATGCCTCTCGGATGGATCCTCCCCAACGACGGCTATGGTGCTGGCTACGGACAGACAGGTACACTCGAGGGCAACATCGAGAACCTCCGTCAGTTTGGTGAATATGCCCGTCAGCATGGCGTGGAACTGGGTCTGTGGACACAGTCGAGCCTCTATCCCAAGGAGGGCGTCGAGGCCTTGTTGCAGCGTGACATCATCCGCGAGGTACGCGACGCTGGTGTACGCATCCTCAAGACCGACGTGGCTTGGGTAGGTCCCGGTTACTCGTTCGGACTTAATGGCGTGGCCGACGTGGCTAAGGTAATGCCCGAGTTTGGCAATGACGCACGCCCCTTCATCATCACCCTCGACGGCTGGGCAGGTACACAGCGCTATGCCGGACTCTGGAGTGGTGACCAGACTGGTGGTAACTGGGAGTACATCCGATTCCATATCCCCACATACATCGGTTCGGGTCTCTCGGGCCAACCCAACGTGTCAAGCGACATGGACGGTATCTTCGGCGGTAACAACGTGCCCGTCAACGTGCGCGACTATGCATGGAAGACCTTCTCACCCATGCTCCTCAATATGGACGGCTGGGGCTCCAACGCGAAGTATCCCCAGGCCTTGGGCGAACCTGCCACATCCATCAACCGCTCCTACCTGAAGTGGAAGTCTGTACTCACTCCCTACACTTATAGTATCGCTCGCGAGGCCGTGTTTGGCATGCCTATGGTACGCGCCATGTTCCTCGACACCGAGAATGCCTACACCTTGGGCAAGGCTACACAATATCAGTATATGTTTGGTCCTTGGTATCTCGTGGCTCCCATCTACCAGAACACCGCCGCAGATGCTGAGGGCAACGACGTGCGTCACGGTATCTACCTCCCCGAGGGTATGTGGATTGACTATTTCAGCGGTGAGCACTACAAGGGTGGACGCATCATCAACAGTTACGATGCTCCTCTGTGGAAGCAGCCCCTCTTCGTGAAGGCTGGTGCTATCGTACCCCTCACACGTCCGCACAACAATGTGAACGAGCTCGATCCCACCATCCGCATCTACGACCTCTATCCCTTTGGCGAGAGCAGCTTCACCGAGTATGACGACGATGGTCGTACACAGGCTTACCTCATGGGTGAGTATGTAGAGACTCAGGTAAGCAGTCAGGTGAAGAAGGGTAAGGCCATCATTACCGTGGCTCCGACAACGGGAATGTTCGATGGTTTCGAGCCTCAGAAGAGCACAGAGATGCGCATTTACATGAACACCGCCCCCAAGGCCGTGAAGGCTACCGTAGGTGGCAAGAAGGTGGAGCTTGAGGCTGTGGCTTCGGCTGCCGAGCTCATCGTGACCGACAATGCCTACTACTATGACGCCGAGCCCGAGCTCAACCAGTTCTCTACACGTGGCTCCGAAGCTGCTGAGGTGAGCATCAAGGGCGCTCCCCGCCTGATGGTCAAGATTGCCGCTACCGATGTTACTGCCAATGCTATCGAGGTAACCGTAGAGGGCTATCAGTTTGAGGTGACAGACCCCTTAGTGGCCAACACCGGCAAGCTCGCTGTGCCCACCATCACCTTCACCGAGGAAAACATCGAGCCCTATGCACTTACCCCCTCTTGGGAGATGCAGCCTGAGGCCGACTACTACGAAATCGAGTTTGACGGCATGCTCTACTCTACTATCCGTGACAGCAAGTTCCGTCTTGAGGACCTCAAGGCAGAGACCGAATATATCCTCCGCCTGCGTGCCGTGAACGCAGCTGGTGCTACCAAGTGGGCCGAGACCAAGGTGACCACTCTCTCTAACCCGCTCGAGTTTGCCATCCCTGGTATCAAGGCTGAGACCACCTGCAAGAACCAACCCGGACAGGGCGTGAACAAGTTCTTCGACTACGATGAGGCCAGCATCTGGCACACCGACTGGGCTGGTGGTGCAGTACCCTTCACCATGGAGATTGACCTCGGTGGCGTGAACGTGCTCGACAAGCTCGAATACCTCCCCCGCGAGGATGGTGGCAACGGTACACTCCTCCAGGGTACTATCTCTTACAGCACCGACCGCAAGGCATGGAGCGAGCCCGTAGCATTCAACTGGGCTGGCGACGGCACCGTGAAGACCATCACCTTCGATGGCAAGTCACCTGCCCGCTACATGAAGATGGATATCACAGCTGCACGCGGTAACTTCGGTTCAGGCCGTGAGATGTATATCTTCAAGGTGCCTGGTACTGAGACCGTACTGCAGGGCGACATCAACCACGATGGCCGTGTCGATATGGACGACTTCACTTCATACATGAACTACACTGGTTTGCGTGCCGGTGATTCTGACTTCGACGGCTACATCAGTGGTGGTGACATCAATGAGAATGGTCTTATCGATGCATACGACATCTCTACCGTGGGCGTAGTTGCACGTGGTGGCGTGAGCACCTACGGCATGGGTACACTTGCTGGTGAACTCGAACTCGTGGCTCCCAAGAGCATCCGCGAGGGTGAGGAGGTGAAGGTTATCATCCGTGGCGCTGGCCTCAATGAGGTGAATGCATGGAGCGTGGCTATCCCCTACGATGCAGAACAACTCATGTATGTGAAGACTACATCGGTAGGCACCAAGGATATGGAGAACCTCACCTACGACCGTCTGCACAAGAATGGTCAGAAGGCCCTCTATCCCACCTTCGTGAACACAGGCAATAAGGCTATACTCAGCGGTAACGGCACACTTGTAGAGATCACCTTCGTGGCTCGTCAGAGCGGTGAGCTCAATTTGCAGATGATCGATGCTATGCTTGTGGACAAGAAGCTGAACACTATAGAGTAATAGGGTAACAGACATACTATGAACAACCGTAAACAAATACTAATCGCTGCATTGTGCCTGCTCTTCGGAGCGGGCACATCGCATGCAGTGGCCGAAACCAATAAGACTTCGCTCATCTCAAACCCCAGTTTTGAGAGTGGTATGGTGGATTGGAATACACTGCAGCTGAAGAAGCAGACCAATACCAGTTTTACCAATAAGGCGGGTAGTGTATATTTGGAGAGATGGGTGGGCTCAGGCAGTCGTGCCGGTAATGCTCACGCCTTTCAGACTATAAAGTCAATGCCTAACGGACGCTATAGGTTGGTGGCGGCTGCGCAAAATGTGCAGCAGAACTCGACCGCCAAGCAGACTGGTGCATGGATTGTGGCCAATGATAGTCGTGTAGAGGTCAATGCTGCCGCAGATTACACAGTGGAGTTTACGGTGATAGAGAAGCAGGCCACTATCGGCTTTGAGGCTGTAAGTGCGACGGGAAATTATCTCTGTTGCGATAATTTCCGCTTGTACCTGCTTGAAAATGATATCGCAGTACTGAGAACAGAGCTGCAAAACCGCATCGACGAAGCCGAGCAGCTGCTGGGGCAGAATGCTGATGCCAATGGGCTGGACGAACTTCAAGCTGCTATAGATATGGCTAAGGCTGAGCTTGGCAGTGAAACTGATGCTAACTATCCCGTTATTGCCAGTGAATTGAAAAAGGCCTCTTTGGCATTCCGTTTGGCCAATGCTTCGGGAGCTGTTCCTTCGGTAAGTACTCACAGCTTTGTGGCTCGTGGTGCTACAATGGCTTTTGGACGTAACACGGTGAGTGGGGTGACCACGTCAAATCTGTTGGAACAGGGTTTCTGCTGGAGTACACATCCCGAGCCTACGGTGCTGGATAGTCGTTCTACCAAGTACTATACCCAAAACGGCCGTATCTATGCGATGGAGAATCTCACTCCGTCCACTGTATACTACATGCGCGCGTATGCGATGACCAAGGATTATGCCGTAGGCTATGGTGATGTTGTGAAGGTGATTACTCTTCCCAAAGGTAATGTCACTTGGGGCTACGACAATGGTGCCGATGCTGAAGCTAATGTACGTATCAACATCGCCGTTGCCGATGCTGCATGGATTCTTAATCAGATAACCAGCATCAATGGACTCTATGCCAATGTACACTATGGCTCAGGTACACCTACCGCTGATTGCTCCTATGGAGGTTGGATGCGTGTGGGCCCGAACTCTTCGTACCAACGTACAGGTACCATCCTGCACGAACTGGGACATGCCATCGGTGTAGGTCAGCATGATATTTGGTATGGTAGCAATTCTCCGCTTCGTGCCGGTAGCGGTACGGGTGAATGGCTGGGCGATCGCGCTACAGCTGTTGTCCGCTTCCTCGACAACAATACCACCTCTGTGATGAAGGGCGACGGTACTCACATGTGGCCTTATGGCATCAATGGCTCCAATGAAGATACTGATGACATGATGCTCTACATGAGCAATGCGCTTATCTATCAGGCTTTGGGTGAGGATGGTCTTCCCCCCACTGGTGGCTTTGCTACACCCGCTTATACCTTCGAGCAGGAGGATACTATCAAGTACTACATCAAGAGCGAAAGTGAAGACCATGGGCTCTACACGTCATACTTGGTGATAGAGAATAATAAGTTGGTGTGGAAGTCAATGACTGCAGCAGATGTTCTGGATAGTGGCGAAGCGGCATGGTACGTATCTTTTAACCCTGCAAAGGGCTATTACCAGTTGCGCAATGCTGCTACAGGACGTTATATGGCGCATGGAGGAGCTACAGCAACTACTCTCTCGGATAACACCAATTTCCAGATGATGCGCTCGCGTGTGGATGTTATAGTGGGTAAGAACACAAAGAAGACCAATGTGCGAGGTTATTGGATGGTAAAGCCACAGAACACACTCACACCTCCCTGTATGAGTGCTGCAGCTAACGGTAAGGTGACGTCTGCAACTTTTGACCTCACTGATGGCGCTCATGCCCAGCGTTGGGTGTTCTTGTCAAAGGATGACGTGGCGGACTTCGATGAAGCTGCTAACGATGTCTATAAGGGCGAGTTAGATGAGTGGATTACACGTGTGGAGAGCTTCGTGAATACACCTCACACCGAGGATGTTGAAGGTGCTGATGATGCTCTTGAAGCAATATTGGACATGCTTAAAGAAAAGCAGTCGCAAAACCTCTCAACAACAGAGATAGAGACCTGCGTGCAGGCAGCCAAGACTGCTATCCTTGAGTTCTTGCCTTGTGTCTCTGTTTCCGATGCCAGCCAGCCTTTCGACATTACCTATATGATAACCAATGCATCTATTGATGATGCTACAGGATGGTCTGATGCTCCGACATTAAGCAATTCGTGCATGGAGTATTATGAGAAAGCCTTCGACTTTAACCAAACTACCGCTGATAAGTTGCCTAAGGGTGTATATCAATTGCGTGTACAGGCTTTCCAACGCACGGGCTCCTCGGCAAGTGTATATGAGGCTTATCTCAACAACACAGGTTTGGTGACAACCGAAATCTATTTGGGTACTGCCGAAGAGCAAGTGAAGTCCATTGCAGCCGAAGCACAAAAGACTAAGCTCGGTGGTACGGAGTCGGCTGTAGGTAGCCCCACTCGTTATATCCCCAATGATATGTTGGCTGCAAGCAGGTATTTCAAGAAGGGATTGTATGAGAATGTGGTTACTATGCAGAACCGTAGAGTACAGGCATTGACATTGGGTATCCGCAGTGAGAGCCGTGGCTCGATGTTTTGGACAGTCTTCGATAACTTCAGACTCTACTACTATGGCTCTATGAGCAAGAGTGATGTAGAGAGCGGAGTGGAAGAGATGGTTACTCCTGATGCTGAAAAGTCCATTTGGCCGTGCCAGGTGTATAGCATTACAGGAAAGTGTGTGCGCATGAATGCTACCTCATTGGATGGACTTCCTGCAGGACTCTACATCGTAGGTGGCAAGAAAGTTGTGATTAAGTGAGTGCAGAAGCTTGATTATGCCGAACCTTTAGGTCGCTGTCCGAAGGGTAAAGCAACGTGAACAACTAAAACGAAGTTAAGATGATAGTGAAGTAGTTTTTTAGGAGATAAATGGAGATAAAGCCAATAGTTTACCGTATACAAATCATTTGGCCTTTAACTCCTCAAGAGCGAAGCGATATCTCCCTTCAACTACTTATAAATGATATAAACAATGGCAGATAAGAAACAGATATTGGTACTCAATGGCCCTAACTTGAACTTGCTGGGCAAGCGTGAGCCGGGTATCTATGGCAATGACTCTATGGAGAGCGCTTTTGCGGTATTGCAAGAGCGGTTCCCTGATGTGCAGCTCGAGTATTACCAGTCGAACGTAGAGGGTGAGCTCATCAACAAACTGCACGAAGTGGGCTTTTCATACGATGGCATAGTCTTCAATGCCGGTTCCTATACGCACACCTCAGTGGCATTGCACGATGCCATCAAGGCCATCAATACGCCTGTAGTAGAGGTACACATCTCCAATGTATATCAGCGCGAAACCTATCGCCACACATCACTCATCACGGGTGCTTGCGTGGGTGTGATAGGTGGTTTTGGTATGGATTCATACCGATTGGCGATAGAAGCAATCTTGGCATTATGACGCATCACGAAGCAATAGAGGCATATATCTTGCAGCATATGGATGAGGAGAGCGACTACCTGAAGGCGCTCTATCGTCAGGCACACCTGAAACTCATCAATCCCCGCATGACATCAGGTCACCTGCAGGGCCGTTTGCTCAAGATGTTGGTGCAGCTTGCCCGTCCCCAGCGTGTGCTCGAGATTGGCACCTTTGCTGGTTACTCGGCACTCTGTATGGCCGAGGGCTTGGGAGAGGGAGCCTTGCTGCATACCTATGAGATTGACGATGAGTTGGAGGACTTCACTCGTCCTTGGATTGAAAACTCGCCTTATGGCGACAAGGTGTGCTTCCACATCGGCAATGCACTTGAAGAGGTGCCTCAATTGGACGAAGTGTTTGACTTCGTGTTCATGGATGGCGACAAGCGTCAATATATGGAATACTACGAGATGATACTCCAGCACACCTCGCCCGGTGCACTCATCTTGGCCGACAATACCCTGTGGGATGGTCACGTAGTAGACAAAGCCTACCAGAACGACCGTCAGACGGTGGCCATCAATGAGTTCAACGCCTTTGTAGCTGCTGACATGAGAGTCGAGAAGCTCATACTTCCCCTACGTGACGGCCTTACGATGATAAGAAAGAAATAAGAATTAATGTTGAGAATTGAGAGTGCCATCCGGAGGGCAGTCAAATTGAAAAATGAAAATTAATGCCTAACCCATAAACCCATAACCAATAATAATAAATAGTAAATTATATAGATGGAATCAACCAGACAAAGTAAAATTGCTCGTCTCATCCAGAAGGAACTGAGCGAGATATTCCTTTTGCAAGCCAAGTCAATGAATGGCGTACTCGTATCGGTGACATCGGTAAGCGTGAGCCCCGACCTCAGCATTGCGCGTGCACACATCAGCGTGTTCCCCTCGGAGCGTGGTGCTGAGATTGTGAAGAACTTGACTGCCAACATGCGTGCCATTCGCTACGAGTTGGGTGGACGCTTGCGCCATCAGTTGCGCATCATCCCCGAATTGAAGTTCTTCGTTGACGACTCGCTCGACTACTTGGAGCGCATTGATGAGTTGTTGAAGTAATATCGCCTCGTGAACTGCGCACTCTACATAGCCCGTCGTTATCTCTTCTCCAAGAAGTCGCACAACGCTATCAACATCATCTCGGGAATCTCCGTGTGTGGCGTTGCGTTGGCTACGTTGGCTTTGGTGTGCACGCTCTCGGTGTTCAATGGCTTCCACGACCTGATATCGAGCTTCTTTACTCACTTTGACCCCGACTTGAAGGTAGAAGCCATCAAGGGCAAGACCTTTACCCCCGACTCGGCAACCATGGCAGATATACGTGCCTTGCCTGGTGTTGAGGTACTGAGTCTCACTTTGGAGGACAATGCCATGGCCAAGTATAAGGGCCAGCAAGTCATGATCACCATCAAAGGTGTGGACGATAATTTCCAGGCCTTGACCCATATCGAAGAGATTCTATATGGCAATCCCGAGTTCAAGCTCTACGATGAAGTAGTCGACTATGGTGTGCTGGGTATACAGTTGATGTATACCTTAGGCACCGGTTTCGACCCCTACGACCCGGTAGAGGTGTATGCCCCTCGTCGAGGAGTCAAAGTGAACCTCTCTAACCCGATGTCCAGCTTTCATCGCGAGCCGCTCTACCTTCCGGGCAATGTGCTCAACATCAACGATGCACGCTACGCCTCATCCTATGTCGTTACCTCCTTGGACTATGCCCGCAGGCTGTTCGACTATGATACCGAGGTGTCATCCATCGAGGTGCGCCTGTCGCCCAAGGCCAATGCCGCCAAGGTGAAGCAGAGCATAGCAACCATCATGGGTGAGGACTACACGGTGAAGAACCGTTATGAGCAGCAGGCAGCCACGTTCAAGGTCGTGGAGATAGAGAAGTTTGTTACCTACCTCTTCCTCTGCTTCATCCTGATGGTAGCTTGTTTCAACATCATCAGTTCAGTGTCGATGCTTATCCTCGACAAGCAGTCCAATGCCGAGACCCTGCGTAGCCTCGGTGCTACCGATGGATTTGTGGCTCGCATCTTCATTTATGAAGGAAACCTCATTGCTCTGCTCGGAGCGGTGGTAGGCCTTGTCTTGGGTATTGTGCTGTGCTTGTTGCAGCAAGAGTTTGGGCTTATCAGCCTTGGTGGGGGCGGACAGTTTGTGGTCGATGCCTATCCTGTCAGAGTGAAGTTTTCCGACCTCCTTCTCGTCTTGGTGTCGGTGGTTGCAGTGAGCGCCCTCTCTGTATGGCTGCCCATCAAGATTCTTAACAAGTATTTTTTGAAGAAGTAGTTCCTATGCGTAATACCCTCCTTTTCTTCCTGTCACTTCTCTTCGTGCTTCCTTGTTCAGCTTTGGAGGCACCGGATAGTGTCGCTGTAAAGTCCAATTTCAAGCTCGGCGAAATCATTATGCCCCTATCATTGATAGGAGCCGGCACGCTGGGCTTTGTAGAGCCCATAAAGAGCTCCCGTTACGAGGTGCGCGACTTCCTCAATGACTGGCGTGGCGATCATCGCACAGAAGTAGACGATTATCTGCAATACGTCCCGCTTGCCTCTATCTATGGATGCAGTCTGCTCGGTGCAGAGGCCAAGCACAACTACGTGGACCGCACGTTGGAGTTGGCCACTTCGTACGTGGCACTCGGTGTCATTGTCAATGGTATCAAGTATACGGTGCGTACGCCTCGTCCCGATGGCTCAGCCGACAATTCATTCCCCTCGGGTCATACGGCTACCACCTTCATGGGTGCCGAGTTGGTGCGCATCGAGTATGGTGAGGACTATCCTTGGCTTGCCGTGGGAGCCTATACCATAGCCACTACGGTGGGAGTGTTGCGTGTGTATAACGAGCGCCACTGGTTTACCGATGTCTTTGCCGGTGCTGGTGTGGGCATCTTGAGTGCCCGCATAGGTTACTGGCTGTTACCCTATACCAAGCGGGCGATGCACCGCCTCACAGGTTGGGAGGTCTTTGTCACACCCACAGCATCGACCGAAGGTGCTGCCCTAAATGCTGTTGTTCGATTTTGAAGCCCTCGTTCACATTCAAGCAGTTTGCCATCTGCCAGGATCGTTGTGCAATGAAGGTCGGTACCGATGGCGTCTTGCTCGGAGCATGGGCGAGGGTAGAGCACTGTAGCCGTGTTCTTGACATGGGTACAGGCACAGGCCTCGTGGCCCTCATGGCTGCTCAGCGTAGCGGTGCCCATATCGTAGCCATCGACCTTGATACCGATGCCGTGGCGCAAGCCACTGAAAATGTATTAGCCTCCCCTTGGGCCGACCGTATACAAGTGGTAGAGGCCGACGCACGTGAACTTGCTCAATGGAGAATGGATAATGGAGAATGGATAATGGAGAACGAATCATCCCATCCGGAGGCCAATTGTCAATTGTCAATTCTCAATTCTCAATTCCCTTTCGACGCTCTCCTCTGCAACCCCCCCTTCTTCGAGAACTCCCTGAAGTGTCCCGACTCGGCACGCACGATGGCTCGCCACACCGATACGCTAAGCTTCGACGAGCTGGCCCGCAGTGCAGCCCGCCTCTTGGCACCCGAGGGTGAGCTCTCTGTAGTTATCCCCTACGACCGCGCTCACGACATGACCGTCAGCTGCGCCTGCCATGGACTCTTCGCTACGCGCCAGACCATCGTAGTGCCCGTCGAGGGAGGTAAACCCAAGCGCATTCTTATGGCATTCAATCGAGAGGGAGCCGCACACTCCGTCGAGACGCTCTGCATACAAGATAAGCAACGCCAATATACCCCCGCTTACATCCGTCTCGTCGAGGACTTCTATCTGAAGATGTAGGGACTCTTCCCTGAATCTCATTACGAAAAAAGTAAATTATCAGAAAGTCTATTGGTTCCGTCTGAAGTCAATAGACAAGAGCGTAGTATGAAATGATTCTTCGGTAGCTACCGCGTTGAACTTCGCTAACTATCGCTCCACACCTCGCTAACTACCGAGGCTTTCCGCGGTAGTTACGCTGCATTAATGAACTCATTCCCGTTTCATCAGATGTCCGTTGCGACGAAGAATAGTCTTTGCTCGCTTTGAAAAAACAAAGTAAAACTTTGCTTTTCTCAATCACTTCTTATATCTTTGTCCTTGTCTTTCCGTAGGGCTTAGCGTAGCCTGCAAGGAAGGGTACTTTTTTAAGGGTGTTATTGAAATTATCTTCTTAGTTTGAATTCTCGCAAAATTCCAATGGAACGAAGATGATGGCAGTAGCACCACATCGGTTTGATTTATCACCCTATGAACTTTGTTCTTAGGGAATACGATATTTCAATAAGGTGTGGGCTATTGTCTTATCCGTTCCAAAGGCAATGCGAGAAGCCTAAACTGGGGGTGAGACAATATGTACCTACACCCTATTTTTATTTAAAGGCCAAACTTGGGTACAGAGAGGCGATGAGGAGGACATAACAAATTTTAAGAACAGACAGTAATGTATTAGACATTTATGTAGAGAGTTTTATCAATATATGGATGTGGCTGGATTTAAAACAATAAGATTTATAAACTGCTAATAAACAATATCTCAATGAAAAGAAAATTTTTACTTATACTCAGTGTTCTGTTAAGTAGTTCATATATTATGCTAGCAGAATCAGGAAAAGATGTTACATCTTTATATGTAATTAATCCGAACTTTAGTTATTGGAATGGGTATGAAGGATGGACAACAACAACGGGAGCCATAAACAACCAGTTGAATAATAACATGAGTGATGGTTACTATCTAACGGACTATTTTTGGGAAAATTGGAATCAAACGCCATTTGTCGGTAAGATGTACCAGACGTTACACGTTCCTAATGGTGTTTACGAACTTAGTATTTCAGCTTTTTCTATGATGGATTCAGAAGGTAGAACCAGTAAGTATGATACGTACGTCTACGCCAATACAAGCATGACAAAAGTTGGATATACAGATCGTTATACGGTGAGGACCATCGTGACTGATGGCATCTTGGAAATTGGTATCGGTATGCCTACTTTCAAACAAGATTGGGTGGCTATAGACAATGTTAAGCTTACATATTTTGAAGAGTCATACGATTTGTATTTTGAGGTGTTGAATGAACTTGCTGATTTTGCTGCAGATATTCCAAGTTTAGGGACTCTGCAAGAAGCTGCAGTAAATACACTTGATAGCATAACGGTAGAAATTTGGGGTGAAATCTCAGAAGATATCAGTAGTTTGGTTGTGGCATATGAAAAAGTATCAGATGCCTTAGCTACTGCGATGCATTCATATAGTAATTATGAACAATTGTATTCTGCATATTGTAAGCTAGGAATAGTTATCAAAAACAGTGTCAATATTTCTTTACGTGAGGACGCTATAGCTTTATACAATAAGGCAGAAAAGGCTTATCAAGAATTAAACCTTGGTAATGAAGAGGTACAAATCTTGATTGAAGAAATAGAAAAAATGAATGTTATGTTAAAGGTTCCTGATATGTCTGGTGCGACTGACGAGAATCCTATTGACGTAACAGGATTTATAAATAATCCAAAGTACGAGGAATATAACAACGATTGGTTAGGCAATGGTTGGTTAATGCATTTGGATTATCATAATGTGGAATTCTATAATGAGAACTTCTATTACTACCAAACATTAACGGGACTCCCAGATGGTATGTACAAAGTGGAAATGCAGGGCTTTTATCGCCCGGGAACAGCACTCGGGGCTTATAATCTATATGCTAAAAATGATAAAACAAAGTTTTATGCAAGGCTTTTTGCAGAGACATCGGAAGTGAAGCATTCTACATATCTGCAATCGATAATATCTGAGGCGAGTTCATATATGCTTAGTGATGATGACAAGAGGTTGTCTGATGGAAGATATGTTCCAAACTCAATGGGAGGAGCGTATGGATATTTCTCACAAGGCTTATACCAAAATTACATATACGTATATGTAACTGGAGGCACACTTACTATTGGCTTGGAGAAAGACCATTTGATAGTTGATGATTGGACAATCTTTACAAATTGGTCTCTTACTTATTATGGAGAAAATAGTAGCCATGTGTCTGGTGATGCAAGTGGAAAGTATACGATAAAGTATACTGTCGATGGTACTGTCATTGCTAACCAAGATGTTGCACCAGGAATGCCTATTGAGAACTTAGGGGTTACTCCAGAGAAGGAAGGATATACATTTGTTGATTGGAAAGGCATGCTTGATACTATGCCTAACAATGATGTTACTGTTAGTGCCTCATTTGCTATTAATAAGTATCTTGTGACCTTTAAGCTTGACGATGAGGTTATCTACTCTGAGAATCTTCCTTATGGTGTAAAGATTACTGCTCCTGAGGCTCCCGAGAAGGAGGGACATTCTTTTACTGGTTGGGGTAAGGTAGCCGCTACAGTACCTGCAAGTGACGTGACTTATGAGGGTACATATACCGTGAACAAATATGTGCTGACCTTCATGGCCGACGAAGAGATTGTACAAAGTGGCGAGGTGGATTATGGTACAGCTATCGTAGCCCCCACCGCACCATCCAAGGAGGGTCATACCTTTGTGGAGTGGACTAATCTCCCCAGCACCATGCCTGCCGAGTCTGTAATCGTTACTGGTACCTATGCTGTAAACTACTACACAGTAATCTTCAAGGTTGGTGATGAGGTTATCTACTCTGAGAGCCTTCCTTATGGTGTAGAGATTACTGCTCCTGAGGCTCCCGCGAAGGAGGGACACTCTTTTACTGGTTGGGGTAAGGTAGCCGCTACAGTACCTGCAAGTGACGTGACATATGAAGGTGGCTATATCGCGAATAACTATATCGTGTACTATTATGTGGGGGATGAGTTAGTGCATACCGATGAGGTCGCTTATGGCGAGGCTATCCCTGAATACGTCTACAAACCCACTATCGATGGCGATGTTTTTGTAGGCTGGGTAGGCGATACTTATGAGACTATGCCGGCACACGACGTTGTCTATACGGCAAACATTGAGACTGGTATCGACAATTCTAAATTCAGGACTCAGAATTCAGAACTCATCTACGATCTCCACGGTCGCCGCATCACCGACACCGAGGGTCTTAAGGGTATCTACATCGTGAATGGGAAAAAAGTTGTGATTAAGTGAGAGCAGAGAACTGCTTGCAGGACTATGCCAAGCGTGAACAACTAAAACGAAGTTAAAGTTGTGATAAAGTAGCACATTCACAATACACAAATACACTACGGGGCGCAGAACAATCTGTGCCCCGTAGTGTATAAAGTATGGAAAAGAACAAATAAACTTAACTTCGTTGAGTTTCTGCCTCGCTCAGTAATAGAAAAGCCTACTTTTCTATTACGTTCGCTCGTTGAAACTTGTCTTTCCTCTCGGCTTGCACTAATTTTAATCTGCTTTGCAGCTTGAAATTAGGCTGCGCCTCGGAAATGCTCAAATACATTTGGCATTTCTCTCGGCTTGCACTAATTTTGTAGCAAAGAACGAATATACATGCAGATAAAGATAAAACAGATAGTAGCCTTGGCTTTTGTGGCGGCGATTGTTGTGGCTTGTGCCTCTATCGGTTCGCCTGATGGAGGACCTTATGATGAGACGCCTCCCGTATTCCTTGGTAGTACCCCTGAACCCTTTGCTTTGGGGGTTAAAGACAAGCGTGTGGTGCTTGAGTTCGACGAGTTCATCAAGATTGAGAAGGCTGCCGAGAAGGTGGTCATCTCGCCTCCGCAGATACAGCACCCCGAGGTGAAGACCAATGGTAAGAAGGTGGTGGTGCAGCTGCACGACACGCTGAAGGCTAACACAACCTATAGTATCGACTTCAGCGATGCCATTGTCGACTACAATGAAGGGAATCCGTTGGGCAACTTTGCCTTCCTCTTCTCTACGGGCAATCAGATTGATACGTTGGCCGTGTCGGGTACCGTGCTCAATGCCTCTAACCTGGAGCCGATAAAGGGAATCTTGGTTGGCCTGCACAGCGATCTTGCTGACAGTGCTTTCATAAAGAAACCTTTTGACCGCGTGTCGCGTACCGATGCTGACGGGCGTTTTACCATCTGCGGCATTGCTCCCGGAAGCTACCGGGCCTATGCTTTGCAGGATGCCAATCAGAACTTTATGTTCGACCAGAAGAATGAGATGATTGCCTTCCTCGACTCGCTGGTAGTGCCCTATACGGAGATTCGCATGCATCAAGACACGACATGGGTGGACTCGCTCACTATTGATACTATTCGTACTGTGCCGCGTGTGCACTACCTGCCCGATGACTTGGTGCTGCTTGCCTTCACCGAGGCACCTACGCAGCGTTATCTGGCTAAGGTGGAGCGTCCCGAGTTGAACCGCTTCTCCATATTCTTTTCGCTCGGAGCCGATAGCTTGCCACTGCTTACTCCGCTCAACTTTCCTGCCGATGATGCCTACATCGTGCAGACAAGCGTTGACTATGATAGCATAACCTACTGGATGAAGGATACGCTCGTGTATTATCAGGACACGCTCTCGTTTGCCCTCACCTATGAGTATACCGATACGGCGGGACTGCTTGTGCCGCGTACCGACACGCTCAATCTTGTGCCTAAGAAGACCCGTAGCAAGATATTACAGGAAGAGGAAAAGAAGCGTAAGGAGGCTGAGAAAGAGCGCGAGAAACGCTTGAAGCATGGGGACACCATCCCCGAGCCGAAGCCACAGCCTAGGTATCTCGGCATTAAGATAAACGGAAGCTCAAGCATGGACATCAATAGTCATGTGCTGATTGACTTTACTGAGCCCATCGTGCAGTATGGTAGTGATGCTGTACGTCTGTATAAGAAGGTTGATACACTATGGGTTGACGAGCCTTATCTATTCCGTCAGCGCAAGCACGAGCTGATGGGCTTTGAGTTGTTGGGTGAGTGGCGCCCCGGTGTGGAGTATAAGGTGACGGTTGACTCGGCTGCCTTTGTAGGGCTATATGGCCTGCACACTAAACAGCAGGAGGTGAAACTCAAGTTCAAGTCGCTCGACCAATATAGCACGCTTTACCTGACCATTCAAGATGCTCAGCCCGGCTATGTGGTGCAGTTGCTTGGTGGTGGCGAGAAGGTGATGCGCCAACAGCGGGTGCAGAAGGGTCAGGCAGATTTCTACTTCCTTGCTCCAGGCGTTTATCATATCCGTGTCTTCAACGACCGTAATGGTAATGGCGTGTGGGATACCGGACTCTATGAGACGAAGCAAGCAGCTGAGGAGGTCTACTACTTCCCCGGTAAGATAGAGACTCGTGCCAACTGGGACTATACGCAGGAGTGGAACCCCACAGCGATGCCGCTTGAACGACAGAAGCCCGACGAGATAAAGAAGCAGAAGTCGGTGACGAAGGAGCGCAAGTCGAAGAATGCCGAACGTGAGGAGAAGAAGAGACAACAACAGCAACAGCAGCAGCGTTGATGACGGGGAGGCTTTTAGGTATGAAACCTTGTAACACTACTGCACTTGCTAACGGATTGCGCATTATCCATATGCCATCGCCCACCTCGGTGGTCTATTGTGGCTATGCTATAGATGCTGGTACCCGGGATGAGCTGCCTAATGAACTCGGATTGGCGCATTTCGTGGAGCACATGCTTTTCAAGGGTACTGCACGTCGTCGGGCATGGCACATACTGAACCGCATGGAGAATGTCGGGGGTGAGCTCAATGCCTACACGAATAAGGAGGAGACGGTGGTGTACTCTGCCTTCTTGAAGAAGGACTTCACAAGGGCCTTGGAATTACTTACGGATATCGTGTTTCATAGTACCTATCCACAGCATGAGATGGATAAGGAACGTGGCGTTATCCTCGAAGAGATAGACTGCTACGAAGATAATCCAGCTGAACTCATATTCGATGACTTCGAGGATATCCTTTTCCGAGGGCATTCCTTGGGACATAATATCTTGGGTACGCCGAAGCTGATCAAGCGTTTTACCTCGGCTCATACCCGGAGCTTTGTTGACCGCTATTACCATCCTGCAAATGCGGTATTGTTCGTTTATGGTAACATCCCCTTCAGCCGCATCGTCATGTGGGCCGAGCGTTTCACGGCTGACATCCCTTCGGGTGCTGCCAATAAGGGGCGTACAGCACCATTGCCCTATGTGCCGAGTCGGGTGGAACAGACTCGCCATACCCATCAGGCGCATGTGATGTTGGGATGCACGGGATATCCATCGGGAGATAAGCGCCGAACGGGGTTATATTTGCTGAATAACATGTTGGGTGGACCTGGTATGAATAGTAGGCTCAACCTCGCCCTGCGTGAGAACTTGGGATTGGTATACAATGTAGAAAGTAATCTTCTGAACTATACTGATACGGGGGTCTTTAACATCTATTTTGGTACTGACGCCAATGAAGCCGACCGTTGCATTGAGCTGACAATGAAGGAGCTGGACCGATTGCGAGAAAAGCAGCTCTCCTCACTGCAGTTATCGGCCGCCAAGAAGCAACTTATCGGCCAGGTGGGTGTGGCCTCTGACAACTTCGAGAGTACGGCACTCGGCATGGCTAAGACCTATCTGCATTATGGGGAATATGAGGGTGCAGAAGCACTCTATCGCCGTATCGAGACTCTCACTGCCAAAGAACTTTGGGACATTGCCAACGAACTCTTTGTGCGCGAAAATCTTTCCGTATTAGTTTACCGGTAGCAGCAGTATCAACTGCTCGATATCTTTTCTTATCATTGCGTAGGTCGATGCGCTTTCGTAGTCGGTGTTCTTGCGCAGTATCGACTCTATGGTCTGCAGGCTGCGATGGTAGGCAGTGAGCTCATTGCGGTATTGCTGGGCATGGCAGGCAAGGTGGCGTATCTCGGCTTCTCGTTCACGTCGCAGTCGTACACATACGGGCGATAGTACTTTCATGACTACATTCTCTTTCAAGTGATGCCCTTGTATGAAGAGGTAGGTGTTGTCGGGTGTCACGCCGAGCCGTTCCAACTCGGGCTTCATAATCTCCAAGTCGGGTAGGGCATGAGGGTAGCGTCGGGCAAGCCAATTGCGTTTCTTCTCCACTCGGACGCGCAGCAGCTCCAATGCATCTTCAGGGTGGGGGACACTCACGGGATCGAGTCGTACCACACGGCAGAAATCCTGCATGGAGAATACTGACAGTTCGCGTTTGCGGTAAAACCATATATTCCACAAGAAGAGTGGGTAGATGATTTGTGAATAGAGGCGGAAGAAGGCCTCAAAGTCTATCATGGCTTTGTCGTTCAGCGTGCTCTGTACACATACTCCGTGTAGGCTCTCCGCATAGCACTGATAGTTCTCTATGGCATACGCATAGGTGTGCAGCACATAGGGGCTGCTGATAATGCGGCGCGAGGTGCTTGTCTTTCCCTGCAACAGGTAGTCGTAGTCACTATCGACACAAGCGATCATGTGTCCTCCGAGTCCCAAACCAAGTTCGTTCATCATGGCCACCTTTTTGCCTTTGGCAAGTGAGGTGTTTGAGGGTAACATGACTTGGAAGTAGTACTTCTCGCAATTGTATTCACTTAGCAGATGGCTCCAGAACGACACGTCATCATAGCTCTCTACATAGGCTACTATGCGCTTGCGAGCCGTCTTGGGACGCAAGCTATTCGCTGCTTCTACGTAGAGCGAGGTTATGTTTTGTGTTAGTCGTTTAGCCACGTTTTATAATGCTGAATTTTGAATTATGAAAGTCGTGTTTCTGAATCATCTGTGCCACCTATCTGCGAAAGAGAGTGTTGATTCAGAATTCATCATTTAGAATTCAGAATTGTTTATACGGTGATATCCGTCACTTCAGTGACTGCATCCATCCATCCTCCCATTACTACGGCAGGCGAGTGGGTGGTGAGGATGACCTGTGCATTGGGGTTCATCTCGCGTATGATGCTGATGATGCGCTGCTGCCATTCGATGTGCAGTGATACCTCAGGCTCGTCCATAAGGAGTACGCAAGGTTGCTTGTCTTGCACCAATACGGTAAGTAGGATGACAAGTATCTGCTTCTCTCCGCTTGAAAGACGGTAGGGGAGTAGCTCCCGTCCCTCTTGGTCGAACACGATTTCGTTTTTCGAGCGTATGATTTTCTTTCCTGTTTCGGCAAAGAGCTCATCCGTCAAGTCTTGGAATCGTCTCTTGGGATACGATACCTCTGCTGCTTTTCGCTGACTTTCTACATCTCCCGATGAGAGGAGCTCGATGATACGGTTACCGATGTTTACTTGATAATCCAAGTAGCGGCGCTGGAGCTGGTAGAGTTGCCAGTCAAGTTCAGTCTTCACGTTCTTGTCTGCCATCTTCTCTGCCAAGTTGCTGTGGAATAGAGGTCGGTCGAAACTGCGTATCACATCAAAATGTATTGTTGTAGCGTCTTCGGGGTAGAACGTCATCTTTACCCCCTCCAAGTCCTTTACCTTTACATCAATACCGCCTGCCAAATGGTCTAACTGGGCAGCAGCACGGTTTAGGATGGTTGATTTTCCAATACCATTGATTCCACTCAAGATATTCACATCACGGCGTAGGTCCCAAATGATATGTTTGCGACCCCACAGCGCTTCTATCTCAATGCGGCGTATATATTCAGCCTGCACTTCGCTATGATTCTCTTTCAACGCTTCCATGGTAATCTTTCTTTATGAATGCTTCTGCGAAGATACGTATTTTCTTTTTCACTTGTATGTGAATTGGTGATTTTTTGTTTGGCACACTTGTAAAAACAAAAAGCGAGCAGCAATTGCTGCTCGCTTGTATACAATATGCTTGATGTATTAATCTTCCTCTACGGGAATTGCATTTTGCACTTCGTTCTTCTTGCCTAAGTACTCGGGGAGGCTCATGCCTGCGAGGTCGAAGAGGTCGCTCAAGGGAGGTACTGACTTTATCAAACCTGATACGAAGTTGGCTGTAGAACCTTTGCCATCGGCGCTATTGCCTGAATCCCAAACCGTAACGTGGTCGATATTAACGCCTTTGACAGCCTCAACTTGTGTCTTAACCAACTCAGGCAACTTCTCGAGCAAGAGCAACATGTATGCTTTGTTGGCATCGCCACCTGCTGCTTGCACCATCTTGTCGTAACCCGCAGCTTGCTTGGTGAGCACTTCGTAGAGACCCTTAGCCTCAGCTTCCATCTTGGCATAGATAGCGTCGGCCTCACCCTTTGCCTTTACGCGAGCCTTCTCAGCTTCAGCTTCGGCTTCGATGATACGACGTTTCTTCTCAATCTCCTCGGGCACGATGATATTGGCCTGTTGGGTAGAACGTTCACGTTCAGCACGGGCAAGCTCAGCTTCTTTCTCGGCTGCGTATGCCTCTTGCAAGGCTTTTGCCTGTTGTACCTTCTCGGCAGCAGTAGCGAGACGGTTGGCCTCAGCTTCCTTCTCGCGACGGAAAGCGTTTGAGTTGGCAATCTCAATCTGTGCATTGTTCTCTCCCTTAACGGCGATAGCATTTGCTTCAGAAGTCTTGATACGAGTATCACGCACCGCCTCTGCCTTACCGATTTCACCATACTTGTCCTGCTCAGCCACGCTTACCTTAGCTTCGTTGATAGCCTTGGCTGCAGCCTCCTTACCGAGAGCCTCGATGTATCCGCTCTCGTCCTTGATGTCGGTTACGTTTACGTTGATGAGACGAAGACCAATCTTCTTCAACTCCACCTCCACGTTCTTGGAGATATTCTCAAGGAACTTGTCGCGGTCGCTATTAATTTCCTCGATAGACATCGTAGCGATAACCAAACGCAGCTGACCAAAGAGGATATCACGAGCGAGCTCCTGTATCTCTGATGAGGAGAGTCCCAACAAGCGCTCAGCAGCGTTGTTCATTGAGTCGGGCTCAGTAGAGATACCTACGGTGAAACGACAAGGAACGTCAACGCGGATGTTCTGACGTGAAAGCGCATTGGTGAGGTTAGCATCGATAGAGATAGGAGTCAAGTTCAGGTATGCATAGTCCTGAATGATGGGCCATACGAACTTACCGCCACCATGGATACATTTGGCAGAACCACCGCCTGTCTTTCCATATACTACAAGAATCTTGTCCGAAGGACAACGTCTGTAACGACGAATCACTGCTGCTACGGTAGCGAAACCTACTACTACCAATATCAGTCCTAAGAATGCAACGTTCATAGTTTTGTACTTTTAAAATGTTGTTATAGATGAAGTTTTATTTATTACACGCGTTCTACTTCAAGCAGTTCGGAACCGATAACTTTAGTGATGCGTACCTTGGTACCTGTGGGTATAGTTTCTCCCTCAGTCATTGCATCCAATTCGTGCATCGAACCGCGTACGCTTACCATCACCTTGCCAACTCCCTTCTTGTTGCCGGGGATGCGCAGATAAGTGTCGGCAATTTGTCCTATGGCTTCTTCCAATTGGAATGTCTTGTCGGTCGAGAGCTTCATCACTTGGCGGATGATGATTACGAATACGAAAACAAAGACCAAACCTACTCCCATAGAGGCTACTTGCAACCACAGCATATTGGGAATTGATTCCTTAAGTGCTATACCTGCCCATCCGTAGCCAAGCATGAAATTAATCAAGTTTCGGAAGGTGAAATATCCTGATACACCATCCAACTCTACATCTTCAAAGCCGGCTCCATCATCGGTGTCGGCATCGAGTCCGAGGAATGCCATAATGGTCTGTACCAAGAAGAAGGCACTCGAAATTATTGCCAATCCCCAAAATACTTGCATGGGGAACTCCAATGCGAGAAATTTGTCCATCATATCTGTCTTGTGCTTTTAGTTAATGTTGCTCGTGGAGATTATTCCATCATCGGGCAAAGGTACATTATATTTCAGAGCATTGCAAGCGGCGACTTTAAAAACAGCTTATGTTTTGCAACATAAAAATAGAGTCACCAGCTTAGTTGATGACTCTCTACTTCACTCCGTTTTTTTTTGAGTTGTCCTACCTGGATTCGAACCAAGACAAACAGAACCAAAACCTGTTGTGCTACCATTACACCATAGGACAATCCTCTGTGCCTCCTTTCGGAAAAGCGGTGCAAAGATAGAGGTTTTTCTCTATCCTTGCAAACTTTTAATGATTTTTTTACTCTGCGATGAGCAGGAAGTAGTTCTTCTTACCGCGTTGTACGAGCAGGTACTTGTCGTTGAGCAGGTCTGCAGTGGTAATCTCCTGGTCAAAAGCTGCAAGCTTCTCCTTGTTTAGCGATACGCCACCACCCTGAGCCATCTTGCGCATCTCGCCCTTTGAGGGGAATACGGCAGAGTCCTCTACGAAGAGGTCTACGGCCTTCACGCCAGCCTCAATCTTGGCTCGTGACACCTTGAACTGGGGCACGCCATCGAACACGGCCAGCAAGGTGTCCTCATCGAGCTTCACCAATGCATCGTGGGTGTTGTTGCCGAAGAGGATGCCCGATGCCTCTACTGCTGCCTCATAGTCGGCCTCAGAGTGTACCATGATGGTCACCTCCTTGGCAAGGCGCTTCTGCAAGGTGCGCATGTGGGGAGCCTCGGCATGCTCGGCGATGAGTGCTTCAATCTCCTCGCGACCGATAGCGGTGAATATCTTGATGTACTTGGCAGCATCGTCATCGCTCACGTTGAGCCAGAACTGGTAGAACTTGTAGGGTGAGGTGTAGCGGGGATCGAGCCATACGTTACCCGACTCGGTCTTGCCGAACTTGCCACCATCGGCCTTGGTGATGAGCGGGCAGGTGAGGGCATATACTTCGTTGCCGCTGGTACGACGGATGAGCTCGGCACCGGTGGTGATGTTACCCCACTGATCGCTACCACCCATCTGGAGCTTACAGTTCTTGTGTTCGTTGAGGTAGAGGAAGTCGTAGCCCTGAAGCAACTGATAAGTAAACTCGGTGAATGAGAGACCGTCGCGAGCCTCACCATTGAGACGCTTCTGCACTGAGTCCTTAGCCATCATATAGTTTACGGTGATGTGCTTACCCACCTCGCGAGCAAAGTCGAGGAAGGTGAAGTCCTTCATCCAGTCATAGTTGTTCACGAGCTCGGCACAGTTGGGAGCATCGCTTTCGAAATCGAGGAACTTGGCCAACTGCTTCTTGATGCACTCCTGATTGTGACGGAGGGTCTCCTCATTGAGCAGGTTGCGCTCCTGTGACTTACCCGAGGGGTCGCCAATCATACCTGTAGCACCACCTACGAGAGCTAGAGGCTTGTGGCCACAACGCTGGAGGTGACGCAACATCATTACACCGCAGAGGTGACCGATGTGCAGTGAGTCGGCTGTGGGGTCAATGCCCAAGTAAGCCGTTACCATCTCTTTACTTAACAACTCTTCTGTTCCGGGCATCATGGTATGCACCATGCCACGCCATTGAAGTTCTTCTACAAAGTTCATCGTATATACGTATTTTATAGTTATTCCCTTTTGTGGGGACAAAATTAGTGCAAGGCGAGAGAAAACGCAAATTTCAACGAACGAATGTGGAGGAAATGCTTGTATTTTCTTTGTTGAGCGAGGTAAGTCAGAATTCTTCATATGCGTAGTAAAACAAGCACCAACCAACTTGAATCTGCTGAGTTGGTTGGTGCTGATGGAAGATGAGCGAAACGTTATCAGATTTCAGTTAGAAACTTGGTTTGACGTTCAAGTCGGTTCGATATCAAAAAATCAAAGGCTCGACGCCACGAAATCGCAGGCCCGAAAAATACGCGACGCACCAATGAATGATCTTCATAATCCTCCTCTATAACCTCATAGGTTGTGTCTGTTGGTGGAGAAAAGTTCTCGCCCTACCTTTGCATTGAGAAAAAGAAATGTAGAATTCATCAATAAGAATAAAGACACTATGGAAAAGAAATATTATTGTACAGTATGTGATTGGGTATATGACCCTGCAGTAGGTGACCCTGATAGTGGCATTGAGTCTGGCACACGATTCGAAGATATCCCTGCCGATTGGGCATGTCCGTTGTGCGGAGTAACAAAGGAGGACTTTGAAGTCGTCGAGGAGTAGCCTAAGGGCTGCTCTTTTTTGAAAAGTTTTAAGACTTTATAATAACGGACATACTCAATATTGTTGTACCTTTGCGGTAGAGTAAACTTAAAAGGCGATGAATATGACAAGCGACATACGATACATTGGGACAGATGATGCCGACCTCGACCTCTTCGAGAGTCAATACACCGTACCATGCGGTATATCATATAACTCCTATCTCATTATGGATGAGAAGGTAGCCATCATGGATACTGTGGATCGCCGGCGAGGTGCCGAGTGGTGGAATAACGTGGTTAAGGCGTTGGATGGACGCACGCCCGACTACCTCATTGTGCAGCACTTGGAACCCGACCATGCAGCATGTATCGGCGAAGTGGTAGAGCGCTATCCGCAGATACAGGTGGTAGCTTCGGCTCGTGCCGTGCAGATGTTGCCTCAGTTCTTTCAGTACGAACCACTCGTCCAACGCACCATTGTAGTGAAAGAGGGTGACACACTTTCATTGGGGTATCACACGCTACAATTCATGATGGCTCCCATGGTGCATTGGCCCGAGGTGATGGTGACCTATGACCAGACGGACAAGGTGCTGTTCTCTGCCGACGCCTTCGGCACTTTTGGAATATTAGGTGACCACATCATCAATCCTGCCAATGGAGAGGTGTGGCCCGATGAAGCACGCCGCTATTACTATAATATATGCGGAAAGTATGGACAACCAGTGCAAGCATTGCTCAAGAAAGTGTCTGAGCTTGATGTACAATGTATCTGCCCACTACATGGTCCTGTGCTTACCGAAAATCTCGACTACTACATTGGACTTTACGATAAGTGGAGTCGCTACGAATCAGAGAGTGAAGGCGTGCTCATAGCCTATGCTTCTATTCATGGGAGTACGGCGATAGCAGCAGATATCATGGGTGAGATCTTACATCTCAAGGGAGCTACTGAGGTGAAACTCATAGACCTCTGTCGATGCGATGTTTCTGTAGCCGTTGCGGAGGCTTTCCGTATGGAGCGCATGGTGCTTGCAGCTTCCTCATACGATGGCGGACTATTTACTCCGATGTACGAGTTCCTCCACCGCATACAGATTAAAGGTTACAAAGGACGTCGTGTTGGCATCATTGAAAATGGTTCGTGGGCTCCTTCAGCTGGTCGCGTCATGAAGGAAATGCTATCAGAGATGAAAGATATAAATCTTGTGGAGCCGATGGTGACTTTGCGTTCTATCTTGAAGCCGACCGATATGCCTGCGATGGAGGCCTTGGCTGAGGCGATGGTCAATTAGACGAGAAGAAAGGTCACTTCAGTTCGAAAAGAATGAAACATTTTGGTTTTTCGCCCAAAATGTAGTAACTTTGCACCCGAAAATGAGGTGGATAGATTTGAGCAGCTTGCAACCACAGTAAAAAATGCTAAAAAAAGACAGCGCTCGCTGTGTGCATTCTCTTTCTACTATCCCCGTTTAACGTTGAATGTTTAACTTATTTAATACGTATACTAATGGGATATCTGTTTACATCCGAATCGGTGTCTGAGGGACACCCCGACAAAGTGGCCGACCAAATATCGGACGCTGTACTGGACAAGTTGCTGGCCTATGACCCCAACTCGAAAGTAGCTTGCGAAACGTTAGTAACCACCGGACAGGTTGTTATTGCTGGTGAAGTAAAAACAAGTGCATACGTTGATCTGCAACTCATCGCACGTGAGGTAATCAACAAGATTGGTTACACCAAGAGCGAATATATGTTCGAGGGCAACTCATGTGGTGTTTTCTCGGCCATCCATGAGCAGAGTGCCGACATCAATCGTGGCGTAGAGCGCGAAGACCCCATGAATCAGGGTGCTGGCGACCAGGGTATGATGTTCGGTTACGCAACCAATGAGACCGAGAACTACATGCCTCTCTCACTCGACCTCGCACACAACATTCTCCAAGTACTGGCCGACATCCGTCGCGAGGGCAAGGTGATGACCTATCTCCGCCCCGATGCCAAGAGCCAGGTGACTATTGAATATGATGACAATGGCAAGCCCGTGCGCATCGACACCATCGTAGTGTCTACCCAGCACGACGAGTTCGTGACTCCTGCCGACAACAGCAAGGAGGCACAGCTCAAGGCCGATGAGGAGATGTTGGCAAAGATTCGTCAGGACGTTATCGAGATTCTCATGCCCCGCGTCATCGCCGGCATTACAAACGAAAACGTGTTGGCTCTCTTCAACGACCATATCACCTATCATGTGAATCCCACAGGTAAGTTCGTAATCGGTGGCCCTCACGGCGACACTGGTCTCACAGGCCGTAAGATTATCGTTGACACCTATGGTGGTAAGGGTGCTCATGGTGGTGGTGCCTTCAGTGGCAAGGATCCCAGTAAGGTAGACCGCAGTGCCGCCTACGCAGCACGTCACATCGCCAAGAATCTCGTGGCGGCAGGTGTTGCCGATGAGATGCTCGTGCAGGGATCATACGCTATCGGTGTGGCCAAGCCCATCAACATCTATGTTGACACTTATGGCCGCAGCCGCGTAAACATGACCGACGGCGAGATTGCCAAGAAGATTGACGAACTCTTCGACCTCCGCCCCAAAGCTATCGAGGAGCGTCTCAAGCTGCGCAACCCCATCTACACCGAGACTGCAGCCTATGGCCACATGGGTCGCAAGCCCGAGGTGGTGACCAAGAGCTTCCGCTCACGCTATGAAGGCGACAAGGACGTTACCGTAGAGCTCTTCACCTGGGAGAAGCTCGACTACGTAGACAAAGTACGCGAGGCCTTTGGACTTTAATATTGAAGTTCTAAATAAACTCAAGGTGCCGGTTCCCGATGGAATCGGCATCCTTTTTATCTCTTCTTCCTACTCTCAAGTGAAATCTGCTGGCAATAAAACTAAACAAGTTTCGTACTTCTTACATGTTTATTCGTACCTTTGTGAAGTGATTACCGATAAGTCGACCACGTTATGTATGAGAAGAATATAGGATTGGCCATCAAGGATGAGGCCCAGCGCTTGGGATTCTCGGCTTGTGGTTTTGCCAAGGCAGAGCCTGTGGGAGAGAAAGTTGTAGAGGTACTTGACCACTGGACGGATAGTGGTTATCATGCTGACATGGCTTATATGGAGCGCAATCGTCATCTGCGTATTGACCCCACGCAACTTGTTCCGGGATGTCGTACGCTCATCGTCGTGGCGCTCAACTATTATCCCAAGCAATTGCAGCTTCATGAGGCCTGTCAGATAGCCTATTATGCTTACGGAAAGGACTATCACCGTGTGTTGAAGGACAAACTAAATCAATTACTCTCCTATATTAGAACACTCGTACCTGATGTAGAGGGGCGTGCTTTTTGTGATACGGCTCCCTTGCTCGAACGCTATTGGGCGGTGAAGGCCGGTTTGGGCTTTATTGGACGTAATCGTACGCTTATCATTCCTGGTAAAGGTAGTTACTTCTTCTTGGGAGTGCTGGCTGTAGATGTGGAGCTGCATGAGGAACCTCATGACGTGCCGATGTCGTGTTGCAATTGTAAGCGTTGTCTCATTGCTTGCCCTACGGGGGCACTGACTACTGATGGTATCGATTGCCGGCGTTGCCTCTCGTACCTCACCATAGAACATCGCGGACCGATACCTGATGAGATGAGACAAAAACTGGGACGTCGCATCTATGGTTGCGATACTTGCCAACAGGTGTGTCCACACAATGGGGGTGCTCAGCCCACCGAAGAAGAATCCTTTGCTATGTCACCTGAAGTGTTTTCTCTTACGCTCGAGGAATGGCGTAATATGACTCCTGAACGCTACAAGCAATTGTTTAAGCATAGTGCTATAGAGCGTGCTGGGTACGAGGGGTTGATGCGTAATCTTTTGTGATAAACCATTAAGGTGTGCACTCGTTTGTTCGTACCTTTGTGGTAAATCATGAAGGCACTAACGTTCGCTATGAAATATATTAAAGCAAGCGTTATATTATTTCGCTCGCTTTTTTGTACCTTTGCAGTAGTAAAGACGCATCTATGAAAACATTTGAAGAGTTGGGCGTGATGCCCGAGATATGTGAAGCTATCAGCGAGTTGGGTTTTGAGCACCCTATGCCGGTGCAGGAAGAGGTGATACCTTACCTCTTGGGCAATGGTAATGACGTGATAGCCTTGGCACAGACTGGTACGGGTAAGACGGCTGCTTTCGGCTTGCCCATCATACAGAAGGTAGACCCCCATCAACCCTATGCGCAGGCACTCATCCTGAGCCCTACGCGTGAGCTCTGCTTACAGATTGCCGATGATCTCGCTGCTTTCTCCAAGTATGTGGAGGGATTGCGCGTGGTGCCCATGTATGGAGGTACCTCTATTGAGAACCAGATACGCAACGTCAGAAAGGGTGTGCATATCATCGTGGCTACACCAGGTCGACTCATTGACCTTATGGAGCGTGGAGTTGTGAACCTCTCTATCGTGCGCGACGTAGTACTCGATGAGGCTGATGAGATGCTCAACATGGGCTTCACTGATAGCATCAATCGCATTCTCGAGGATGTTCCCCGTGATCGCAATACCTTGCTCTTCTCGGCAACGATGAGTAAGGAGATTGCAGGCATTGCCAAGAACTACCTCACCGATGCACACGAGATAGTCATTGGCAATAAGAACGAGGGTTCGAAGAACGTAAACCACGTATACTATATGGTGCATGCCAAGGACAAGTATCTTGCCCTAAAGCGCATTGCTGACTATTACCCCAACATCTATGGTATCATCTTCTGCCGCACTCGTATGGAAACGCAGGAGATTGCCGACAAGCTCATTCAGGATGGCTACAATGCAGATGCCCTGCATGGCGAGCTCTCTCAGCAGCAGCGCGATCTCACGATGCAGAAGTTCCGCAAGCGTCGCATACAACTCCTCGTGGCTACCGACGTGGCAGCGCGTGGACTCGATGTAGATGATCTCACTCACGTCATCAACTATGGCTTGCCCGATGATACGGAGAACTATACCCATCGTAGTGGCCGTACGGGTCGTGCCGGCAAGCGCGGAACCTCTATCGCCATCATCAACCTTCGCGAGAAGGGCCGCATGCGAGAGATTGAGAAGGTCATCGGCAAGGAGTTTGTCAAGGGTACCATCCCCACGGGCAAGGAGATTTGCGAGAAGCAGCTTTGGAAGGTTATTGACGACATCGAGAAGACAGAGGTCAAGGAGGACGATATTGCCGAATTCCTCCCCGCCATCTACCGCAAACTCGATTGGCTCGACAAGGAGGACATCATACGCCGCGTGGTGACACGTGAGTTTGGTCGCTTCGTGGAGTACTACAGCAATGCTCCCGAACCTGAAGCTGTGGTGGAAAGAGGACAACGGACAACAGACAACAGACAACAGAGCAAGGGACGTAAGGAGAAGGGCGACCGCAATCCCGAGAAGGGCTATGCACGCTTCTTCGTGAATCGTGGAAAGCGCGACGGCTTCTATGCTGCGCAGGTCATCGATATGGTGAACCGCCATGTGCGCCACGAGCGCATCGAGATGGGTCGCATCGACCTGATGCAGAACTTCTCGTTCTTCGAGGTTCCCGAGAAGCAGGCCGACGTGGTGCTCCGCGCACTCAGCCACGCCCATATCAATGGTCAGCACGTGGTGGTAGAGTTGGCGGGAGATGCCCCTACCTCTCCCAAGGAGGGGGACCTCAAACCGCGTGGAGGTAAGCCTAAAAGACGTGATGAGAAGGGTGATTCTACCAATGGATTTGCCCAGTTCGAGAAGAAGAATCGTGCAGAGCGTCGTAGAGAACAGAATGTAGAAACTCCGAGCCAGCGCAAACCCTCACGTGAGGAGCGTGGTTATACTGGCAAACGTGGCCCTATGAAGAAGGATGATTGGAAACAATTCTTCCAACAAGACGAGCGCCCACTGCGTGGTGCTGAACCTGACTTCAGCGAAGAGGGCTGGGCGCGCCGAAAACCTAAGAAACGCTAATTTTTATTTAGTGATAAAGAGTAATGGCAGACTACATGTAGCCTGCCATTATTTATACTATTTCCCTTCGCTTTCGTATAGATTAATCCACTGCGATACTATGGAGCAGGGGTAGTCTTTGCGCTACTTCTCAGTTCCCAGAAGGCCACGGCGGCCGCAGCAGCTACGTTGAGTGAGTCTACACCATGAGCCATGGGAATGCGTACTACGTGGTCGGCAGTTGTAATCACTTCGTGGGCGAGTCCATCGCCCTCGGTCCCCATGATAATGGCTAAGCGGTCTACTGACTTCAGCACAGGATGTTCCAAGGGGATAGAATCATCGGTCAAGGCCATGGCAGCTGTTGTAAATCCTTCGGCATGGAGTTGACCTTCGATATCGTCAATCCAAGTCCATGGCACGAGAAAGACTGAACCCATGGATACACGTACGGCACGGCGGTTGAGTGGGTCGCACGCAGTACGTGTGAGCAGTACAGCATCGATACCCAATGCAGCTGCCGAGCGGAAGATGGCACCGATGTTTGTCGTATCCGTTACACCATCAATCACTACGACACGACGTGCTCCCTTCAGAACCCCGGACACGCTTGGCTCTATGGGCCGACGCATGGCACACAGCACGCCACGTGTCAAGGTATATCCTGTGAGAGAGGCCAGCAACTCGCGACTACCCGTGTATATCGGTACATCGGGGTGGTTGGCAATGATGTCAGCTGCATCTCCCGTGATGTGTCGCTCTTCGCACAGCAGAGCCAAAGGCTCATAGCCTGCACTGATGGCTACACGGATTACCTTGGGGCTCTCGGCAATAAAGACTCCTTGGTCCGACTCAATGCCGCGTCGTAATTGCGCCTCGGTCAGTGTACTGAAGACCTCTACTCCCTGATGCGTAAGCGATGTGATGTGGATTATAGGCATGCTTTTCTTAGGTGCTTTTGGAGAGGCAAATATACCGCATTATTCCCACAATATGGAGAGAAACTTCATTTTTTTATTTATTTATCCGTATCTTCGCACGAGAATAGGTGAGCGATGAGAAGGTTTGCTATTCAAATAGGGATTATCGTATGTGCTTTGCTGGTCTGCCCACAGGTGGTATCGGCACAGTTCCTCTCGTGGGACGATTTCTTGGAACAGCTCACCACAGAGCTTGATGCCGAGGGAGAAGAGTTCCTCATAGAGGCAGCGAACCTCTACGATGACTACGTCTTCCTTCATGCCAATCCTATCAACATCAATAGTGCCGATAGCACGGAGTTGCAGCGATTGGGCTTCCTTACTGATTGGCAGATTGAGGGCATACATTCCTACATATATAGGTATGGTGCCTTGCGCAGTGTGGGCGAACTGATGCTTATTCCCGAGCTCGATTATTACACGCGTCAATTGCTGTCGTACTTTGTCATCTTTGGTGAAAGCTCTCCGCCGAAAGAGAAAGTACGTGATACTTGGGAACGTATGCTGACTCGAGGACGTAGCGAACTATCATCGCGGCTCGACATTCCGCTCTATCAGCGTGCTGGCTACGCTCCACGTACGCAGAGCCAACTTGACAAAGCTCCCTCGCGTTACTATATAGGCAATGCATTATACCACAACATACGCTATAACTATCGCTATGGTACA
The DNA here is from genome assembly GCA_045612065.1 of Bacteroidaceae bacterium. Classification (GTDB taxonomy): domain Bacteria; phylum Bacteroidota; class Bacteroidia; order Bacteroidales; family Bacteroidaceae; genus UBA1189. The sequence goes on from JAZKYH010000044.1 coordinate 43,062, forward strand.
CGCCTGTCGTGGGGTATCAGCACAGAAAAAGATGCGGGCGAATCCATCTTCACTAAGGAAGTTCCGTTTCCCGATTATCTGTCAGGATATATGCAGATGGGCGATATGGGAGTGCTCAGGAATCTTGTTGTAGGTAACTACCGATTACGATTCGGGCAGGGGCTGATACTCAACTCTGATTTTAACTTGGGCAAGAATATGCTGCTGCAAGGGTTAACGAGGCAAGCCCCCTCCATCAAGCCGCATCGTGGTACTGGTGAGGATGATTATTATACAGGAGCAGCTGCAACGGTAGCATGGCGTGCATGGCAGCTCACCACTTTTGCTTCGTATCAGAGACTTGACGCTACGCTTGATGGGGCATCCATCAGTACTCTAAAGACCGATGGTTATCACCGTACTCCACTCGAACAGGTTCGCAAGGGGAATACGCGAGGCAATCTCTTCGGGGCTCATCTCGGTTACGCAGCCCATGGCCTTCATATAGGTATGACGGCCATGTACCAATCTTTCAATCGCAACTTTGCCTTGCCCACACAAGCTTACAAGCGCTATGCCCCGCAAGGACATGACTTCTGGAACACCTCCGTAGACTACGCCTGGTATCACCATCGCTTAAGTATCGTGGGTGAGACGGCCATAGACAAGAAAGGTTCCGTAGCTACACTCAATACGTTGCGCGTGAAGGTCTTGGACAAACTGCATCTCACCCTATTGCAACGTTACTATGCCCATGACTTTTGGGCACTGGAGAGTAAAAGTTTCTCTACCTCATCGGACACCCGTAATGAGCAAGGCTTCTATCTGGGTGCCGAGTGGCAGCCTCACCGTCGCCTCCTACTCACAGCCTATGCTGATGGATACTACTTCCCTTATCTGCGTTATCGGGTATCGGCACCATCGTATGGCACCGATGGAGTCGTCAATGCACACTATGTTGTCAACGACCATCACAAGATACAGCTGCGTTACCGCTTTCGCTTGAAACAGCGCGATGTGAATGAAGGTTATCGTCTGCCCAATGGCGGACTGCTCAACGAATGGACCCATCGCCTGTGTCTGCAGTGGAGTGGGGTACTGACTCCCATGCTGAGTTGCCAGACGATGATTGAGAGTTGCTTCGTACAGGCCGAGACACCCTCCGTAGGTACTATGGGCAGTGTCCAGGCTACCTACTCTCCAGCTTGGGGCTCTCATGAGCTACGCCTTTCTGGTGGGGTTACTGCTTTTCGGGCCGACTATGCTGCCCGCCTCTATGGCTATGAGCAGGGATTGCTCTATGCCTATAATTATCAGATGTACTACGGTACAGGATGTCGTGGCTACCTACTTGTGCAATATCGCCACAAAGAGGCTCCGCACCTCACCGCTACGGCCAAGCTAGGTGCTACGCGCTACTTTGACCGCAGTACTATAGGCAGTGGGGCAACAATGATTGATGCTTGCCACAAGGAGGATATCCAGCTGCAAGTGCGTTATACCTTCTGAATGGCGGCAGTGAGCCGTTAAATTGCTTAAAAGTTTTCTTCTCACGTCAGAGCCGTCCTTTGGAAAAAATAGGCAACAGCTTTTTATACCTTTCTCTCTCTATTACTGATTCTGTCTGTATATTGCTCTATTCTTGAACTTTATAAGCTCAGGGCAGACGCATCAGAAATTCCACTCTTCGTCCAGCATCTGTGCCAGGACTTTATTGTCCCATCCTGCCGCCTTTCTTTTAGCCTTGAGACTTCCCTTTTTTGAGGAATTCTTCACCACCATCAAGGCTATCTTGTTCA
>JAZKYH010000045.1:0-43127 GCA_045612065.1 Bacteroidaceae bacterium
GTTATCGAGAAGATGGTATTGGCTGTACTGAAGAACAATGAACTAAACAAACCAATCAACAGAAAAAGGTTTAGGGCATCTATTGACAGAAAGTATTTATGGCAATTATTAAACCAATTTTTATAATGCGTTTTCCCTGCTTTGTAAAAATTATGAGAAAGACAAAAGCGACGAAGAAGAGCAGTTGCCCGCCCTTATGGAAAAGTCAGGAAGTGCCACATAACACAACCGACACCCCACCGACACGGGGTATCGGTGGTTATCCTATATAAAATCAGGTGATTATGCCAGGCTACCGACACCTTGCATAGAAAAAGGGGAAGGGCCTTATTAGTGCCCTTTCTTATACTCTCTCAGTTTATACGGTTACCTATTCCTTCAAATAATCTATCGGATTCAGATAAAACGCCTTTTGGTGTCCCAGCGGAGCATCGTCGATGCGCCAGGGGATAGGAAATTAGGGGAGGTACTGCGACAAAACAATACAGCCAAGCATTTCCTGCTCGACAGTATGAAATGGTGGGGTTGGTGTATGAAATGTATCCTTGAGTGTCTGAAGATAGTTCAATACACAAAACCAAACATCCACAAGGGGATGGAGTTTTGATACGCATATTCTACATCGTCCTTAACGACGAAACCTTTATCTATGGGAAGAGTGGATAATTGCTTCTTCCCCTTGTTCTTTCCACCTATCTCGAAAGTCAGGCCATCGACCTCAAAATCAGAAACAGCAGACGAAGAGATGAAATGTCCAACACGCATCCACGCGAAGAAGATAGTCTCACGGATAGTACCGATATCGGGAGTCTTTTCTGATAGCACATACGCTTCATTGGGATTGCTCAAGTAGATCTTTTCTATCTTCTCCAGCAACTTCACGCCTGTGGCCTTCTCGCGGAGCACACCTATAAGACCAGCCTTCTCAAGGTAGAGCATATATTGAGGCAAGGTATTTCTTGATATATCCAAGTCGCGCTCCAGCTTGGAGTAGTTGGGTTTGAAGGGGACGCTTTGCGCCAACACATAGAGGAGTTTCTTGAGCTTCTGGGCCGAAGCCACCTCTATCTCTGCAAACTTTGGAATGTCATCTTCTACGATCTGCTTGATGACACCATTCAGACGCATGGAATAGTTGCCCTCACGGAAAAAGGGATAGTACCCTTCGCGCAGATACTGGGCAAACAAGGGTAATGGCCGTTCTTGAGTATAAGGAAAATCGACCTTGCCTGCCACTATCTCCTCCAAGGTGTAGCGAGGGAGGTTCCAGCCCTGCGAGATGTTGAGATATTCGCGGAAGCTTAATCCCGGAAGCACATATTCCAGTTTCCGACGGCTGAGGTCAGCCCCTCCCTTTTCCAAGTCCAAAATAGAAGATCCACTATATACCACACGCAGGTCGGGCATCTTGTCGTATATATTCTTTATCTCCGTGGACCAACCTTTGTATTTGTGAATTTCATCAATATAAAGATGTTTGCCCCCTTGCAACATAAACTGATGGGCAAGCTCTTCGAGCCGATGTGTGGTGAAATAGAAATCATCGGCCGTCACATACAAGGTTTGCGGTGTATTGTCGTACAAACGGATGTGCTGGAGCATCATCGTAGTCTTGCCTGTACCACGAGCTCCCAAGATAGCAATCAAACGACTGTTCCAGTCTATCTCCTGATGTTTGTCACGGACATAACTCGTATCTACTCTGCTGATCAGCTCACGGGATGTCGTAAATAAGTTTTCCATATCTCATATAGTTGAAATTCATCGCAAATGTACGAAGAAAGAACAAATTGCACAATGAAAAGTGCAATTATTTATAAAAGTCGCATATTCAACCATGCAGAAATAATCATTTTCTGCACATTCAAGCATGCAATTCTGCGCCAAGAGCGATAAACTACTCCACATCGAGCACCCACTTGAAGTGGGGCTTGTAGAGCCAGCCGATGTCCTGCAGGTATCGGATGAGACTCTCGTGGAACTTGAAGGGGCCGATGATGATGGGTCCGGGGAGATAGGGAAAGGCATACTCCTGGATGTAGGAGATTACCCATTCGCCATCCTCCTTGTAGAGGTACATGCCATTGCACGCCAAGGCCACTCGTGCATTTTGAAAGGTGTAGGCCGACCATAAGCCAAACTCATTATAATCGGCAGCCCAAGCCACCAAAGTAGGTTTGTTGGCCGTCGCATTGGGATACCTCTTCACCAAAGACTTCACCTTATCATGCTTCGAGAAGTGTCGGCTATGCAAAATGACCGTGTCCTTCGTGGGAATGGTGCACAGAATCTGCTGTACGGTAGCCTCGGGCGACAAGGGCCAACCGAAAGCACAGATGCAGAGGTTAATAGAGTAGATGCTCGACTTCTCGTACAAGTTCAGTTCCTGCCCGCTTCTAATCTTTTTGTAACACTGTTGCTGGATGTCGCTCGTGATCCAATACACCACATTGCCTGCGACCAGACTGATAAGCACAATAAGTGCGATTACAACTTTCCTCTTCATAACCTTATCTTTCTGATGCAAAGACACGAATAAGCGAACGAAAAAATATCAAGCTTGCTTGAATATTTCACAGCGCCGACGCGGAACCTTAGCGTCGGATGCGACGGAGGGGAGATTTATCTCCCCCAGAGGAGTATGCTTCAGCACCATTAGGTTTATCTTCCCCGAGGAGTGCAGCTTGCTGCCTTTTGGTGTCTTCGCTATTTTTTTAGCAAATTTCACATAAAAAAAACATACAGCCAAGCGTTTCGGGTTCGGCTGTATGAAGTGGTGGGGTTAGTGTACGAAATGGTTCACATTACATTATGTCAAACACTATTAATTCAAGATAGACCAAACGAAGATACTTCATGTTTTACTATTTCTTACAAGAGAATAGGGTTATCAAGCGACGGAAAGATAATAGTAGTCTTTGATTGTGTCGTTTTGCTAAGATTGTTATTCTAAAACAAATTACTAGAATGAAGGAATATCAAATGTTAGATTTATCTTGTAGATGTCATATTGTTTATTTATCTTTGCAGTAATTTGGTTGGCTGCAATCTATTTTCGTTCTTTTAGTGAGTTTTAATCTACTGCCTCCTTGGGCGACATTGGTGGCAACACTAATGTCGATTAAAGATGTTTTTTGGAACATAGGGAACTTATTTATTAACTCTAAAAGCAGTACGTATATGAAGAAAACAACATATAAGAAAAAACAACTAAATGGAGTGTGGAACACGGTGGGTTCTGTGGGTTAAAACAGACACACTTCTTGAACGAAGAGAACCTATATATAGGAGCAGTTGTGTTCCACATTCCCACCACCAGACCATTCTTAATCAAATATATAAAGAGGTTGTCTAATAGACAGCCTCTTAACATAAGTATTAGTATTACATATTTATTCAAACTAGTAGAATAAAAACGACTATAATTTATCTGTCAAATGAGATGCAGATCACAATACACCCTCATTTCCCACTCTATCACTGCCCATTCGTGTACAATAATCTTTCAAAATTTCCGAGAAGGACGATTGAACTCTCTTTCCTAACAATAAAGATGAATTTATGGGAACGTTAAGATTGCTGACAAACCGAAAGCAAAATCGAGGGTCGAAGTTATAAAGCACACATATTTGTAATATTTTCCCCGAACAAGACTTTATATTACAGTTTTTTATAATTTTGTATTAATTGATATTCTATATAAGACGTTTAATATGGATTTGATTGTCAACCACAAAACTTTAATAATTTCAAATCATACATTTGAAAAGCTCGGGTGTGGTGCTTTGTGTCATAAAGCATATGTATCTAAAGACGATGAATCAAAATTATATATCAAAGCGAATTCATTATTAATAGATAGTGTTAATGATTTTATTCAACCACGTTTTGAATATTGGGAACATAAGAATGAGAATGTCAATTATAAGCTCATTCTAGATGATATAAAATTAAATAACGAAATAAGAATATATATTCCTCAATCTATAGATACTTTTCCTTTATCAATAAAATCATTATTTGGAAACGAAATGATTGTCACTTTGAAGGACGGGAATTTATGGTTTGAATTGGTTTGTGAAGCAGTGGAAATTATAATGGGACATCCCAAACCAATGGTGAAAGCATATATACCCCAGTATATACATACTCCTCATTATCAATTATCTACAATAAGTGCATTTCGTCTATGGAAACAGTATGAAAGAGTTAATATTGATAGAAGTAGTTATAAAGAGCTATGTTTTGTCCAGTTTTCAACGGATTTTTTATATTCAATAGAAGTAAAAGGGAAAAATAATTTTCCTCCAAGACAATTAAATGAGGATGAGAGTGATGCGACTTGGCGTATTGGATCTATTATGTTATCTCAAATACAACTTAGTGTTTCTTTTGATCGTAAAATAATATCTGGGAATTATTATTCAGGTATTAAGAAATTTGGAGGAAGAAGAACATCCAATGGCTGGGAAAGTAAATATAGTGAAGATAGGGCTTTTTACTATAAAGCATTTGAATTAATATATGATATTCAAAAGTATATTGATGATTTACCAATACGCTTTAAAGCTATAAATGCTGTAGTTCAAATAAATGATGTTCTTGACAACGAACTATGTCAAAAAGAAATAACAGTCAAATTTAACGAGCAAATAACCTTAAAAAGAATTAGTGAAATTTTAGAACTTGATATACGAGGTGTAGAATATTCATATTATGAATAATGGAGGACATGCTCCATTATGAAATGACAATAATCGATACCCCCTATCTGATTCCAAATAATTTCAATATCTTATATAGGGGTTTCTTCATAGACAAAGGAGGGTTGAAACGACCAAGACCACTCACGGCGAATGTACGAAATATATGTTTGGATGTACGAAATGATTATTTTCTCCTATTCAACAATGCAATCGCCTCATTCCTCATGTAGGGGACATCGACGACATAGGGGCGGCCGTTGTCGGGGTGGAAAATGCCGAGCTTACCACCTGAGACATGGACGCCATAGTTCTTCTCTAAGATGTAGCGGTAGATGCTGAGCTGGAGGGCATAATGCCAATAGGTAGTGTCTGGTACGTGGGAGATGGGACTGAAGGCACTCTTACCCCAGCGGTTGGTGGTCTCAGGGGTGCCGCAGACGAGAATCTTGTTGCTCCGTTTCCAGTCAAAGATAGTGAATACACCTTGCTCCAGGTTCAGGAAGTCGAGTGTGCCGGCTATGCCACTCTCTTCGTCATAGATGGTCCACTCGGTGCGGTAGGGGTTCAGGTGATAATGCTGGGTGAACTGCTCGAAGAGGCGGTAGGTATCGTCGCTCTCGTTGGTCTCGCCCAAGTAGTAGCGCTCAATCTTGGCGTGCATCATCGTTCCTAAGTTGCGGGCCTCCTCGCCCTTGCGCTCCCACAAAGCCTTCACCTCCTCGGGGGTCATACCCATGGCGGGAGCTTTCTTGGCAGCCCAATAGTCGGCATCAAACTGCTCGAAACATTCACCAACGAGGGTGGTTACAGACTTGAGGACCCGGCCATTCACCGTATAGGTGTGGCTCGCCTCGTCAAAGTGGATGAGAGAATCTCTCTCGTGTCGGTTTATCTGATTACAATTCATGTGTAACTTTGTTTCTATTACGGCCATTCGGACAAGTCATACGTAGCCTCGATACGTTCCTCTATCCTATCGGGCAATGCCGAGAAGAAGTCAAGCTGGGTGATGCGCTCCACCTCATCGATGGTGTTGACATACTTGTCACGTTTATAGTTACCCGACTCATTCTTATAGATGAAACCAATAGCGCGAGGATGTCCGCTCTCGACACCTGTCAGCACTACCTTAAAAAATGCATCGGGAATTCTTATCTGATGTTTTTGTCCAATGTGCCCATATTTGGGATTCTTATATAGAATAGGGCCACACACGATATATACGGTTTCAGTGGCTGCCCAACGACGACATGCTTCTTCGAGTTCCTTCCAGTCGCCACGATTGAGATTATGGTTTTGGGGACAGATGTTGGTCATATAAAAACTCTCATCCATAGCGCGCCAATGCCATCGATTGTCACCCGCAGGACACATATGTCCTCGATCCCAACCGCTTCCCTTGTACTCATCCGTAGTGATGGCCCGACGTTCATCGATATCGGGGTCGGGAAGGAACTTATCGCTACGACTCTCGCGCTCGATGAGCTTCTCTGAATTTAGTTCCCATGCCACCCAATTGGGAATATTGGTATGCGGATTGAACGAGACGGTATACCCCATACGCTCGAGATATACCTCGGGACATTCGCCCTGGGATACAGGGATTTCATATTTCTCTACCGGCAACGAACCAACCTCTTCTACAGACTGCCTATTGCTGTTGATATAGGATGCAAGCAACAACAATAGCACTACAGGTAAAAACAGCTTTTTCTTTTTCATAGCACAAAGGTAACAAAAGGAGTGTTAATACTCAAAAAAAATGCTATTTTGGACAAAAAAAACACGACTGCATAAAAAGAAAAAAAATAGTTTTTCGTAACTTTGTGCCCTGAAAAGCAGAGACACTTCTCTGCCGCTCAACGTGAAGAATAATACTGATTTGTTCTCTAAATATTTATATTGTTTTATGAAACAAGACATGATTGTTATTTTGGACCTCGGCAGCCACGAGAATACCGTGCTTGCCAGAGCCATCCGTGCATTGGGTGTATACAGCGAGATTTATCCGCACGATATCACCGCAGCAGAGTTGAAGGCATTGCCCAACGTAAAGGGTATCATCATCAATGGTGGCCCCAACCACGTGATTGACGGCGTAGAGATTGACGTACTCCCCGAAATCTACGAGGCAGGTTTCCCCGTAATGGCTGCAGGCCATGACAAGGCGTTGTGCGACGTTAAGTTGGCACAGTTCACCGACGACGAGGAGGCTATCAAGGCTGCTGTGAAGGGTTTCGTATTCGACACCTGCAAGGCCGAGGCCAACTGGAATATGAAGAACTTTGTTGCTGACCAGGTTGAGCTCGTACGCCGCCAGGTAGGCGACAAGAAAGTATTGCTCGCTCTCTCAGGTGGTGTGGATAGCTCGGTAGTGGCTGCATTGCTGCTCAAGGCTATCGGTGACAACCTCGTATGCGTACACGTGAACCATGGTTTGATGCGTAAGGGCGAGTCTGAGGCTGTTGTGGAGATGTTCCAGAACCAGCTCAATGCCAACCTCATCTATATTGACGCAACTGAGCGTTTCCTCACCAAGCTCGAGAACGTAGCTGACCCCGAGGAGAAGCGCAAGATTATCGGTGGCGAGTTCATCCGCGTATTCGAGGAAGAGGCTCGCAAGCTCGAGGGCATCAGCTTCCTCGGCCAAGGCACCATCTACCCCGACATCGTAGAGAGCGGTACCAAGACAGCTAAGTGCGTAAAGAGCCACCACAATGTAGGCGGTCTGCCTGAGGATCTCCAGTTCGAACTCGTTGAGCCTTTGAAACAGCTCTTCAAGGACGAGGTTCGTGCATGTGGTCTTGAGCTCGGCTTGCCCTACGAGATGGTATATCGCCAGCCGTTCCCCGGCCCCGGCCTCGGTGTACGTTGCCTCGGTGCTATCACACGTGACCGCCTCGAAGCAGTACGCGAGTCTGACGCTATCCTCCGCGAGGAGTTTGCCAAGGCTGGCCTCGACAAGACTGTATGGCAGTACTTCACCATCGTACCTGATTTCAAGTCTGTAGGTGTACGCGACAATGCCCGCTCATACGATTGGCCTGTTATCATCCGCGCCGTCAACACTATCGACGCTATGACTGCCACCATCGAGCAAGTTGATTGGGCTATCCTCATGAAGATTACAGACCGTATCCTCGCTGAGGTGAAGACCGTGAACCGCGTGTGCTACGACATGTCGCCGAAGCCCAGCGCAACCATCGAGTGGGAGTAATATACAAATAATAAAGCGTATACGGCCAACAAGCCTGCTCCCCGAGCAGCGTTTGTTGGTCGCATACATATAATATAATAACAAAATAAAAGACCAAGCCTATGACTATCGCCGTAGACTTTGATGGAACCATTGTTGAACATCGTTATCCCGAAATAGGACGAGAAATCCCCTTTGCCATTGACACACTAAAGTTGCTCTCTAACGAGGGACATCGTTTGATTCTTTGGAGTGTGAGAGAGGGCCATTTGCTCGAAGAAGCTATAGCATGGTGCCGAGAGCGTGGAGTGGAATTCTATGCTATAAACAGAGACTTCCCCGAAGAGAGCAAACACCACGACAACTATTCACGTAAACTCAAAGTTGACTTATTCATTGATGACCGCAACATTGGCGGGCTTCCCGATTGGGGACTCATCTATCAAATGATAAAGGAGCGCAAGAGCTATCGTGAGGTTTTGTTGGAAGAAATCCATGCGCAGGCCGAGACCAAAGAGCAGCCCCGCAAATGGTGGCAATTCAAATGATAAATCTCAAGCATGTATTCAATTCCCTAAAAGAAGAATGGCAACACAGAAGAACTCCAAAAAGGACAATACTCCAAAAGAGAAGAAAGAGATAAAGTGGATTCAGAATATCCGCGCCACGCTAAAGAATGAGACAGTACAATTTGTTACTGGACTGCTTTGTATCATGGTGGGGGCCTATATGGCACTTGCTTTTAGTTCGTTCATCCTCAACGGAGGTGCCGATCAAAGCATCATGGAACAGCCCAACCATACAGAACAGATTGCCGATGCCACAACGGAGCAGGTCAAAAATGCAACAGGAGAACGTGGAGCGCATATTGCCCACTTGCTCATCAACCATAGTTTCGGCATATCGGCCTATAGCATAGCTATATTCCTTTTGGTTCTTGGACTAAACCTCATGCACATCCGCAAGTTTAATCTCAAGCATTGGGGTATCTGTTGCTCCACCATACTGATATGGGGGTCGCTCTTTCTTAGCGTAACCATAGATCAATGGTTTGAGACTTCGGCCATCTATTGGGGAGGTTACCACGGACATAATGTTGCGTCATGGCTTGATAGCCAATTTGGCATGCCGGGTATTATGCTTATATTGTTCGTAACAGCCATTCTTTTCTGTATATACCTTTCAAGCAACACCATTGAGTTTATCCGTAACCTGTTCCATCCCAAATCATTACTCCCAGGTGAAGATGAAGTAGAAATGCCTCCCGCCCCACAAGAAGAAAAAACTGAGGATGTGGAATTCAGCATTGAAGACCAACCTGCAACAGAAATAGAATGGGACACTGACAATATGCCCCAAGAGCCCATCATAACTGAAACCGACGAGATGGAGATAGAGATTGTGGGCACACCTGATGAAACCGAAGACGAAACAGTAGAAGAAGTTCCTATAGCAAAGCCCATAGAGCCATCAAGTAACGAAGCTGGTTTCACCATTGAAATCAACGAAGAGGAGGAAGCCGAAAAAATTATCGAGCCCTACAACCCACGTCTTGACCTCTCTCGTTATAAGTTCCCTACTGTTGACCTACTCAACAAGGGTAATGATGAAGCTCTGACAGTAGACCGCGACGAACAGAATGCCAATAAGGACCGCATCATACAGGCGCTACGTAACTTCGGTATTGAGATATCATCCATCAAGGCTACCGTTGGCCCTACCATTACTCTCTATGAGATTACCCCCGCACCAGGTGTGCGCATCTCGAAGATTAAGAATCTCGAAGACGACATCGCCCTTACCCTTTCGGCATTCAGCACCCGTATCATAGCCCCCATCCCTGGCAAGGGTACCATCGGTATAGAGATTCCCAACGCTAAAGCTCAGATTGTATCTATGCACTCCATCATCATGAGCCGCAAGTTCCAGGAATGCACCTATGATTTGCCTGTAGCCATCGGTAAGACTATCACGAACGAGATATTCATGTTCGACCTCTGCAAGATGCCCCACCTCCTCGTAGCTGGTGCTACCGGTCAGGGTAAGTCGGTTGGTCTGAACGCTATCGTTACCTCTTTGTTATATAAGAAACATCCTGCCGAACTGAAATTCGTCATCGTCGACCCCAAAAAGGTAGAGTTCTCTGTATATGCTCCTATCGAGAAGCACTTCCTTGCCAAACTCCCCGATGGCGAAGATGCTATTATCACCGATGTTACCAAGGTGGTACAAACACTGAAGTCTATCTGCGTTGAGATGGACACTCGCTACGACTTGCTTAAAGCTGCTGGTGTACGTAACCTACGCGAATATAACGAGAAGTTCATCAATCGTCAGCTCAACCCCGAGAAAGGGCACAAGTACCTCCCCTACATCGTGGTTATTGTCGACGAGTTTGGTGACCTCATCATGACAGCAGGAAACGATGTTATCGTGCCCATTGCTCGTATCGCCCAGTTGGCTCGTGCTGTGGGCATACACATGATTATCGCTACCCAGCGCCCGGCAGCAAACATTATCGTTGGTACCATCAGAGCCAATTTCCCAGCTCGTATCGCTTTCCGTGTATCATCTATGGTGGAGTCTCGTATCATCCTTGACCGCCCCGGAGCAAACCAACTGATAGGTAAGGGTGACATGCTCTTCCTCCAAGGAAGTGACCCTGTGCGCGTACAGTGTGCTTTTGTTGACACCCCCGAAGTAGAACGCATAAGCCGCTACATCAGCGAGCAGCAAGGCTACCCCACAGCTTTCTATCTTCCCGAATATGTAGATGAGAATGCTGGTGATGGTAGCAATCTCGATGATGTAGATCTCAAGCGTCTCGACCCCATGTTTGAAGATGCGGCACGTCTTGTGGTTATTCATCAGTCTGGCTCAACATCACTCATCCAGCGTAAGTTCTCTATTGGATACAATCGAGCAGGACGCATCATGGACCAACTTGAGAAAGCTGGCATCGTAGGCCCTGTCGACGGCAGCAAACCACGCCAAGTACTATGTGCTGATGAGATGGACTTGGAAATGAGACTCAAAAGTCTGAATGAACAATAAAAGCACTAATAAAAGTAAAACCGCTCTTCGTACAGGAGAGCGGTTTTACTTTTATTAGAGAATATCTATCACTTATTTCTCAGTACGGGAATATTTATCTTCTGTCCTATTGCGACGTTATTATAGTCCTTCATCTCGTTATGCTTGACAATGTAGGGCCATAGACGTTTGTCACCATAGTATTTTTTAGCAAGCTGAATGATGGTCTCACCACGGTTCAGTTTGTGCGTTGCAAGAGTACCATCAATCGCATAGTCTGTAGTATCTGCAAGAGTTATATCTTTAATATCCTTAGCTTGCAGCGATTCCGTTATACAGAAAGTATACTCAGGAGCGATAGGGTCAGGTTCGACTTCCGTTTGTAACTCCTTTACCTCCACAGAATCTACGAGTGCATTTTCTCCATTTTCCGGAAGCTGTTCTTCAACCGTCTTCTCTACACTCTCCCACTCTGCTCCAAGTTCCTCTTCTAAATTGGGCTTTACCTTTATTTCGCCTTGCTCCATAACAGCATCTCCCCTCAACGAATCAGAAGTAGGTATCGGAGTAGTGAACCAACTAAAGCCAACAACTAATACTGCGACCAATAACAAAATCATCAAAACCCACGTAAGACAGCCTCTACGTTTCTTCAGGGTTTCTTGTTTAGGAGGTTCGAGAGTATTTTCGGCTGTAATTACAGGAGATACATTCTCAACTGCCTCTTCAGCAGGTATAGAATCAGTGTCATCCTTGACAGCAGCAACATCTTCCTCAAGAGGTTTCTCTGCTTCATCCTGCACACCCTTAGACTCAACCTCAGATGTCTCAATGGGCACCTCTATCGATTCGGGTTCCTTTTCTGCCATGGTATCTACAACAAGTGCGATTTCGTTTTCCTCAGATACGACCTCTTCCGCCACTGTATCCACAGGAGCTATCTCCTTTGACACTACATCCGCAACAATCACCTGTTCCTCCACTTCAGTCTTCTGTTCCTCATTGGCATCACTCGAATCAGCGGTTTCAACAATGAGAGATTCCTCTTCATCAGGATATCCATCATTGAGTTCAGTGGGTTCGAAATGTGCAAAGGGACGATTCACCAACTCCTTCATCGTGCTGTCAGGGGTGAATGTCACCTTACGGTGTCCCTTGATAGTGATACGTTCACCAGTATTGACATCAACACTGCCACGGTCACTCATTTCTTGCAGCTTAAAGGTTCCTAATCCCTTAATCTTGACAATACCATCCTGTTGAAGTCCCTTCTCTATCGTTTCGACGAAAGCATGCATAAAACTTGTAGCAGCCTCACGACTAAGGTTACTCTTCGCTGCCAACTCCTCGGCAATATGGCTCAGTGAAATCTTTCCCATGGTGTTTCGGATTATTCTGCATTAAACTTATCCTTAAGCACATTGCTCTGCTTAAACCCGAGCACCAGCTTGGGAGGTATGAGAAATCTCTTCCCCGTAGTGGGATTCACCGAAATACGCTCCATCTTCTTCTTTACCTCAAAGGTTCCAAAAGAAGACACGCTTACAACATCTCCCTGAAGGAAGTGCTCTTCGAGTATGTTCAGTGCATCGTCCACCAACTTAGTTGCTGTGCTGGCCGACCGATTGGTCTGCTTGGCCAATTCATTGATAAACTCCTTGTTGTTCATTCTTGTTTTATTTGAAGGTTTTCAGCAGTTAGAAGTATGAGAGTTCAAACAACTATTTTCGAAAACCCCTCAACTCCTAAGTTCCCGAATGTCACTACACGACCTTACCGTACAGATCGAACTCATCAGCGCTTGTAATTTCTACCCTATAGTATTGTCCTATCTCCACCTTATTCTCAGTCTTGAGCAGCAACACCTCGGGGTCTACCTCGGGCGAGTCGTATTGAGTGCGTCCGATGTAATAGTCACCCTCCTCACGGTCGATGACCACCTGTAGCGTCTGCCCAATGCTTGCTGCACTTACCTCCTCGGCAATACGTTGCTGTATGCGCATGAGACGGTCCAGACGAGTCTGCTTCACATCATCTTCGACATTATCTTCGTATTGTTCGGCAGCATAGGTGCCCTCCTCCTCGGAATAGGCAAAGGCTCCCATACGCTCGAAACGCATATCCTTGACAAACTGCACCAGTTCCTCAAACTCCTCATCGGTCTCTCCAGGGAAGCCTACCATCAGTGTAGTGCGTAAGTAGATACCCGGCACCTCTTGGCGTATGTTACGCAACAGGGCTATCGTCTCCTCCTTATTTATATTACGGCGCATGCGTTTCAATACGTTAGTGCTCACATGCTGCAAAGCGATGTCAAGGTATTTGCACACGTTGTCACGCTCGCGCATCACACGAAGCAGGTCCATGGGGAAGTGTGTGGGGTATCCATAGTGCAGGCGTATCCACTTCACGCCCTCCACATCAGAGATGCGCTCCACGAGTTCGGCAATAGACTGCTTCTTGTAGAGATCCACACCATAGTAGGTAAGGTCTTGCGCAATGAGCTGTATTTCAGTCACCCCTTTGCTCACGAGCAGGCGCACCTCCTCGACAATTTCTTCCATAGGACGGCTCACATGGCGTCCTGTGATAATAGGTATAGCACAGTAGGCACACGTACGGTCACATCCTTCGGAAATCTTCACATAGGCATAATGCTGTGGGGTTGTCTGCACACGATCCAGATTACAAGTCGCATCCTCTCCCTTCAAGTATTTAATAAGGTTTACCCAATCAAACTTGCCATAGTACTTGTCTACCTGAGGTATCTCGTCTCCCAGCTCCGCCATGTAACGTTCAGAAAGGCATCCCATTACGAACACCTTGCGCACACGGCGCTTGGCCTTGAGGTCACACACCTCGAGAATCATGTTGATGGACTCCTCCTTGGCATCGCCAATGAATCCACAAGTATTGATGACTACAATCTCACCATTAACCTTAGTTGGATTATGACTGAGCTTATATCCACTTTCTTCCAAGAGTTTCATCAACTTCTCCGAGTCCACCAGATTCTTTGAACAGCCGAGTGTGATAACGTCAATTTGGTTCTTTACCATTTCCTATTTTATAAAACAACAGATTACACGGATTATTCCGATATTTTTCCTTATAAAGGATCAGTACAATTTGGAATCCTTGGGTGTGTTAATGCAAAACTTAAAATAACGAGTCAACAAATTCGCTCTTGTTGAATGGTTGCAGGTCATCGATGCCTTCTCCCAAACCCACGTAACGCACGGGGATTTTGAACTGGTCCGAAACACCGATTACCACACCACCCTTGGCCGTGCCGTCGAGTTTGGTGATAGCCAGCGCAGTCACCTCGGTAGCAAGCGTAAACTGACGAGCCTGTTCAAAAGCATTCTGTCCGGTAGAACCATCGAGCACGAGAAGCACCTCGTTGGGCGCATAGTCAACCACCTTCTTCATTACGTTCTTGATTTTGGTGAGCTCGTTCATCAGTCCCACCTTATTATGCAAGCGACCAGCCGTATCGATGATTACCACATCGGCATCATTGGCAACTGCAGATTTCAGCGTATCAAAAGCCACTGAAGCAGGATCAGAGCCCATTTTCTGCTTGATGACGGGCACATCGGCACGATGCCCCCACTCCACCAACTGCTCAACAGCAGCTGCACGGAAGGTGTCAGCTGCGCCAAGATAAACCTTCAGCCCTGCCTTCTTGAACTGATGTGCCAACTTACCGATGGTTGTAGTCTTGCCCACGCCGTTGACACCTACCACCATTATTACATAGGGGCGCTTGGCATCATCAGGAATGGCAAAGCCCTCTACATTGGTCGTTTCGTTCTCGGTGAGGAGCGATGCTATCTCCTCCTTCAGTATAGCATTGAGCTCGTTGGTCGTCACATACTTGTCACGTGCCACACGCTCCTCGATACGTTTGATAATCTTCAGCGTAGTCTCGATGCCCACGTCCGAAGTGATGAGAGCCTCTTCCAAGTTATCCAGCACCTCATCATCTACCTTTGACTTACCCGCTATAGCGCGAGTGATTTTACCTAATACGCTCTCTTTAGACTTCGACAAGCCCTTATCGAGCACCTCTTTCTTATCCTTTGAGAAAAATGAAAAAAATCCCATAAGTGTATAGTATTTCAAATATTTCACAAAGGTAGCGCAAGGCGAGCGAAAAAGCAAGTTTACTTGCATTTTTCCGAGCCGAAGCCTACCTTCAAGCTGCGAAGCAGATTAAAATTAGAGCAACTGACGCATGAGAGAGCAAGAGCTAAACTTGTTTGAGCTCTTTCCGCGAGCGAAAAGGAAGAAGACGAAGTCAAACCGAGAGAAATATCAAATATCAACGAGCGAATATTAAGAAATTACTCGTATTTTCTTAATTGAGCGAGGCAGATATTCAATAAAAATTAAAATTATTTGAATATTTGCCTTTCCCTTTGGCCGGCGAACTTTGTTTCCGAGGTGCAGCCTACCTTCAAGCTGCGGAGCAGATTAAAGTTAGTGCAACTGACGACTGAGCGAGCAAGAGTAAGCTTGCTTAAACTCTTTCAGCGAGCGAAGAGGAAAAAAGCGAAGCTAAGCCGAGCAAAAGCAACGAAACGGGAGGAAATCCCGTACATTCTTTTCGTAGCAAATTGGTAGGGAAATCCTGAGGTTTGCTTACGCGACATTGAAATCGGAAGTATAGACTTAGCAAACTCAATAACATGCAAACTCAAAAACTCACGTTTCGCTTACTTTTTGCATTTTTCTAATCGCTCGTGGCTGCGTTCTTTTTGTCAGGCTTGGGGATTGGACGAAAATATCGCAAGGAGGAGAAATTAGAATGCATGTATTACAAATATTTCGTCTTATATTATTAGCATAATATTCAATACCATTCCTCCACTTCTGGCTGTATTTTCATAAAATCGGGCATACACATGCCTATGTCTGCACCAATATATGTAGGGTCGCAGATATAATAGGTCTTTCCTTTGTACTGAAAACTCGTATAGGTAGGAGGAGGGGTAGACAAAGCTACAGCCGTACATTCATGGCCAGGGTATCCCACCAATAGCACATCCAATCCGAGCAGTTCGCGTACCAGATAGGCATAGAAGATAGAGCGGTCCTCGCAATCACAATAAGGAAAGTAGAGCGTCTCGTCAAAGAAGAAACTCTTCTCCACTCCTTGACCAAACTGCTGCCCATCCGTTTGATATTCAAACGCCTTCTGAACAAAATGGAGCAAGGCATTGGATGCCTCGTTCTCGGTCATTCCTTGTAACTGACCGCGAAGCTGAGATACGATAGTTTCTCTCACCTCCTCATCAGCTATCGAAGCAGCATAGCAATAGACATCCATTGAAGGATACTCCTGCTGCAGGGCAATCACATTCCTGTTTATATCACCTTGTACGGAAAGCCAGCCATTAGAAACCGAGAATGCCTGCTTTGCTTTAGGCAATCGGTAGGCAGGATTGATGATAAGATTCATTCCTCGTCCACAATCGGCATCAGCAGGTATAGCACAAGAGTAGATACTACTACCACTGGGCAAACCCTTTGGATAGAGGTAGTATTTCTTCTCATTGACCATTAAGTAGGTGTTCTCATACACCTGCTGCTCAAAGGGAAGCATCAAGTACAGCTCGCCACCAGCCACAGCCATGCGCACATCGTATCCCATGCCCAACATCAGGTAGTGCATCATCACCCGCTCGGCATGCTTGTTACCCTTTGCCCACTTCTGGCTATAAGCCTCCACCGCCTTGAACGTACACCAGTCGCCCAAGCGATAATCCACGGCATGTTGTCGCAAGGCCTCTACGCCCTGCTTCATTCCGCTCTCGTTCAGTTGCTTCCAGAATGCCACCACGTCTTGTTGGTTTGCACTTAGTAACGTAGCCTCCAGCTTGGGAGCAGGAACGGCCAGTTGCAAGCCATAGAGTTCGAAGCTAATCTGTGGCGTTGTCGGAGCAGGCACCGATGGCACTTTAGGCGTCGTAGGAGCTTTAGGAGTTACGGGAACTTTAGGAGTCACGGGCACCTCAGGCTCTTTCACAGGTTCAATAGGCGCTGTAGGGTCTGGTTCTTGTGGAGTTACTTGCACTGGTTCCACTGGCTTTACTGGCGAAGTATATACAGGAGCCACCACAGGCTTCGGTCTTGTCACTCTCCGACGCCCCGCCATCGTCTCGTACTCTGCCCAGGCAGCATCAAGGAACTCCTCGTATCGTTCCATGATTCCTTTGCGAAAGTCGCTGTAGTCGCTCAACATCCGCTCGCGAAAAGCCTTGAAGTCATCGCTCTGTGCATGCAAGTTGGATGCGACAGATAACAGTAAGATGATAAGATATTTCTTCATACAATCTATATTTACATCACATGAATAAGAACATTTACCCCCTCCGTCCATAGGCTCGTCCCCCTTAAAGAGGGACAGTGCAATAATCGCGCATTCTCTTCTTTTAGAAGTGCGACAAGTCTATCAGGCCAAAGTTCGGGTCACGCTCAGGTTGCCATGAGCGTACCTTGATGATGGGTTTCTTCGGATCATTAAGGTCGACCATGAGGAACAAGTAGCCCGTATCGCCATAGTTCGTAGAGTAGTAGTCCTGCTTGATCTGTATGCCATACACCTCACCGCCTACGCCAGCTTTTACGATGTCGTTGTTGGCAAAGCGGATATTGATATACTCATTACTTGCGAAGCAACGCTCCAAGTTGCGCATATATTGTTCCTTGTTCTGGCGGGTATACTGCACATACTTGTTGTTCAAGTACTCCCCACCCACTTCACCTTGCGCATTGTTCTGTCGTGTCACCACCTTACCCGTGATAATCACCGCATTGTCATCGAAAATGCTACGTATATAGTCGAGGCGTTTCAAGGCGTATGCCGTCTTATAGTTCTCGAGGAACTCGGCCAGAATCTTGCGGGCATACTCGCTCCACATCGCATGCTGTAGGATGTCAGTCGTAGACTTCTCATCGAGTGCAAAAGCCAAGTAGTCAATCTTACCCTCCTTGTTGAAGGTGAATGTCACATCCTCCACAAACTTACGCCCATTGTTACGGAACGAAAACGACATCGGCACACTGCGACAAGTCACCTCACTCTCCCCCATTGTATAGAACGAATAGGCTGGTTCCCCCATGACACGTGCGTTACCATAGCTTATCAGGCGGCGATACATATCCTTACCATCCTCCGTGAAGCACGCCTCGGCAGTAACATAGTTACCACTCTTGATGGCAGCAATCACCTTTTCAATACTTTCTCGATAGGGAATAACTTTATCTTCGGCCAACATTGTAATTGTGTTCTCACTCTGCATAGTCATCACACTATTCGTCACTTCCTTTTCAGCGATGCCTGCATCACCCCTCTTCGGGAGGGGCTGGGGAGAGGCCTCCTTCTCTACCATCACATACGCATTCCTGAACACCTTTCCCTTCATGACATTCACCACGGTAGAGATCTCCTTGTCGATGTGCGCTTCACCGCTGTATTCGTATTCGCACTTTATCCTTAGGTTCTCGGTAGTCATACCCGGGCGAAGCTCTACAAATCCGCGACCATCCTTGGCACCATACAGACTGCTCCAGTCCATACCATCAAAGTAAGTATAGTCCATTGATGTCACAGGCTGCTCCTTAAATAACACGCGTATCTCGGCCACCCCATTCTCTTCGCTCACCTTGTATGCCTTCACGCCATCGAACACCTCGTTCATCTGTTCGGGAATCCAGTGAGTGAGTACATGCCCTGCATTATCTACCACGCCATTTGCATTCGGAATACTCTGCAGCAGACAATAGGCCCAGTAGTAATAGCGTAAGGCATCGTCCACCTTCCCCTTCTCTACGGCTCGTGCCGCACTACCAGCCATATCAAAAACCTTGAGACGGCGCGACTCGAATATCTTGTCCACCTCACTGCGCTTCACATAGCGGAACACATGAGCATCGGGCTCGTTTTCGATGACGATGCGCTGCGTATTCTGCAGCGTGGCTTGCGAATAGGTGTTCACCACCGAGCGACATGCCGAACGGGAGTCCACACTCACCTGGTCGGTGATTTCCTCCTCGATATTCTCAAACTGCGACTCTACCGATACCGAGATTTTCGATATCAAATCCTGCAGTGCTGCATTATCGGCCGCCTTGAGTGACTCGCCCCACCCTTCACCTGTCAGATACTCATCGCTTGCCTTGATATCCTCTACGCTTTGAGCGTATATGATATTGCAAAATGATAGCAAAACAAATAGGGTACATATGTTCTTCATTATAAATAATCGTAATAATATTACAATTGTCCGGACGTCTCGTGTCTTTCTGAACATAGTGAAGAATCTCACAAAGTTCCATGCGAGATCCTTCACGTTCGTTCAGGATGACAAAAAGGGATTCCCCCAATAAAATTACTCCTCTGTTACCTCGAAGCCCTCTTGAATGAACTCCGATACCATCTTGGCATGTTTCTGTGCCATGGCCGACTCGCGCATTGCATTCTCAAAAGCACGGATACGAGCCTCAGAAGCAGCATCTTCGTCAATCACGTAGAAGATTTGCATTTCATAGATGGGCGCACCGCTCTTCTTGTCCTTACCTGTCTCGCGAATAACGGTGAAGCTCTCTCTCATCTCACCCTTGATTTCTTTCTCCACGAGGCTCTCGTAAGCTGCATAGAAGTGGTCGAACTCTGCCGATACGTCTTCTGCATTGTTAGCCATATCGCTCACGATACGTCCCTTCACATGACTACCCGCCTGACGGGCATAGAGGTTACAAGCATTGTTCAGCGCTACCTGCTTACCGATGTTCTTTGACTTGAATGCAGTAGCTACACCTACAACCTCAAAAGCATTCTCCAGTTCATTCAGTTTCTCATAATGCTTGAGCAGAGCCACATCAATGCTACGTGAAGTACCGTAGATCATCCATTGTTCCTTCTCAAACTCTTTCTTCTTTAATTTGTACTCCTTAGCCAAAGCCTTCTGCAAAGCCTTGTTCTGAGCGTTCACTACTGGGCATGCAAAAAGCATACCGATTACCAACAAAAATTGAATTGTCTTTTTCATAATGGTTTGTTTTTATTATTACTTTAATAAAATTACTCATCTCATTCCTCTAAACTAGCTTTTTCCATACAATAGTTACACATATCCCTAAGAGCCTTTTCTATATCCGCATCTTTTCCTATATTACCCCCATTTGGCTCAAAACATTTACACATAGCAAGATTGGCATGATCTTTCAAAACATTATACAACATGGATACAAATTCGAAATCCGGCTTAACCAAAAGCCCTTCTTTTTCCATAGCTTTCATTAAATCAAATAATGTCCAATCTTCGGATTTTTCAGTCAGAAAACCAAGAACAAATTCTTCCAATTTTTCATTCATAGTATTACTTTTAAATTAAACAATTAAAAAAAATCAAAATTTCATCGACACACCAGCATTCACATAAATATCTCCATAATAAAAACCATCATAGCTCATAACAAACTCAGGAGTTACATGAATACCTAACCCACAATCAAATCGATACTCGAATCGAGCGCCCAACACACCACCCAAAGCTATGTACGAAAACCTGTTGATATTTCCATTCATTACAGTATAATCCTTTTGAGCCAAAACTCTACCAGAATTAGAAATACCATCCCAAACTTGGAACTGCTCAGTCACATACTTCTTACCAATAAAATACGAAGGACCAAAGACAATTCCTACTTGTGGAGTGAATTGGAAATGTTTTCCTAATGTGTAACCGAATTTAGTCGAAAATCGCAGCAATTGCACCGAATGCTTGGTTTCGTTACTTCCTGCCATATCGTTATCACACATGGTATAACTTCCCATCACATGACTCTTTACTCCAGCATATAAAGAGAAACGATTCAGCATGCCTCCCATTTCAGCGCCATAGTTAAATCCATAAGTTGAGTATCCCGCATCAACACCTACCGCATACCCCCATTCTATCTTTTTCTTTGTTTTTTCTCTTTTTGACTGCTCAGGAACATTCTTTGGGGCTGATTTCGGTTGCAGCTCTACCTTTACAGAAGATTTATTATCCGCCACCACGGGGTTCAATCTGTTCAACTCAGCAGATACATAATTCGAAGAGTTCTCATTCAGCACTATGGTCTTATCCAAAGTCCTATAACCCTCCTTCTTGAAGGTCACGCGACGAGTTCCCACCAGCACATCATTTTTGATTAGCGGTGTCTCGCCAACTTCTTCACCATCAATCAGCACAGTGGCACGCAAGGGAGTTGATGCAATCTCCAACGAGGCATAGATAGGCGTAGGTGATTTCAGTTGTATCGTTCTTGCTAACACGCTATTGATCTGTACTACATCCGATACCGTACGGTGCGATTCTCGCTTCACCTCCACCGTATAGTCACCCAGTTCCAATGGTCCCGTCCACTGTCCTTTACCCTTACGTTCACCATCAATCCATATCTCCCCATTCTCGTCGGTCACCAATGTCACGTCGGCAAAGTTGGGCACCATCTCTACATTTACCTCGGTGGTCTCGTTATCCAATACGCTAACCTGCCGCTCATAAGCCTTATACATGCTCTTTACCACCTTTACTCGATATGCACCACTCTTCATGGCTGAGGTGGTGAGGGGCAATTGTCCCACACGCACATTATCTATATATACATGTGCATCATGATACTCACTTGCGCCATCCAGCTTTATCCAACCGAAGTTAGGGCGCAACTCCACCTTCACCTCGGCCTTACCTTGTGCATTCACCGTCACCTTACCTGCCGTAGTGTGATAATTGGCACACGACACGCGATAGTCGTATGTTCCGAATGGCATACTCTTCGTGGCATAGCCCTCACTATCCACAGTGAGTACCTCATCACCCAGCTCCACCACGGCATTGGCAGGAGTTACACTGAACACCACAAACTGCTTGTTCACGGCATGAGTTACGATAGTCTCTACCCGGCCTGTGGTCAGCACCATTTCATAGGTTCTTGCTTCTTCTATGGGTATGGGAATATCATAGTTGCGGAGTACGCCCAATTGTGGATGCTGTATGGTGATGCGTTTGATGCCCTGTGGCACATACACCCAAACTTCACCTACACCCTGCTTGGTTTTTACAATGCCTACCATGCCGCCATCGAACACAAATCCTTGCTCTGTGGTTACAACCTTGATCAATGCAGCCACCTTACCATTCTGATCACGCTCCATCGTACCTGCGGTATTGGCCGTCAAGTCATTCTCTAACAACTTAAATGAGGACACGCTAATATTTTGCGCTCCTGTAGCGGTCGCAATCAGCATTAACAACGCTAGCATCACCTTACGCATAGCCCTATTCTTTCTTCTAATTTCTTTATACATTTCTCTGTTATATTTTCGACCCGCTGCGCGGGTATTTTTACTAGCTTCGCAAAGCAGAAGCCAAACTCACAATCTATCAATAATCAAATCAGCAAATCATCGAATACGCGACACAAGGTCGCTTCATTATTGCCTTCGGCCATAACGCCAATGCTCGCTGAGTAACCGCAAGCGAGCTTGCGTTACGCTCGCTCAATGGCGTTATTCTGAGACGGGGCGCACCGTAAAGCCGTAGCTACGATCGTAGCTGTACCAGTAGTAATCGTCCGAATAGAAGCGGAGGTAGCCCGCACCCGCGCCGTAGCTATTGCCGTAGAGCATAGCAGACCAATAGTGGCCGTCCGAGCCCGCATCGTAGAGCGACGTACCGTAGCGATAGCCAGCGGCAGGAAGGAAGATGGAGTTACCATTTGGACCAGTAACCCTACGACCATAGACTCCGTTTTGGGTGGTCCAACTCCATGTACAGTTATTGACGAGTTCAACCATCTCATCCAAAGTAGGCATACGCCAATCGCCACCCCAATTGGCAGTAGCAGCATCGTACTCAGCAGTCAATTTGCCATCTGAACCGATAATACCACGAGACTCCAATTCATCTATTGACAAACCGCAGGTAACGCTGGTACTTGAACTATAATCAGACTTTTCCTGGGTCTCCCCCCAAGCGAAGTAGCTACCATACTCCTCGGGAGACTCGGCACCTACATTGCAAGAAGCCCATTTAACAGAAAGGCCAAGATCGACAGCCTGAGGATGAGAACCTTCGGTATCGGTAGAGGAATCCAACGGCAACGTCGTAAACGAACGAACTTTACCAAACTTATCACCTGCATAAGCACGATAGTAATAAGTAGTATTTGGCCTTAACCCTGTAACAACAAGATAATATTCACCTGTCCTATAATAACCATTAACTTTTAGTGCTCTATGAGAAAAATCTGGCGAAGTATCATAGATAAAACCGCAAGACAGACTACCACTACGCATACATTCCTCATTTAGGCTTATTTCACCATTGAGTCTTGCAACATGAGAATTAACATGAGTAGCTTCATTAGTTGTGATACTCCTAACCGCCCAACCTAAATATTCATAATCCATACAGCCCGAAAAGACCGAACACACCACAAAGAGGTATGCTATGCCACGACCGCACCTCTTAAAAAAACGATTCTTCATTCTTATAAACTTTCTCCCGCCTATAAGAATCCCCAGATTAGGCTACACCTTATATAAATTAAAAAAAGACGTGGGATTCTGTACTCGCTTATCCCACCTGTTAGGCTCTCGCATTGCCTCTACTCTAAGGATAAGCAACGCATTAGCCCACGCCGTGTGTATATACGAAATACCATGCATCAGTCTCACGACCAATCGCACAGAGAGGTATAGTACACCCGAAGTGGACGCTTCCGTTGCCGTATCTTCCTAAAGTAGTTAAATTTGCGAGATTCAACAGGTAGAAGATAACGTTCGTAAACGTCCTTTCTCAAAATGTCTTGACCCACCTCCCACTATGTGGGCTAATGGTTCGGCTGCAAAGATACAAATAAATGAGCGAGAAATATCAAGTTTACTTGGATATTTTTCAAAGCGCCGACGTAAATTTAGCGTCGGGTGCGACAAAGGGTGGTTTATCTCCCCGAGGAGTGCTGCTTGCAGCTTTCAAGTATCTTCGAGATTTATCCCAGAGATGGATATTTATTCTGAATTACCGATTCTTAATGCGGAATTATTTTATCCCATGGTCGCTTGGCGGAATGATTAAGGTTATGGGTTATTGGTTAAAGGTTATAGGTTAAAGGTTATGGGGGATGGCGAATAGGGGTTGAAATCGGGTCTACTAATTTTCCGTAATGGGTTTATCCGTTTTCACTCGTGATTCCACCTATCTTTGCGCAAGGACACACCCGATGAAAACGCAAGAAAATATAGGAGATAATATCGCAGTTGTCCAACAAAACTAAAATCTCAGCGATGTTGTCATCCCGACAAAGCGAAGCGCCGAGGGATCTCGCGCAGGGACTTTACCAGGACACTTTGCGAGATGTTTGCTTTTCCCTTCGGCCAGCGACCTAAAGGTTCACTTCGTTCAACATGACACGAACTGCGCTTTGGACAACTGCCATATCATTACCAAACATCTTTTTCGACAGGCTCGGAAGTTCACGCCTAACCGCAGATAAAGTTTTATCTTACCTTACAAAAATTCTTGTCGACAGATAGGCGGGAAATTCACCCTCTTGTCATCCTGAGGGAGCGAATGCGAACCTTTGGATCGTCACCCGAAGAGGTTAACTACAGCCAGGGCACTTTGCTGAAAAATCAGATCTTACTGCTGGAAAAATCAGAGCTTATTGATGAAAAAATCGGAGCTTACTGATAGAGAAAAAGCCTTTGTCTGATTTTTCTGCCAGAGGGCTCCGTCTGTCGCAACAAAGAAAATGGAGGCATTTATCGGTTTTCGTTCGTCGAAATTTGCTTTTTCGGTCGCCTTGCACTAACTTCGTTCCTTAAAGACAAAAAAAACGCCATGCAACCATCAACACGACACAATCCATGGACATGGGTACCCTCGCTCTACTTTGCCGAAGGGCTTCCCTATATCATCGTCATCACCCTCTCGGTAGTGATGTACAAGCAACTGGGACTCGGCAATGCCGAGGTGGCCTACTACACGGGCTGGTTCTATCTGCCATGGCTCGTCAAACCCCTGTGGAGCCCCTTCGTGGATCTGCTCAAGACGAAGCGCTGGTGGATAGTGGCCATGCAGTGGCTCATCGGTGCGGGCATGGCGGGCATCGCCTTCACATTGCCTATGACCGGTTACCTACAGTGGACATTGGCCCTCTTCTGGCTCATGGCCTTCAGTTCGGCAACGCACGACGTGGCGGCCGACGGATTCTATATGATGGCACTCGACGAGGGCGAGCAGTCGTTCTTCGTGGGCATACGCAGCACCTTCTACCGCCTGGCGACACTGGCGGGACAGGGGGGCTTGCTCATCATAATGGACTGGTGGGTGCAACACACGGGGGGCAACGTGCGGGAGGCATGGATGGAGACCTTCTATGGCGTGGGCGCGCTCTTCATCATCGTGGGTGCCTACCATGCATGGCTGCTGCCACGCCCCAAGAGCGACAAGGCACGCGACTTCGGGGCACGCAACCTGCTGAAGGAGTTTGGACATACGTTCATCTCGTTCTTCCAGAAGGAGGGCGTGATGCCGGCACTGCTCTTCATGCTGCTGTTCCGCTTCCCCGAGGCACAGCTAGGCAAGATGAGCATCCCCTTCCTCATGGATCCTCTGGCGGAGGGCGGATTGGGGCTTTCGCTCAAGGACATCGGCATCATACAGGGCACATTGGGGCCTGTGGGGTTGACACTGGGCGGCATCTTAGGTGGCATCTGTATCTCGCGTAGTGGCCTCAAACGCTGGCTGTGGCCCATGGTGTGGGCCATATCGCTTCCCGACATCGTGTATGTATACCTCAGTTATGTGCAGCCGAGCAACCTGTACCTCATATCGTCGTGCCTCTTCATTGAGCAGTTGGGCTATGGCTTCGGCTTCACGGCCTACATGCTATTCCTTATCTATTACGCACGCGGCACGCATGAGACGGCTCACTATGCCATCGCCACAGCCTTCATGGCGGCGGGCATGATGCTGCCGGGCATGATGTCGGGAAAACTGCAAGAGATTATGGGATACCAAGGATTCTTCCTCTGGATTATGGCATGCTGCGCGGTGACCTTCATCGTATCGGCATTCCTCAAGATTGATGAGGAGTTTGGAAAGAAATAGAAATTACCACTCAGAGCAGACAGAGTTGTCCGTTGTCAAGAAAGTTATGAAAAACGCCATGATATTTGCCGCTGGCCTCGGCACACGACTTAAACCTTACACCGACCACTGCCCCAAGGCCATGGTGGAGGTGGCAGGCCACCCCATGATAGCGCACCAACTCATGAAGTTGCGCGAAGCAGGATTCAGCCGCGTAGTCATCAACGTGCATCACTATGCCGAGCAGATTATCGACTATGTGAATGCCAATGGCGGCTTCGGACTCGACATCGCCTTCTCTGACGAGCGCGGGCAGCTGCTCGAAACGGGCGGTGGCATACGCAAGGCACTGCCGCTATTCGACACGGATAGCCCCGTATTGATACACAACGTGGACATCTTCTCCAATGCCGACCTTGCAACACTCTACGAAAACCACACAAGCAATGGGGCCGAAGCCTCACTCCTCGTGAGCGGGCGCACCACCTCGCGCTATTTCGTATTTGATGACAAGGACCGTCTCGTGGGATGGAAAAACCTACAGACAGGCGAGGTGCGTACGGCATACGATGGGCTGAAGCCAGCATTGCAGCACCTCACCGAAGATAATGCGTCCTATCGTCTGCGGGCATTCTCGGGCATACATGTCATCTCTCCTACTCTCTTCCCTCTGCTCGAACAGCAGGAAGAGGTGTTCTCCATCACCACCTTCTATTGGCAGAATGCGTTGAAGCAGCACATCCGTTGCATAGAAGCCCCCGAGGGATTCCAATGGGTAGATGCCGGCAAGCCCGAAATGCTGAAACGGGCGGAGGAGATTGTGGAAAGTGGAAAGATGAAAGTGGAGAGATGAAAGATGAAAGTGGAACCTTTAGGTCGACGCCTGTAGGGACTGAAGTCAAAGATGAAAACTGCGAATGAGTGCCACAAAAAACTAAGATACGGGAACATACTCTAACACAAAATCATTACCTTTGCATTATAAACATAAAGAAGGGACAGAATGACTGACAAGAAAATACCCAGCGAATTGGGAACAAGGCCCGTAGGCGAGCTGCTAAGACAGTATGCCCTACCCTCCATCATTGCGATGCTGGCCTCGTCGCTCTATAACATCGTCGACAGCATCTTCATCGGACACGGTGTGGATGCCATGGCACTCTCGGGCCTGGCAGTAACCTTTCCGCTGATGAATATCTCCACCGCCTTTGGCGCCATGGTGGGCATGGGTTCGGCCACGCTCATCTCCGTCAAGCTGGGACAGAAAGACTACCAGATAGCAGAAAAGATTCTGGGTAATGCGGTGGTGATGAATATCGCGATGGGCGTGGTATTTGCCATCGTGTCATTGCTCTTCCTCGACCCCATCCTCTATTTCTTTGGGGCGAGTGAAGCCTCTATCAGTTATGCCCGCGAATACATGCAGATTATCCTATTGGGCAATGTGTTCACCCACATGTACTTCGGATTCAATGCCTTGCTGCGTGCTATGGGACATCCGAAGATGGCGATGCGAGCCACCATCCTCACGGTGATACTCAATACGGTGCTCGACCCGCTATTCATCTTCGAAACCATCGACTTGGGCTTCGTACAATTCAGCGGATTCGGCTGGGGCATCCGTGGAGCCGCCATCGCTACCATATTATCACAATGCATCTCGCTCATATGGCAGGTGCGCGTGATGAGCGACAAGCGCGAACTCATACACTTCAAGCGCGGCATCTACCGTCTGAACAGTTACATTGTAAAAGAGGTGCTCACCATCGGTCTGTCGCCATGTCTGATGAATCTGGCTTCGTGCTTCGTGGTCATTTTCATCAATCGTGGGCTGGCTAATTATGGCGGCGACTATGCGGTGGGCGCCTATGGTATCGTACACAAGATGACCTTCATCTTCGTGATGATCGTCATGGGATTCACACAAGGCATGCAACCCATCGCGGGATACAACTATGGAGCCAAGGCCTACGACCGCGTGACCAAGGTGCTTAAGATTACCATCACACTGGCTACTATAGTCACCACATTGGCCTTTGTCATCGGTGAGTTCTGTCCTGGAGTCGTGGCGCGTATCTTCACCTCTGATGAAAAGATGATCGAGATGGCCGTAGTGGGCATGCGCTACAATTGTCTGCTGTTCCCCATCGTGGGCTTCCAGATGGTAGCCGGAAACTTCTTCCAGAGCATCGCCCAGCCCGGAAAGTCCATCTTCCTCTCGTTGAGCCGCCAACTGCTGTTCCTCGTGCCTTTCATCATCATCTTCCCCCATTTCTGGGGCATCAATGGTGTGTGGATGAGTCTCCCGGCTTCGGATTTTGTATCATCAATCATCTCGGCTTGCCTATTGGGCCATTATTTCAGAAAGCATAAAATGTAAAGAATTATGAATTATGAATTATGAATTGTGAATTGATAATATCGCAAGAGATTTAAGAATTCAGAATTCAAAAATCAGAATTATTCCATGAAACATTTCATCATCAACATCGGACGACAACTCGGTAGCGGTGGACGTGCTATCGCGGCCATTTTGGCACAACACTATGGCATCACAGCCTATGACCGTAATCTCATCGAGTTGGCTGCCAAGGAAAGCGGCTTCGGCCAAGAGTTTTTCGAAAATGCTGATGAGAAGAAATCGCACGGTTTCTTCCACTCCATCTTCTCGAACCGCGCTATGGCCAGTGCCCTCGGAAACAACGATTCATGTCTGAGCAACGATGCGCTGTTCAAGGTACAGAGCGACATCATACGCGACCTTGCCGAGAGGGATTCGTGCATCTTCGTTGGCCGCTGTGCCGACTATATCTTGCGCGACCATCCGCACCATATCAACCTCTTCTTCACGGCCAACCTTGAAGACCGCATTGCCCGTATGGCAAGCGAAAAAAATATTACTCCAGAGCAAGCCGAAGAGCTCATCGAAAAGGCCGACCGCCGACGTGCCGACTACTACAACTACTATAGCGGCAAGACCTGGGGTGCCGCCGAGAGCTACGATCTCTGCATCAACACCTCGCACCTCGGCCACGAGGGCACGGCAAAGATGCTGATTGAGTATATAGACAACAGACAACTGACAACGGAAAACTGACAACGGACTACGGCCAACACCCCGAAGGCAGACTTTTGTCTGTTGTCTGTGGTCTGTTGTCTTAAAGAACATGAAGCGCATCGGCCTCCTCTCTGACACCCATGGCCATTGGGACGAACGCTACGCGCGGCATTTTGCCGAGTGCGATGAGGTGTGGCACGCGGGCGATATAGGTTCGCTTGAGGTAGCCGAGAAGTTTGAGGCCTTCCGCCCCTTCCGTGCCGTGTATGGCAACATCGACGGACGAGACATCCGCCTACGCTACCCCGAAGTCAACCGTTTCACCATCGAGGGTGCCGACGTGCTCATCAAGCACATCGGTGGTTACCCCGGCAACTATGACGCCTCGATACGCGGTACACTGCGTACAAACCCTCCCACCCTCTTCATCAGCGGCCACTCGCACATCCTCAAGGTGATGCACGACCGTACCATCAACACCCTGCACATCAATCCCGGTGCCGCAGGCATCTCCGGGTTCCACAAGGTGCGCACCCTCATCCGCTTCACCATCGATAACGGCAAGTTTAGTGACCTCGAAGTGATAGAGTTAGCCGAATAGTTCAGTAATCGAAGTTTGAAAGATGAAGGATGAAATAAAAATTTTTCGTTCGGTATGGAAGAACATTCTGCTGTCTCTTGCTAGTTTTGCGTTTGCTGCTCTTGGTGTCTTGATTTCGCTCGATGAGGGAAAGGATGACTTGACTGTTTTCGTTGTATCATGGGTATGTATCCCATTTTCTATCTTAGGCGGATTGATAATAGCCTATAAAGTATTGAAAGAACGGTTGTTGCAAACGCCATTCCTTGTCATTACAGACAAGAAAGTTGTGCTAAACGACAATGGCACGAGTGAGATTCCGTTTGCCGATGTGGAAGCCTTCTTCCTTGCAGATATGCAAATACCAAAAGCTGTCAAGAATGTAACTCTTATAGGTATCAGATACAAAGAGGATGCCGAACAGCTAAGGTGGGATAACGCTAATAGAATGAGTCGTGCTGTTCGTAAAAGCAACATGCGAGCCGTTGGGGTACAGGAAGTTATCTCAACTGTTGGGCTGACCATCAAACCTCAAGCATTGTACAATTTGCTGAATAAAAGATTGGAAGAATTTAAATCTTTGCAGAAAGAAGAGGACAAAAAAGCGTAATCTTCACTCTAATTGTAAGGCCATAACCCTATGAGACCAACCAAGCTAATCATACTTTTCATGTTGTGCTGCGTACAAGTGATAGCACAAAGCAATCCCGAAAACATCTATACCTTCGACGAGAAGGGTGAAATAGTCGTAAACGAGAAATTTATCGACCATCAGGTGGAGTTCAGCGACCAGAGTGTAAAACCTTATAAGTTGGTAGGTATTACAACTTTTGAGGCACACGCTGAGAAGTATGAGTTGCATACATTAAACTATAGTGGTTGGGAGAACGAAGCTGGCGACTTCCGAGTCATTAGGCTACACCATAATGGGAAACTGATTTTAGAGTTCACCAATGACGATGCCTGGATAGGAGATCCATTATTCAAGGAAGGGCAAACTTGGCTGTGCGACTCAACAAGAAGCATATATAGCGGTGGAAGAGCTTTCAGCCGAATCTTGGATATGATTGGCGAGCACGCCACATACAAAGGACATTGCCTGGTGTTTCCATTGGAGAACGACGCAACTGCGCTCTTGCTCGAAGGGTTCTGCTATGGCAATGACAATCCTTTGCTTACTATCATTATCATTAAGGATGGAAGAGCAAAGGTCGTGTATAATAAACCATGGTTTGTTACAGGGATTTATGCTTGCGAAAGGGAATTCAAACTCTACCTTAAGGATGATTGCTGCACACCACAGAATATAGGATTGATAAGCACGAAATCAGACGGGAGTATGGTATTTGAATCCGAACCATATACGGAAGACACGACCATCTATCTACAGCCAGACATACTACCCGTCTTCCCTGGAGGTTTGGACTCACTAAAGTATTATCTTCGCAAGAACATCAAATACCCTACCCCTTGCCGTCAACAAGGCATACAGGGACGCGTAATCGTGCAATTCGTGGTAAACATTGATGGTACGATTGCCGATGCCAAAGTCGTAAAGCCTGCCAACGTATTTCTTGACAGAGAAGCACTGCGCGTAGTAAATGCAATGCCCAAGTGGAAACCAGGTATAAAGAACGGTAAAAAGGTGCGCGTGCAATTCACTCTGCCAATAACCTTCAAGACAGACTTCTCAAAGCACGAGAAAGCAATAAAGATGCTGACCGCATTCTATCAGGAGTACGTATTGAGAGGTAGTACCAAGCCCTTTCAATTAGACGCCGCAAAGTATTGCACTCCGCGTTTCTTAAGCAAATTGGGAGAGGACTATGAGGAGCAACTAAAAGAGGATTACATCATCTCGCAAGAGGAGATTGGCCTTGAATGGTGGAGTTTCTATAACTTTATCAATGGCTATCAAGATGGGCCTAACGAGATAGACGAAGTGATGAAGGTGGTACCCGAGCGCAACAACACCTACCGCATCTATTTCATCGAATGTGGCGAGGAGAACCACCGCTTGATTGACCTCGTGGAGCGCAACGACTCGCTATTCATAGATGACGTATACCATGAAGACTACCTACGAGAAATGCCCGATTGATGACACTTATCACTCCCTGCCAGCCATATTGAGTCAGTAATGTCTTCAAGAAATAGGCAAAGACGTATCTTGAAGATATTGCTGAGTCACACCATCCTTTGGTACCATATAAAAAGTATAAGGAGAAAGATGCTTATCGCATCGACTGCCAACATTATTGCATATTGGTCTATTGAACAAGACCTATCATTTCTCCCGTTTTGGCCATTAAAATTGGAAATAATATAGATGTTGCAATGCATAGTTTGTCATGTTGAACGCAGTGAACCTTTAGGTCGCTGGCCGAAGGGAAAAGCAAACATATCGCAAATGCCTCTTGCAAAGTTCGTGCCAACGAGCGCAAGTAAGTTTACTTACAATTGCTCAGTGAGTGCAGCCGAACTAAATGGTAACATACAGTCCCAGCGCGGGATCCTTGACTTCAGCCCCTTCGGGCGTCGACCTAAAGGTTCCGACGCTACGCTTTGTCAGGATGACACTCATCGCGGTACAATTTGTATTCTTGGACACTGCTATATTATCTCCTTAAAATTTGCAAATCGCCCTATTATTTCATAATTTTGAGGGACTCTAATATATACGAACACTCGCTGAGAAAAATATTCAAGCAAGCTTGATATGTTTTCGCTCGCTTATTCGTATATTTGTATAGTTATAATCTATTTGACGTTCGCGAACAGCAGCGCGGCCGATGTTGAACGGCAGCGCGTACGAACAAGAACGACAACGTTGCCGTTCGCGAACGGCAAATTAAAACAACAAACAGAAAAGCGAATAAGGAATATACGAAAAAAGAAAACGACTATGGCAACACGAAACTTCGTACAGAAAGAGGCAGGCACCATCGCCTATCAGCTGAGAGAGAAGCACGACCTCCGCGGCGAGGGCAACACCGATAACCCAGCCCTGGCAGTAAGCGTCGTGGGTGGCCGCACGGTGACGGCAGCTGAACTAGCCAAGGAGATTGCAGCCTCGTGCACCATCAAGGAGGCCGATGTGGCAGGTGTGCTCACGGCATTGAGCCAACGCGTACAGAGCACCTTGCTCGACGGAAACCGCGTAGAGTTGGGCGAGATAGGCACTCTCTCCGTCACCCTCACCTGCGGCAACAAGCACCGCGCAGACAAGGTGAAGGCACGCGACATCAGCGTACGCCGCATCGCTTTTACCCCCTCCAAGGAACTGAGCAAAGCGATGCGTGGTGCCAAAATAGTCAGTGCAGGCCCCATGCACACCAAGCACCTTATGGATGAAGAGATTATAACACGCCTCACCTCACACTTTGCCACGAGCGATGTGCTTTACCGCTCCGAGGTGGAGAGGCTCTGCGAATGCTCGCGCTATCGCGCCATGCAAATCATCGACGCACTCATCGAAGCAGGGAAACTACGTGCCGTTGGCCGCCGCAACAGCCGCCACTACACAGCCATAGAAGGTCACTTCGGGAAATGACTCAAGCAACAACCACAAACAATGGCGGCAGATGAAAGGAGTATAAAATCGTCCACATCTGTCGCCATTAACTTTTTATAGGTGTGCAGATTATATACCCTTGGCGACACATCGGCACATTGCTACACCACAACCCTATAATTTGCCTTATTTTTCATCAAAAAGATTAGGAATGTTTTTATAGTACAAAACTAATCATTATCTTTGCGGTAGTGGATACTAAATACAATACCAACCATATACACATATACACTATGAACCAGGAACTTTTGAATCAAGTGAGCGCGAAGGCCAACGAATGGCTTTCTCCCGCTTATGACGCTGCCACACAGGCAGAAGTGAAGGCATTGCTCGAAAAGGAAGACAAGACTGAGCTCATCGACTCATTCTACCAAGACCTCGAATTCGGTACCGGTGGCTTGCGCGGTATCATGGGCGTAGGTAGCAACCGTATGAACATCTACACCGTAGGTGCTGCTACCCAGGGTCTCGCCAACTATCTCAACAAGAACTTTGCCGGCATGGAGCAGATCTCTGTCGTTGTAGGTCACGACTGTCGCAACAACAGCCGCCTCTTCGCTGAGACCGTGGCAGACATCTTCTCGGCTAATGGCATCAAGGTATACCTCTTCGAGGACCTCCGTCCCACTCCCGAGATTTCATTCGCTATCCGCCACCTCGGCTGCCAGAGTGGTGTGAACATCACAGCCAGCCACAACCCCCGCGAGTATAACGGCTACAAGGCCTACTGGGACGATGGCGCACAGGTGCTCGCTCCCCACGACAAGGGCATCATCGACGAGGTGAACAAGGTGAAGGCTACCGACATCAAGTTCCAGGGTAACAAGGAGCTTATACAAATCATCGGCGAGGATGTTGACAAGGTATACCTCGACGCTGTGCACACTGTAATGATTGACCCCGAGGTTGTAAAGCGTCATGCCGACCTCAAGATTGTGTACACCCCCATCCACGGTTGCGGCCGCGTGCTCATCCCCTCTGCATTGGCCGACTGGGGCTTCACCAACGTGAACTGCGTTGCTGAACAGATGGTGAAGGATG
This sequence comes from Bacteroidaceae bacterium, assembly GCA_045612065.1. Taxonomy (GTDB): domain Bacteria; phylum Bacteroidota; class Bacteroidia; order Bacteroidales; family Bacteroidaceae; genus UBA1189. The sequence goes on from JAZKYH010000045.1 coordinate 34,341, forward strand.
GTAACTTCCCTACCGTAATCTCTCCCAACCCCGAGAACCCCGAGGCACTCACCATGGCGCTTAATCTTGCCAAGGAGATGGATGCCGACCTCGTGATGGCCTCGGACCCCGACGCTGACCGCGTGGGTATCGCCTGCAAGAACGACAAGGGCGAGTGGGTACTTATCAACGGAAACCAAACCTGCATGATGTATCTCTACTACATCATCACCCAATACACCAAGCTGGGCAAGATGACCGGCAAAGAGTTCGTAGTGAAGACCATCGTGACCACCGAACTCATCAAGCAGATTGCCGAGAAGAACAACCTCGAGATGCTTGACTGCTACACAGGATTCAAGTGGATTGCACGCGAGATTCGTCTGCGCGAAGGCAAGCAGACCTACATCGGTGGTGGTGAAGAGAGCTACGGTTTCCTCGCTGAGGACTTCGTGCGCGACAAAGACGCGGTATCTGCATGCTGTCTCATCGCCGAGGTGGCTGCATGGGCCAAGGACAACGGCAAGAGCCTCTACGAGCTCTTGATGGACATCTACGTAGAGTATGGTTTCTCTAAGGAAGTAGCCGTAAGCGTAGTGAAGCCTGGTAAGAGCGGTGCTGACGAAATCAAGCAGATGATGGAGAACTTCCGCGCTAATCCTCCCCGCGAGATGGCCGGTATCCCCATCGTATGCAGCAAGGACTACAAGAGCCTCGAAGCACGCGATGCCGAGGGTAACGTAACCAAGCTCGACATGCCCGAGACATCTAACGTGCTCCAATACTTCACCGCCGAAGGCGACAAGGTATCGGTACGTCCCTCAGGTACAGAGCCCAAGATTAAGTTCTACATGGAGGCCAAGGGCACAATGAGCAGCCGCTCAGAATATGCAGAGGCCGATGCCAAGGCTGCTGCCAAGATTGAGGCAATGAAGAAGTCGTTGGGCATCTAACCTCAATCCTATACAGACTGTTAGGTACAAAAAAGTATTAATAACAAAAAAAAGGTGGTTAAGTTTTCTTAATCGCCTTTTTTTATTGTAACTTTGCCTCACAGCTAAGATTTTGAATCAACCAATTAATATGAATATTATGAATAAGAAAGCACTGGGAATTTCCCTAATGGGAGCAATGTTTTTCTTTGGTTCATGCGTGGATGACACGTACGATTTTAACAAAGGCATTGAAACAGATGTAAAAATTGAAGGTAACCAATTAGCCTTACCTTTAGGCAGCCTACCTTCTGTTGAGTTGGATAAACTAATAGAAGGATTAGAGGACGAAATTTCTACATTTTTGGAAATAGACAGCGAAACTCGCGCCTACAGTCTGTCACTTAGCGATACCATCTCAGAAGGTATCAAAAAAGACGAATTACAAATCTTGAAAAATGTTTCTGCATTGTCAGACGAAATAGATCCCCAACCAGTGATTCCCATCGAAGACGAAATTGGTTTCGGACCAAAGAGTTATAGTCTCAGTAAAGATTTGAACTTAAAGGATGTTGAAATATCTGACATCACATTAAATGCGATTAACGAGGAGTTAACCTTAGAACTTGAGGCACTAACCCTTGATCCCATAGCCATAGGCAACAGCACAGAAAAGGTTGAATTCACTATTCCCCAAGTAAATCTGAAGCCAATTGATATAGAAGAGCAGAGACAAGAAACGACATTTAACATCGATGACATTGCTCTTGAGAATGTGCTCTCTGAGGCAATTGACACCACTATTGTTGTGGAAGGTCCCGATGTTGACATGAGCAAAATAACATCTCCGACATTTAGGAGCGAAGAAACCATAAGACTACAAGACGATAATGTCAATGAATATCTGGCTTTGCTGGAGAATTCTGGTTTCATCTCTGTACCTGAAGAGACAACCATTGACGTAAATATTCTTGGTGATACGAAAGAGCAAACCGTGTCTGTTGAATTCCAATATACTTTACCAGAAGAAATTGATAAAATCAAAAAGATTGAATTGGATGGTGAAACATCATTGGTTCAATTCGAGGTTACAAACCCAAAGGTTCTCCAAGGAGATAAATTGAATCGTACCATCGAATTCGACATTGAATTTCCCGACAATTACAAATTTGCTCTCGACCCTAGAGAAACGGGGTATAAGCTTGTAAATGAGCACACAATCTCAGCAAAAATACCTGCAACGGGAGACATCTCATACATACGCTTCTACTTAAAAGAAATTGGAGGGTTAGATAACAGCAGGTATTATAGCTTTAAAGGTGAAGACAAGATTATAGATTTTAAAGATGAGGTGACCTGTAGAATCAAATACGTAGCAAATGGTAAGGTAACCATTTCTAAAGGAACTACTGTCGAGGCCATTAAGGAAGGAATCTCGTATACCGTTGCTACTGAAGAGGATTTTGACGTAAAAGAAATTTATGGCGACACTAACCCCATAGATGAAGTCTTCGATAATCAAGACATTGACTTTTCTTTCTCCTTAGACAATTTGGATTATATCAAATATATCGATGAAGTTGTATTAGACCCCACAATAAGCAAATTGCATTTTACCGCCGATATCGATAAAGGATTCGGTTTGTTTGACCTACAGAGCGATTGTAGACTTGCCTTATCATTCCCGAAGCAATTTACGTTTGAGACTAAGGGTATGCAATTGCCTCAGGGTGTAGAATACGTACAAAAAGAGGACGGCACTTCAAGTTTTGAAATTTCGAGCGTAGATGTTTTCACCAGTACCGATGAATGGATACTTCCCGTCAGCAAAGTGAAAATTGACAAGGACGTACAAGATGGAAAGCTCGATATCAGCACAACGATTACCGCCAAGACATTTACTGGTAATCAAGAAGGAGTCTTTACAATTAAAGAGATTAAAGATATTCCTCTAAAGGTGTCTGCTGAGAACTTATGTGAAGACCGTATTATCAACCTGAAAGCTTCTCCTTTAGAAATAGCAGTAGTAGATGTAATAGGAGAAACGAACCCTATCGATTTTGACTTTGCAAAGAAGACCTTTGATCTTGATTTCGATGTCAAAGGAGAATTGGAACACATCAAACGTATTGATTATGTAGAATTCAATTCTAATAATCCTATAACAATCACTACCTCGGTAAAAGGGTTTGGTAATATCAACTTCGAAGATGGAAGCTTCATCGCTTTACGCTTCCCTGATGCTTTCGTTTTTGACACAGAGCGAAGCACACTCCGCTATGACGAGTCTAAAAAGGCTTTCATCATTGAGGATCTTTCTCTATTAGAGAATGGAAAATGGGATTTCTATCTGCAACGTATAAATATAAACAAAGAGATTAAAAATAACACTTTGAGCATAGCAGAGGAGATTACATTGGAAGCCTTCAATAATAAAGGAAAGAAAGATGTCTTGTATGTAGCAGGTAAAGAATTCTCTTTGAAAGAGATGAGAGATGCAGGTCTTTTCGGTACACAAGACATAGCAATTGTGGTACAGAAGTCAACTGTTGAAGTGACAGAGATGCAGGCTGCTTCGAAGGATATCAATGTGGACTTCGCCCCTCAGCCATTTACCTACCCTATTGATATCGAATCATTGAATTATATCACTCACATAGGAAGCATTGACTTTGAAGAGAACAACAACCTCCTGATATTCCGCATAGAACTCTCTGGAGATTATGGAATAGGGAAATTCGATTTCGCCAAGAACAGTGCCATTGACATCTTACTTCCTGAATCATTCAAGTTAGACCCTTCAAAGAGTACCATTCCGCAAAAGGGCATTGCATTCGTCGATAGTTCTCACATCCAAATAACAAGCCTCCAGGCTCTGAACTCTAAAGAAGATTGGAAATTAGCAGTGAAGCGCATTGCCGTGGATGAAGATATCACTAACTATGAATTCCACAAAGACTATACCATTAAGGTTAACAGCCGTGCTGCCAACGGAGAACAAGGCAAGCTTACCATTGCAGCTATTGACGACCTTAAGCTGAGCGACATACAGCAAGCTGGAGGTGACCGCGAAATGGAGATTTCGATCAAGGAGAGTCAGATTGCCATTAGCGATGTAGAGGTATCTATCGAGAATATCGGTATCGACTTTGAAGAGCAAGCTATTGTTACTCCTATTCCTACCATAGAAAATATAGAACTGATTAAGGAAATCAAATATATCAGTTTTGAGGAAGAGAGCAATGTAATCAAACTCAACATTTCGTTGGATGGTGATTTGGGAGACTTCGATTTGGTAGATAGTAAAGTAAAACTCGAACTACCCTCCGAATTCGTTCTTGATCTTGAAAAATGCAACTTTGACGAGATTGACGGACTCGAATACAACCAAGCGGAAAGTGCAATCTACATTGAAAGCATAAAGAGCGTAGCCAATAGTTCAATTCAATTGGCTATCGACCGCATCAACATCAATCAGACAGTTGTAGACAAGAAATTTGATTGGGATGTAAACTTCTCGGTGACAGCCATCAGCGATACTAACGAGCCTAATAAGCTCTATGTTGGTAGTCACGACAACAAGCTGAGATACAGCGAGGTATCATCAATCATGAACGATAAGACTATCAAGATTGAAGTAGAGGAAGCTAAACTTAGCATCGACGAAGCTGTAATCGTTTCTAATGGAGTAACTGAGAAGATAAATGAAAAGGTCGAGATATCCCTTAAGGAGACTATCACTGAGGCCATAGACCAGATACACTCTGTCGGATTTGCTGAGACTGTCCATATGACCTTGAGCATAAACACTACTGGATTGGATAAACTTGACGTTCCCGTAAACGTCATTGCCGACATCAAGCTTCCTCCTGTGTTTGACATCAGCAGTAATGACAAGAATGTAATTATAACTGACCAGGGAGTGAAGATTGATACCGCTTACTCGTTCAAGAATAGCCAAAACATCCAATTGGAGTTGTTGGTAGACCGCCTCGACTTCACCTCTCTTGAGGGCAATTGCCTCACATTGACACCCGATGAAAATGGCAATAGAATCTTGGAATACGCAGACAGTGCTACCATTACAGGTACTGTATCTATCGCTGATGCAACAATAAGTTCAGAAATACTCGAAGGTGCATCAATGGACGTTAATTTCGAGATGGATAAGGTGGTACTTAAAGATTTCTCAGGTCTCTATGGAGGCGATATTGATCCTCTTGTCTACGATTTTGAACTGGGAGAAAACGGATTTGATGAATTGAAAGAAAATGGTCTGACCCTATCTAACATCAATCCCGAACTGATGATTTCGCTCTACAACTTCATCGGCATTCCCGTAGATGTAGACCTTTGCATCGTGGGTAAAGATAAAGAGGGTAACGAAATCCCCAAATCAAGAATTGAGCCTAAAGAATCTCTGCACATCAAGCCCGCATTCCTTGACGAGCAAGGCCAACTCGTAGCCGACACTACTCGTTGGTTCTTTACTTCAAACAAGGATGCCGAAGTTCCTGCAGGGTATGAGCAAGTTGTGATTGAAAATCTCGCCTCTCTGCTTGATGAGCTTCCCTACTCTATCAGCGCTTCGCTTGCGCCTACAATTGTGACCAGGGATGTTGTTCATCATGTAGACCTCTCTAAGCCCAACTTAGGTGGTAGTTATGCCATCTCAGTACCCTTCGACCTCCAGCTCGCTCAATCCATTCCTATGGATTTTAGCAAGGAGGTAAACAAAATTCTGCGCGACAAGAACAATAAGTTGACATTAGCCAATCCACAGTTGGCATTGTCAATCTACAATCCTATAGAAGATGAATTGGTATTCGACCTCTCAATCATAGGTAAGGATGCCAACGGACAACCCATTGAGACATTTACTATTGACTTCAGCAATGATCCGTTTGTCCTCAATGCCGGAGTTCGTGATGAGGTTCAGGATACCATCATCCCAACAGCTACCCGTTGGCTCTTTGCTGTGAATGAAGAGATTACAAGAGAAGGATACGAAACCAAGGTAGCTCCAGCATTGGGAACATTACTTGAGAATATGCCTGACAGCATTGACATAGCCCTTAATGCACACTTCAACACCAACATAGCCACGAAGATAGACTATAATAGGGATTTGAATTTGAAGTGTGAATATGGAGTGCTTATTCCCTTACAGTTCGAAGAACTTCACTTTAACTATACAGATACCATTTCTGAAATTCAGTTGAATCTCCAGGAGACTCTTGAAGAGATGAATATCTCTATTAGTAATGTAGAATTAGGCATAGCAATGAATCTCAAGAACACACTACCGATTGGACTTAAGCTCAATCTCATCCCGCTCGACACAAATGGTAAAGCCATAGAAGATGTTGAGATTGGCAGTATCATTGATGGCAGTGTAAAACATAACAGCATTGAGATTCCTGTTGGAAATGGTTCTCCCATCAACTCAGATGACGATGAAGGTACTCCTGTGGAATTGTTCATAAAATGTAATTCAACCGAAGCACTTTCTAAGTTGGATAAAATTGCATTCAGCATTGATGTGAAGTCCAACAATGGCGACAATGCCCTCAGTGGTAAGCAGGGATTACATATTCGCGATATCGTATTACAGATTATGTGTGACGCCGAGATGGATTTAGGTAAATAAATCTATTGACAACTTGTATAATTAGACCATTTACCAGAATCAATATAAAAATCAACAAGATATGAAAACAATTAAATATATAGCATTATCATTGCTTGCAGCCTGCTCATTGAATACAGCAGCACAAACAGCAAAGTCTGCCTATTTCTTGGAAGGAGCTTTCCATAATTCGCAGTTAAATCCAGCCATGAATGCTGAACGTAACTTCGTCAGTCTCCCGACGTTGGGAAATATGACTTGCGGAGTAAACAGTAACATTGGCCTGTCTAATTTCCTTTATCCACAAGAGAATGGGAAATTGGCTACCTTCATGAGCGGTAAGGTACCTGCCCAACAATTTCTGGACGATTTCCCCTCTACTGCTCGTATTGGAATGAATGTCGATTTAACTGTTGCCGCTTTAGGATTCAGAGCATTCGGAGGATACAACACCTTTAACGTAACAATGAAAAGCCAAACCTCAGTGGGCATTCCTGAGGATATCTTCAGATTTGTCAAGACAGGTCTCAAAACTGACCCCTATTCGTTTGCAGGCATCAACATGAGTGCCATGAGTTATATGGCTTTCACTGTGGGACATTCAAGAGAAGTCATCAATGGACTCCGTGTGGGTGTTAACCTCAAATACCTTGTTGGAATAGCCTATGCCGACTTGTTGGTAGACAATCTTACACTTGAGACCGGTAAAGAACGCTGGTTGTTGGAGGCACACGCCCAAGCCCGCTTGGCATCCCTCGTAGACATGAATATATCTGAGGATGGTGAGTTCAACATGGACATGGAAAATATGAGCGTCAACTCCTTCACACCTTCCGCTACAGGCTTTGCAGTTGACTTAGGTGCCACGTATGACATGGAAGACATCGTTCCTGGTTTAGAGCTATCGGCCTCAATCACCGACCTTGGTTCCATCAAGTGGAATATGATAAAAGCAAACACAGGCAACATCGGCATTGAGTACAATGGACTTGGAGAAATCGATCCCGAAAATATCAGTGATATTGTAGAGGAAAAGGTAAACGGTATGATGGAGAACCTGGAAGATCAAATGACTTTCACCATAGAGGATAGAATTGAAGAGAAGACCTCTCTTGGTGCTACCATGTATCTCGGTGCCGAGTACGAAATGCCGTTCTATCGCAATCTGTCTCTTGGTGTACTCTATGGACAGCGCTTCGATAAATATACTGGTTGGTATGATGTTCGCGGATACTTGAATCTGTCACCACTCAAATGGCTCGAAGCCTCTGCCAACGTAAGCCACTCCACATTCGGAACCACCATGGGATGGATGTTTAATTTCCATCCGAAAGTGCTATCGTTCTTCATCGGTAGCGACTATATGATTACCAAGGTGAATCCACAATATATCCCCGTGAATGAGGTAAACAGCAATATTACTTTGGGTATCAACATACCTTTTGGCAAGCGTAGATAAAACGAATCTATTTTTACACGACAGATGATTGGAGTCTCCTTTAAGAAAGAGACTCCAATTGTTTGTAGGTACACCTAAAATATGTATCTTTGCCATCGTTATGGAGCAGTCACATGTATTACAATTGACTCATGAGCCCCTTCCGATAGTCCGAATAGGTTTCATCGGGCTGGGCAATCGAGGTATGGCAACCTTACGCCGATATCTTGTTATTGATAATATAGATATCGTGGCCCTTTGTGACATTACTCCAGCACACCTGAAAGATGCCGAAGCATTGCTCATTTCTGATGGTCGTTATCGTCCGCAATACTACTCCACATCCGATGGTTGGCGTCAATTGTGCGAACGCACCGATATCGATCTCGTCTATGTCTGCACCGATTGGCTCACCCACACCCCTATGGCCTGCTATGCTATGGAGCAGGGAAAACATGTAGCCATTGAGGTTCCCGCTGCCACCACAGTTGACGAGTGCTGGCAACTCGTTGATACCGCCGAGCACACACGTCGTCACTGCTTCATGCTTGAGAACTGCTGCTACGACACCTTCCATCAAGCTACGCTCACCATGGAGCAGGAGGGACTCTTCGGCACGCTCACACACCTTGAAGGGGCCTATATCCATGACCTGCGCGACAAATACGACAGCGATGGCCCCACGGGATGGATGTCACGCCTCTGCGGACAACATAAGGGTAACCCCTACCCTACACATGGCATTGGCCCCGTTTGTCAGTTGCTCCACATACATCGTGGCGACAGACTCGACTATCTGGTATCGCTCA
>JAZKYH010000046.1:0-27682 GCA_045612065.1 Bacteroidaceae bacterium
CTTTGGAGTGAAGTACTTACCCTCGGTAGATTTCACCAGCATAAAATCCTGAGCCTTCTCGGCGAACTTCTCGTCGGTGAGCATTCCGTATTGGATAAATATCTTCAAGTCATCCCACTTCTGCTCGTAGTCAGGACGCATGGTGTTGAAGAGCTCCTTCAAACGGTCGGCAACCTTGCGGGTGATGTAAGATGATATCTTCTTTACGTTAGAGTCGCTTTGCAGGTAGCTGCGCGATACATTCAATGGAATATCGGGCGAGTCGATAACACCGTGCAACAGCGTCAGGTACTCGGGCACGATACCCTCGACCTGGTCGGTAACAAATACCTGATTGCAGTAGAGCTGTATCTTGTTCTTCTGGATCTCGAAATTGTTGTTAATCTTTGGGAAATAGAGGATACCTGTCAAGTTGAACGGATAGTCGATGTTCATATGTATATAGAACAGCGGCTCGTCGCTTGTTGGGTATAGCTCGCTATAAAATGCCTTATACTGCTCCTCGCTTATGTCGGCAGGCTTGCGTGTCCACAAGGGGTTGGTGTCGTTGATGATGTTGTCCTCATCGGTCTCCACCTGCTTGCCATCCTTCCACTCCTTCTTCTTGCCGAAGGCGATAGCGATGGGGAGGAAGCGGCAATATTTGGTGAGCAATGTGCTGAGACGGCTCTCCTCGAGGAACTCCTTGCAGTCATCGTCGATGTGGAGGACGATATCGGTACCACGGTCGGCCTTGTCACACTCTTCGAGGGTGTATGAGGGGCTACCATCGCAGCTCCACTTTACAGCCTGCGCATCTTCCTTGTATGAACGGGTGATGATGTCTACGCTCTTGGCTACCATGAAGGCTGAGTAGAAGCCGAGACCAAAGTGACCGATGATGGCATTGGCATCGTTCTTATACTTCTCAAGGAAGTCGTTGGCGCCTGAGAAGGCAATCTGGTTGATGTACTTATCAATCTCCTCAGCGGTCATACCGATACCACGGTCGCTGATGGTGATGGTGCCAGCCTCCTTGTCGAGCTTTACCTGCACGGTGAGGTTACCCAACTCGCCCTTGAAGTCGCCCTTGAGCTGGTATGTCTTGAGCTTCTGTGTAGCGTCCACTGCGTTAGAAACCAACTCGCGGAGGAAAATCTCGTGGTCACTGTAAAGGAATTTCTTGATGATGGGGAAGATGTTTTCGGTCGTTACCCCGATGTTACCTGTTTTCATATTGCTTTTTATTTATGATTTATGATTTTTGATTTATGAATGCCTGTCGGATGGCTAATTTTTAATTTTGACTTCGTCGAACTTCGGCTTCGCTCGCTGAGAGATTGCAAGTGAACTTGCATCTCGCTCGCTTACTCGAACTTTCAATTTTCAATTTTCAACTTTCAATTTAATAATAAGGAACAATATTCCGAGGAGTAAGGTTGCAAACGCAGTGCCATGTGTAGGTTTCTTTATGATTGCTGACAAATTGTCGTTATAGGGTGACATGTCAGCCTCATAGGATTCAAACCTTTGAAGTGTGAAAAAATGTTATTAACTTTGTAGGCATGTGTCTTCCCTGCTTTTCGTTAGGGTTGGATGTATAGTATGGTATAGTCCGAAAGTCTGAGATTCTCAGGTATATCTATTGGATTTATAAGGAAAGAATAACGATATGATTAAGTTCAGATATCTGTTCGTAATCCTGCTGGTCGCATTGGCACCTCAGTGCTTGAAGGCGCAAGATGATGAGGTAAAGGTGGAACTGCGTGCCGGGCATAATGTTGCCTTTGGTGGGTTTGTCGCTACGTCACTTGAAACAAACCAAACGTTCAGCGAGGATTTCTCTATGCTCGGAGGCGTACAGTACAGCACGATTGGAAGAATAGCCATAGAAGCACGTCCTGCTTATACCATGGACTTCGCTTGGGGAGAACTCTCGGCTGAGGTACTGCTGACATACGCCCACCTCACTTCGATAAACAATATGGCAGTCGGTGGTGGAGTATGTGTGGATTATGGAAGGTTGGATGCCAAACTCGGTTACTACTATCGTCTCTATGGTGGGCGAGGAGGTAGGATAACTGAGCCTTTCAATATATATTATGGTGCGTGTGTTCATCTGCTTCAGAAGAACGAGAATTGGGATATACATCTGACCATCACAAACAATGAAATCTTCGAACTGGAAAGACACTATCAGCCTTCATTTATCGCCGAATGCCTCTATTATCCGATACCTAAGTTGGGCATCTCTCTTGGTATAGGCTGCAAACCGACAGGAATGTTCCATATATCGGCTGATTATTATCAATCATATATTAAAACTGGGGTATGTTACAGATGGTAAAGTGGAGATTCTTCATCGTTGTTTCAATCGTAATATGTAGTTGTAATCAATTTGAACTCAAGGGATTGGTTATGCCTACAGGAGAAGGTGTCGAAAAACGATTCGAACAGAGCATGGAGATTTGTGAGGAACTCAATGCAGGAACGATTGGTGCTCAAGAGGACTATATATTCTATGTCGCGGCAGACCCCCATATAAACGAAACTCACCGAAACCTCGGCATATTCAATGATGCCTTGAAGAATGATTGTGAAGCGCTGTTTGGTGTTATCTTGGGTGACTGTATAGATATAAAGGATAATCTTTTGTTTTACCTTGACGCACTTGCCTACGACGCAGCGAAACATGCTTGCAGTCAAAGGCTATTTCATGTTCTTGGTAATCACGACGTATATTTCAATGGGTGGGATGACTTCAAGGAGTCTATAGGGCCCTCTGTATATTGGTTCGAAGTACTTTTTGAAAAAGGTAAAGACCTGTTCATCACGCTTGATACAGCAACGGGAACCTTGGGAAGAAAGCAGAACGAATGGCTTAGGTCGTTTCTTGCGGAAAAACGAGAGGAATACCGGCACTGTGTGGTCTTCACACATACGAACTTCTTCTACACCGATAACTCTCAGACAGGTACTGGTAATATGCCGATGGAGGAGAGTTTTGCTCTGATTGACTTCCTCGGTGAACAGAAGGTGTCTATAGTACTTCAAGGGCATGATCATTACCGGGAAGACTTGACGTACGACAATGTAAGATATGTTGTTTTAGGTACGATACGCGATGAATCGAAAACGCCTGAGTATCTGAAAGTCAATGTAAATAAGGACGGAGTATGTCTTGATTGGCAGTTGCTCGTCTGAATGGCAGTTTCTTAAGAATGTTGATTATATCAGCGATGTGGTAATGCCTGCTAACTTTGCGCCAGAGAGTAGGTCTCTTGTCGTATATCCATTGGTGCCTAAAAAAAGAAGGGTCGTCATCCCGACGACCAATCTTCCAACTTTAAAAATCTAATACCATGAAAAACACAATGCAAAGGTACGGCATCTTCGGGAATCTGCAAGTGTATAGGAGAGGGAAAATGATAAAAATAACATAATTTATCCCTTTTGGATGCAATTTTAGGAAATGCCCCATTGTTTTGTTTCGTTGAGTTTGCAATATTCGTCGATTTGTGAAGGAGTTGAAAAAGTCTTCTGTGCCAACAACCATTTCCGTTGTTCATGTGTTTGTGTCGATGCTTGTATTCCGTTCCATGGAACGTTTATATACTTGCCGGAGGGGCAGAGGTCTGGGCCAAGGCCTTTGCCCCGATTAAGGCATATTGGCTCGTCTCAATACTTCAAAAGGGTGGTGCGATTTCTTGTAATCGCACTGCTGAATTTCTGAAGTCTTTGTAATGAATTCTTTAGTCGAAGCTTTTGTTTCAATATTCAGTGTTCGTGAAAATAATTTTCAATACTTGCAATGCCTTTTTTATTGAGGTGGAGGGTAGTTCGTGGGGCTCTGTACATCCTTTATCTATCTCATCGTTTGATGTTTTACAAACTATTTACTATCTTCGCGAACGTTCATGATTGGAAATGCTATGTACGAAACATTCAAGATACGAAAAGCTTCGATAGATGATATTCTCGAGATTCGGGATATGGCCTCAGTGGTGTTCCCCGATACCTATAAGGCGATACTCTCTCCCGAACAGATAGATTACATGATGGAGTGGATGTACTCCGAGGATAGTCTGCACCGACAGATGATGAAGGAGGGGCATATCTATTATGTGGCTTATCAAGAGGGTAGGGCAGTGGCCTATCTGTCCATCCAACCTGAAGGCGCGCATGTGTTTCATCTGCAGAAACTCTATGTGCTTCCCACTTGTCAGGGAATGCAGTTGGGTAGGCAATTGTTCCAGCATGCCATCAAAGCCATCAAAGAGTTGCATCCCGCTCCGTGTCAGATGCGCTTGAATGTGAATCGCTATAATAAGGCTTTGTCATTTTATGAGAAAATGGGTATGACTAAGGTCGATGAGGGGGATTTTCCTATAGGGCATGGATATTACATGAACGACTATATCATGGGGATGGAAATATAATGTCCCGAAATTGCAAGAAGTTTCTTAATATCTTTTATTAAAAATAAACTTTTGCGTAACTTCGCAGTCTCTATATAGTATAGGAGTAAACAAACACAAAAATAACAGAATGAATAAAACTTTGAAGTGGACGCTCGTGGGCGTCGTTGGTGTGGGCTTGGCAGCAGTGCTGGGTGTACGCACATTTATGCCTCGTGTAAATGAGGACTTGAAAGATGAAGTAGTGAAGCAACCTCAGGCACCGAAGCAGAATCGTGCACTTAATGTGAAGGCGGTGGTGCTCAATAAGGTATTGCTTGCCGATGAACTTTTCGTGAGTGGTAACGTGATGCCCGATGAGGAGGTAAGCTTGGCTTTCGAAACCTCGGGTAAGGTGACTGAAATTCTCTTCCAAGAGGGTGCCTACGTTCACAAAGGTGCTCTGTTAGCCAAGATAAACGACGAGCCTCAGCAAGCCGAGTTGCGCAAGCAAGAAGCACAGCTAAAGCTCTTCCAAGACCGTATGTATCGTCAGAATGCCCTCCTCGAGAAGGAGGCTGTCAGTGAAGAGGCTTTCCAAGAGGCACAGGCCAACCTTGCCGGATTGCATGCCGAGATTGACCGTGTGAAGGCCAATATCGCCCAGCGTGAGTTACGTGCTCCGTTCGATGGTGTGCTCGGTCTCCGCGAAGTGAGCCTTGGTGCTTACGTATCACCCACGACTCCTATTGTGAAGCTCACGAAGACGAACCCCTTGAAGATTGAGTTCTCGGTGCCCGAGCGTTACTCAGGTGTGCTCAAGGCGGGGGCTCGCCTCAACTTTACCGTAGAGGGTGATCTTGAAGAGCGCACTGCCAAGGTATATGCTACCGATTCACGAGTAGATATGGAAACACGTACTTTCACCGTGCGTGCTCTCTATGACAATGCTGATGGTGCACTCTTCCCTGGACGTTATGTAAATGTGAACCTGCTCACACGTGAGTATCCCGATGCCATTGCTGTTCCGAGTGAAGCCATCGTGTCTGAGATGGGCTACGATAAGGTATTCCTCTACAAGAACGGTCGTGCCCAGTCGGTAGTCATTGCCAAGGGTATCCGCAACGAGGGACTTGTGCAGGTGGTGCAGGGCCTCGAGGTGGGAGACACCGTTATCACAACAGGTACCATGCAGTTGCGTGAAGGCCAAGCGGTGGTGTTGGATGTGGTGAAGTGAATGAATTAAAAGATAAATGCCAAATGTGTTATCGTTTTGGGTGTTAGTACAGAATCTAAAAGATTCTTTGTATCACTTAGAATGACATGAGCAGAAGAAACTATGAATATCTCAGAACTTAGTATCCGCCGCCCGGTGCTGGCCACCGTGTTTACGCTCATCATCGTGCTCTTCGGCGCGATTGGTTACATGAGCCTTGGCGTGCGCGAATATCCCTCGGTGGATAACCCCATTATCTCGGTGTCGTGCTCCTATCCCGGTGCCAATGCCGATGTCATAGAGAACCAGATTACCGAGCCGCTGGAGCAGAATATTAACGGTATTCCCGGTATCCGTTCGCTTACCAGTGTGAGCCAGCAGGGTTCGTGTAACATTACCGTAGAGTTCGAACTCTCCGTGGACCTTGAGACTGCTGCCAATGACGTGCGCGACAAGGTGTCACGTGCTCAGCGCTTCCTTCCCCGCGACTGCGACCCTCCCACCGTATCAAAGGCTGATGCCGATGCGTCGCCCATCTTGATGGTGGCTATTCAGAGTGACAAGCGCTCGTTGCTTGAACTCAGTGAGATTGCCGACCTCACCGTGAAGGAGCAGTTGCAGACCATTCCTGAGGTGAGTGCCGTGAGCATCTGGGGTGAGAAAAAGTATTGTATGCGCCTATGGCTCGACCCCGTGAAGATGTCGGGTTATGGTATCACTCCGATGGACGTGAAGAGTGCTCTCGATGCCGAGAACGTGGAACTGCCTTCGGGAAGTATCGAGGGTAATACCGTGGAACTCTCTATCCGTACGCTCGGCTTGATGCATACGACCGAGGAGTTCAACAATCTTGTCATCAAGGAACAGGATGGACGTATCATCCGCTTCAGTGACATCGGTCGTGCTGAACTCAGCGCCCGCGACATCAAGAGCTACATGAAGATGAATGGTGTGCCTATGGTGGGTGTAGTAGTGATACCCCAGCCCGGTGCCAACCATATCAACATTGCTGAGGCGGTATATGAGCGCATGGAAATCATGAAGAAAGACCTCCCTGAAGATGTTGCCTACGAGTATAGCTTCGATAATACCCGATTCATTCGTGCTTCTATTGCCGAAGTGAAAGATACCATCATCGAGGCCTTCGTGCTTGTGATTGTCATTATCTTCCTCTTCTTGCGCGATTGGCGTGTGACACTCGTCCCCTGTATCGTCATCCCCGTGTCGCTCATCGGTGCTTTCTTCATTATGTATCTCTTGGGCTTCTCCATCAACGTGCTCACCATGCTGGCCATCGTGCTTTCCGTAGGCTTGGTGGTCGACGATGCTATTGTGATGACGGAGAATATATACATCCGAATCGAGAAGGGTATGCGTCCTCGTGCTGCTGGTATCGAGGGAGCTAAGGAGATATTCTTTGCCGTCATATCCACTACCATTACCTTGTTGGCCGTGTTCTTCCCCATTGTCTTCATGGAAGGTATGACAGGTCGTCTGTTCCGTGAGTTTGCCCTGGTGATTGCCGGTGCGGTGGTAATCTCTTCGTTTGCCGCCTTGACGGTGACTCCCATGCTTGCTACCAAAATTCTCAAGCGTCGTAAGGAGCAAGGATGGTTCTACCGTAAAACTGAACCTTTCTTCGAGGGACTCAATAACTTCTATGAGCGTTCGCTCAACTTTATTTTGCGCCATCGTATGGTAGCTATTACGGTAATGGCAATCTCGCTCGTTGCCTGTGTATGGATGTGGGGTAAGGTTCCTGCCGAAATGGCTCCGCTTGAAGACCGTTCGCAGATAACCATTCGTACTATGGGTCCTGAAGGTGTGACCTACGAGTATATGCGTGACTATACTGAGGAAATCAACCAATTGGCCGACTCGCTTGTGCCCGATGCAGAGTTTATCACGGCTCGCGTATCGAGTGGCTCGGGTAACATCCAGATTACGTTGCCTAATATTGCCGATCGTGACTATACTCAGATGGAGGTAGCCGAGAAACTTTCACGTGAAGTGCAGAAGAAGACCGGTGCACGCTCCTTTGTGCAGCAGCAGTCCACCTTCGGTGGTCGCCGTGGTGGTATGCCTGTGCAATATGTATTGCAGGCTACCGATATAGAAAAGTTAGCCGAGGTGTTGCCAGTGTTTATGACCAAGGTGTATGAGAATCCCACTTTCCAAATGGCCGACGTGAACCTCAAGTTCAGCAAGCCCGAGGTGCGCATTGAAATTAACCGCGAGAAAGCCAACCTCATGGGTGTACACACTCGCGATATTGCACAAACTCTCCAATATGGACTCAGTGGTCAGCGTATGGGTTACCTCTACCTCAATGGTAAACAGTATGAGATTGTGGGTGAAATCAATCGTCAGCAACGTAATGCTCCCGCCAACCTCAAGTCTATCTACATGCGTAGCGCTACGGGCGAGATGATACAGATGGATAACCTCGTGGAACTTGTAGAGGGTATTGCTCCTCCGAAGCTCTATCGTTACAACCGCTTCGTGGCAGCCACTATCTCGGCAGGTTTGGCCGAGGGTAAGACCATCGGTGACGGTCTCGACGAGATGGATAAGATTGCCGCCGAGGTGCTCGACGATACTTTCCGCACCGCCCTATCGGGTGAGTCCAAGGAGTTCCGCGAGAGCTCATCGAGCCTCTTCTTCGCCTTCGGTTTGGCACTCGTACTCATCTACCTCATTTTGGCGGCCCAGTTCGAGAGTTTCAAGGATCCTATCATCATTATGATTACCATCCCCTTGGCTGTGTTCGGTGCCCTCATCTTTATGTTGGTGGGAGAGCAGACGATGAATATCTATTCTGAGATTGGTATGATTATGCTCGTGGGGCTTGTGGCCAAGAATGGTATCCTTATCGTGGAGTTTGCCAACCAACGCCAAAAGAGTGGTGAGGATAAGATGACTGCTATCCGAGAAGCCTCGGTGCAGCGTTTGCGCCCCATCTTGATGACCAGTACCTCTACTATGCTTGGTCTGCTACCCTTGATGTTTGCCACGGGCGAGGGTGCCAATGGACGTATTGCTATGGGTACAGCCGTAGTGGGCGGTATGCTCATCTCGACTATCATGACTATGTATGTGGTGCCTGCCATCTACAGTTATATATCTACTGATCAATCAAAAGAGGAGGAAAAGCAATGAAACACCTTTATATATGTGTAGTGGCATTACTGATGAGCATGCCCAATGTGTTGAGTGCAACAGAATTGAGTAATGATAGCACCTCTATCCTTTCCGCCTTGCAAAGTGAGACTCTACAGGCATCCAAGGATACAAAGCCAACAACATTGCAAGAGTGCTTGGAGAAAGGACTGAAGAAGAACTATTCGCTTCGTATCATTCGCAATGAGGAACAGATGGCTGCAAATAATGCCACGATGGAGAATGCTGGACTGCTCCCCTCTGTGAGTCTTTCGGCTGGTTATACCGGTTCGGCTTATGGTAATAATACGACTCCTCGTGAGGGTGATGTGACGAAGAATCGTGGTATCTACGATGATGGTATTGATGCGGGTATTGATGTTTCTTGGACCCTTTTCGATGGCTTCAAGACCGTAGCTAACTATGACCGCTTACGTGAGATGAAACTCATCTCAGAGGCTCAGACACGTCGTGCTGTCGTGGACTACATGGCTGAGCTTACTGCCGAGTATTATAACTTTGTGCAGCAGCGTCAGCGTCTGCAGAATTATGTGTCTGCCGTAGAACTTTCTCGTGAACGTCTCCGTATCGTATATGAGCGTTGGATGATTGGTTCGCTTTCTCGTCTTGATCTCTTGCAGGCTCGTGTCGACTTTAATGCCGATAGTGCCCAGTGTCTCAAACAACGTGAACTATTGGCTACTTCGCGTATCAGATTGCACGAGTTGATGGCTGCCGATAGTCTTGATGTCAACTTTACGTGTGCTGTCGAGGGTATAGATCTCCTTGTGCTACCTGCTTTCGATAGTTTGTGGGTAAAGACTCAGCATTGTGCCTCGATGGTTATAGCAGAGCATAATCGCAATATTGCTGCTATCGACTTGCGTAGTGCGCTCTCACGCAACTATCCTTACGTGAAACTCAATGGAGGCTATGGCTATCGCACTAATCATTATGGCGCAGGTGCTACACTACGTCGCAATCAGTGGAGTGGAGATGTAGGTGTGTCGGTTGGTTTCAATCTCTACGATGGGAAACGTCGTAGCGAGCAGCGCAATGCTCGCCTTTCAGTGAAGAATGCCGAGTTGGAACAGTATGACCTCACTCTTGCACTTTATACCGATCTTGCCGACTTATGGCAAGCTTACGAGAACAACCGTATGCTTCTTGCTTTGGAGAAGGAAAACGTGGTTGCTGCACGTGAGAACTACGCGATTGCCCACGAACGTTATCTTTTAGGTGACCTTTCAGGTATTGAGATGCGTGAAGCGCAGAAGAGTCTTCTCGATGCTGAGGAGCGTATTCTTGTGGCTGAATATAATACAAAACTTTGCGAAATCTCACTCCTTCAACTCAGCGGCAGTGTGGGTGTATATCTGAACTGATAGGATAGTCTTTCGATAATAGTTCTCATAATGGATTTTGAACTCATCTCAGACTATCAGCCCATGGGCGACCAGCCTGAGGCTATAGCACAGCTTACTGAGGGTGTATTGAGTGGTGTGCCGGCACAGACGCTGCTAGGCGTGACCGGTTCGGGCAAAACATTCACTATTGCTAATATAATAAAGAATGTGAATCGTCCTACCCTCATCCTCAGCCATAACAAGACATTGGCGGCGCAGCTTTATAGTGAGATGAAGAGCTTCTTTCCCCATAATGCGGTGGAGTACTATGTGTCGTACTACGACTATTATCAGCCCGAGGCATATATACCCTCGACAGATACTTATATAGAGAAGGATCTCGCTATCAATGACGAGATTGACAAGTTGCGCCTGCGTGCCACATCTGCACTGCTCTCGGGAAGGAACGATGTCATCGTGGTGTCGTCGGTTTCGTGCATCTATGGTATGGGTAACCCTGCAGAGTTCTACAACAGCATGATAGAAGTATGCGTGGGTATGAAACTCGACCGAAACGTCTTGTTACGCCGTCTCGTGGATAGCCTCTACACGCGCAACGATTTGGAGCTGAACCGCGGCAACTTTCGTGTTAAGGGAGATACGGTGGACATCTACCTCGCCTATACCGATGAGGTGCTACGCATACAATTTTGGGATGATGAGATTGATGCCATTGAGGAAATTGACCCAGTGAGTGGCATGCGTATGAATACCTATGACGCCTATAAGATATACCCTGCCAACCTCTTTATGACTAGCAAGGATAGCACTTTGCAGGCGATATACCAAATTGAAGACGACCTTGCCAAGCGTGTGGAATATTTTCGTGAAGTGGGTAAGCCACTCGAGGCGAAGCGACTGCACGAGCGCGTGACCTACGATATGGAGATGATGCGCGAGTTGGGCCACTGCTCGGGCATCGAGAACTACTCGCGTTACTTCGATGGACGTGAGGCGGGTACACGTCCCTACTGTCTGCTCGACTTCTTTCCCAAGGACTACCTTATGGTCATTGATGAGAGCCATGTGAGCGTACCGCAGATACATGCCATGTATGGTGGTGACCGTGCTCGTAAGGTGAACCTCGTGGAATATGGCTTCCGTTTGCCTGCTGCGATGGATAACCGTCCGCTCAAGTTCGAGGAGTTTCAGGAAATGACCAATCAAATCATCTATGTGAGTGCCACCCCTGCCGATTACGAATTGGCACAGAGCGAGGGGGTAGTGGTAGAGCAGGTTATCCGTCCTACGGGACTGCTTGATCCCATCATAGAAGTGCGCCCCACACTGAACCAGATAGATGACCTCATGGAGGAGATTCTCGTGCGTGCTGAACGCGACGAGCGCATACTCGTGGTCACTCTCACCAAGCGCATGGCCGAAGAGCTGGCTGAATATCTCCTGAACCATCAGGTGCGCTGCAACTACATCCATAGCGATGTCGACACCATGGAACGCGTAGAGATTATGAATGCCCTACGTCGAGGCGAGTATGACGTACTCATCGGCGTGAACCTCTTGCGAGAAGGACTGGATCTTCCCGAAGTGTCGCTCGTGGCTATCCTTGATGCAGACAAGGAGGGATTCCTGCGCAACTACCGTTCATTGACACAGACCGCTGGACGTGCCGCACGTAACGTGAATGGACTGGTCATCATGTATGGAGATAAGATTACCGATAGCATGGCCAAGACCATTGCCGATACCAATCGCCGACGCGAGAAGCAGCTCGCCTACAACGAAGCACACGGAATCACGCCGCGGCAGATACAGAAGGAAATCAGGAGTGGACTTACCTCAAATGCCGGACAACCGGCTTCAGATAACGGTCAGCAGATACTCCATCCGGCAGGCAATTCGGAATTCAGAATTCAGAATTCAGAATTCAGCACTATCGCTGCCGACCCTATCGTGGAATATATGTCGCGTAGCCAGCTGGAGAAGAGCATCGCCCGCACACGCAAGCTGATGCAGGAGGCGGCCAAGCAACTCAATTTCGCTGAAGCTGCCCAGTACCGCGACGAAATGTTCCGTTTAGAAGAAATTCTGAAAGGGAAGAATTAAAAGCTTATAGATTTCAAATAATCGAAAACAAACTTTATCTTTGCAGAAAATAATTTAACCGAAAATTTATAGTTTCCTAAAACGTTAAAAACATATGGAAAAGATTATTGGACTTATCAATGCTCCTTTCACCCCGTTCTACGAAGATGGTGAGGTGAACTACGAACCCATCCCTGCATATGCCGAGATGCTGAAGAAAAATGGCCTCAAGGGCGTGTTCATCAACGGTTCATCGGGCGAGGGCTATATGCTCACCGAGGAGGAGCGCATCAACCTTGCCGAGGTATGGATGCATGCCGCACCGAAGGACTTCAAGGTGATCGTACACGTGGGTAGCACCTGCGTGAAAAGCTCATGCCGCATGGCTGCTCACGCACAGAAGATCGGTGCTTTTGGCATCGGTGTCATGGCACCTCCCTTCCCCAAGATTGGTCGTATTGAGGAACTCGTAAAGTACTGCGAGGAGATTGCTGCTGCTGCTCCTGAGTTGCCCTTCTATTACTACCACATTCCCGCATTCAACGGTGCCTACTTCTCTATGGTTGAGTTCCTCAAGGCTGTAGATGGCCGTATTCCTAATTTTGCTGGTATCAAGTACACCTACGAGAGTATCTACGAGTACAACCAGTGTCGCCTCTACAAGAACGGAAAGTTTGACATGCTCCACGGACAGGACGAGACCATCCTTCCCTCACTCGCTATGGGTGGTGCACAGGGAGGCATCGGTGGCACCACCAACTACAATGGATGCAACCTCGTAGGCATCATCGACGCATGGAATGCTGGCGACATCGAGAAAGCACGCGAACTGCAGAACTTCTCACAGGAGGTCATCAACGTCATCTGCCACTACCGCGGCAACATCGTGTGTGGCAAGCGTATCATGAAGCTCATCGGTCTTGACCTCGGTCCTAACCGTACACCGTTCCAGAATATGACAGATGCCGAAGAGGAGGCATGCCGCAAGGAGCTCGAAGCCATCAACTTCTTTGAGCGTTGCAATAAGTTTTGAGCTAAGGACAACTCTAGATTTATTGGAGACCCTAGGACTCCTAGAGAATCAAGGATTATAAAACAAACAGAGAGGGCAGACCGCCCTCTCTATTTGTTTTAGGTAATATTGTGAGCTAAAAGCTAAGAGCTAAGAGCCAAGAGCTAACAACTAAAAGTTCATCATCATTGATAGCACACCTAAGGCCTCCTCTACAGTCTTGACACCTTTGATGAGTAGGCTACGTTTACCTGAGAGTTCACGAAAACGGCACTCGTAGGGCGACATGGTGGTGTAGTTCATCACGCGTCCGAAGGCAGAACTCTCGTAATAGGGACTCTCGAGGTTGCTCACGAAGTAGAGCGCCATCTGACCACCCTTGAGCAGTATCTTCTCTATACCGAGCTGCTTACCGAGACGACGCAGGGGCACCACGCGCAGCAACTCTTCGCCCGTGGAAGGCACGGGGCCAAAGCGGTCGGTCAAGCGGGTGCGGAACTTCTTCAGTTCCTCATCGCTCTCCAAACTATCGAGTTCGCGGTATACGAGCATGCGCTCACTGCTGGTGGGGATATACTCGTCGGGGAAGAGCAGCTCGAGGTCGCTCTCGATACCGCACTCCTCCACGAAGCCCTCGCCACTGATCTTACCATCGTCGCCCGCCTCGCCCATGATGAGGTCAGCAAACTCGTTGGTCTTGAGCTCGTGCACTGCCTCGCCCAATATCTTCTGATACGTTTCGTAGCCCAAGTCGGCAATGAAGCCGCTCTGCTCGGCACCGAGGAGGTTACCCGCACCGCGGATGTCGAGGTCCTGCATGGCGATGTGTATGCCGCTACCCAGGTCGGTGAAGTTCTCAATAGCTTGCAATCGGCGGCGTGCCTCAGGTGTAAGTCCTGAGAGGGGCGGAGCCAACAGGTAGCAGAAAGCCTTCTTGTTGCCACGTCCTACACGACCACGCATCTGATGCAGGTCGCTAAGTCCGAAGTTGTGCGCTGCATTGATGATAATGGTATTGGCGTTGGGAATGTCGATACCATTCTCTACGATGGAGGTGGCAATGAGCACGTCGTAGTCGTGGTTCACAAAGCCCATGATAATCTTCTCCAACTCCTCGGGAGGCATCTGTCCATGACCGATACATACGCGGGCATCGGGAACACAGCGCGTAATGAGGGCTGCCAATTCGGGCAGGTTCTGTATACGGTTGTTGATGAAGAAGAGTTGACCATTGCGGCTGAGCTCAAAGTTTACCGCCTCGCGGATAATCTCTTCATTAAAGGTGTGTACCTCGGTCTGTATGGGATAGCGGTTGGGAGGAGGAGTCTGTATGACACTCAGGTCACGCGCTCCCATAAGTGAGAATTGCAATGTGCGCGGAATAGGCGTAGCAGTAAGCGTAAGTGTGTCGATGCTCACCTTGAGCTGGCGAAGTTTCTCCTTCACCGACACGCCAAACTTCTGTTCCTCATCGATGATAAGCAAGCCGAGGTCCTTGAACTTCACCTCCTTACCGATGAGTTTGTGCGTGCCCACCACGATGTTCACCTCGCCACTCTTGAGGCCTGCGAGCACCTTCTTTGTGTCGGCAGCCGAGCGGGCACGACTCAGGTACTCCACCTTGCAGGGCAGGTTCTTCAAGCGCTCTGAGAAGGTGCGCCAGTGCTGATAGGCCAGCACAGTGGTGGGCACAAGGACCGCCACCTGCTTATTGTCGCATGCCGCCTTGAAAGCTGCACGCACAGCCACCTCAGTCTTACCAAAGCCCACATCGCCACACACGAGGCGGTCCATGGGTCGCTCACGTTCCATATCGCCCTTTACGTCGATAGTGGCTTTCATCTGATCGGGTGTATCTTCGTAGAGGAAGCTCGCCTCCAGCTCATGTTGCAGGAAACTATCGGGGCTATAGGCAAAGCCCTTCTCCTGCGAGCGTTGTGAATAGAGCTTGATGAGATCGCGCGCGATATCCTTAATCTTCGTCTTGGTGCGCTCCTTGAGTTTCTCCCAAGCACCCGTACCGAGTTTATTGATGCGAGGAGCCTCCCCCTCTTTACTCTTGTATTTCGATATCTTATGAAGTGAGTGGATAGATACGAACACTACGTCATCATTGCTATAGACAAGCTTGATGACCTCCTGTGTGCTATTGCCATTGGGCATACGTACCAATCCGGCAAAGCGGCCTACTCCATGGTCGATGTGTACTACATAGTCTCCAGGCTCAAACTGCGAGAGCTCCTTGAGCGAGATGGCCATTTTGCCACTACGTGCTTTGTCACTACGGAGATTGTACTTGTGGAAACGGTCGAATATCTGATGGTCGGTGAAGCATGCCACACGCATCGTGGCATCGGTGAAGCCTCCGTGTATGGTTTTGTCCACCGCAACGAAGGGAATATCGTTACCACGCTCCTCGAAGATAGTCTTCAGACGCTCGGCTTGCTTGGCACTATCGGTGAGGATATAGAGTTGGTAACCATGTCCAATGAGGTCGGTGAGCGAATGCTCTACCAATTCAAAGTTCTTATGAAAAAGTGGTTGGGGGGAGGTCTCAAACGTTATTGTAGCCTCCATCGTGATACTGGACTTAGTGCCGAACTCAATGCGACGAAAAGTAAGCGTCTTACGTGCAAAATCTGCAGCATCCAATAAATTAAGATTACACCCTGTACCCTCATTCGCAGCCTGTACAGCCTGCGATGAAAGTCCCTCTTTGGTTAATTGCTCTATTCGTTCATATGCCCACAAATAGTCCTGAAAAGCAAGAACTGAACCCTTTGGCAAGAATTCGAAGAACGATACCTGTCCTTGTTTCTCGCTTCCATCAAAGTTAGGTACGATACTGATGTGTCCCATCTTGTCGCGCGAGAGTTGTGTCTCAATCTCGAAAGTACGTATGCTATCAATTTCGTCGCCAAAAAGGTCGATGCGGAAAGGGTATTCCGAGGCATAGGAGAATACGTCGACGATGCTGCCACGCACGGCAAATTGCCCAGGCTCGTACACATAGTCCACACGCTCGAATCCCTCGTTTATGAGTGTATCTTCTAACTTGGAGATTTCTACAGTATCACCTACAGCCAATGATACGGAGCATGTGTTCAGCTTATCGCGCGATACCACCATTTCGGCCAAAGCATCGGGGTAGGAAACTATATAAAGAGACGTCTCCTCAACTCCCCTCGAAAGGGAACTGTTAGACATCATGGAATCCTTTCCTTCTTTTTCTTGGTGTGGTAGGGGAATTTCCATTAATCTTGTTAGCACCTCCGTCCTCAGTACCTCATTAGCGGGGTCTTTCTGTCCGTATTTGATAGCACGTTTATATGATGACGGCAAGAAAAGTACCTGTGCTTCTCCCAACATCTGTACTAAATCGTGATAAAAGTAACCTGCCTCTTCGAGGTCACTCAGCACAAAAAGTGCTACGGGTGCTTGCCATGGTTTCTCTGCTGAGGCCAAAGCTGCAAACAGCATAGGTGCGGCTGATGCCGATAATCCTTTGAAGTGCATAGTGTGCACGCTGTTGTCGCTCCATACTTTCTGTACTGCTTCCACACCCGAATGTCTGGCAAAGCGTTTCACTAATTCAGATATCTTCATAGACCGATGCTGTAGCTTGTTTTTATATGACTATTTCTTTAAGAAACAGGTTTTCAATACGATGCCGCTGCCATCGATTTTGCAGTCTACCTCTTCGGGATTTTCAGTGAGGCGTATGCTCTTTACCTTGGTTCCACGTTTGATGACCATTGATGAACCCCTCACTTTGAGATCCTTGATGACGGTCACCGAGTCTCCATCAAAAAGCTCGGCTCCATTACTGTCTTTTGCAACTTCTATGGTCTCAGTCGCCGTTGTGTCCTCTTCGTTGAACTCGTGTCCACAATCGGGGCATACATATAACGCACCGTCAAAATAGACATACTCACCATTACACTTAGGGCATTTTGTAATTTCGCTCATTGCTTAATGTTTGTTTGTAAATATTTACACAATCTTTTAACGATAGTGCAAAGATACAATAAGTGAGCGAAATAATCTCGAGTTTGTTGGAATATCTCACTGCCCTTATATGGATATAGGCTCATTAGTCTTTTTGTGGAGAAAAACTACATTGTTATTTGCTATTCGCTTGTTTATTTCTACCTTTGTAAAGGTGATTGGTCGAATGTCTTGTCTGTATCGCGCATTTATTTTTTGTTTACTAAGATTAACGTGGTGCGGATGGTACTTTTGTTCAGGCTCCATAAATTGAATACACAAAATATAATACTTATGAAGAAATTTGCTATTATCTTCGTTATGGCACTGGCGGTGTTTAGTGCTTGTAACAACAAGAAAGATTCTGTAGAGAGTCTCCAGTCTGGAATACGTCCCGCTCGCGGTTTTCGTACCGATATTCCACTCGACTCTATTCGCTTGAGTGATCCTTGTATCCTTGCAGATAAGGCAACGGGAATGTACTATATGACTGGTACGGGAGGTCGTCTGTGGAGGAGTAGAGACCTAGCCCGTTGGGAGGGGCCCTACCATGTGGCAATGACTGATAGTTCTTCATGGATGGGTAGCCGTCCAGAAATATGGGCAGCAGAATTACATCAGTATGGTGGTAAGTATTACTATTTTGCAACCTTTACCAATAATGCTGTGAAAATTGATACTGTGGCGGGCAATGTCATCCCTCGTCGTGCTAGTCATGTGCTTGTGAGCGATAAGCCTGAAGGACCTTACTCCCCGATGGCTGACGCTACTTATTTGCCTGATTATATGCCTACACTTGATGGAACTTTTTGGGTTGATACTGATGGTAAACCCTACATGGTGTACTGTGGTGAGTGGCTACAGAATCTCAATGGTACGATGGAGAAGATTGCCTTGAAGGATGATCTTAGTGGATCAGTTGGTGAGGGTAAGGTGCTCTTCCGTGCCAGTGACTCGCCTTGGAGTCGTGAAAAGATTGATGGTGAGGTGGTTCCTAATCGTGTGACCGATGGCCCTTGGCTCTTCCGTACAGGAACCGGTCGTCTCGGAATGATATGGACCAGTTGGATATATAACGTATATACTCAAGGTGTGGCCTACTCGGAAAGCGGTACACTCGATGGTCCCTGGGTGCAGGAGCCTGAGCCTATCACACCGCCTAACTTCGGTCATGGTATGCTTTTTCAAGATTTCTCTGGTCAGTGGCTGATGTCGGTACATAGTCATCGGGACGTGGGGCATTATGTGCGCATTCCTCATCTCTTTAAGGTGGACCTTTCTGGAGATAAACTTGTAGTGGGCGAACGGTATGTACCGAATGTTTAAGTGTCTTTGCCGAAATGATTAGTGGCTGTTGGCGATTTGTATCTATTGATTTATCGAATGGCGTCGGGATTTGTTTTGGCTTCGCTGATTTTCGTTTTATATGCTAATGCTGAAATGTAAATGTAGGTTGTTGGGAGTAGGTCACGGGGATAGGACCATAGAAAAGTGATAAAGAAATGATGAGAAAGCAATATGGATTAGTCGCCATAGTGGCAGCTGTGCTCCTGGTAGGGTGCAAGGGGTGTGGGTTTCGCGATAAGATTTACGATGAGGGCGTGTCGTTGGAACTGGCGCAGTGGCGTAAAGAGACTATCAAAGATTTGCAATATGGGCTCCGATTTGATATCCCCGAGCAGCGGTGTCAGGCTATCGAGGCAGAAGCCTGTATACGCTTTGTTTTGGTGCGGAAGCAAGAGGTTATCCTCGATTTTTGTGAGAGCCCAGAGCTTCTTCACGAGGTGAGGGTTAACGGTAAAGTATGCGACTATACCTTTGTGAATGAGCATATCATCATCCCTCGCGAGGTGACTCAAAAGGGCGAAAATTGTGTAGAGGTTTTGTTTACTGCTGGCGAACAATCGTTGAACCGCAATGAGGAGTACCTCTATACGCTGCTGGTACCTGATCGTGCGAGGACGGTTTTCCCTTGCTTTGAACAACCCAACCTGAAGGCTGAGTTTACCTTACAGCTCGTACTCCCTGAGGCATGGGAGGCTGTTTCTAACACCGAGGTGAAGGTGATCACTGTTGAAAAGGGTAGAAAACATATTCTCTTTAAGCCCACCGAACCACTGAGTACCTATCTTTTCTCCTTTGTGGTTGGAAAGTTTGACAAGGTGGAATTCCGTGAAGGTGAGCGTACCATCACGGCCTACCATCGTGAAGTTGATACCAAGAAGGTGGCACAACTCGATACTATCTTCCGTCAGGTAGCCTCTTCGCTTCGTTGGTTAGAGGACTACACAGGCATTCCATACCCATTTGCCAAGTATAGTCTGATTATCTTGCCAGGTTTCCAATATGGAGGCATGGAGCACACGGGGGCTACGCTATATAATGATACGCGCATGTTCTTGAGCGAGCACCCAACATTGGATGAGGAACTCTCTCGTACAGAGCTTATCGCTCACGAGACGGCACACATGTGGTTTGGCGATTTTGTGACTATGAATTGGTTTGACGACGTGTGGACCAAAGAGGTCTTTGCCAACTACTTTGCTGCACGCATTACCCAGCCCCTCTTTCCGGATGTGAACCATGCTCTGAATTCGATAAAAAGTTATACGGCATCGGCATTAAGTGAGGACCGCACACCGGGAACGAACGCTATACGACAGGACTTGGACAATCTGCGCAATGCAGGATTGATATACGGCAATATCATCTATAATAAAGCTCCCGTGATGATGAACAAGATTGTGGAGATCATGGGCGAGGAGGCTTTCCGTGAGGGCATACGTGAGTATCTACAGACCTTTGCCTATGGTAATGCCACGTGGGATGATTTGATTGCCATACTCGATGCTAAGAGTGAAGAGGACCTTTCATCGTTCAGCGATGTGTGGGTCAACCAAAAAGGTATGCCCCATATCACGTTCTCCGAGAAGGAAGGTATGCTCGAAGTTGTTCAAAGCGACCCTTGGGGACGTTCGCTTGTTTGGCCACAGCGCTTCAATGTCACCTTCATGGGCGATGAATGGGAGAGAGAAGAAGAGGTCGACCTCTCTGCTGAGAAGGCCTTGCTGACAATACCAGAGGGTACAAAGTTTATACTTCCTAATACAGATGGACGGGGCTATGGATTGTTTGTTCCCATACCCAGAACGATGGAATGGCTTCTTGATCATTGGCAGGAGGTGGTGGGCGAGACGGCTCGACAGTCGTTGCTGATGACCTTATATGAAAACTATCAGGCCAAGCTGATTGAACCCGAAATGTGGATGGAGGCTTTGTTGAATGGGCTGAAGATGGAGAGGAATGCTCTCATAGCTTCGACCATTTGTAGCTATCTCAGTGGTCCGTTGCGTGAAGTTGGTACAGTAGATGTTGAAGCACGTTTATGGCAATTGGCCGAGGAACATTCCATTATTTCGTGCCGACAGCAACTTCTACGTTGCCTTATCTCAAATGCCCGTTCCCCCCAAACGATAGGTAGGTTGTATAAGGTTTGGGAGTTGCAGTCATGCCCGTTGTTGAGCGAGCGCGACTACACCAACATGGCCTATGAATTGGCGTTGCACATGCCCGAGAAGTATGAGGAGATACTGAGCATCCAACGATTGCGCATTACTAATCCTGATCGCATACGTGAATTTGATTTTATTGTTCCTGTCCTCACTTCCGACACTTTGGCGATGGATTCAGTGTTTTCTTCATTACTCAAAGTTGGAAACCGAAGTGTAGAACCTTGGGCCGAGAAGGCGCTGAGTTATCTGAACCATCCCTTGCGTGAGGAGTATGCAGTGAGGTATATACGTCCAGGGTTGGAGGTGATGCAGGAGGTACAACGTACAGGTGATATCTTTTTCCCTAAGAAATGGGCACGAGCGTTGCTGAGGAACCATCACAGCGATAAGGCCCGCCTCGAGGTTGAAACTTTCTTTGCAACTCATCCCGATTACTCCTTATTGCTCAAGAACAAGATTCTGCAGGTGGTAAACTTTTGATTAGAGATAAGCAAATATATGAATTGTACTTTTAACTTGTCTTGTACTGATTTAGTCACTCTCGTAGTTTTGAAGATACATTGTTTCTTGGGATAAAAAATAAAAGGAATTATTTTGTTCTCCTCTTGGCTTGTTGTATCTTTGTCACAATAACAGTAAAAAAGGACCATTATGGCATCAAGTAACAACCATTTGGTAATTATGGCAGGCGGTATCGGTAGCCGCTTTTGGCCCATGAGTACACAGGAGTGCCCCAAACAGTTTATCGATGTTATGGGCTGTGGACGTACGTTGATACAGCTCACTGTAGACCGTTTCGAGGGACTCTGCCCCAAGGAGAACGTATGGGTAGTGACTTCGGAGAAGTATGCTCAGAAAGTGCACGAGCAACTGCCTGAGGTGCCCGAGGAAAACATTTTGAAGGAACCTTGCCGCCGCAATACGGCACCCTGCATAGCCTACGTGTGCTGGAAAATCAAGACACGCAACCCCAAGGCCAACGTAGTGGTGACT
Source organism: Bacteroidaceae bacterium (assembly GCA_045612065.1). GTDB lineage: Bacteria > Bacteroidota > Bacteroidia > Bacteroidales > Bacteroidaceae > UBA1189. The sequence continues at coordinate 21,705 of JAZKYH010000046.1, forward strand.
CCAAGCGACCATGTGGTGATGAATACGAAGGAGTTTCAACGTGTCATCGCATCGGCACTCGACTATACACAACATTCTGATGCAATACTCACTCTTGGAATGAAGCCTACACGTCCCGAAACGGGCTATGGATACATTGAAGCTGACCTGAGCAGTTCTTCAGCATCGAACAAGGAAATCTATCGAGTGGACTCGTTCAAGGAGAAACCCGACGTGGAGACCGCTCAGCGCTATATCCGTCAAAACAATTATTTTTGGAATGCAGGCATATTTGTTTGGAACGTGAACACCATTGTTAACGCTTTCCGTATATACCAGCCTGAGATTGCGGAAATATTCACAGAGCTGATGCCTTACTTCTACACAGAAGAGGAGCAGAAAGAAATAGACCGACATTTTCCCGAGTGTCCTAACATTTCGGTAGATTATGCAATCCTGGAGCATTCAGATGAGATATATGTATTCCCGGCGGACTTCGGCTGGAGTGATCTCGGTACATGGGGGTCGTTGCACGTACAGATGGACAAGGATCTCGCGGGTAATGTGGCTATAGGTCCCGATGTGACACTTTATGAGAGCCGCAACTGTGTGGTGCACACCATGCAGGAGAAGAAGGTGGTAATCATCGGGCTTGATGGATATATCGTGGCAGAAAACAATGATCATTTACTCATTTGCAAACTCGAAGATGAACAACGTATCCGAGAGTTTGCCGAGAAGTAAAAACGATAATACTACAAAATGGTATAAAGGAAAAATCCTCCGAGTGGGGGATTTTCCCTTTTTATGTTTAGGCGATTTCATTCTTGCGGGTAAATATCTCCCGCTATCTTTGCACCAGAGAAAAGTGAAAGATACTACTAACGAACTAAAAAACGAAAGTATGAAAAAGATGAGATTAGCCTTAATGTTTGTAGCCTTGGCAGCTATCAGTGCAAAGAGTTATGCAGCGATGAGTTTGAATGAGATCCGTCATGAAGCTCGTTTTCTCACCGATCGTATGGGACACGAGTTGGGACTCTCGAACCGCCAGTATGAGGATGTATATGAGATAAACTTTGACTTCCTCTACCAAGTGAATGAAGTGATTGACGATGTAGTATATGGATATGACGATGCCATTGACTATTACTACTACCTGCTCGACGTACGCAATGAGGACCTCATGTATGTACTCCGCAATAGTCAGTATCGCAAATTCGTAAATCGCGAATACTTCTATCGTCCTATTCATATGGTGAATCGTACATGGAGAATGCGTATATGGGACCGATACAGCGATCGCGACTACTTCTACTTCAGTATCCCCGTTAACTTTAATACCTATATCGGTACTCATAATCGCATACATTTTACATTAAGTTATTATGCCGATAGGTATACTCACAAACTGTTCGAAGGTGCATTCCGTCTATGGGGTGGAGGCTATAACCACCACAAACACGACGGTTGGAAGAGCCTCGGCAAGAAGAAGCACACCTTTCCTAATAGTCGCCCTTGGAGTAATGCCAAGAACTATGAGAAGAGTCGTCATGACCTTAAAGAGGGTTTCGTGAATATTCCTTCTCGCGACAGTAGCAAGCGCAAGGTTAAGGTTAGCTCAGAGGAGAATCGTCGCACCGCCGTAATCTCAGATACTCCGACTCGCAAGGGCAACTCTGCAAATCGCAGTTCCTCTTCAGATGTGAAGAATTCTACTCGTAATGCTAACACTTCAAGTTCGGTACGAAGCAATAGTAGTAGCAATAGTGGCTCAAGCAGTAAGCGTAACGACGTGTCTCGCAGTAGCAATAGCAACAGTAACACCAGAAGCTCCAACGTGTCAAGCAATGGTTCATCGCGCAATAGTAGTAACAATGCCGGAAGTAATATCACTCGTAGTAGCAATGTTAACAATAGTAGTAACAATAATGCTGTCCGTAATGCCAGTAGCGCAAGCAAGAACTCCAAGGCGTCAAGTGTGACCCGTATTGGCTCATCAAATGGTAGCTCATCGAATAGGAGTAGTAGCAGCGTTTCAAGCAGTCGCAGCAGTGCATCAAGCAGTGGTAATTCAGTCAGCCGTAGCAGTAGCTCTTCCTCACGTTCACGATAGATGGGGAGACTCGTAAAGAAAGGAATCAGCATCGCTGATTCCTTTCTTTTTATTGTTTCGAGTTTTTACTCTGCAGTGTGGAGTATCAACGTGGTAGCGCCGAGAGTAATGATGGCGCCATCTTCTATTCGTATCCGATCCTTGGCACCCAACACTTCATTCATCAAGAAGGTTCCCGTGATGCTATCATTGTCGCGTAAGGTATAGACAAGTTTGCCTGTCTTACCGCGTTTCACGTTGAGCACACAATGGTGGCGGTCCATGCTGGGGTCGTTGGTCTCGATAGGTATTTGTACTTCGTCACCTTTATTACGACGCCCAATGATGTTATCGCCCAACTGCAGAGGATGTTCCTGGCGGAAGCCGAAGACATTCTCTACGGCTACGATGCTGCCTACATTCTCCTGCTGTTCCTCGGGAGAGGGGAGGGGAGTTTGGCCTTTGTTCTCTTCGCGCTGCAGGGCACGCAACTTGCTCACGCCAATGCGTATGCCAAACTGTTTTTGACAGTTGTCGCACACGAATACGAGCGACTGGCCATCGGCATACTTGGTCTCGTCGAACTGGATGAAATGGTCACACTTGGGACAGCGTACTCTCTTCATGTCTTAAGTTATGGATTTTTGTTTTAGCTCTTAGTCTCAACTGCCAATAGCCAACTACAGATTATCCTTAATTGCGCACTGCGAGTAGCCAAGCGTTTTGGAATTTTTCATTCTGGCGTAAGATCCTGAGCTGCTCGTTGGCCTCGTCCTTATCGGTAAACTGCATGAGCGATACGCGCACGCGATTATCGCGCTCCACGAGTGAAGCTTCCGCATAGCCCATGCTATTATATTGGCTCAGAGTTTCATCTGCTCCGCGGTGACTGGGAAGACTGGCCACGATGATGTGGTAGACCTTTGTTGACTGAGTTGAGGTAATGGCCGGTTGAGGTGCTTCGGTTGTTGCAGTTGCGGGTATCTCTTCTACTATTGCTTCTGTTGGCGTTTCCACAATGGTGGCGCTCTCAACTTCAGGAGTAACTATGGGTTCTTCTATGATGGAGAGTGCAGCTGCGGTTTGTATGGTGTCGCAACTCTCTGCATAACTTTCGGTCACGATGGGTGCGGCATCAGGCTCTGGTGTAACGATTGGTGCTTGAGACGTTTTAATAAAATCGGTCAACTGCAATGATGCCACATCGGTAGGACGATGCTTCCCCGTGGGAAGAGCCACCATAATTAATAGTAGGAATACGGCTGCGGTAGACATCACGCGATGGAGCACCTCTTTATTGATGTGCCAATTGACGACTGTCGTTTTCTTAGAAACGGTGTTACCGTCTTTCTGAGATGGTACTTCCGATTGGTGCAAATGGCTTAGCTCTTTTATGACGAACGAACCTAAACCAAAATGCATGGACGAGGCGATGCCTGCTGCATCGGGTGTAAATTGTAACGACTGGTGTATGTCCTGCGTAAGAGTTCCTATGCGAGGTAATGTCGCACATCCCTCTTCGTCAAGCATGTCTGCCAGTTGCTCTACGGCAACGTCTACCATATAAGTAGCACGTGCATAGTCTACTTGGTAGCTCCTCATATAGCTCTGTGTCAGTAGGCCGTCGTTCATTGTGATGGCCGCATTAAAGCTGATGCCACGTGACGGAGGATAGTACAATGCTTCCTCACTCACGTAGTAGGCGGGCACATCGTGCGCAATGAATCCACCGAAACCTGGCAGTATCACGCAGTCATTGTCGCGAAGCAACAGTTCAATATGTCGAGCTAAATTTTTCATTCGTTGGGCAAAATTAGTGCAAGGCGAGTGAAAATGCAAATTTATTTGCGATTTTCCGAGCCACAGCCTGATTAAAGACTGTGTTACAGACTTGAGTTGGTGCAGGCGAAAGTGCAAGTCTCAATGAACTAAAGTGGAATAGATTTCGTATTTTCTTTACTGAGTGGGGTCAAGATTCTATGATATTAAATTTATTTCGTACTTTTGCATCATAATACGAATTAGTGTGGAAAAAGACATTATTATATTAGGTATTGAATCGTCGTGTGACGACACCTCAGCTGCCGTAATCAGAAATGGTGAATTGCTGTCAAATGTGACTGCCAGTCAGGCTGTACACGAGGGCTATGGAGGCGTGGTCCCTGAGTTAGCCTCGCGTGCTCATGAGCAAAATATTGTGCCTGTGGTTGACCAGGCCATCAAAAAAGCGGGTATAACTAAGGAGCAAATTTCGGCTGTGGCTTTTACGAGAGGTCCCGGACTCATGGGCTCGTTACTCGTTGGCGTGTCGTTTGCCAAAGGCTTCGCCCGTTCACTCGGTATCCCTCTCATTGATGTGAATCATTTGCAAGGACATGTGTTGGCGCATTTTATTCAAGAGCCTGACGTAAAGAAAGATGTACCTCAATATCCTTTCTTATGCTTGCTCGTTTCGGGAGGTAATTCGCAGATCGTTCTTGTCAAGGCATACAACGATATGCAAGTCATCGGTCAGACTATTGATGATGCTGCAGGCGAGGCTATCGACAAGTGCTCGAAGGTGATGGGGTTGGGCTATCCTGGTGGTCCCATTATCGACCGTTTGGCGCGGCAGGGTAATCCGAAGGCTTTCAACTTTAGCAAACCCAATATTGTTGGTTATGATTATAGCTTCAGCGGTTTGAAGACTTCATTCCTCTATTTCTTGCGCGACCGTTTGAAAGAGAATCCTGATTTTATTGAGCAAAACAAGGAAGATTTGGCCGCATCGCTCGAAACGACCATAGTGGATATTCTGATGAAAAAGTTGCGTCTTGCGGCCAAAGAGCTCGGTATCAAGGAAGTGGCGGTGGCTGGTGGTGTGTCGGCCAATACAGGTTTGCGTGAAGCGTTCCTTGATCATGCTCGTCGTTATCGTTGGAATGTTTATATTCCTAAGTTTGGATATACCACCGATAATGCTGCAATGATAGCAATTACAGGTTACTACAAGTTTATGGACAAAGACTTTTGTAGTATCGACAAACCTGCATATTCGCGTGTTAGTATCGGGTAAATTCGGAGGATGTGCGAGAAAAAAAGAAAAACGGCTGTTAAAACGAAATTAGTAGCCGATTTATTTGGCTATCTCGTAAAAAAGTAGTTACTTTGCACGCTGAAATTTGAATGCAGAGAAAATAAACATCAAAACAATAGATCGAAATGTCTAAGATTTGTCAAATTACCGGTAAGAAAGCCATGATTGGCAACAATGTTTCGCACTCTAAGCGTCGCACAAAGCGCACTTTTGAGGTGAACTTGTTTAGAAAGAAATTCTTCTATGTAGAAGAGAATTGTTGGATTCAGTTGCGCTTGAGCGCCGCTGGTCTTCGTTTGATTAACAAGAAAGGTTTGGACGCTGCTTTGAAGCAAGCTTTTGCTGAGGGTCACTGCACTCCGAACGATATTAAAGTAATTGCGTAAAGGAGGGATCTGATTATGGCAAAGAAAGTAAAAGGTAACAGAGTTCAAGTTATCCTCGAGTGCACAGAGCACAAGGAGAGCGGTATGCCGGGTACATCTCGTTATATCACCACTAAGAACAGAAAGAACACAACTGAGAGATTGGAGTTGAAGAAGTACAACCCCATCTTGAAGCGTGTAACAGTTCACAAGGAAATTAAGTAATCACACCCTTAAAATAGTATAAGACTATGGCAAAGAAAGCGGTTGCATCTCTTCAAACAGGTAAGTCAGCTTCTTACTCAAAGGTTATTAAGATGGTAAAGTCTCCTAAGACCGGTGCTTACATCTTCGATGAGCAGATGGTTCCTTCTGAGAAGGTACAGGAGTTCCTCAAGAAGTAATTTATATTACACGACAATAGGCAAGCCCTGCAACATCCGCGTTGCGGGGCTTGTTGTTT
>JAZKYH010000047.1:0-24182 GCA_045612065.1 Bacteroidaceae bacterium
GTAGTGGCGGTGAGATCCATCACCTTGAGACCGCGAGTGTAAATTTCGTCGTAGGTAATTTCGCTAAACTTAGTAGCCGTAGGGTCCTTCTCGGGGTCGGCAGTGTAGATACCATCCACACGAGTTCCCTTGAGCATCACATCGGCCTCAATCTCGATACCGCGGAGCGATGAACCTGTATCGGTAGTGAAATAGGGGTTACCAGTACCGCCACTGAGGATAACCACTTCGCCTGCCTCCATGCAATCAATCGCCTTCCACTTAGTATAGAACTCACCAATGGGCTCCATACGAATAGCAGTGAGTACGCGAGCCTTCACCCCGATAGCGGTAAGCGCAGAACTCAGCGCAAGACTATTGATAACAGTAGCGAGCATACCCATCTGATCGCCCTTGACACGGTCGAAACCTTTACCTGCACCAGTAAGACCGCGGAAGATATTGCCACCGCCGATGACAATACCTATCTGCACACCCATGTCGTGAATCTCTTTGATTTGGGCTGCATATTCACCCAAGCGCTTCTCATCAATACCATAGCGTTGTTCGCCCATGAGGCTCTCGCCACTGAGCTTGAGGAGGATTCTGTTGAATTTTGCCATGTTGGTTATTTTGTTTAGAGTTTAGTGTGTAGTGTTTAGTGCATTGTCGATAGAGGCCTATACTCTAATCTTTCGCCTTTAATCGCAGTGTTTTAGTATTATAGTTTTCTTCCGCAAAACTAACGTTTTTTATTCGAAGATACAATGATTTGATTTCTTTAATTTTATTTTTCTATTCCGCGACACCTCGCTGAACGATGAAATTTGGATATATCGTTGTAAATCCGTATCTTTGCGCGAGTTTGGTAAAATATTTATTAATTAATAACAACTAATTCTATGTTTGAAAACCAACCTAAAGGACTTTTCGCTTTGGCTTTAGCGAACACAGGTGAGCGTTTCGGATACTACACCATGTTGGCCGTATTCGTACTCTTCCTGCAAGAAAACTTTGGCATGACCGCCTCAGAAGCTGGTAACGTGTATGCCACATTCCTCGCATTCGTTTACTTCCTCCCCTTCATCGGAGGTATCCTTGCCGACAAGTTTGGCTACGGCAAGATGGTTAAGATTGGTATCGTAACCATGTTCTTCGGTTACCTGCTCATGGCTTGGCCCTTGGGCACCGATGCTCCAGCCAAGTATGCTATGTATGGTGCCTTGGCACTCATCTCTGTAGGTACAGGTCTCTTCAAGGGTAACCTCCAGGTAATGGTGGGTAACCTCTACGACGACCCCAAGTATGCACACAAGCGCGACGCCGCATTCTCACTTTTCTACATGGCTATCAATTTGGGTTCGCTCTTCGCTCCCTCGGCTGCCAGCGCCATGAAGAACTATGCACTCGAGGCTGGCTGGGTAACCACCACTGGTGAGGCTTACCACTTTGCATTTGCCGTAGCATGTGTATCGCTCATCTTCTCTATCATGGTGTACATGTTCACCCGCAAGACCTTCAAGCACGTGGAAGATGGTGCTGCGAAGCCCAAGACCGCCAATGCCGAGGCTGCTGCCGTAGAGGAGAATCCCGCCGATACCAAGTCACGTATCGTGGCTCTCTGCCTCGTATTTGCCGTGGTTATCTTCTTCTGGATGGCTTTCCACCAGAACGGTCTCACCTTGACCTACTTCGCTAAGGAGTTCACTACACAGTCAGCTTCAGCTGGTGTACAGAGCATGCTCTTCAATGTGTGGAACCTTGTGCTGATCATCATCGGTGTATATGCAGGTTTCTCTATCTTCCAGTCTAAGACTGCAAAGGCAAAGGTTCTCTCTGCTGTTGCCGTATTGGCCGTTGTAGCCGTATTGGTTGTTCAGTACTTCAACGCTGGCGAGCGTCCCATCTCTGCTGAGATGTTCCAGCAGTTCAATCCCTTCTATGTAGTAGCTCTCACCCCCGTGTCAATGGCCCTCTTCGGTTGGTTGGCAAGCCGCGGCAAGGAACCCTCAGCACCCCGTAAGATTGCTTTGGGTATGCTCGTAGCTGGCTTGGGATTTGCTGTTATCGCCTTGGGTTCAATGGGTCTCCTCACACCCAACGAGCAGACTGCAGCCTTGGATGCAGGCACAAACCCTGACACCGTATCACCCAACTGGCTCATCACCACTTATCTCGTGCTCACTTTCGCCGAGCTCTTGCTCTCGCCCATGGGTATCTCATTCGTATCTAAGGTGGCTCCCGCCAAGTACAAGGGAATGATGATGGGTGGCTGGTTCGTGGCTACTGCTGCCGGTAACTACCTCACCAAGGTGGGTTCAAGCTTCTGGGGCGACCTTCCCTTGTGGGGCGTATGGAGCATCTTCATCGCATGCTGCTTGCTCTCAGCAATCTTCATGTTCTCTGTAATGAAGAAGCTCGAGGCTGTAGCAAAGTAATAACACGATACAGATTTGATATGACAGGGTCGTATGCGATGGCATACGGCCCTTATTCTTACCCTTAACTCTTAAAAAAGAATAAAAGAAGATGCAGACTATGCAAAACTGCTTTTTTATGCCTACCTTTGATACTTGTACAGATTAAACGATGTTATGGAGCAAACGATGTATCACATGCTGATGAGGCTACCTCTATTTCAAGGAATGGGAAAGGACGATCTATTCGAGATTCTTGAGCAGACGACCTTTCACTTCCGTCGAATCGATAATGGCAAAATAGCCTTCCAGCAAGAAGAGATATGCGATGAATTGACGTTTCTGATGAATGGTACTCTAGCAGCAGAAACAAAAGCCTCTCATGCCAACCTAACGTTTACCGAGGAATTTTATTCTTACATGGCTGTAGAGCCACAATCATTGTTTGGCAGAAAGCCTTGCTACAAGTCTACCTACACGGCACAGGGCGAAGTATCGCTACTCAGCATCGACAAGCGCGAAGTATATCATCTGCTCGGGAGGTACGAAATCTTCCGTATCAACATGCTCAACATGCTTAGTAGCAAGGCCGAGAACCTACACGAGCGCTTGTGGGCCATCGCACCACATGACCTTGAGGGCAGAGTGGCCTTTTTCATTCGCAGCCTATGCACTACACCACAAGGCTCCAAGGTACTACGCTGCAAGATGGAGGACTTGGCCGCCCTACTCGACGACACACGACTCAACGTATCGCGCATCCTCAACAAATGGCGCGGAGAGGGACTCATAGAGATGCACCGCAAGGAGTTCGTCATCCCCGACGTGCAGAAACTTATTGCCCTCTTGGAACTCTGAACTATTGCCTCATTGCTTATCGCTCACTGATTTTTCACATTTTATTTCTTCACCCCCCATTATATCGCAAAAAAGTTGTAACTTTACCCGACAAATCTACTTTGTTATGAGCGAAGAACTAAATATGCCCATTGAGGAGCAGGTGGCGTATACCGACGACAACATACGCCACTTGAGTGATATGGAACACGTGCGCCTGCGCCCTGGTATGTATATCGGTAAGTTGGGCGATGGAACGCAGAACGACGATGGCATCTACGTACTCTTGAAGGAAATCATCGACAACTCTATCGACGAATTCAAGATGCATGCCGGCAAGCGCATCGAGATTGACATCATTGACCATAAGCGGGTGAGCGTGCGCGACTATGGCCGCGGCATACCGCAGGGCAAGTTGGTGGAGGCTGTGAGCGTACTCAACACGGGCGGTAAGTATGACAGTAAGGCGTTCAAAAAGAGCGTGGGACTCAATGGTGTGGGCGTAAAGGCAGTGAATGCCCTCAGCGCTCACTTCGAGGCGAGTTCATACCGCGACGGCAAGGTACGCACGGTAGTGTTCGAGAAGGGCAACCTCCTCAGCGACACCACCATCGATGCAGGTCCTGAGGAGACAGGTACACGCATCGTCTTCGAACCCGACAACACGCTCTTTGTAGGCTACTCCTTCCGTACGGCCTACATCGAGACCATGCTGCGCAACTACACCTACCTCAACACGGGACTCACCATCATGTTCAACGGCAAGCGCATCCTCTCGCGCAATGGTCTTGTGGACCTGCTCACCGATAACATGACGGCTACGACACTCTACCCCATCATACATCTCAAGACCGAGGACATAGAGATTGCCTTCACACATACCGACCAATATAGCGAGGAGTACTACTCGTTCGTCAATGGCCAGCACACCACACAAGGCGGTACGCACCAAAGTGCTTTCAAAGAGCACATCGCACGCACCATCAAGGAGTTCTTCAACAAAAACCACGAATTCACCGATATCCGTAATGGTATCGTGGGTGCCATCGCTATCAACGTGGAGGAGCCCGTGTTTGAGAGTCAGACCAAAGTAAAACTGGGTTCTACAGCCATGGAGCCCAGTGGCCGCAGCCTCAACAAGTTCGTGGGCGACTTCATCAAGACCGAGGTGGATAACTACCTGCACCGTAATGCCGATGTAGCTGACATTATGCTGCAAAAGATTCAAGAGAGCGAGAAGGAGCGCAAGGCCATTGCCGGTGTCACCAAGATTGCCCGTGAACGTGCCAAGAAAGTCAACATGCACAACAAGAAGTTGCGCGACTGCCGCATACACCTCAATGATGCGAAGGGCGACCGCACCGAGGAATCGTGCATCTTCATCACCGAGGGTGATTCGGCGAGCGGTTCTATCACCAAGAGCCGCGACGTGAACACACAAGCTGTGTTCAGCCTCCGTGGTAAGCCGCTCAACTCATTCGGCCTCACTAAGAAGGTTGTGTATGAGAACGAGGAATTCAATCTCCTACAGGCAGCGCTTAACATCGAGGAGGGCCTCGAAGGTTTGCGTTACAACAAAGTTATCGTGGCGACCGATGCCGATGTCGATGGCATGCACATCCGACTGCTGATGATTACCTTCTTCTTGCAGTTCTTCCCCGACCTCATCAAGAAGGGGCACGTATACATCCTACAGACACCACTCTTCCGTGTGCGCAATAAGAAACGTGCCATCAAGGGTTACAAGAAGGAGAACGAGACGGAAAGCGAACGCAAGAGCGACTCAGTGACCGTATACTGCTACTCGGAAGAAGAGCGACTCAAGGCTATCAACGACTTGGGACCCAACCCCGAGATTACCCGATTCAAGGGTCTCGGTGAGATTTCGCCCGATGAATTCAAGCATTTCATAGGCAAGGACATGCGTCTTGAGCGCGTCACACTCAGCAAAAACGATGCGGTGATGGACCTCCTCGAGTTCTACATGGGAAAGAATACCATGGAACGCCAGAACTTTATTGTAGACAACCTCGTTGTGGAGGAAGACAAGCCTGAAGAGGAGTTATGAGAACGGCAATCTTTCCCGGAACATTCGATCCCTTTACCATTGGACATGATGCTTTAGTGCATCGTACGCTGGACTTTGTGGATGAGTTATATATTGCCATCGGCATCAATACCGAGAAGCGTACGATGTTCTCCCTGGAGGAGCGCATGGAGCGCATCTCCGCATTGTATAAGGATGAACCACGAGTCCACGTGGTAAGTTATGAAGGATTGACCACCGATTTTGCCCAAGCCATCGGCGCACAGTTCATCATTCGTGGTGTGCGCAGTGCCATAGATTTTGAGTATGAGCGCAATATCGCAGACATCAATCGTATGCTCACAGGCATTGATACACTGCTCCTCATCAGCGAACCTCAATATGCTGCCATCAGCAGCAGTATGGTACGCGAACTGGCTCACTTTGGCAAGGATATCAGCCCGTATCTGCCCAAGAAAGAAGTATAATACATAAAACGATTAAAAGATATGAGACGCATATTACTGTTTGTTACATTCACCATTTGCACAATAGCAGGTTTCTCCCAAAACAACGCCGCCAACATGGATCAAGTACGCAAGTTGGTAACGGCACACAGCGCTATAGCCAATCTTTACGTAGATGAAGTGGACGAGGCGAAAATTGTGGAGGCAAGTGTTAAGGCTATGCTCAAAGAGCTGGACCCTCATTCCACCTACCTCACCGCCAAGGAAGTGGAGAAAATGAACGAACCGCTACAAGGGAACTTTGAGGGTATCGGTGTGCAATTCAATATGGCCGATGATACACTCTTCGTTATCCAAACCGTAAGCAAGGGCCCCTCAGAAAAGGTTGGGATTTTGCCTGGCGACCGTATCGTAACTGTTAATGATACGGCAATTGCCGGTGTGAAGATGGAACGTGACGAAATTGTAAAGCGTCTACGTGGTCCCAAAGGTTCGATAGTGATGCTTGGTGTGGTACGACGTGGTTACGACGAACAATTGGTATTCCGTGTAACCCGCGATAAGATACCAGTACATACACTCGATGCGGCCTATATGATTGCTCCTAAAGTGGGATATATCAAAATCGGTAGTTTTGGCGCTACAACACACGAAGAATTCATCAGTGCACTGACCAAACTCAAGGCAGAGAAGATGCAACATCTCATCCTTGACCTTCAAGGTAATGGAGGAGGATACTTGAAAGCTGCTGTAGATATGGCCAATGATTTTCTCCAAGCAGGACAGCAAATCGTATATACAGAGGGAGCCAAATCACCTCACTCTGAATTCAACGCTGCGGGTAAGGGACAATTCCAAGAAGGTCGCCTGGTAGTGCTCATTGATGAGTATACAGCCTCAGCAGCGGAAATCGTGACAGGTGCTGTACAAGACTGGGATAGAGGTGTCGTTGTTGGTCGCCGTTCATTTGGTAAGGGTTTGGTGCAGCGTCCTGTTCCTATGCCCGATGGCTCTATGATACGTCTTACTATAGCACGCTACCACACCCCCTCGGGACGTTGCATACAGAAACCTTACGGTGAGGATATAGACTATCGTAAAGACCTTGTGGACCGCTTCAACAAGGGCGAGCTGATGCATGCTGACAGCATACATTTCCCAGACTCACTGAAATACCAAACCCGTCTAATGAGCCGAACGGTGTATGGAGGCGGAGGTATCATGCCCGATTACTTTGTTCCGCTCGATACGATGAGTTATACGAAGTATCATCGTGAGCTCACAGCCAAGGGAGTTATTGTAAACACCAACCTCATCGCTATTGACCGCTACCGCAAAGAGTATGAGCACAGCTTCCCCGACTTCAAGACCTACAACAAGAAGTTCGAGGTAGATGATACGATCCTCTCAATTCTTCTTGCCGAAGCAGAGAAAGCTGGTGTAAAATATGATGAAGCGCTTTATCAGGCATCCCTTCCTCTCCTCAAGATTCAGTTGAAAGCACTCATTGCCCGCGACCTATGGGACATGAGCCAATTCTATGAGATTTACAACCATACCAACGAGACGGTGGCAAAGGGATTAGAGATTATTCAGAACAAAGACTTCGGGCTAAAATAGAATTACCTCACTTCGCTTATTCCTTTTCTAAGAAGCAAAAGATTGGGTAGTGATCCGAAATCTTTATGGAGCGATCCACGGTGCAGTCGTATGCCTTGAACTGCGAGGAATGCATGATATGGTCGATGCGGAAGTACATGCCATGTCGGTTATAGCTGATGCCTGGACCATTTCCGCTACCGATGTAGGCATCATTGAGTTGTTTCCTTAGACGATGGCAAGTGTATGATATCGGCGAGTCGTTGAAATCACCACAAACGATGATATAGGGTGAAGACTCCTTCTTCATATCAGCAATGATGACGTCGGCTTGATCAGCACGCTTAGCTGCCGAGTCGCGCAGTTTTTTCACCAGTCGCTTGGTTTCTTGACTACGCAGATGCTCTCTTGGATCTTTTATCAACTGCTTATAAGCACTCTTGTCGTTGTCATGAATGTGGTTTGACTGCAAATGACAATTGTATACCACAATGGTATCCCCCTCGTGAAGAATACGATACTTGGTACAGCCATTAGAGGTAGACTCCAGTTTTATCTTTTCAGAGCTGAGGATAGGATATTTTGACAAACAGCCAAGATGATGTGCTGTCGCCTGGCTCTCACTCGAAAGATTATAAGATTTGTATGGGTACTTCTTCAGCAACTGCTGACGTTTCTTGAGTGTGGCAAACTGAAACTCTTGTAGACATATAATGTCGGCATCAGCAGCTTCCAAATATGCTATCGTGACATTCGAAGCATTGGTATTCGAGTCATTGATGTTAGGACTCAGGATGTTGTATGAGAGTACTTTCAAGCTATTCTTGGGAGGGGATTGCTTACCTATGTTAATGGGGAAGAAGGTACGTATCTGGGCAAAACAGACAAGACACGTGATGAGCGAAACAAGAGCATAGCGCCAATAGACAAACAGCCAAAACACAAGGAAGAATACATTGGCTACCAATGCAATGGGAAAAGCCAAGCCTGCCAATGAGAGTAGCGGCATCCGTTCTGCTGGCAGTATAGGACTAAAGGCGCAACATACGAGCAACAAAGCCGCCAACATATTGATAGCGAGCACAGGCAGCAACAATATTTTCAAAACCTTCTTCATCGCTTGCTGGCTTCAAAGAGTCGACGCTTCTCCTCATCACTGAGGCTGCTGTAACCCGACTGCTTCAATTTATCTAATATCTTGTCAACCTCGTCAGACTTTTCTTTCTTACGCGCGTTATACTCATAGTCGGTAGTCCGTGAGTTTGTGGTATGTACCTTCATTTTAGGCTTGCGCGGCTTACGTTCTCTCTTACTGAATAGTCCAACGATGGCATCAAGACATACATTAACCCAATGCGTGATGTCATACCCGCTGCTAATCCCCTTAGTAAACCACCATCCTGCAAGTGCTCCACCAAGGTGAGCTATGTGTCCTCCGGCATTGCTCGATCCTATGGATAATGTATCAAAAAGTACGATGAAAAGGGCAAAATACTTAAGCCGAACCGGGCCAACAAACATCAAGTTAATACGATATTCAGGCTCACGCACAGCAGTAGCAATGGCTATAGCCAATACAGAAGCTGAGGCTCCAACGAGCATAGCACTTTTAGCTTCGAATACAGGAAGCGCGTTATATGCCACAAGATATAACACCCCGCCCAAAAGGCCTCCTACGATATAGAGCCCACGCAGATGTTTTGCCGAGAAGAAATAAAGGAACAACTTTCCAAACCAGTAGAGCCATAGCATATTACCCAATAAGTGCCACACCCCGGCATGCATGAACATATAGGTAATAAATGTCCATGGGCGATGCAGGAGAGATAGAAGATTACTGGGGAGCCAGAGATAATCTACCAAAAGTTCATTGACTTTAATATTAAAAAAGGCCAACACCGTACTCAACAATGTGCATAACACGAATGCTGCCACATTGATATAGATGAGACGAACAACAATGTTGCCCTGCTGAAAAGTACGTTTCAAATCATCGAAAATACTAGCCATGGAATGTCCCTTTCTTTCGCCAATACATGATAAGGAGGAAACCGAATATCATACCACCCAGATGCGCAAAGTGTGCGATACCATCATTACCCGTCAGTCCCAGATAAATCTCTATCACAAAATATCCTATGATGACCCACTTGGCCTTAATAGGCATTGGCAAGGGGAAGATAAACATCTGTTGGTCAGGGAAAAGCATGCCAAATGCCATCAATATGGCATACACTGCACCCGAAGCACCTACTGTGGGCACACTGATACGACTCATATAGAGATTGATCCACTGCTCAGCAGTATGTGTATAACCTCCAATGTTTACAACATCATTCGGAGCATAAGCTGCAAGCTTTGACATATCTGCAACGTATGGCATGAACTCGAAGTGTTGAGTTATCTCTTGCACCAAACCTGCACCCAATCCGCAGAGGATATAGTAGAAGAGAAATCGCTGCGACCCCCAAACCGTCTCCAATATGCGTCCGAACATCCACAAGGCAAACATATTGAAGAAAATATGCTCGAATCCTGAGTGCATGAACATATAGGTAAACAGCTGATACAAGCTGAACTTTTCCGATTCAAAGTAGTGAAGCCCCAATACATCATTCAGATTAATACCATGTTTATTGCCAACAATAGCGGCAAAGAAACAGAGTATATTGATGATAATAAGGTTCTTAGTTACGGGTGGTGTATTGTTCATCTTTGTCCGATTTTACAAAAAACGTGTAAAGGTACGCATTTTCTTCTACATAGAGCCCTTTTTTTATGTTTCATGGCATTTTTTTATAAATTTTACCACACGAAACACTATTCGTATGAATAGAATATTCTACAAAACTAATTCTCAGAATCAAACCAATGACAATTCCTTATCAAGCCTATGATAATTCTTTGTCAAGCCTATGATTATAATTTTTCACACCAACGAAAAAGGTACCCGGAAAAACTCTTCACAATTGTTGGTTTTTCGCTCACCTTGCAGTACCTTTGTTCCCTATACGTTTTAAATTTAACCGACAATAAGACTACATACAGATATGGCAGAAGATATAGTGTTGACCCCGATGATGAAGCAGTTCTTGGAGCTTAAGGCCAAGCACCCCGATGCCATTATGCTGTTCCGTTGCGGTGACTTCTACGAGACCTATTCCACTGACGCTATCGTGGCCAGCGAAATACTGGGCATCACGCTCACCAAGCGTGCCAACGGCAAGGACAAGCAGCTCGAGATGGCTGGCTTCCCCTATCATGCCCTCGACACCTATCTGCCCAAGCTGGTGCGTGCAGGGCGCCGCGTGGCCATCTGCGACCAGCTGGAAGACCCCAAGCTGGCCAAGAAACTCGTGAAACGCGGCATCACCGAACTGGTGACCCCGGGCGTATCTATCAACGAAAACGTACTCAACTATAAGGAGAACAACTTCCTCGCTGCCGTGCACTTCGGCAAAGGAGCCTGCGGTGTGGCGTTCCTCGACATCTCTACGGGCGAGTTCCTCACTGCCGAAGGCCCATTCGACTATATCGACAAGCTGCTCGTGAACTTTGCCCCCAAGGAGGTGCTCTTCCAGCACGGGATGCGCAATCAGTTTGAGAATAACTTCGGCTCTAAATATTGCACCTTCGAGCTTGACGACTGGGCCTTCACCGAGTCGTTTGCCCGCGAGAAACTCATCAAGCACTTCCAGGTGAAGAGCCTCAAGGGCTTCGGCATCGAACACCTCAAGAATGGTGTGGTGGCCTCGGGAGCCGTGCTGCACTACTTGGAGGTGACCCTGCACACACAGATCAAGCACATCACCACGCTCTCGCGTATCGAAGAGGAGCGCTACGTGCGCCTCGACCGCTACACTGTGCGGAGCCTCGAGCTGGTGCACCCGATGAACGATGGCGGCAAGTCGCTGCTCGATGTCATCGACAAGACCATCAGCCCCATGGGTGCCCGCCTACTGAAGCGTTGGGTGGTATTCCCCCTCAAGGAGGTGCGCGCCATCAATGAACGTCTGGATATCGTGGAGTACTTCTTCCGTCACCCCGACTTCCGCGAATTGCTCGACGATGCGCTGCACCAGATTGGCGACCTTGAGCGCATCATCTCACGTGTGGCAGCAGGGCGTGTGTCGCCCCGCGAAGTGGTGCAACTGAAGATTGCACTGAGTGCCATAGAGCCCGTAAAGGCAGCTTGCGAAGCATCAGACAATGAGAGCATACGCCGCATAGGAGAGCAACTCAATGTGTGCCGTACCATACGCGACCGTATTGCCCACGAGATAAAGAACGATCCTCCTCTACTCGTAGCCAAAGGTGGTGTCATCGCCGATGGGGTGAACGCCGAACTCGACGAGCTGCGCCGCATCGCCTACTCGGGCAAGGACTACCTGCTGCAGATGCAGCAGCGCGAGAGCGAGGCCACCGAGATACCGAGCCTCAAGATTGCCTACAACAACGTCTTCGGCTACTACATCGAGGTGCGCAACACCCACAAGGACAAGGTGCCCGAGACCTGGATACGCAAGCAGACGCTCGTGAATGCCGAGCGCTACATCACGCAAGAACTCAAGGAGTATGAGGAGAAGATTCTCGGTGCCGAGGACAAGATCTCGGCTCTCGAGACCCGCCTCTACAACGACCTCGTGTATGCTCTGAACGAATATATCCCCGCCATACAGATCAATGCCAATCAGATTGCCCGGCTCGACTGCCTGCTCTCGTTCGCTGCCACGGCAGCCTTGGGCCGCTATGTGCGCCCCGTCGTGGACGACAGCACGGTGCTCGACATCCGCCAGGGTCGCCATCCTGTCATCGAGCAGCAGCTCCCTGTGGGTGAGAGCTACATTGCCAACGATGTGATGCTCGACACCGACACGCAGCAGATACTCATCATCACGGGTCCCAACATGGCGGGTAAGTCGGCCCTCCTGCGACAGACGGCCCTCATCACCCTGATGGCACAGATAGGCAGCTTCGTGCCTGCCGAGGCGGCTCACGTGGGCTTGGTGGACAAGATATTCACCCGTGTGGGCGCCAGCGACAACATCTCCGTGGGCGAGTCCACCTTCATGGTCGAGATGACCGAGGCGTCGGACATCCTCAACAACATCAGTCCGCGCAGTCTTGTGCTCTTCGACGAGCTGGGTCGCGGCACCTCGACCTACGACGGTATCTCCATCGCGTGGGCCATCGTGGAGTACATCCACGAGAACAGCCGTGGCCGTGCGCGCACCCTCTTTGCTACCCACTACCACGAGCTCAACGAAATGGAGAAGTCCTTCTCACGCATCAAGAACTTCAACGTTGCCGTACGCGAGGTGAACAAGAAGGTGGTGTTCGTGCGCAAACTGCAGCCCGGAGGCTCCAACCACTCGTTCGGTATCCACGTGGCCGACATGGCAGGTATGCCCAAGAGCATCGTCAAGCGTGCTGAGAAGATATTGCAGCAGATGGAGGCCAACGCTGCTTCTGAAGGCATCAGCAAACCGACCGAGGTGATTGCCGATAGTCGTGAAGGTATGCAGATGAGCATTTTCCAACTCGACGACCCCATTCTCTGCCAGGTGCGCGATGAGATATTGGGCATCGATGTCAACAACCTCACCCCTCTCGAAGCACTGAACAAACTCAACGAGATTAAAAAAATTGTACGAGGAAAGTAACAACAAATTTTTATCCCTTTAAAGAAGAACCTTCTTATAATTATGCACTGCAGATTTGTAGTGCATAATTATTTTGTGAATATACAACTCCATAGTCTTTGTATATCGCCCAATAGGTCTACCCTATTTGTGTGGTAGTAAAAGTGTGTGTATCTTCGCAGCGTGAAAACAATGATTGTGCGGTGCACGTTGTAAACAAGAAACGAATTAAAAAAGAATATACACTATGGCTACAACAAAGTTTAAAGGAAATGAAGTGCACCTCGATGGTGCGTTCGTGACAGTCGGACAAGTGGCGCCCGAGGTGCAGTTGGTGAAGGGCGACCTCTCTACCTTTACCCTCGATGAATGCAAAGGAAAATATGTGGTAATGAATATCTTCCCCAGTATCGATACGGGAGTGTGCGCTACATCGGTGCGAAGGTTCAACCAACTGGCTGCCTCATTGCCTAATACGACAGTACTATGTATCTCGCGCGACTTACCCTTTGCACAAGGTCGATTCTGCGGAGCCGAGGGTATAGAGAATGTGGTGGTGCTGTCGGATTTTCGCGATGCGTGCACCTTCGGCAAGGACTATGGAGTGCTGATGGCAGATGGCCCACTTGCCAGCCTATTGGCACGTGCCGTGGTGGTGGTATCTCCCGATGGCAAAGTGTGCCATGCTGAACTCGTACCCGAGATTACCACCGAACCCGATTACGAGGCGGCAATCAGGGCTATCGAACTCGCGACGACTATCCTGTAGGAAGGACGGGACGTACACGGGAAAGACCCCAATATCATAGTGTCCCAATCAGAGCTGTCCTCGAGAAAAATTGGCACTATACATTCTATGTTGATTTAACAATACTCCCCGATCCTTTACGGAATCGGGGAGTGTATTGAAGTGTATTTGTCTATCTTCTAACATCTTTAGTTCTCCTTCAGTCTTCCAAGTCTTGAATAGGTATAGGCTTGTCTTGATTTTATTGCTTCAAACACCCTATTGGAACTATGTAAATTCCATCTTCAGGGCGGCGATAGGCATGTTCGCCAGTTGCCGTTAATATCATCTTAAAAGCTGGCGCTTTCATGCGTGTAGTGTCAATCTGCTTGGCTAATAAAGTCAGCGTTTCTACACCTTCGTTTATCAAGGTTTCACCTCCAAGTTTGATTTCAATAAGCCCATATTGTCCGTTGCGAAGGTGTACAACTGCATCGCATTCCAAACCGCTTTTATCACGATAATGATATACCTTACCATTCAATGCTTCTGCAAATACACGCAAGTCTCTTACGCACATTGCCTCAAAGAAGAAACCCATAGTCTTCAAATCGTTCATTAAATCAGCTGGGCCTAAACCTAATGCAGCCGTAGCGATAGATGGGTCAACGAAATAGCGTGTGTCAGCAGTACGAATTGCAGTCTTCGAACGAAGATTGGGATTCCAAGCCGGCATATCTTCCACCACAAATATCTTTCTCAGAGCATCAAGATAAGAATTTATGGTATCATCATCAAGCGTGGTTGTGTCGTTATTTTTCAAATCCTCCTTCAAGGTGGCTATGGATGCTTGTGTTCCCTGATGACGGGCGTATGCTCTCATCAAGCGTTGTACTCGTTCCGAAGCTCTTTTGACACCATCAACTTTAATTATATCTTCTTTAGTTACTGCATCGTAGTAATCAAATGCCTGTTCTAATGCAGCCTCTTCGGGTAATCCAACAGCCATAGGCCAACCACCACGACAAATAAGGAAAGCTATGTCTTGCAATTTAAGTTCATTCTTTTCCAGTATTCTCTCTGGAGCAGTAAACAAATCGCCAAGACTCACCTTTCCGTTTGATTCACCAGATTCAAACAAGGTCATAGGTCGCATCGTCAGCCAAGCAAAGCGTCCTGTTCCCGAATGTTCTCTTTCCTCTTCAGCCTCCTTGTCGGGGACTGCAGAACCCGTTAAGATGAACTGGCCCATTTTACGGCGATGATCAACAGTATATCTCACTGCATCCCATAATTTAGGTACAGTCTGCCACTCGTCAATAAGCATGGGCGTATCTCCTGATAGTGCAGCATCGGTATCTATCTCTAATAGGCTCTTGAAACTATTTTTTACATCAGTTCGAGCCAACAATATTTTGCTGGCTGCAATCTCCTCCGCTGTAGTGGTTTTGCCGCACCATTTGGGGCCCTCTATCAGTACAGCTCCTTTTGCCTGCAACTTCTTTTCAAGCAGGCTATCCATTATTCTATGTCTGTAACCATTCATAAATCAGTGCATTTACTTCCGCAAAAGTAGTCAAATAATTTAATTTTCGGTAATTTGGCATGAGTTTTTTCGGTAATTTGGCATTGATTTGTTCGGTAATTTGGTTAGTTAAACCTCCTATCCTTGCCCTTCACACTCCCAATCCCCAAGCCAAACAAAAAGAACGCAGCCACGAGGCATTAGGAATTTTCAAGAAGTAAGCGAAGAGTGGGGAAGTGGCGACACTTTGTTTCGGAAGTGGCAAAGTCTATACTTCCGATTTCAGTACCCTGTAAGCAAATCTAAAGATTCACCCATCAATCTGCCACAAAAATTCTGTACAGGATTTTCTTCTGTTTCGTGATACTATCCCCAAAAATAAACTATAAAGTAGGTTAGATAGTTTTTGTTTATTATCCTATAAATAATATCTATTTGCACAATAAAAAAAGACCTATTACCTTTGCAGCAGAAAAACAGGAAAACGATTAACGTTTAACGATTAACGAAAGAAAAAAGAATTTATAAACAACAACTAAAAAAATAAAGATTATGGCTAAGAGTATTATTGGAACACAGACTGAGAAGAATTTGATGATGTCATTCGCTGGCGAGTCACAGGCACGTATGCGCTACACCTATTTCGCAAGCCAGGCTAAGAAAGAGGGCTACGAGCAGATTGCAGCCATCTTCACCGAGACCGCTGAGCAGGAGAAGGAGCACGCAAAGCGTATGTTCAAGTACCTCGAGGGTGGCATGGTAGAGATCACCGCCAAGTTCCCCGCAGGTGTTATCGGCACCACCATGGAGAACCTCCGCGCTGCTGCTGCAGGTGAGCATGAAGAGTGGGTAGACGACTATCCTAAGTTTGCCGACATCGCTGCCGAAGAGGGCTTCCCCGCAATCGCTGCTATGTATCGCAACATCGCCATCGCTGAGAAGGGTCACGAAGAGCGTTACCTCGGTTTGTTGAAGAACATCGAAGAGGGTAAGGTATTCTTGAAGGATGGTAAGGTGTTCTGGCAGTGCCGTAACTGCGGATTCATCGTAGAGGCTGAAGAGGCTCCCAAGGCTTGCCCCGCTTGCTTGCATCCTCAGGCTTACTTCGAGGTACAGAAGGAAAACTATTAATCCTGTTAAATCAATAATGAATAAGGGACACCGCGGTGTCCCTTATTTTTGTTGGTACTTCATCGATATTTACTTACTTATTTCCTCTAATTCTCAGCCACTACCTTTGCCGCAAACTCGCGGCTGATGTAGTTGTCGGCACTGAGGCAAGTGTCGGCACTGAAGGCCAGGCCACAACGGATGATCTGGTCCCAGTCATGCTCGGTGAGATGGTCGAGGTCGTCGCGACGAATGCGGTATTTGATGAGTCCGTAGAGGATGCCGGCATTGAGGTTGTCGCCTGCGCCGATGGTACTTACGGGGGTAACGGGGTCGATGGCATAGTGCTTGGTGAGCATACGGCTATGCAGCTCGACACCCTGTGCCCCACGGCTGTAGATGAGGCGGGGACAGTAGAACTCGACCTTCTCCCTGAACACCCTGTCGCCCTCGCCGATGCGGTAGAGCACCTCGAAGTCCTCGTCTGATCCGCGCACGATGTCGGCATACTCCAAGTTCTCGATGACGGTGCTGGCGAGTTTGATAGCCTCACCGGCATGGTTGCGGCGGAAGTTGACATCGTAGTAGACGATGGCTCCCACGCGGCGAGCCTCATCGAGCAGACCCTTCACCTTGTAGCGCATGGCGGGATTGAGGGCATAGTAGGAGCCGAAGAGGACGATGTCGTCGCGCTCTATCGTGGGACACTCCCAGTCGTCGCGACGGGGGAAGGGTTCCTTATAGAAGGAGTAGGTGGCATTGCTGTTCGCGTCAAGGAAGGCAAGTGATATGGGCGACTTGCAATCGGGGTACTCTGTGAGATAATGGTCATCAACACCATTGTCCGTAAGGAAGGTGCGCACGATACCTCCCACCTTATCGTCGCCAATCTCGCTGAGAAAGCATGAGGGCACTCCCACGCGACCGAGCGATATCATAGAGTTGAACGTAGAGCCACCAGGCACTGAGGTAGCGGCCTTGTTCTCCTTGAAGAGTATGTCGAGAATAGTTTCTCCTATACCTATTACTTTGCGCATAGTTTTATGCTTGTAAGGTTATATAGTTTATAATGTCTTCCAATGTGTTGGCCACCACGAGTCGTCCTGTGAGGTCGTGGCGCAGCAGCCCCTGTTGGCGCAGGTCACCGAACATACGTAGCAACGAATCCCAACAACCATTGATATTGAAGAGTATCACCGGCTTGTCGTGATAACCGATGCTGCTCTCGCCCACGACATGGAATATCTCGTCAAGCGTGCCCAATCCACCTGGAAGAGCGATAAAAATATCGCTCTCGCGCAGCATCAGCGCCTTGCGTTCACCGAGGTTGTGCACAGGGATGTTTTCATCAAGCAGGTCGCTCACAAGATTGCGTTCAACTAACTTGTCGGGGACTACACCAGTGACAAAAGCCCCAGTCTCCTTGGCTGCACGAGCCACACAGTCCATCAATCCGAGATTGGCACCACCATAAATAAGACGCCAGCCTTGCTGGCCAATCCAACGCCCGAGCCTACTTGTTTGTTCGTAGTACTCCGGTGCAAGATTCGTAGCCGCCGAACAAAATATGGCTACAGAAAGGGGATGTTTCGGTTTCATGGTGCGAAGATAATGAAAAAATATCTTTAATATATTGGTCTTGCACTAACTTTAATCTGCTGCGCAGATTGAAATTAGGCGGCGCCTCAGGAAAAATGCAAGTATTTAATCTTCGCTTGCACTAACTTTAATCTGCTGCGCAGTTTGAAGTTAGGCTGCGGCTCGGAAAAATGCAAACAAGTTTGCTTTTTCTCTCGCCTTGCGCTAACTTTGTGCCTACGATGAAGGATAAGTTCAAACATACGGCACTGGTACTTGAAGGTGGCGGCATGCGTGGCGTGTTCACGAGCGGTGTGCTCGACTGGATGATCGACCACGACATCACCTTTCCCTACCTCGTGGGGGTGTCGGCAGGGTCGAGCAATGCCCTATCGTATGCATCGCATCAGCGTGGACGAGGGAAATATATCTTTGCCGACCTGCAAGTGGAGCGCCACTATCTGGGTATGCGCAACCTGTGGAGACACCACAGCATCATGGACATGGACCTGCTCTACCATGAACTGCCCGAGACAATATGGCCCTACGACTATGCTGCCTACCGCACCAACCCCATGCGTGTGGAGAGCGTGGCTACCGATTGCCTCACGGGCGAGGCCGTATACCTTGAGGAGAAAACGGACGCTGCACGCATCATCGATATTGTGCGTGCTTCGAGCAGCCTGCCTTTCGTATGCCCCATTGCCAATGTTGATGGACGCCCCATGCTGGATGGAGGCATTGCAGACTCTATCCCCCTGCAACATGCATTAGATCAGGGATACGAACATATTATAGTGGTTCTTACGCGCCACAAGGGATATCGCAAGGAAGAGAAAAAGGTAAGGATACCCTCTTTCATCTATGCCCGTTACCCCAAACTGCGTGAAGCCATACGCACCCGTGCCGAGCGATACAATAAACAGGTAGAATTAGTGGAACAACTTGAACGTGAGGGACGCATCACCGTCATCCGTCCCGACCACCCCGTCGAAGTGGCTCGCATCGAAACTGACTTGAACAAGATGAATACACTATACCAACACGGCTTCGAAGTGGCCGAAAGAGTATTACGCACATATGAAGATTGACAATATAGAATTAGGTAAATATCCGGTGCTGCTGGCACCGATGGAGGATGTCACCGACCCTGCCTTCCGCCTCATGTGCAAACAGTTTGGTGCCGACCTCGTGTATACGGAGTTCGTATCGAGCGATGCACTCATCCGTCAAGTGAACAAGTCGATGCAGAAACTTGCCATCTGCGATGAGGAGCGCCCCGTAGCCATACAGATCTATGGCCGTGATGTAGATTCGATGACCGAGGCTGCACGCATCGTAGAGACGGTGAAGCCCGACATCATAGACCTCAACTTCGGCTGCCCCGTGAAACGCGTTGCAGGCAAAGGTGCCGGTGCAGGTATGCTACAAAACGTGCCACTGATGCTCGACATCGTTCGCTCCGTGGTGAAGGCCGTGAACACCCCCGTAACCGTAAAGACACGCCTCGGATGGGACGAGAACTCAAAAATCATCGTCGACTTGGCCGAACAATTGCAAGACTGCGGCATCAAGGCACTCACCATTCATGGCCGCACTCGTGCACAGATGTATACGGGCGAAGCCGACTGGACTCTCATCGGTGAAGTAAAGAACAACCCGCGTATGCACATCCCCATCATCGGCAATGGCGACATCACCACTCCCGAGCGTGCTAAGGAATGTTTCGACCGCTATGGAGTGGATGCCGTGATGATAGGCCGTGCCAGCTTTGGCCGCCCCTGGATATTCCGCGAGGTGAAGCACTATCTTGAGACAGGTGCTCCCCTACCCGCTCTCACCTTCGACGAGCGCATGGATATCTTGCGCGACCAAGTGAACCAAAGCGTAGCCCGCCTCGACGAACATCGTGGCATACTCCACATACGCCGTCACTTGGCTGCTACACCTCTCTTCAAGGGGTTGGCCGATTTCAAGCCACTGCGCATCGCCATGCTCCGTGCCGAAACAGTGGAAGAACTATTCGATATCTTCGAACAGATAAAGAAACAATACGGATAACGACACGGCACACTTCACAACATTCCATGCCATCTTTAGAAAAGTATCCCGACTATCCAAAAAATAGGTAACAGATGAAGATGGCCGAGATAATACCTGCCAAGTCGGCGAGGAGTCCACAAGTGACAGCGTGACGAGTCTTGCGAATACCTACACTACCAAAGTATACAGCAAGGATATAGAAAGTGGTGTCTGTTGCACCCTGGAAGAGACAGGCAAGGCGTCCCACGAAGGAGTCAGCACCATAAGTGGTCATGGCATCGACCATGAGACCACGGGCACCGCTACCGCTAAGAGGTTTCATCAGAGCGGTGGGCAGAGCTCCCACAAACTCCGTATCCCCCCCAACAAGAGCTATACACCAGGCGATGCCATCGATGAGGAAATCCATAGCTCCCGAAGCACGAAACACACCAATAGCCACGAGGATGGCTACGAGATAGGGAATGATACGTACAGCTGTTTGAAAGCCCTCTTTGGCCCCCTCAATGAAGGTGTCATACACATTAATCTTCTTGCGCATACCTGCGATAATGAAGCAGGCGATGATGCTACACAAGAACACATTGGCAAAGGTCGATGAAACCACATCCATCTGCTCTCGTGGCATAGCACTGAAGCCCCATATGATGAGCGCTACCAAGGTACACAGGGCACCGAGGAAGAGCATCAGGGTACGATTAAAGAGGTTGATGCGCTGATAGAGGCAAGTGACGATAAGTCCCACCACGGTAGAGAAGAAGGTGGCAAGGAGGATGGGCACAAACACATCAGTAGGTTGGGCAGCCCCCATCTGAGCACGATAAACCATGACGCTGATGGGCACGAGCGTGAGACCCGAGGTGTTGAGCACGAGAAACATAATCATGGGGTTGGTTGCAGTGTCCTTCTTCGTGTTCAGCTCTTGCAACTGCTCCATCGCCTTGAGTCCCATGGGGGTAGCAGCATTATCGAGCCCCAACATATTAGCGGCAAAGTTCATGAAGATGGTTCCCGTCACGGGATGCCCCTTGGGAATATCGGGGAAGATTTTTGAGAATATGGGAGCCAACCATCGCGCCACTACGTTGACTACTCCACCCTTCTCACCGATACGCATGATACCAAGCCACAACGAGAGCACACCCGTAAGGCCAAGCGATATTTCGAAAGCCGACTTGGCCGATGTGAAGGTTGAGTTCATAATGGCAGGAAACACCTCTGTGTCGCCTAAGAAGATGAGTCGAACGAGTGCCACAGCAAAGGCGACGAGGAAGAAGGCTATCCAAATATAGTTGAGTACCATGGTTTAGAGTGAGGAATTAAGAGTGACTCTCTTTTTTTCGTTCTTATTGTTTTATCTTGCGAATAGTATCAGGTGCTTTCTTGCCTTTCTTCTCCGGCTTCTTTTCTTCGATGAGTTCGCCAATTCTTTTATCCAACTCTTCCCCATAGAGGTCTATGGCCTGCACACGACGTGAGGGATTGAGCAAGAAGTTCATGGGCAAATGACGAACTTGCATACGTTCTACTACACCTGTTCCCCATCCATTGAAATCGCAGGCCTGTCGCCAAGTGACTGAGTCCTCACTAATAGCCTGCAACCATGCTGACCGGTCTGTATCGAGAGATATGCTAAGAATGTCGAAGTTATGTTTCTTATACTTCTCCTTGAGGTCTATGAGTTCGCACTGACGCTGGCGACTCTTCTCATCCCACGAGGCCCAAAAAGTGATGAGCAGGTAGGTATCTTTGTAATCCGAGACGCTAACATTCTTACCTTCGCTATCGCGTACGCTGTAGTTGTTTACCACATTGTTCTTACCTAAAGGCTTGTAAGTATCTAACTTATGTTTCAGCTGTTTTATATAGTTGTTATCCTGCAGGTTACCACTCATTGAAGCTATAAGAGTCTTTATCTTCGTGTGGTTGGGATTGGGCTGTTGCACGAAATACTCGCGCAGCAAGTGTATACTCACCTCAGAATAGGGATTGGCGCGAATAAACGAATCGGCAATTTCCGTTATTCGTTTATCATCATCGCTAATCGTAGCGGTCATCTGCTGAAATAGAGCAAATAGAGCATTTTGCTCACCTCCCACGATGTGGAGATGCCCCATGGCTGCCGTGTCGCCCTGCATAGTAGCAGTAAGCCCCTTGTCGGCAAACAACATCTCACGATGCATATTGGGGAAAAGCACCCACATTGGAGTAACTGTATCGATGGTTGCCGTGTAGCGGAATACGCCATTGGTCGCTACCACCGTATCGAAATGCTCATACAAGGCATCGGCCCCATATATGTACAAAGTATCGTGAGTGAGACGCCCCACATTACCTTCAAGAATAAAAGTATTTGCTTTGTCCTTGCACGAACAAAGACAAAGCAAAACTATTACCAAAGAGAGCAGTCGTCTCATCTTATTTTCTGCTTTAATTCTCAAGAGCGGCTAGCGCGCTTGCGCTCTATCTCATCAAGGATAATCTTACGCATACGCATCGACTTGGGTGTCACCTCCACGTACTCGTCCTCCTTGATATATTCGAGTGCCTCCTCCAAAGAGAAAATGATGGGCGGTACGATGCGAGCCTTATCATCAGAACCACTGGCACGCATGTTGGTGAGCTTCTTAC
Organism: Bacteroidaceae bacterium; assembly: GCA_045612065.1. Taxonomy (GTDB): domain Bacteria; phylum Bacteroidota; class Bacteroidia; order Bacteroidales; family Bacteroidaceae; genus UBA1189. The sequence goes on from JAZKYH010000047.1 coordinate 22,582, forward strand.
TCTTGGTCACGTTGATGACGAGGTCGTTATCGTGTACATGCTCACCCACTACCTGACCGGCATATACCTCGTCTTGCGGGCTGATAAAGAACTTACCACGGTCCTGCAACTTGTCGATGGCATAGGCAAAGGCAGTTCCCGACTCCATGGCAATCATCGAGCCATTGGTGCGGCGGTCGATATCTCCCTTGTAGGGCTCGTAGCCCTTGAAGCGATGGGCCATGATGGCCTCACCGGCCGAGGCGGTAAGCACATTGGTACGCAGACCGATGATACCTCGTGAGGGGATGTTGAAGGCGATGTTCACACGGTCGCCCTGTGTCTCCATCGAGGTGAGCTCACCCTTGCGGCGGGTCACCATATCGATCATCTTCGAGGCGAACTCTTCGGGCACATTGATGGTCAGTTCTTCGATAGGTTCGTGGCGTTCGCCGTCGATCTGCTTATAGATTACCTGGGGTTGACCCACTTGGAATTCGTAACCCTCGCGGCGCATCGTTTCGATCAGTACGGACAGGTGCAGCACACCGCGTCCCGACACGATCCAGCGGTCGGCGCCCTCGGTCTTCTCTACGCGCAGCGCCAAGTCCTTTTCCAACTCCTTCTCCAGACGGTCGTTGATATGGCGCGAGGTGCAGAATTTACCCTCCTTACCGAAGAATGGCGAATCGTTGATGGTGAAGAGCATAGACATCGTGGGCTCGTCGATAGCAATAGTGGGCAGTGCTTCGGGCGCTTCGAAGTCGCAGATAGTATCGCCGATTTCGAAACGTTCCAGGCCTACTACTGCGCAGATATCGCCGCTGCCGACGCTCTCGGCCTCCTGGCGTGCCATGCCCTCAAAGGTGTGCACCTCCTTGATCTTGGTCTTTTCCATCGAGCCGTCGCGGTGTGCGATGGTGATGTTCATGCCTTTCTTCAAGGTGCCACGGTGTACGCGGCCCACGGCGATGCGGCCGGTATAGTTGGAATAGTCGAGCGAGGTGATGAGCATCTGTGGCGTGCCCTCCAATTGTTCGGGCGCGGGGATCACTTCGACGATGCGGTCCAGCAGATAGTCAATCGATTCGGTGGGAGCGCTCCAGTCCTCGCCCATCCAGTTGTTTTTCGCCGAACCATAGACTACGGGGAAGTCCAATTGATCTTCGGACGCATCCAGGTCGCACATCAAGTCGAACACCATCTCGTACACTTCCTCGGGACGGCAGTTGGGCTTGTCCACCTTATTTATCACCACGATGGGCTTCAGTCCGATTTGCAACGCCTTTTGTAGCACAAATCTGGTCTGTGGCATAGGTCCCTCGAAGGCGTCGACCAACAGGATGCAGCCGTCTGCCATATTCAGCACACGCTCTACCTCGCCCCCAAAGTCCGAGTGCCCCGGGGTGTCAATGATATTGATCTTGGTGCCCTTGTAATTGATCGACACGTTCTTCGACAGAATCGTGATGCCGCGCTCGCGCTCCAGGTCGTTGTTGTCCAGGATCAATTCACCGGCATTTTGATTTTGTCGAAACAGGTTGCCTGCCAACAGCATTTTGTCGACAAGCGTAGTCTTACCATGGTCTACGTGAGCAATGATGGCGATGTTGCGAATATCT
>JAZKYH010000048.1:0-19751 GCA_045612065.1 Bacteroidaceae bacterium
TCCGGGGAGGGTGCTTACCTCTTCCACGGTGAAGTTATGCTCATCACCAGCACCCTTGTCGGGGTGACCATCGCCACAGTGGTCGATGAAGCAAATTTCACCAGACTTATTCGCATGGAATGAGTCGCCTGCGAAGATATACAATTTACCTGCTACCGAACCTGCCTCAAACTTAGCGGCACCTCCAGTAGATCCAACAGGTTGCAGGCCTCTGGTATTACCAGCGTCGTGCACATACTGACCAGCTGAGTAAGAGAGCAACTTGCCATCAGCAAAGTAGAAGATTGACGCAGCGCCCTGCTCAGCAGTCATTACCATAGCATTAGCCTTACCAGAAACATTTGAAGCCACAGCCTGTACATACTTCACGCCATCTGTTCCATAATCATAGCTGAAGCGATAGAACTTACCAGCCTCGGGGAGGTTAACAGAGAATGTCTCAACAAGTGCATTAGCAGCGGCGGTCTGAGCCTCGATAGCTGCCACAGTTGTCTCGCCCGTGATAGCATTCTTGAACTCAACAATAGCAGCCAATGTAGCAGCAGCATCTGCATCGGTAGTAGAATAATAGCCAAGGCCATTGCCTATACCATCGACCTTTGCTTGTGCAGCAGCGATAGCAGCATCGAGAGCCTGTACAGCAACTCCCTGTGTCTCGTACAACTCTACAGCAGCAGCGATGGTAGTGAGAGTAGAGGATTCAATCTTGCCTACAACGGTCACCTTATGGTTGCTACCTTCGTCATTCTTTACATTCCAACCACCAGTCCATGTTACAAGACCTTCGCCATACGATGTGGTATGGTTAACCACACCAGCATTGTCGGTAGAGAACATGATGGGATAATCGGCCCAATCGCTCTTCTTGAAGGTCAGGAGCTGGCCTTGAGGAGTTGCAGCGAAGGGAACAGAAGCATTGTTGGTGCTCTGAACACCCATGAACATCTGCTTACCGATGTTGTAGAGATATTGCTTACCACCAGTTGAGGTATACACTGCCCACTGGAAGAGCGTGTTTGCATCCGAAGCCGCAGGATCGACAGCAGTCTTAGCGGTAGAGATTACATTGCCACTTGTAGTGGTAGCACCCATCCAACCACGCTTAGAAACGAAGGTGTAGACATAGTTATTGCTGAAGCCATTGATTTCAGTCACATAAAGTGCGCTATTGAGTGCAGCAGCGAGGCTTGTTTTTGCGGTCATCAACTCATCGTAGGTTGCGCCAACCTTATCAAGCGCTGCTTGAGCTGCTGTAATAGCAGCGGTAAGAGATGCATTCTCAAGATATGCATTCTTCGCAGTTGCCTCAGTGATCAAAGTCTGGAGACCACCCTTGGCTTCCTCATCCAATTGGTACGCCTCGATTTGTGCAACTACAGCAGACAAGTCGTAAGAGCCCTCTGCCACCTCGATACGCACCTGATTACCCGGATCGGCCTGGTCATTCCAGAAAATAATCGGGTAGCTACACTCATTGGTAATATTCAATTGGTTTGCACCATCCACATTGAGTTTCACCACAATGGGGAACCATCCTCCGTTTACAGAAGGCAATAGCTCTACGGTCTGTGTCGGCACGTCTGAATAGGTAGCATAATGGAAGTATGCATCTTCACCCTTAAGGCTACTTTCTTCCTCGCTCTTCACGATAAACTTACCAGCTCCGATGCTATATAGATAGGTCTTGTCATTCACGGTGAGGAATGCAAACTTATCGGCCTTTTCGGCCTTTTCTACGGCTTCAGCATCATTTTCGTCGGGTTTAGACTCTTGTTCTTTTCCTGTTGACCACAAGGCCACCTCGCCTTCTCTGTAATACCATTTACCACGATCGAAAGTAAACACAGTATATACCTTGCCGTTGGACATATCTTCCGCATCCTTAATGAGACCTTCTGAGTATTGTATAATTAAAGCGACACTTTGGGCAAGCGACATATCCTCGCCAACTTTCTCAATGCGATAGCGTTTGCCATCATCATTACCAACAGACTCCTCATGATGAAGTTTATTACCAGCAGTTCCACCATTGCCAGGAACCACATATTTGCCACCAATCTTCACGAACCAGGGGAATACGGGATTGCCTGCATTAGACTCAAAAGAGAGCACGGGCTGGGGAATTTCTGTAAAGTTAAGATTTGCGTCAACGAACCTCGCTGCGCCCACACTGTAGAGGTAATAAAGACCGTCGGTCTCAGACTCAGAAATCAAGAACTGCTGATTAGCATCGTTACCATTAGCAGCAATGCCACTTGCCATACCCGAGCTGAGCTTGTTAGCATCTGCAACATTAGCGCTTGCATCATACAACAAAGGTGAACGCTCGGCCTGCAAAGTGAACACTCCGGGGAAGCACAAGTCTGCCAAATCTGCCACACTGGTGCTAATTGTTCTGAAGGCAGAACCTGTATCTGCAGGAGATGCGTTATCCTGCCAAACCTTCAGTTTATCATTAAAGTCATTCAAGCACTGGGTAGCACCCTGACGGATAACAAAACCACCATTACCCTTCTCGATGGCCCAGGTCTTTTCTTCCTGCTTCATGTAGGCGGCAGTACCATTACCCATTTCACCATCATAGCTCAAGGTGAAACCTTCGCCGGCTTTCTTATTCAAAATCTTGAAACCACCAAGCGCATCACCTACGAAAGCCCACAAAGCGCCTTCATCTAGCTCCGCAGAGTTGGTTGTATTAGCATAAGTATTCTCTTCACCGTTAGCCACGTAATTTCTTACATACTCCCAACCAGCGCTATTAACCTGCAAATACTGCCAGTTAGCTGTAGCAAAGCTGGTAGAGGTCTTGAAGGGCAAGTTCTCGGTAATGGTCACAATCACTGAAGTCTCTCCATTCACAGGTACTGACCATTTGCCATCAACCTCCTCGATGCGGATGCCGTTAGCAGTACATGCTGCAGTAACGAATTTATTAGTATTAGCATAGGGATTGTCAAAGGTGTATGTAGAGCCTGATTCCACTAATGCACTAACACTCAAGTCTGTAAGTTCAGCACCCTTGTACATATATTTTATAGAGAGAGGATGTGCAGCAATCACCATGATGGTAGAGCCTGCGTCCTTATCGCTCCAATACTTCAATTTATTTTCTTGACGATTCAAATATGATTTGTCATTGCCATTCTGCAAACAGAAGGGATTCTTACCTGCGAAAGAAGACTCCGCATCAGATTTCACCATCTTCCATACGGCAGCATTCTCGGCAGCCATTGAAGCAATATCAGTATTAGTCAATGACACACTGCTGCCTGCCACCTTATTGTAAATTTTTATATTATCCTTGCTACCAGCGAAGCACCACAAGTGATTTTCGGTATAGTTAGTTGTCGCTTCGGTGGTAACACCATTCTCAGTATCATATTTCCATACTTGTGGAAAGTTTGAATGCTGCTTCACCACATACCAAGCAGTATTTTCAGGGAAGCTGCCATCTTGATTGAGCACAGTCTTCTCGAAGGGAAGGTCATCAACCAACTCTATGGTCAATGTGGTAGCCTCTGTCACCTCAAATGAGAACACGCCATCAACAACCTCCAAAGCCTCTCCGCCTACAGTAACAGTACTAGGCGCGGTGAAGTCGTAGGGAGAAGATACGGTGTAAACGGCATTCTTCTCTGCGATTATCGTAGATGTGCCTAACTCCTGACTATTATAGAAATAGGTAATTGACAAGGGGCATACATTAGATACGACCCACTGAGTAGAATAAGAACTCTTTTCCCAACCTACAAGCTTACCTCCATTAACATGTCCATATGCATAATCCCCACCAGTAACATCCTTAAACACTGCATATATTTTATCCTGATTGGTCCAAGAGAACTGTGCCGCATTAGCTTCATCGGTCATAGCAACAGTTGCAGACTGTCTAATCTGACCTATGTATTTATCAGTTTGCAGATTCTTCAATTTAACATTGCCATCAGTACCCTCCTCAACAGACCAAATGGTTGCCAAGTCATTCTTACTATCAACACCAGAAGCATCAGCATCAAAACCTTTCAAATACATATTGTGTTGTCTATTCTTCAATTGGATGTAGTCACCAGCAGCAGGAGCGCCAGACTTACCAGCAGCAGCCAATGTAGTTTGAACAGACTCTGCTGTCGCCTTAGCCTGCAAAGCAGCCAAAATAGTTGCAGGAGTAGCCACACCCTGCAATGTAGCATTAGCAGCAGCCAATGCCTCATCAGAGTATGTATAGTAGCTCGCTTCTTCGTAGTGAGGCATCAAAGCTTTTTGTGCATTCAATGCTGTAGTAGCCAACGAAATCATCTCGGCCTCAGAGGTTACGACGAAAGCAGAACCCGGGTCAGTAGCAGCACCATTATCCGCCCAAATCTTTAAGGTGCTATTATAGTCATGCAAATAGTTGACACCTTCATTACCATTACGGAGAAGGAAACCGCCATTACCCTTGGTGATATTCCAAGTAGTAGCTCCTTCAGTCATCACAGCATTATTGTTAGCATCAAGGGCAAGAGTCTTGCCTGTGCCAGCAGCCTTGTTGAGCACCTGAATGCCATCGAAGGGATTACCCACGAATGCCCACAATGCATCCTCAGTCGTAGGAGTTGTGGTTATATTTGCATAAGGAGCAGACTCACTTCTTACTACATATTTCTTGTTATTTGAACGAATCTGAAGAACATACCAAGTAGCATTCTCGTAGTCAGCAGATACCTCGAAGGGGAAGTTACTTGCCAACTCAACGGAAACAGTAGTAGCGGCATTAGGCACAGTAATAGTGCAAGCGCCATCGGTTACGGTTTGCTCTTCCTCGCCTATTTTGCATGATGCAATCTTGGTGTAATCAAGGGTTGGAATGGTATATTCAGCACCAGGGCTTTTCTCTACAGTCGACTTAGACACCGTGTTCCCATTAAAATTATAGGTAATGGTCAATGTTACTTCTGCAGCAAACTCATCTGCAGGCACCTCTTCCAAAGTCCAACTTGCCGCCTCACCTTCACCAGCATCGCAGAAAGGATACCATGTTCCACCTACATTCTGAGACTTCCACCATTGATCCCCATTATGCATGTTCTTAATCTTGTAAGTCTCGCCATTTGACACAAACTGAACCTTTGCCTTATCGGCATTGTTGTCATAAGCATCAACGTTCCATCCACCCTGAACTACATAGTAGCCAGATTTAGACTTCAATTTGTAGACATTCTCAGTATCAGTTGCTTCCAGAGTCCAAACTTGGTCAGCATTGATAAGAGCCTTTTCAAGCAAGGGAACTGTACCATGATTATTTGCAGCACCTTGTCCATTGTAGCCTTGAATGGTCAAGTACAGATTTTGATTTGCCTCCTTGATTCGATACTCCTTACCGACCTCAGGCTGTGCCCACGCCGTTCCCATCGCGAGGAATAGCGCAGCCAAAAGCATAGTAAACTTTTTTCTCATAATTGTTTAGTTGTTAAAAATTATTCTGTTGTTAGTTTTCATCCCAAGCATGCACTTTATCTGCACAAAATCATGCGCATACAAAAGCTGCAAGCTGCAAAATTAAGCTAAACTTACTTAATAGCAAAGAAGATAGGGAAAAAGTTGTAAAATTTATAAAAGTTTGATTTACAACCACCTCCTTTTGCTCTCCACACATAGCAAAAGGGCTACACGGGAAACGCCTGTATAAGCGCCATTCCCCATAAGCACGACGAAGGCAGCCAATAGGCACGAATGCCCTGACCGGGCACTCCCTCAAGGCACCGCAGTAGCTACCGCGGAGCTTCGCGGTAGCAAGTGAGGCACAGCGCGGTAGCAAGCGAGGCGCTCCGCGATAGCAAGCGCGGATGAGTATGCTGCCAGTGACAGGGGATTATAACAAGAACGTGGGGTGAGCCAAAATGCGACCTTGTCATCCTGAGAGCAGCGAAAGATCTCGACCATGCACTGCCTATGAGATTCTTCGTTTCACTCAGAATGACAAGATAGAGCATAAAAGAGGGTGCGTCAGTTTTGACGCACCCTCTTTCGGGTCTTGTATCATAGCGCTGTGCTATCAGATGCTCTTCTCTATATCCCACACGAAGGCGCGGAGGCCGAGACGCTCGGTCTCCTTGTCGATGCGGTGGAGCTCAGCCAGCAGGGGATCGACCTGCTCGTCGCGCACCACGGTGAGGATGGCCGAACACATAGAGGGCCATGCATGGCTGCCATAGTGGGGTTCGCCAGTCTTGCTGCCGCGTCCCTGAACCTGAGGGAACATGGAGAAACCACGACAGTTGAAGTGGTCGAGTGTGAAGAGTATCTTCTCTTGATAGGCCTGGTCGTAGGCGATAAATATGGATTTCATCGTTTTTTATTTACTATTTACAAATTTACTATTTACAATTTATGCACAATTTAGAGATTTAATAATTTACAGGAGCTATGCCCAAATTGTCAAATAATTCAATTGACAAATAAATAGTAAATCGTAAATTGTCAAATTGTAATTTGCTTTCACTCTTTTCTTCTTCTCTTCTTGCTCTTGATCATCGAGTCCTTGTTTTCTTCCCAGTAAGCATCGAGGATGAGTTGCTTGCGGTGCTTGCGACGTGACTTCTGGAAGCCTACAGCACAGAACATGCAGTAGAGAGAGGGCACGAGGATAAGGGTAAGGATGGTTGACACAACGAGACCTCCGATTACCGAGATACCCAGAGGACGCCACATCTCAGCACCTTCACCCTGGTCGATGGCCATGGGCACCATACCGAGGATGGTGGTAAGGGTGGTCATGAGCACGGGGCGCAAACGGCTCTTGGCTGCAGTGATAGAAGACTGGATAGCGCTCATGCCACGCTCACGGCAAAGCTTGGTGTAGTCGATGAGCACGATACCGTTCTTCACCACGATACCGAAGAGCATGATACATCCCATAAGGCTCATCACATTAAGGTTGGTGCCGGTGATGGCGAGGGCAAGAATCACACCCGCAATAGACATGGGCACGGCGGTAATGATGATGAAGGGGTCGGTGAGCGACTCGAACTGAGCAGCCAACACGATAAACACGAGCAAGATGATAAGAACACCCAACACGCCGAGGTCGGCAAATGACTCCTGCTGCTCCTCAAAGCTACCCGCAATCTGGATATTTACGCCGAGGGGGATATCCATCTGCTTGATAATATCGTTACCTGCAGCTACAACCTCACCCATGGGCACCTCGGTGTTGACGATGGCCTTGACGGTGTTGACGCGCTCGCGGTCCTTACGCTCGATTGAGGGCGGCGTGAAGCGCTCCACTACGGTACCTACGTCCTTGACGCGCACGGCACCGCCATTAGTGGTGTAGATGAGGATATTCTCGATATCTTCGATACTGGTACGATACTCGGGAGCATAGCGCACCTTGATGTAGTGTTCGTCGCCATCTTCGCGGTAGTACGATGCGGTGGAACCATTGATGCGGTTGCGCAAATAGGTGGCAGCAGTAGAGAGGTTGAGGCCGTGACGGGCGAGCTTCTCGCGGTCGAAGTCGACCTGAATCTCGGGCTGATAGTCTGAACGGCTGATACGTACCTCGCTGACACCATTGGTAGCGAGCAACTTGCTACGGAGCTCACGGGCAATCTTATCGGTCACGTCAAAGTCGTAACCATAAATCTCAAAGTCAACAGCAGACTGTCCACCCATACCTGAGTTACCACCGGCAGTTACGGTAAACTTGTCAATCTCGGGGTAGGTGTTGAGGTCGGCACGGATAATCTCAGAGATTTCAAACAGAGTGCGCTCACGTTCACCGGGACGCACAAGGGTGATATTGAACGTTGCAATGTGGCTACCATTGTCCTGCATAGCAGCGAAGGTGTTGTCCTCAGCAGCCTGACCCACACTGTAGTTCACCACGCGGGCCTCATCCTTAAAGTTGGTCATCCACTTATCGGCCAACTCGCTGGCTACGGCATGGGTGCGCTCGGTGCGAGTACCTACGGGCATATAGAGCTTTACCTGCAGACGGCTGTCGTCTGATGCGGGGAAGAACTCGGTACCTACATACTTCGCAGAGAAGAAGCAAGCTACGCAGAGTGCGATACAGCTGAAGAGCACAATCTTGCGGTGACGCACGGCACGGTCAATCAGCTTACCATACGCAACATCGAGGCGGTCGAGCAAGCGTTGGATGGGCAGGTAGAATATATTATAGAAAGAGCTATGCTTCTTCTTGAGCTTGAGCAGCTGAGAGCAAAGCATGGGGGTGAGGGTCAAAGCCGATACGGTAGAGACGGTGAGAATCACACACATCATCCAACCCAACTGCTTGAACATCATGCCCGCCATACCGCTTACGAGAGTCATGGGGAAGAACACGGCAATCATGGTCAGTGTAGAAGCCACAACGGAGATGGCCACCTCGTTAGTCGCATGGATAGCAGCCTGTTTGGGCTCTGCACCGCGTTCGATATGGGTCGTCACGTTCTCAAGTACCACGATGGCATCGTCCACCACCATACCGATAGCAATGGTGAGACAGGCGAGCGAAATCATGTTGAACGAACCGTCCGACACGGCCAAGTAGATGAACGAAGCTACGAGCGAGATGGGGATGGTGATACCAATCACAAAGGTAGCACGCCAGCGTCCGAGGAAGAGGAACACCACGATAACCACAAAAAGGATGGCATAGAACACGGTTTCAGCCAAACCATTGATAGAATTCTCGATATTCTCTGAGGTATTGGCAATGAGACCAATCTTCACGTCCGAGGGGAGGTTCTCCTGCAACTGGGGCAGCGCCTCCAACACCTTATTGGAAATCTCTACCGAGTTAGCACCCGATTGCTTCTGCACGACAATCATCGCACCGCGCATGCCATTGTTGAAGGCCATCTGGCCACGCTCCTGGATGGTGTCGACTACCTCAGCTACGTCGCGGAGATAGATGTCGCTACCTCCCATAGAGGCAACAACGATATTCTCCATATCCTTGGGGTCCTTGAACTCGCCCTCTACACGGAGGGGGAACGACTCGTTACCGACATCAAAGGTTCCGCCAGGGAAGTTCATGTTCTCGGCCGAAATCTTCTGGCTGATGGCCTCGACACTGAGGTTATAGGCCTCAAGTTTCACGGGGTCGCAGTACACATAAACCTCGCGCTCGGCAGCACCGGCGATAGAAACTGAACCTACGCCAGGGATACGAGCCAAGGGATTAGCGATACCATCGTCAAGAATCTTGTAAAGTCCGTTGGTTGACTGATCGGCCTGTACCGAAAGCATCAAGACAGGCATCATGTCGGAATCGAACTTGAAGATGATGGGCGTCTGCACTGCATCGGGCAACGCCGAAGATATCATGTCGAGTTTGTCGCGCACATCGTTAGTGAGGTCGTCAATATCGAAACCGTACTCGAAACGAAGCGTGATGAGCGACAGGTTCTCTGACGACTTTGAGGTGATGTGCTTAAGGTTTGCCACCGAGTTGAGAACACTCTCCAAGGGGCGTGTCACGTTATTTTCTATATCCGAAGCACTGGCACCCGAATAGGTGGTCATCACCATGATGGTGTTGGTGTCCATCTTGGGGTACAAGTCTACGGGCAGTTTTGAGGCCGAGAATACACCAAACACCACGATAGCGGCGAAGATGAGACTGGTCATAATCGGTTTTTTAACCGAACCTTCGTATAAACTCATAATTATTATGGGCCTCCCCCCTACCCCTCCCAAGGAGGGGTGATACAGTCATCGCGGGGATAAGGACTTTTTTAGTTTGTACTATTTATTCATTGGTCTCCGAAGTTCCCCTCCTCGGGAGGGGGTAGGGAGGCTCTTTTTTACTTTTCCACTCTCACCTCTGCGCCATCGAACAAGCGGCCTTGGCCTGCAATGACTACGGTTGCGCCATCGGGAATACCGCCGAGCAGCTCGTAAGCATCGCCAAGACGCTGGCCAAGCTCTACCTTCACGTAGCTTACCTTACCATTATTATATACATACACGAAGCGCTCGCCTGAACCGGGCTGCTTCACGACAGCTACGTCGGGCACTACCACGCGGTCCTCGGTACCGAAGTTGATTTGCGCACGGGCAAACATGCCGGGACGCACCTTCTCGTCCTTATTGGTAAGGGTGAGCTCTACGGGGAAGGTGTGGGTAGAGGCATTGATGGTGGGGTACTTGAGCGATACGGTAGCGGTAAAGGTCTCGCCAGGCAGCGCATCGAGAGTGATGGTAGCCTTGTCGCCCTTCTTTACGCGTGAATAGTAGTTCTCTGATACGTTCACGAGCAACTTTACGGGACGAATCTGCTCTACGGTAAGGATAGCTGCACCAGCATAGAGGTCGCCATTGTCGTAGTTGCGTGCTGTCACGATACCATCGATGGGGCTGAGGAGCTGGGTATTCTCCATGATGTTCTTGTACTGTGTCTCGGCTACTTCGAGTGCCATCTTAGCGTTGTCGAAGTCTGCCTTGGCCACACCACCTACAGCATAGAGCTCCTTCACGCGATCGAAGTCGATGCGCTGGTTCTCAAGTTGCAAGGTGAGCTGCTTGAGGTTGGCAGCATCCATCTGTACCAACTTCTGTCCTTTGCGCACGTGGTCGCCAATCTCTACATAAATCTCAGCAATACGACCGGGAGACTGGGGAGCGATGTTGTTCTTCACTTCGGCCTGTACGGTACCTACATAGTCGCGCACCTGATCTACAGGACGCACATATACCTGAGCCACTTTCACAGCGGGCTTCACCTCTGCTACAGCCACGGCAGCTGTATCTTTTGCTTGTGGCTTGCTGCCACATGCAGCTAACAAAGCGGTCATCGCCAAGGCTGCAAACGAGAATGTTGTTTTCTTCATTGTTGTATATGGTTTTTGTTTATGTTTCTTTCTTTGGGAGTTACAGAAGTAATTGTCAATTATCTGTCTTTTCCCTGCAACTTCTCCAAGTCAGCCTTGGCGCTCAAGTAGTCGTAGATTGCCTGGGTATAGGTCAGCTTAGCCTGGGTGAGTGCCACCTCGGCATTGTTGAGTTCGAGCACAGTACCACGGCCTACCTCATAGAGCTTCTCGGCAATGTCGCGACCCTTCTGTGCCTGTACGATAGCCTCCTTATTGCTGGCCATCTGCTCTACGCTGGCAGACATACTATTGAGGTAGCTCTGCTGCTGCATGGCAAGCTGGCGTGCGGTGTAGTCGCGATTCTGCATCAATTGGCTAATCTGCAGGTTGGTCTTCTTTACGGTTGAGAAGTTCTTGTACTTGAACACGGGGATGCTCACGCTGAGCGATACGTTGCTATAGGGATTCCACTCATAGTCCTTGAACTTGAAGTCATCGGCCATGCAGGTGTACATGTAGTTGAACTGAAGAGCCACCGTGGGCGCAAAGTTCTGCTTGTTGAGCGAGAGAGTCTGCTGCAACATCTTCACGTTCATATCCATCTGTGCCAACGAGGTGTTATTGTCAAGTGAGCCAGCACCGGCGGTCATGGCAGTGGCATATACACTCTCCTCGTAATCGTTGAGGCTGCCTTGGAGCTCAATCTCTGTCGCGGGGTCGATGTTCATCAACACCAAGAGCTGAAGCTTAGAGAGTTCGATGCCATTGCTTGCAGAGATTACTGAGGGTTGCAGGTTGCGCATCTGCACCTCGGCAGTAATCTTGTCGAACTCGCTCACCTTGCCCTGCTCATACTTGGCCTTCACGATATTGTAATTGGCCTCGCTCTGCTTGAAGCTCTTCTCCAACACGGCATAGCTGTCTTGCGCCAACAAGGTTTGGAAGAAGGCCTTGGTCACCTGGTTCACGAGGTCTTGCTTTGAAGCACGTGCCTGCTCTACGGCTAATGCCACATCGGTCTTGGTGAGCTTCATGCTCTTGTAAAGCGCGGGAGCAAACACCGGAAGACTCACAGTCAAGCCACCCTGATACTGATTAGGGATACCTACCTGGAACTTCATGCCGTTCATCACCATCGTCTGCTTCTTGATGGTGCGCGTGTAGGCTCCAGAAAGTGAAGCATCGGGAAGCAAGCCCATCACAGCCTCCTTGTCGGAGATTCTCTTCAACTGAATCGTCTGCTCGGCTACCTGGATGGTTGGGTTGTCGCTCAAGGCAATCTCAATCGCCTGGTCGAGCGTCAATGTCAACTTCTCCTGTGCCTTGGTACCCAATGCGCAAAGCATCAGCGCCACCATCATCATCGGCCGTATGCCGATACCACAACACATCTTTCTCATTGTCATTAGTCTTTTATAGATTGTTTATTTTAAGTTTTCAATGATTGCCAATCCCTTCTCCGTAGCCAATCCGCGCAATAGCACGAGCACCACAGAGTTGTATATGACTTCCGCGGAGTACTTGCGTACGGCAGGGTTGCGGAGTAACTTGTCTATCTGGAAGCCGTCTTGTTGCAGGAACACGTCGTAGTCGATATCGCTGCGTAGCAATCCCTGCTTCACTCCCTCCTGCAGCCATTGCCTCACGTATCCAAAGTGCTCGGCATGCATACGGTCAAAATAGGCTTCCATCTCGGCATAGCGCATCAGTTCGATGAAGAAGAGCGGGTTCACCTCTCTGCTGTGCTCGATAATGCGCTTATAGAGTAGGAATATCTGCTCCACCACGTTGGTCGAATGCGATAGGGTTTCCTTGATACCCTCACAGAGCGATGCCGACGTCAGCTTCACCACTTCGAGCAGTATGGCCTCCTTATCGGCAAAGGCGCCGTAGAGCGTCTTCTTCGATATGCCCAGCTCGCTGGCCACATCATCCATACGCACCTGCTTGATGCCATGCTGCTTGAACAGCAACATGGATGCTCGTATGATGCGCTCGCGCAGCTCTGCCTTGTCGTTTGTTTTCTCCATATCTTATATTCAGCGTATTAAACTACACCAAAAACGGATGCAAAGTTATCGGAAACTTTTCGGGCGACAAAAAGTTTCCAAACTCTTTTCTTCCTTTATAACATAATTTAGAGCATAAAAGCCGAGAATTTACATTTAATAACACTATGCTCACTCAAACTGCACACTGAGCATTGCAAATAGCAGCTACTACGACTATGTATCGTGAGCCATGAGGCACAAATTCACCGATAGTGCGATAAGAATTTGTCGCACCGGCCTCCACGCCCCGTCGCACCGGCCTCTTTTCCACACTGAGCCTGCCACTTTTTTGCATCGAACCTGTGATATTTTACATAGAGTTTAGTGTTTATAGCGTAGGATTTCCACCCAATCGGATATTACAACCCTTATAATTTGAAAATAGTACGATGAAATCGCGTTTTTTTGACAAATCCAACCCATCATTACTACCCACTCAATATGGGATTGGGGCAAACTCGGGATACTCAAGATTCACCCCTAAATTCAGTTTTTTACCCCTTAAAGACTTTTATCCCAGTAGATGGATATATGACTTGTAATATGAAGAGTATACAAAATAAATGCGAACTTTGCGCCGCAAACAAGCAAAAATAACTTTTGACAAATGATTCAGCATTATTTGAAACATGTGGAGAATGCCGTTAAGAACCACTGGAATTCTCCTGCTATCACAAACTACGGTAAAAACACTTTTACTTTCGGACAAGTAGCCGAGAACATTGAGAAGTTGCACATCCTGCTTGAAGAGGCTGGTGTGAAGAAGAAAGACAAGATTGTGCTCTGCGCCAAGAACTCAGCCGAGTGGGCCGCTTCGTTCATTGCTATCGGTTCATACGGTGCCGTAATGGTACCCCTGCTCAACGACTTCTTGCCTGAGAGCGTACAGAACCTCACCAACCACTCAGACGCTACAGCTATCTTCACTGAGCCCGAGATATGGGAGAAGATGAATGCAGAGCAGATGCCCAAGATCAACATTGCCATCAACATCCTCGACTTCACTCCTATATATACTAAGGACAGCAAGGTAGATGCCGTAACTTTCCACGAGAAGTGCGACAAGATCTTCGCTGAGCGTTTCCCCGAAGGTGTGAAACCCGAGCACGTAAGCTACCACACAGGTGACTTCGACGAGTTGGCACTCATCAACTACACATCAGGTACCACAAGCGACCCCAAGGGTGTGATGCTCACAGCACGTGCCATCAGCTCTAACGTGGAATTCGCCATGAAGCACATGCCCAACCAACCCGGTTGGCACATCCTCTCAATGTTACCCTTGGGCCACATGTATGGCATGGCGTTCGAGTTCCTCTACCCCATGGCATCAGGTTGCCACATCTTCTTCTTGGGTAAGACCCCCACACCTTCGGTACTCATCAAGGCACTCAGCGAAGTGAAGCCCTACATGCTCGTTACCGTACCTCTCGTCGTGGAAAAGATCTTCAAGGGTAAGGTAATGCCTACATTGGAAAAGCCCCTGATGAAGGTGCTCACCGCTATTCCCGGTGTGAACAAGATTATCTATAACAAGGTGCGCACCAAGCTGCTCACCACATTCGGCGGTAACCTTGAGCGCGGAAGCCTCATCGTGGGCGGTGCTGCCATCAACGAGAAGGTGGAGAAGCTGATGAAGAAGATGAACTTCCCCTACACGGTGGGCTATGGCATGACAGAGTGTGCTCCGCTCATCTGCTACCGTAACTGGAAGACCTTTGCCATGCGCTCATGCGGACAAACGGTAGAGCGTATGCAAGTGCGCATCGACTCGGAAGATCCCCGCACTATTGTCGGTGAGATTCAGATGAAGGGCGACAACGTGATGATGGGTTACTACAAGAACCCCGAAGCAACCAAGGCAACCTTCACCGAGGATGGCTGGCTCAAGAGCGGCGACTTAGGTATCATGGATGCCGATGGTAACGTATTCATCAAGGGACGTTCAAAGAACATGATTCTCAGTGCCAGCGGACAGAACGTATACCCCGAGGAGATTGAGGACAAGTTCAACAGCCTCCCCTTAGTGGCAGAGTCAATCGTCATCAGCCGTGGCAACAAGATTGTAGCACTTGTAGTGCCCGACATGGACGCATTCAAACGACTCGAAGATAACACCAAGAGCATCGAAGATATATTGAATGAATACTTAAAGCAAGTGAATGTCGAACTTCCGGCATACAGTAAGGTAAACCTTATAGAGCGCCACGACGAGCCCTTCGAGAAGACTCCGAAGCGCAGCATCAAGCGTTTCCTCTACTCGTAATGAGCAATAAGCCGTGAGCTACGAGTTCTAAAAACGACCTTTACTATGAAAGATCAGGGGTATGCCAGAGGTGGCATACCCCTTTTCTTCGCAAAGTTTTTTGAAGCGAAAGCGCGATAAATGCAAAGAATGTTGTACTTTTGGCACTGAAAACGAAATTGCAGATGAATTTCTTCGCACAACTCATACCTCAATACCTGCTCACCAAGCGCAGCCTCACCATCATGGTGACCTCGGCTGCCGCGTTTGCATTCCTTTTCATCATCATCTATGAGCCCTTCAAAGAGCCCAATTGGGATGAAATTCCCCGATTTATCTTTGTTGCCTGTGTGTTGGGTATCGTATTGTTAGGAATGAGCATCGTAGCCATCAGCCGAGTCATCATGTGCTATCATGCCAAGAAACATCGTGTCACCTATCTCAAATACGGAACATGGGTATTCGTTGAGTTAGTATTGATGGCCGTAGCCTTTTCTGTGTGTGCCTCCATCGTAGGTTCGCAACAGGATATTTGGGTAAACTTCGAGAAGTCACTACACTACACCGCACTGATTTTGCTTATTCCCTATATTGTAAACATCACAGCATTCACATTGCAAGACCGCAACCGCCGATTGCGCGAGATTGAAGACGACTACGACAAGGCAATGCAAGAGCGTGCCGAGACGAAAAGCATCATCTCTTTCTACGACGAGCGTGGCGAACTGCAGCTCTCGGTGACCAAAGAGAGCCTGCTCTACATTGAAAGTGCCGACAACTATATATATATATGGTATATGAAGGGTAATCTACCCAAGAAGCTCATGCTGCGCAACACGCTAAAGCGCACAGCAGAATTGTTGGCCGACACCCATGTGATGCGCTGCCACCGTGGGTACATGGTGAACATGGAGCAGGTGAAGGTACTGCGCCGCGAGAAGGAGAGCTTCTACCTCGAGTTGGGAATCGAGGGCGTGAAAGACATTCCCGTATCAAAGACCTATGGCGAGGCCGTGCTCAAATGGCTGGCGATGTAAAAAAACACTATCGGTTCGAACAATTTCTACACATTTTACATTCTATAGGCGAGAAATAACCATTTTTTATGGTTATTCAGACTTCTTAATACCCTCATAGAGCACAAATCGCATAGTTATAGAAAAGTTTTACACTAATTTTCGCGGTAAAATGAATAAAATGTTGTACCTTTGTCGCCCGATTGGCTACATCCACTCGGATGCGACCAAAAAAGAGAAAGAAAATGGGCAAATTTGACAGTTATAAAATAGACCTGAGAGGGATGAAAGAGGTGGATGCCTCTTACGACTTGAGTGTCGACAATGACTTCTTTGCCCACATTGACGGCCCCGAAGTACAGAAGGGTAAGGTTCAGGTGAAACTCGACGTACATCGCAGTGTTGATGTATACGAGATGAGCTTCACAGTGGAGGGTACAGTGGTGGTCATTTGTGACCGTTGCCTCGACGAGATGGATCTCGACATTCGTACTACAGGCAAGTTGCAGGTGAAGTTGGGCGCAGACTATGGCGAACAGGGCGACATCGTGATAATCCCCGAAGCTGAGGGTATCATTAACGTTGCTTGGTACATTTACGAGTTCGTGGCGCTGGCAATCCCGATGAAGCATGTACATGCTCCTGGCAAATGCAACAAAGAGATGTCCGGAAAACTGAGCAAGCACTTGTTGCGCTCAACCGATGATGAAGATTTCGGTGGCGAGGCAATCACGTTCGGTGACGAAACGGACGAAGCGGAAACACCTATGGATCCGCGTTGGGAAGGTTTAAAGAAAATAATTAATAATTAAAACTAAAAGAAATGGCACATCCTAAAAGAAGACAATCGAAGACCAGAACTGCCAAGAGAAGAACTCACGACAAGGCAGTAGCTCCTACATTGGCCATCTGCCCCAACTGTGGCGAGTGGCATGTATTCCACACTGTATGCGGCGCTTGCGGCTACTATCGTGGAAAGTTGGCTATCGAAACAGCAGCTGCAGTTTAATACCGCGGCACCGACTAATCGAGCAGGAAACCGCATCAGCACTGATGCGGTTTCTTTGCTAATAAGAAAATCACTACTATGCACAAAGCAGGATTCGTAAATATCGTGGGAAACCCCAATGTGGGCAAGTCGACACTGATGAACAAGTTCGTCGGCGAGCGCATCTCTATCGCCACATTCAAGGCACAGACCACACGCCACCGCATCATGGGCATTGTCAACACAGAGGACATGCAGATTGTCTTCTCCGATACGCCCGGTGTACTCAAGCCCAACTACAAATTGCAGGAGTCGATGCTGCAGTTCTCCGAGTCAGCGCTGCAGGATGCCGATGTTCTCGTCTACGTGACCGACGTAGTAGAGAAGATCGACAAGAACCAAGACTTCTTGCAGAAGGTACAGCGCATGAACGTGCCCATCCTGCTGCTCATCAACAAGATTGACATGAGCAACCAGAAGGAGTTGACCGAACTGGTGGAAAGCTGGCACGAGCTGTTGCCTCAGGCGGAGATCATACCCATCTCGGCATCGAACAACTTCAATGTCGATGTAGTGTTACGCCGCATCAGGGACCTGCTACCCGACAGTCCTCCTTACTTTGAAAAGGACCAGCTGACCGACAAGCCTGCCCGCTTCTTTGTGACTGAAATCATACGCGAGAAGATACTCCTTTACTATGACAAGGAGATTCCCTATGCCTGCGAGGTGAGCGTGGAGCAGTTCAAGGAAACCGAGAAGAGCATCCACATCAATGCGATCATCTACGTAGAACGCGAATCGCAGAAGGGCATTATCATCGGCAACCAAGGCAAGGCGCTAAAGAAGGTGATGACCGAAGCTCGCCGCACATTGGAGCAATTCTTCGGCAAGAGCATCTACCTCGAGACCTTTGTGAAAGTAGATAAGGACTGGCGCAACTCGGATAAGGAATTGCGTAGTTTTGGATATAACCTTGAATGAGGGAAGAGGGAAAAGTGAATAGTGCTACGGCAGCTTCGCCCTTCAACTCTTAACTCTTAATTCTCAACTCAAGAAACATGGGAAACTTAGTAGCAATCGTAGGACGCCCCAACGTAGGTAAGTCCACACTGTTTAACCGCTTCACACAAACTCGCCACGCCATCGTGGCCGATGAGGCTGGTACTACACGTGACCGTCAGTATGGCAAGTGCGAATGGACGGGCCGCGAGTTCTCAATCGTAGATACCGGTGGTTGGGTTGTCAACTCCGACGACATCTTCGAGGAGGAGATACGCAAGCAAGTGCTCATCGCCGTTGAAGAGGCCGACGTGGTGCTCTTCCTCGTTGACGTGCAGAATGGCGTTACCGACCTCGACCAACAGGTAGCCTCTATTCTCCGTCGCGCAAAGACACCCGTAATCCTCGTATCAAATAAGACCGACAACTACGACCTGCAGTACAACTCTGCCGAGTTCTACTCATTGGGCCTTGGTGACCCCATCTGCGTATCGGCACTCACCGGTAGTGGCACAGGCGACTTGCTCGATATGGTGGTAGAGAAACTCCCCGCCCCCACTCCCGACGAGGAGACCGAGGAGATACCTCGCTTCGCCGTGGTTGGACGCCCCAATGTAGGCAAAAGCTCTATCGTGAATGCCTTCATCGGTGAGGACCGCAACATCGTGACCAATATCGCCGGCACCACACGTGACTCTATCTATACACGCTATACGAAGTTTGGCTTCGACTTCTACCTCGTTGACACCGCAGGTATCCGCAAAAAGGGAAAGGTAAACGAAGACCTCGAGTTCTACTCCGTGATGCGTTCTATCCGCGCCATCGAGAATGCCGACGTCTGCATCCTCATGCTCGACGCCACACGCGGTGTTGAGAGCCAGGACCTCAACATCTACTCCCTCGTGCAGCGCAACCAGAAAGGTCTTGTGGTAGTCATCAACAAGTGGGACCTCGTGCAGGACAAGAGCACCAAGGCGATGAAGTACTTCGAGGACACTATCCGCGAGCGCTTCGCCCCCTTCACCGACTTTCCCATCATCTTCGCCTCGGCCCTCACCAAGCAGCGCATCTTCAAGGTGCTTGAGATGGCTAAGGAGACCTACTTGAACCGTACCACCAAGGTGTCTACCGCGAAGCTCAATGAGGAGATGCTCCCCATCATCGAGGCTACACCTCCCCCTTCAAACAAGGGTAAGTACATCAAGATTAAGTATTGTATGCAGTTGCCCGGCACACGCGTTCCTTCATTCGTGTTCTTCGCCAACTTACCGCAGTATGTAAAGGAACCCTACAAGCGCTTCCTTGAAAATAAGATTCGTGAGCGCTGGAACTTCACCGGTACACCGATAAACATCTATATCCGTCAAAAGTAACACAGACGGAGCACCACACAAGCATAAGAGGTTGACCGCAGGGTCAGCCTCTTGTCTTTTTGCTATGAACATCCTTGTTCCCATCTTCTATGGCACTAAAGCATAGGCCACCTAACATAAAAAGCCTCCCGCAATTGCAGGAGGCTTTTTATATCGAATAACGTAATGTTAAGCGTTCTTGGTGATAACTCGTTTTTCTTTGATACGAGCCTTCTTACCGGTAAGAGCGCGGAGGTAGTACAACTTAGCGCGACGAACCTTACCAACCTTGTTC
>JAZKYH010000049.1:0-11561 GCA_045612065.1 Bacteroidaceae bacterium
ACCGTCGACAGTATAGGTCAACTGGTAGGAGTTCGCCTTGTAACTACCCTCAAAGACTACATCGCGTGAAGGAACAGTCTCAAGCACATCACCCCAACCGAGGAAAGTATGACCCTCCTTTGCAGGAGCATCGGGAGCAACAATGGCAGAGCCATAAGCCAATGACTTGGAGTCGATTTCCTCACCATCAATCACAAACGAAACCTTATACTTGTTCACGGTAAACGTACCGCTGATAGTGACGTCGCGGGCTGGCATAGTCGCAACAACACCCTGCCATCCGCTGAAGGTATGCCCCTCCTTCGTAGGTACTTCAGCTAAAGTAATTGCAGCACCATAAAGGACAGGTTCCTTCTTCATTACCGCACCATCAACCATATAAGTTACATAATAGGTATTAGGAGCAAATTCGGCTGTCAACACTTTTGACTGCGAAGCGGCAAAGGTGTAAGGATTGACAGTAGCTCCGTCAGACCACTTCACAAAATGATAGCCCTCATTCGGCGTTGCCGAAACAGTCACTTTGGCATCCTCTAGATACACACCGGCACCTGTTACACTTCCGTGTCCATTAGACTTGAGATCCACTTGATAGCAGCATATCTCGCCTTTGGTATCACTCAGACGATATTCCACAGCTTTAGGAGTAGTAAATATCACATTGCTCAGTGCGACCTCATAGTCCCCCTCTTTAGGAGCTTCAGGCAAAGCGACCTTCACCTGTACCAATGAGCCAGATACACCCTTGAAAGTCTCATTGATATTCGAAAACGAGACCATACGAACAGAGCCATCACCCTGAACATTGTATGAAAGATTATGACCTTCCGTTTTGCGTCCCTCGCAAAGTTGGATGTCAAGTACCTCGAATCCGTCAGGCAGTCTCAGATCCATCTGAAAACCCGAAAATTCGGTTTTATTTTCCAATGAGACATACAACATGTCCATCTCATTGTCCACCGACACCACGTTCTGTGCTTGCAGGGCACCAAGTGCCACTGCAAGACCTACAAACATATTCAATAATCGCTTCATAACCTTATCTTATTTTACTATTACTTTGTTACCGTTAATCACATACATGCCAGCAGGAAGAACGATTGTATTCTTTCCTTCCATCACCTGCACTTGCTTGATGAATTTACCAGTTATTGCATATACCTTGAGAATAGCACCAACATTGCTCTCCACAATAGCAGCACCTTCTACACCATAGATACGCATACTTGAATCTGCGTTGGCGGATTTTATGCCTGTAGAACCAATACGCATGGGTACGCTAAGCTCTGCTGCACCATCTTCCACTCCTGCAGGAGTTGTAAAGAAGCCATTGGTAAGTGTCAGCATCTTGTCTTCGGCATCAGCAGAGGTTACATCCAACTCAAGATTGAGCAAGGTACCCTCGCGGCCCTCGAATGTCGCATTATTCAATGCATACGCTACGACACGAGTGCTGCCATCAGACAACTTATTCCATGCGATGGCATGACTATTCTTCGCACGATCTGACAAGGTTGCCTTCACTAACTCTACACCGGCGGGGAGCACCACATCCATTTGGAAGGCTGTATATTCGCAGGTATTGTTCAAGCTAATAGGCATCACCATACGATTATTGGCTTTCATCACGCAATCATCGGCACCTAATGTGGGAATATTTGCCACGTGTGATACCATACGACGTGCCGTGCTACGTGCATCGTCCTCAGGAAGTTCACCAGTCAACACCATACGCAAGATAGAGATAACATCACCAATGGTAATATCGCAGTCGCCATTTACATCAGCCATTGCTGCATTGAAGTTATTCTGCGCAATACCGAGCAAAGCATTTACTGTCATCACGACATCAGACATCGTATAGTGGTCATCATCATTTACATCACCCATAATCGGAGTTCTTGTCACCTTCATAGCAGCCTCGCAATCTGAGACAAAATAATCGTCACCATTTACTTGTCCCATGCGAATATCACGCAATGCCACCGAATATACACCTTCAGCCGTGCCAACATGCACCTTTGCTGAAAGGTTGACAATAACTCCGTGAGTTCCTATGAAGGGAGCATTTGCTGCAGAATGAGCTTCAATATGCCATGAGCCATTAGGTTCTTCTGCAATGGTCATCACATGATCAATAGCACGTTCTGCATTGAGAGATGCACTTGACACAGTTACGCCATCAGGTAAATACAAATCAAACTGGAACGAGGTTGTTCCCTCAGGGCACTCCATTTCGATGGGGATGTTCACCGTCTCTCTCGTCAGTGCATCTATGTCATACAAGGACATCGAGGGATTCACCAAATAGGTTTCTGTCCCGCAAATGCGCCATGCAGAAGATGTACCTAAACCAGAGTTCCAGTACACAATGGTACCATTCTTGTTACGACCATTACCGTGACCAGCACCATGGAGACGGTGAGCAGCATTCTTAACGCTCTGGATTGCCACCACATTGCCTTGGAGAGCGGTGATAACGTAAGGTAAAGTTAAAGAGGTTGATGTAACCATTTCAATCTGTGTAGACATTCCATCAGCCTTACCGATGTACAAACCATTAGATACGTTCTTGATGTAGTAAGCCTTTACGTTAGCTGCATCCTCTACACCGAGCGCCATGAGTTCATCCTCAGTAGCAGGAACAAACTGCCAACGACGATTCTGTTCGTACTCATTTTCATTCGCCCAGAACACCTTAGATTCCTTGGTGTAGATAGCCATTTTGTAACCATGATTATCCTCAAATGCTTCAAGTCCACTGAAGATATAGTAGGATTTACCAGCGGCAGGCATATTGGGAACAAGGTTAGCAACAGCAGCTTCGAGCTCAGCAATCATTGCTCTGATCTCTGCATCAGCAGCACCATTAGCAAGCATATTCTCAGCCTTAGCTATGGCTGCGTTGTATACGCTGAGGTCAGCATACTGCATTACCTCAGTACCCTCAATAGGAGCAATGGCTACTGCCTCATCGAGAGCCTCCTGCAAGAGACCAAGCTGAGACACCTTAGCATCAAACGTCACGGAAGTAACACCCTCATTGTTGGTGAATGCGAATGCACAACCAACGATGTTGTTCTCTGTAGAGATTGTAGCAGTGTTGCCCAGAACGGCAACGTCAGCTACCTCAATAGCGTTACCATAGAGGTCATAGAGTGCCAAGTCTGCGAATGCGCAAGCCTTGTCGGCAGTAAGAGTAATAACGTTATCAGCCTGGAAGTGGATAAAGTCTGACTTGTACTCACCATTCTTTACAAGCACAGTAAGAGGCAATTCAGGATACTCACGGATGAACCATGCAGATTGAGAATCGATACCACCACTCCAACTTACGATACCAGAGCCAATACCATAGGTTCCACCATAAGCACCGGCAGTAGTACTCGGAGTTCCGCTATTGTGGTCACCTGTATGGAGCATGCCACTACTATACGAGCCATTATCAAGCGATCCACTATCCACTATGATATTCCATTGACCACGACCAAGACTTACCAATTTCACAACACCAACTGGCTGTTCCACTAACTGAAGTTTGCGATTCGATGACTCATCTACATATCTAAATGACCCGTCTACATAAAGGTCATAAGCTACATTCTTGATCGTATAGTGGTAATAAACCTTCTCCTCAATTGTACCATCATAGTTTTCAATCGTTTCACGTTCGAAAGAGGGCTCTCCGTTCTCATCGAGGATAGGATCAAACATAAATACCTGTTGCGGACTATCAGCACAAACGTCTTCCCACCAAAGTGTCTTGTCTTCAGCATTAACGGTCAACGTCTTCTCCACAAACTGCTTTTCATAAAAGCCGGGGAAACCAGAGACGATGCGATACCCAACACCTGCCTTAGGCAAGTGGATGCTCTTGTCTACAGAAGAATCCTTAAATCTCAGAATCTGTCTCTGAAGATCCTTACGAGCCTGGTCAGCCTCATCTTCTGAAGGCCAAGTAGCTAAGAGAGCCTCAGCCTTAGCGAGCTCATCAGTCAAGAATGAGAAGTCATTAACGTAGAAACCGACCTCAGGCAATGAGTATACATTCAAAGCCTTAGCCTCGTTAATCAAAGCCTCCAAAGCATCGCGCTTAGGAGTCGGAGTAGAAATCACCATCTCACCGGGGAAGGTGTGGCTCTGATCCCAACCATTGCTGTTAGAACGGCCAAGCATTCTGAAGCTGAATGCATCATAACCACCATTGGGGAGAGTTACCTCAAGGTAGTGAGCCTCAGCAGGAGCATTCTGCCATGCAGAGTGGAAGAATGAGTTATTATCCTCATCGAAGAGAGCTGCAAAACCACCACCATCAGGAGTACCATTCAAAGAGTTGTGGTCAGCATTAGAAGAGATATTATCCTCTGTCAGTTCAATTTTTTGACCGTTACCGTCGAAGAACTCCAACTTAGACAGACAGAAGTAAGCTGCTTGGTTCTTGTTAGACTTCACTGTGATACGGAAGTTCTCAATCTTACCCTCAAAGCGATACAAGGGAGAGGTGTAACCCATGATTCTCTTGCTCACGTCAAACCACTCAGCACCCTCAATCCAATTGTTTTCAGCTCTATTGAACTGGATAGGCATCTTGGTATACTCAGTAGAAATAGGATTATCTTTTACATTCCGAATAGCATCCTTCACTCGAGCGATGTAGGGAAGAAGGCCATTGGGGTTAACATTCTTTTCCTCAACAGGCAGATCAATCTCAGCCTCATAAGCAGCGATTGTATCAGCGATCTCACTTTCCAGAGTTTTCAGCTCATCCAACTGAATCTGTGTGATACCACCAGGCTGGTTAACCTTCTCAGCAGCAGCGAAGTTGTAAGCAGCCAACTCATTCCATACAGCGTACACAGAGTCTACGTGCACATCACCTGCAGTCCAATTAAGTTCCTTACGCAAAGCTGTCAGACCATCGCGATCCAGCTCGGCAGTCTCATAAGCGACTTCAGCTGTAACGATTGCCTCTTCCAACAGAGCTACGCGATTGGGAGTCCAATCCTTTGACCACTCGATGGTGGGGTCAGTAAGCAACTTGGCAGACTCGATGTTCTTCTTCAAGTTAGTATAGTCTGTAACAGACTTTCTAGCCAAAGCAGCAGCCTGGTGAAGAGCCTCACTATCATCCCACAAAGTTGCAGCTGTAGAGGTCTTAGCCTTAGATGCAGCAATGGCGGTCTTCAGGTTCGCCAAGGTATCTACATTCATTTTGTAGCCAACCAATGTATCAGCAATAGCAGCAGCATTGGTCATGTCAATCTCTGCCATTGCATCAAGAGCCTCAGCTTCGCTCATTGTTCCGAAGTAGTAAAGTGTTGCATTATCCCATACTACATAGTTGGCATTGGTTCCCTCGACTCTGAGTCCCACCTCAATTGTGCCGTCGGTAACCTGGGTGGCTACATTGAACTTAGATGAATGACCGAAGAAACAACCTCTATCAGACAAGTCGGGGTTGTCTGTTGCAACGTGAGCTGTAGCATCATTGGCAAACAACGCTACACCATTGATTGAGTCGCGGTTACTCCAATACTCGCTATACTGATGCTTTCCATTAACAAGCACATGAATAACATTTCCACCATTGGTAACACGTTCACAAATGTCTACACTATTGTACTGCCTTGCAGCTGCCGCATACGCACCGAAGACATACGTTCCATTAGGAAGATTGCTCACACGCTGCTTGATATAGCTGTCACCCAGAGGACTGCCGGGATTAGAGTGCCATGCCTCCTGAACACCTTTATTCATGCCATGATAACCGATCTGTACGGAAGGGTTCTTTGTATTTCTACCCAGACAATCGACGCCATCGAATCCCCAGTACTTGAGACCTTCCTCCATGTCGGCATTCTTAAGCGCTACTCCCATATTCCTAACATCAGCTTCACCATAATAGTAGAGTTTGAAATTAGTAGCTTGGAACCAACCTTCAGAACCATCTCCACCCTGAGAAGATGCAGCACCTATAGTGAGTGTTCCATCAACAACCGTAGCAAAGCTATTCGTAACCAAAGTTTCCCACTCATAAGTGTCCCAACCAGCGATAGACAGATAGTCAGACGTTGTAGTCGTTACTCCTGCAGCATACACATGCTGGTCGGTAGCATAACCTGTCTGAGTAATTAATTCTGCACTTACTTTGTAAAGTCCATTGGGTAAACCAGTCAATACTTGATGCACATCTACAGATGTTATACCCCATGCCCAAAGATTGATTCCTTGACGATTTGCTTCACCCTCTTCAGTAGGACGACAACCACCAATCCACAAATCTCTTCCATACGGTGCATTCACAGTCCAAGTCCAATTTCCCTTCTCCTCAAAATTCGGATTGGGAACAAAGAATGTATAATCAACAGGAGTGTCGAGCGATGCTTCTTGAGAAAGGAAGTATGTTATGATACCCTCATCAAGTCGTGATTTCATTTCAAGCATCCCCTCATAAGTATTTTCTTTACAATCATTGTCAAAATAAGCAGATGCCTCTTCCAACAAATTCAACAATTCATCCTCACCAGGATAATTGAGAGGAATCAAGTTGCTCTCAATATCGGCAACCTGCACTTTGAGTGCAGCAAGGAGTTCTACAGCCTTCATTGCCTCTTCCAACTTAGCGTCAAGCTCAATGATAACTGCATCCACCTCATCATTAGAGTATGCCCCCTTCTCTGTATATCTATCAGCGTCTCTTAAGAGTTCATCCATCATAGCCCAAACAGCAGAAGGCATTACATCCTTATTCTCATCAAGCTTTTCTCTAATCTCACCTATCTTTTCAGTCAAGAAATATGCCGAGAAATCGCCATAGTAATACAACTTAAAGTCTCGGAAAGCACACCAAGAAGAAGAATTATGACCTTCATTATGCAAACCTATCTTGAGTGTTCCATCCTTTACAATAACTGCAACGACATTCTCCTCATAGTAGTTTTGACCAGTCAATGGGTTTAATGTATTAAATGCCATATTAGCCGAGTATCGCATATTAACATAATCCCTTAACACATCGCCAGCAATTCCTCCTATCTCTGAAGCCTTGTATTTATATAGTGAAAGCAGAGGTACTGATGTAGAATTGGCATACAGCTTGGCTGTAATCTTTTCTCTTCCTTCAGCATAAGCAAGACCTCCGTCATTCACAGTTTCACGATAGAAACCCTGCACCTTCACGACATACTTACCATTAGGAATGCCTGTGAGCACTTGGTACATATCAAAATCCCTATCATAGAATTCCATCACCTCGTTCTCCAAACCAGGGCTTGAACCAGACCATCCCTTGCTATTCTCACGCAAGGTAGGGTTCGTCATATACTTTTCTGTTACATCAATAGCTATACTTCCATCAGCAATAGACATTTCGTAGGTATAGATTGCTTCACTTAACACTTCAATCTCTGCCAATGCCCCAGAAGCATCCAAAGACTCCTCATCATATTTACTTTGAGCAACGCTAACAGCCTTAAACAATTCGTCTGCATCTACACCATTATTGACCACTTCATACGCCTCTTCAATTTTAAGATTCAACTTCTCATAAGCGACGACACATGCTTGTGCCTCATCAGCTTGTGCCTTTATAGTGTTACACAAAACTTCAGCTTCAACAAAAGTTTCGACTGTCTCAATAGCAGAGAACGATTCGCTAATAGCATCTCTAAGTTCTGCTTTCATGGGACTCTCGACGAGATATTCCAAATCCTCTTTCAGAAGATTCATCTCATCCTTCATCCACATAACCTTAGCCTCGTCGGTAGTTTCAGCGCTGTACCGATAGACACGAATATTGTCCCATGCTGTCCAGTTAACATTTCCAGATGTAATGCGATAGCCGATAGTCAATGTGCCATCGGTTACAACCGTAACGACAACATACTCCATGGGAGGATTAGTCGCACTTGTTGTCACAGGTACCTCATCACCATTTGCATAGATAACGACTCCAGAAGGAACAAGAGATACATCTCCCTGTTGAACTGAATGCGCAAAAGACCTAACAGCATAAACACCATTAGGAACTTCAATCGTTTGTGCCCAATCAAGATCTGATAGATTGCCACCCGACTGAATCCAACTTTCCATAAAATAGGTACCACTGTAGCCGTAAGTTGTTGCAGTTGGCTGACTCCAACCAGTTCCATCAACAATCCAACCTTCAGTACCATTCTCAAAGTCGGGATTGCTCAATAGACTTGTAACGTCTATACCGTACTGAGCCTTCACCATCAGAGCCATAAAAAAGCTCATTGCCAATAAAGTAAATTTCTTCATGGTTTTGTGAATTTTAGTTTTGTATAATTGTTATGGTCAAATTCTTCTGTGGAAACATAATAATCCACCTTGATTCGCAAAAGTAGTTAAAGAAATCTAATTTACCAACAAAAGATTAACATTCCTTCCATTACACCCCTAACGACGTAGACAAAAGTGTAAAATTCTGCAAATATCTGTTATAAGATATCAACATAATAGCAGTTCTATTCAGTGAGTTATGAATTCCAAATCCACCATAAATAGTTTCAAGAATAGCTCTCTATACCATCTGACAGGAAGTCTATTACCACGAAGCTCAAGCCAAATATAGACTATATCCATATCATCTGCAAGACCTATGAACTGATTTATTAAGCTTTTCAGTTTATTTCTGCAGACCACTCGCGTGGATGTACGCGACCATTTGCGCACATGGTCGCGTACATCCACGCGATTGGTCGCCATCAATAGACTAAACGAACAAAGGGTAAATCCAACAAAGTAAAAAACACACAAGCATCATCGAGTACTTGAGCCCAACGCCATGACATAGTTCGCTTGTTCTACTACAAGATAAACCTCGAGATAGACTGCACTCGCTATGAAATATTCAAGCAAGCTTGATATTATTTCGCTCGTTTGTTGCTACCTTTGCAATAAGAAACAACAGAAACAGACATACTATGCAAACGAACACAACTACAACACAACGCATTGATATGGTGGACGCCCTGCGTGGATTTGCCGTGATGGCCATATTGCTCCTGCACAACGTGGAGCATTTCATCTTCTCCGTCTACCCCACCGAATCGTGTAGTTGGCTCTCCGTGCTCGATGCGGGCATCTTCAATGTAGCCTTTGCCCTCTTTGGCGGCAAGGCCTACGCCATCTTCTCACTACTCTTCGGATTCACCTTTGCTGTGCAATATACTCGACAACTACAGCAAGGGAGGGACTTCGGCTACCGTTTCCTATGGCGCCTCATAGGGTTGGTGCTCATCGCTACACTCAACGCAGCCTTCTTCCCCGGTGGAGACGTGCTGATGCTTTATGCCGTAATGGGAGTAGTGCTCTTCATCGCCCGCCGATGGAGTAACCATGCCGTGCTCATTGCGGCCATCGTATGCCTACTGCAACCTATGGAGTGGTTCCACTATATCGCTTCGCTCATCAACCCCTCGCACGTGCTACCCGACTATGGAGTGGGAGCGTTGTATGACATCGTGGGTAAAGCCACACGTAGCGGCAATCTTCTCCAATTTATATGGTGCAACATCACTACAGGCCAAGTGGCAAGCTTCATGTGGGCCGTAGGTACAGGACGTCTATGGCAGACAGCAGGACTCTTCCTTATCGGTATGTACATCGGGTGCAAGCAACTATTTGTGAATAACGAAGAAAACCTACGCTTTTGGACAAAGACGCTGGTCATCAGTGCCATTGCCTTCGCCCCACTCCACTCGCTACGCAATCAAATCATGGAAGGTACGGCATTGGTGCAGCAGACTGTAGGCACTGCATTCGACATGTGGCAGAAGCTGGCATTTACTTTCGTACTCGTAGCCTCGTTCGTACTGCTTTATCAGCGCGAGAGATTCCGAAGTTGCATTGACGGACTTCGTTATTACGGCAAGATGAGCCTCACCAATTACGTATCACAATCCATCATCGGTGCCCTCATCTACTTCCCCTTTTTCCTTTATCTGGCGCCTTACTGCGGCTACACCGTCAGTCTGATTATTGGCATTGCCATCTTCTTTGCGCAACTCGCCTTCTGCCGTTGGTGGCTTAAGAGCCATCGTTACGGACCATTCGAAGAATTATGTCGCAGGTGGACTTGGATAGGCAACAAATAGCTCCATCATAAGAATAAAAAAACGAAGAGACGCAACTCACGTCGCGTCTCTTCACTCATATAGCTATAAATGGAATTACTCTGCCTGTGCTTCCTCAGCTACGGGAGCCTCGGTAGCGGGAGCCTCTACAGCCGGAGCAGCTGCAGCGCTCTTCTTAGAACGACGAGTACGTGTAGCCTTCTTGGCAGTCTTGGCCATGTTCTCATTATAGTCTACCAACTCGATGAATGCCATAGGAGCAGCATCACTCATACGTGAGCCGAGCTTGATGATACGTGTGTAACCGCCGGGACGATCGCCAACCTTAACAGCAACTTCCTGGAAGAGCTCAGTTACAACATACTTATCCTGAAGGTAGCTGAATACTACACGACGAGAATTGGTAGTGTCGTTCTTTGACTTAGTGATCAGAGGCTCAACGTACTTCTTCAGTGCCTTAGCCTTTGCAAGAGTCGTAGTGATTCTTTTGTGCTTAATCAAAGAGCAAGCCATGTTTGACAACATAGCGCTTCTATGAGAAGCAGTACGACCCAAATGATTGAATTTCTTGTTATGTCTCATTTCAATTATTCTTTATCTAATTTGTATTTTGTAATATCAGTTCCAAACGACAGATTCAGACTCTCGAGCAAATCATCAAGCTCAGTGAGCGATTTCTTACCGAAGTTGCGGAACTTCAAGAGGTCAGTCTTGTTGAACTGAACGAGCTCACCAAGTGTCTCTACCTCGGCAGCCTTCAAGCAGTTGAGCGCACGAACAGAGAGGTTCATATCGGTCAACTTGGTCTTGAGCAACTGACGCATGTGGAGTACCTCCTCATCAAACTCTTCATTAGAGTCGAAACCTGAATCCTCGAGAGTTATCTTCTCGTCAGAGAACAACATGAAGTGATGGATAAGGATCTTGGCAGCCTCTTTAAGGGCATCTTTCGGGTGGATGGAACCATCGGTAGTAACCTCAAGAACGAGCTTATCATAGTCGGTCTTCTGCTCAACACGATACTGCTCAATAGCATACTTGACGTTACGTATCGGAGTGTAGATAGAGTCCACGGGAATGGTGTTTACATCAGTACAGAATACACGGTTCTCCTCAGAGGGAACATAACCGCGACCTTTGTTGATTGACAACTCTATCACCATTTTAGCCTTGTCATCTAAACGGCAAATAACCAATTCAGGATTTAACACTTCAAATCCACTAAGGTACTTACCTATATCACCGGCCTTGAATTCAGTTGCGTTCTCAACGGTAATACTAACCTTTTCCGTTTCAACTTCATCTACAACTTGTTTGAATCGAACTTGCTTCAGATTCAAGATAATGTTGGTAACGTCTTCCTTTACACCAGGAACAGTCGCAAACTCATGCTCAACACCCTCAATCTTGATGGTGTTGATTGCAAAGCCCTCCAATGAAGAGAGAAGGATGCGACGGAGAGCA
>JAZKYH010000050.1:0-88773 GCA_045612065.1 Bacteroidaceae bacterium
AACAGGCTAAACAAGTTATTCCCGGCAAAGCCACTGCTAGCAACATGCCCTATGTTATCGAGCGCTGGCCCGGTGGTATGCTCACCAACTTCCCCACAATCCGCAAGGCTGTGAAGAAGATGACCACTATCGACAAGATGACCAAAGACGGAACTTTCGACAACCTTTCAAAACGCGAAAAGCTCCAAATCACTCGCCAACGTGCAAAACTCGAGAAGACTCTCGGTAGCATCGCCGACTTGAACCGTCTTCCCGCTGCTTTGTTCGTAGTTGACGTTCTCAAAGAACACATCGCTGTTCGCGAGGCCAATCGTCTTGGTATCCCCGTATTCGCTATGGTAGATACTAACTCTGATCCTACTAACATCGACTTCGTAATCCCCGCTAACGACGACGCTACAAAGTCAATCGAGGTAATCCTCGACGCTTGCTGCGCTGCTATCGCCGAGGGTCTCGAGGAGCGTAAGGCTGAGAAGGTTGACGTAGAGGCTGCTGGCGAAGGTGAGGCTGAGGAGGCTCCCAAGGCTGCTCGTCCCGCTCGCAAGCGCACTCCCAAGGCTCGCATCGAGAAGACTGAGGAGTAATTAATACTTAAGAGTTAGGAATTAGGAGTTGGAGTATTCTCTTGGCTACCCTAATGCCCTAACTCTTTTTATTTAGAAAATAATCATAATTTATAAATCATAAATCAAAAGAACATTATGGCTGTAAGTATGGCTGATATTACCAAGCTCCGCAAGTTGTCAGGTGCTGGTATGATGGACTGCAAGAAGGCTCTTGAGGAGGCTGAAGGCGATTTCGACAAGGCAATGGAGATCATTCGTAAGAAGGGTCAGGCTGTTGCTGCAAAGCGTTCAGACCGTGAGGCTTCTGAGGGTTGTGTTTTGGCAAAGGCTGAGGGTGGCTTCGCTGCTGTTATCGCCTTGAAGTGCGAAACCGACTTCGTTGCAAACAACGCTGATTTCGTGAAGTTGACTCAGGATATCCTTGACCTCGCTGTTGCTAACAAGTGCCAGAACCTCGAAGAGGTAAAGGCTCTCCCCATGGGCAACGGTACCGTACAGGACGCTGTAACAGACCGTTCTGGTATCACCGGTGAGAAGATGGAACTTGATGGTTACATGACCATCGAGGCTGAGTACGTTACCGTATACAACCACCAGGGTAAGAACATGCTCTGCACACTCGTTGGCTTGAACAAGGAGAACGAGGCTGCAGGTAAGCGTCTTGCTATGCAGGTTGCTGCTATGAGCCCCATCGCTGTTGATGAGGACGGTGTATCTGAGGAGATCAAGAACCAGGAGATCGCTGTGGCAGTAGAGAAGACCAAGGCTGAGATGGTACAGAAGGCTGTTGACGCTGCTCTCTCTAAGGCAGGCATCAACCCCGCTCACGTTGACTCTGAGGACCACATGGAGAGCAACATGACTAAGGGATGGATCACTGCTGAGGATGTAGCTAAGGCTAAGGAGATCATCGCTACTGTTTCTGCTGAGAAGTCAGCTAACCTTCCTGAGGCTATGATTCAGAACATTGCTAAGGGTCGTCTTGGCAAGTTCTTGAAGGAGGTTTGCTTGCTCAACCAGGAGGATATCATGGAGGCTAAGAAGAGCGTACGCGACGTTCTCAAGGAGATCGACGCTGACCTCAAGGTTGTTGCCTTCAAGCGCTTCACTCTCCGCGCAGAGTAATTCAACTCTAAAAATGTTAGGAGGGTACTCCTAAACACAATAGACAAAGCCCACCGCAAGGTGGGCTTTGTTGCGTTATGGAGGGTGAAGCTACGCTATTCTTGTGTAAACTGACAACCTAAATCAGGAAACTACACACCCCAAAAGCCTTGTCCAAAAACGGACGGCTCTGGCAAATCTGCCAGACAGCTTTGATTTTTTTGCCAAACAGCTCTGATAAATATATCAGACGGCTTTGATTTTTCGCCTCGTTTATAACGAATTGCCATCAAGTCAATAAATCCTTGTCGACGGTTCAAAAATACCTTATAAACAAGTCTTCCCCATTCGGTTGACCTGCTGACCTTCTGAGTGCAATGCGCATTATATCAGATAGATAACGCGGTCAGCCCTGGCTGACCCTAGTTGACTGATAGCTGACCACAATGTCTTTATTCCTCGCCAGCCAAGGTCAACATCAGCCAGCTAGGCTGACCTCTGTTATCTTCTTATTATAAGCGCTTTATGCCGTCAAGGTCAGCTGGTCAGCTGATTTCGGAAGACTGCTTTTTTCTTATTATTTTGCTGCCGAGAAACAATATCTCATTCGAGCGTTAGCATTGTAAAAAACACACAAAGCAAGAAATAATTCAGCATTCATAATTCAAAACTCAGAATTAAATCGTACATTTGCAGTGCCCGAGGGGAGAAATCCTCGGGTCAAGAATGCGTTTCTTGCTTTTACCTACATATCGAAATCGGCAAAATTTCACAAAGAGAGGTAGAAACAATGCAACGCTCATTCTGTTTGTATATCCTATGTACAGCCCTTGCTGTACCCCACAAGGTATATACGACAGCGTGGGGTATTTGTTTCTCAGTTCATTCTCTTTAAGGTGTTTGCCGATACCGGATATGTGATGAGCGCGACAAGTCTCTACGCTTTTCTTGTATCTATAATCAAGCACAATTTATTAACGCTGATTTCGGGAGACTTATAGGCAATATGGATGGAATTGTCTATGGAAGAGGTTTTGAAAGAAGCAACTCGTCTATTGCAAGATGGAGAACCTGAACAGGCTCTATTGCAATTAAGAGAAATAGAGGAGTCTACTCAAGAAATCGAACAACTAAAATCTGCATGCAAACATATGTTGGCTCAACAATATATGTATCTTCTCCGTGAGGCCCAAAAGGAAGGGGACTTAGAAACGGCAAAAGAAATTGCTAGAAAATATAGACAACATATAGGTGAGGATGAGCGCATCTCCCAACTGTTGGAAGAAACGGAATCGAAGCACGAGGAAAAGAAGACCGAATTAGCCATAGTTGAGCAACAACAAAAGGAAACGAAGAAACAGGAGAGAAAAGAGGGCTTCAAGAACTTCGTACAAACCAATATCCTCCCGATAGGCATCGGTGTTGTCGCTTTAACATTCTTGATTAGTCTTTTGGCTTTCAGACACCCCTATCTTGAATTGAAGAAAGATTTGCAGTTGGCATATGATGCCTTGACTGAAAAGGAAGAAGAAAACAAATATGTGCAAAGAGATTTGACGGCGAAAACAAAAACGTTGTCGGGACTTAGAGAGACATTCGTAGAGGAAACCAAGAGAGTTGAAGGTAAAGTTCCATTGCTTATCACGGATATCAAGATGGGAAATACTTATAAAAATGGAAATGTAGAAACTGATTTCGGGAACACGATTTATAGTTCCTCATCCATGTATCTTACTCCTCAAATAACGGCTTACGGGTTCAAGGATGAGGTAATAGAACTCAAGATAAAACTGTATTCAATGAATGGAATGTTACTACAAGGGGAATCATCACCCCAAGGGTGCTCGTATACTTCAAAAATTCAATGTGCGAAGAACGCGCTTACTACTTATCGTTTAAGCGGTTGGGGAAGTGAGACTAAGGGACATTGGAATAGTGATACTTATCATATAGAAATTTGGTACAAGGACACCTGCTTGATGAAGCATAACTTCACGATTCATTAATTCAAAGGAAATATAGTTATGGAAGACTTGAAGAACGAAACGATAATACAGGAGGAAGATGTTGTGGAACAAACAGAAACAACATTAGTGTCATCTACACCTCCATCTATAGATGAAGGCGAGCAACGAATGACGATTGCCTATAGAATAATAGCAGTCTGTGTTGTAATTGCATTTTTTATACCTTTAATCGCATTTATCTCTCCTAAATCAAAAATCAGAGAAAAGATAGCCGATACAGATTATCGTAATCGTTGCGTCTGGAATGAAGGAGTGTATTTGTCGCAAAGGTTAACAGATACAACGGCTGCAATATCTTCTCTGCAACAAGCAAGATATAGTATTGATAAACAGGAAAAATTTCTCGAAGAGGTAGCCGAGAGAAAAAAGATGCGTCGCACCTTTACTGTAAATGGCTGCAAATTTACTATGATAAAGGTTCAAGGAGGAACTTTTAAGATGGGTTCAAACAATGGCGAAGACGATGAATCTCCTGTGCATCGCGTTAAATTAAGCAATTATTACATTGGAGAAACCGAGGTAACTAATGAACTTTGGAATGCCGTGATGAATAATTATTCAGATGGTAGTGACTACCCAGAAGTTAATGTTAGTTGGAATAGTTGTTTGAACTTTGTGAGAAAATTAAACGAGAAAACTGGACTTATGTTTTCACTCCCAACAGAAGCACAATGGGAATATGCGGCGCGTGGAGGAAACAAGTCTAAAGGATATAGGTATAGTGGTAGCAACACTTGTTCGAGTGTCGCCAACTGCGTGGAGTATTCTTTCTGGGGCGAACTCTTAGGCTATTCCAACTCTGTTGATTATGTTAGCAGTCATAGCCCTAATGAATTAGGCATTTATGATATGAGCGGTAATGTGTGGGAATGGTGCTTGGATGATTACAGAGTCTATAGTTCGGCTGATGTTGTAGACCCGATGAAAAATACGATTACCAAGAAAGTTATTCGTGGAGGCGGATTTAAAAATACTTCCGACCAATGTCGCTCTACCTATCGTGGTTCAAGGGAAATGGATGATGCTTCGGCCGATAATATTGGATTTCGTATAGTGTTGAATGAATGATTAACTAATATTTATAGATAATATGGAAAAAATAGAAAGACTTTGTCAAAGTTTTCATGGTCTTAACAAGCGTAAGGCTGTGATAGTTGGTGGTATTGTTTTAGTGTTTGTCGTTTTGGGTTGTATTATATGTAGTAGCAGCAAAGGGCAACAGACGGATCTAAAGAAGTTAGGCCTTAAAGGTAATGTTGAATTCGTCGCGGAGTACCATTATTCACTTGAACTTCAAAATGGAATTCTTGTAGAGAACCCTATGCAGTTTGATGACGAAAATGGTATAGTTGACTATACGGAATCATTCTACAATAAGGAAGGAATGCTTGATAAATACCGTATTATATGGGATGTTTATATGAATACTGATAAGTATGTGTATGAGAATGGTTTGCTTAAGGAAATAAGACATACCTTTAATGCCGATAGAGAACCTGAATTTACACGCTTTGCTTATAACGACAGAAAACAATTGATACGTAAAACAAAGAGTAGAGATGGGAAAATCACTAAAACTACTTATAAGTATGATGATAAAGGTAATATGATTCATGATGGAGAATACGAGTATACTTATAATCGTAAGGGGCGATTGATAGTACAGAAATCAGAGCGTTACCAAAAAGAGGTGTTAGCATATAATAATTTAGGGAAAGAGAAAGAAGTATACAGTGAATTCACTGACCCTACAGGATACTATGATGATTATGAAACAAAATGCTGGATAAAGTATGATAAGCGAGGAAGGATTTGTGAAGAAAGAGAAATAGAGTTCATGGCAAAGAAAATAACAAAGCAAAGCGTATATACCTATACTTATGAAGATGATGACAAAGGTAACTGGATTGTAAAAACGACCTGTGTTGATGGTGAACCTTCAAGCCGAATAAGAAGGAGAATCATATATCATGATAAAAAAACAGAATCTTATGATCATTCCTTATTCCCACTTAGGATTTATGTTAAAGAAGCCTATGAATCTGGTATGCCTTATGAGGATTTCTTAGAGAATGACATGGTAAAAGAATTCATTGTAGGATGGAAGAGTCAAAAATTTTATGATTATGCCTTGCAACTCTCGGATGGTGATATGATATTCCATAGGGATGTTGAAGGAGAATATCATATAAATACAGTAAACAAATATAATGGTTGCGGAAGTAACATAGTCTGTCGTGCATCAAGTGAATCTATGATTTATGCTGATAATATGACATTTGATGTGTATTTAATGAGTATTCCTCTGAACGATAGAGGAGAATATGACATTCAGCCTTGGCAAAAAGGATACCATACGGATCAGTACGGGGAAATTATAGAAGATCGTCCCGTATATTACCTAATACGTCCTTTTAATTTATATTCTGGAACAAGTAACTCCGGAACTGAGAATGTTCAAATAATGATAGACGTCCATGGTATTAGATTTGCGTGTTCTTCTTTCTCAAACTTCTCATCAGCATCATTAAGAATAGTAAAACAGAATGGTAAAGAATGGGTGATTCCTAATGATTTTAGTGGTGAAGTTGTTCGTGTTGGATGGGATAATAACAACATATTTGAATTTTTGGGATTGTTCTCTACGGAAGATATAAAAATTTGTATTGATTGTAAGTTTGGCGGCTATAGATATACCTATTCTGCGGATTTCCCCCGTATGGAAAAAACTGCTCATCTGATTTCGGAGTATATGTATGAAGTTGGTGCTATAGATATTTCACAAATTGAATATATAGGTGACTAGATTAGGTACAATATATTGAAGCGCATTAAATTCAAACAATAAATAATATGGCACTAATTAAATCTCTTTACTGGGAGCAGGAAGACAGAGAAGAACTCGTCTATAAGTTTCCGTTCAACAACATCAGCCTTGGTAGTGTACTGACGGTTAATGAAAGTCAGGAGGCGCTGTTCTTCAAGAGCGGTGTACTATGCGATGTGTTTGGCGCAGGTCGTCATACGCTTTCTTCGGCAAATCTGCCCGTACTCGGCAAACTCGTCAACCTTGCAAGTGGAGGAGACACGACCTTTACCGCTGAGGTGTGGTTTGTAAGTAAGTTAGAAAAACGCAACATGTTTTGGGGTACAGGAGGTTTGCGCGTTATCGACCCTTACTTCCAAATTCCCATCAAGATTTCGGCACGTGGACAATATGGCGTAAGAGTCTCAGACAGCGCATTGTTCTTGAAAAAACTGATAGGTACACTCTCGTTCGTCACCACCGAACTCATCGAAGAACAGTTCCGTATCGATGTGGTAGAGACGGTGAAAGTTTCTATCTCAAAGTTTATGAAAGAGAACAATGTGAACATCAACGAACTTGGTGTAAGTTACAAAGAACTTTCTAAAACTGTTGCTAAAGATTTGCAGGCGGTATACGATGAGTATGGCGTGGAACTGCTCAACTTCAATGTGGAGAATATTGATTTCGACGAGAATGACAAGGGGTATCAGACTGTCATGGAGGGTGTAGCCGAACAGGCTAAGTTGAGCAAACTGGGAGTAAGTTATGCACAGCAGAAACAGTTTGACATAGCACAGACGGCTGCAGGTAATGAAGGTGCTGGTAACTTTATGGGAATAGGCATGGGACTTGGTATGGGCAATGCTGTAGGTCAGATGGTTGGCAATACCATGCAAGCCATGCCGCAGGCTCCACAGATGTCATCGTACTATGTGGCAAAGAACGGACAGACTACAGGTCCATTCACCATCGATATTATTCAAGGTATGATAAAGCAGGGTGAAGTTTCTGCTACTACCTATGTGTATAAGGTGGGCGGTCAGGCTTGGGTGCTCGCAGTTGATGATGCCGAGGTCTCTCGACTGCTTTCATTGATGACGCCTCCGCCTCCTCCACCTCCCGTGATGTAAAGTGAAATAAACTAACATAATACAAACCATAAACATAAATACGATATGAAAAAAGCTTTATTCCCTTTGATGATATTGCTTGTTGTGGCATGTACAGCAGGTATATACTACTTGCTCTTTGATGAACACTCAACCCTGTTTTATGTCAATACGATAGTTACTTGCTTGGCCGAAGTGCTGTTGCTTGCCAATATCCCCATCTGGTCGGGCGAGAAGATGATGACGGTAAAGAATGCGGCCGCATCCGTTTCGGTCAATATCTATGCCGTGTTGGTATTCCTTTGGACAACAGTCTATACATTGGCCATCTATAATTCCGAGGAAGAGAATTACAAACCTTTGATAATTGGCCTTCTGGGTATCACGCTGTTGTTTGTTATTCTTTATGGTGCCACGATGATTGGTGGCGGCGTGACGGAAAAGCATGTGGAGGAACTGCAAACCAAGTCGGCAAGCAAGAAACTTTTTGTTTTCTCGGTGCAAGAATCGTTCACGAATATCAAAGAGGCGTTACACGATGAAGAGTCAGAGTGGAAAGACGAAACCTTGAAGGCTCTGCGGACGATAGCCGACAAGATTGGCGCGATGCCTACTGACAAATTGAGCAAGAATACAGACATAGCCTCTGAGTTGAAGGATCGCATGGATAGCATTGCCGAGATGTGCGAGGGACTTGCTACAGCAGAAAACAAAGCGGAACAGCAGGCAAAGATTACTCGTAAGGTCAACCAATTAAAGAATTATTTGACAACCATTAAAACGATAATGTAA
This sequence comes from Bacteroidaceae bacterium, assembly GCA_045612065.1. GTDB lineage: Bacteria > Bacteroidota > Bacteroidia > Bacteroidales > Bacteroidaceae > UBA1189. The sequence continues at coordinate 8,408 of JAZKYH010000050.1, forward strand.
CTATGCTAGAAGAAATGAAATGCCCCACATGTGGAGGCGACAAGTTTAAGTTTTTAGGCGGAGACTCGTACAAGTGTGCGTATTGTGGCGCAACATTTACCAAAGAGGATGACGAGCCAGAAGTGGAAAAAGAAGTGGTAACACGTGTGGAATACGTACAAGCAACTCCACCTCCCCAATCGCAGTACCAACCACAATACCAGGCTTCTTATAGACCTTCAAAGGGAAAGAGTAAAGGGACTGCAGCTCTGTTAGCTTTTTTATTAGGAGATTTGGGTATTCACAAATTCTATTTAGGTAAAGGCGGACAAGGTATATTATATCTTTTGTTCTGCTGGACATTTATACCTTGGGTTCTCGCTATTTTTGATTTCTTCATACTTATATGTATGAGTGATAGTGAGTTTGATCGGAAATACAATTACTAAAAGCCTCTCAAAATGAAGAAGATTAATACAATCTCGATGCTATCAATTCTTCTTCTTTTTGCATCATGTGGGAATAATGTATGCGAAGAGACGATAGAAAAGCTGGCACTGACAGAGAATGGTTTTTGCAATATCTCGTTAGGTGAAGACGTCTATTCTATTGTTAACAAATTAGGAGATGTTGATCCGGCCAATTATAGCCATATGTTTAGTTCTAAACTTGAAGAAATCAGAAATTTTAATGGAGTAAATGCACTTGTTGTTGCGTCATTCCCTTGTATTTATTTGGCTTCTGATTATTCAGGCAATGGTTTATACACTTTTAATCCTGTAAATGCATCAGAACTTATATTAGCGATACCATGCTATGAGGACTATAATGCAAACTTAGTAGGGAAGCGTTTGGAACTATATGACGCGATATGCAAATATTATCGTCAAGAATTTTCTCCAATTTTAGAAGATGTCGATGAGATTTCTACATTCTTTCATATAAGAGTTCCTTCAAAAGCGAGCTCGCTAATAGAACCTAATACTGTAATGGTTCAACAAAATGAAGAAAATGATTGTGTTGTTGTCCTGATTGACGACAACGAGGACTGTTATGATCGATGGAGAAAAGGCGAACTCTGATATAAGATTAGTCTTTTTTAAACTTCACGGAGTTTTCAAAGAATAGGGCAGACGTACTTTGAATACTTCGTGGAGTTTCGTACTAATCCCTCTCATCCTCGTGCTCTTTCCGCCCAATCCCCAAGCCAAACGAAAAGAACGCAGCCACGGGCGATTAGAGAAATGCAAAGCGTCAGCAAAACGTGAGTTTTTGAGTTAATAGTTTTTTTTGTTTACTAAGTCTATACCTCCAATCTCGATGCCGCGTAAGCAGACCGCAGGATTTGCCTTACATTTTGCCATAAAATTCTTGTACGGGATTTACGAGCGTTTCGTTTTGTGGCTATAAACTTAGCGGTATTGAGGGGATAAATCTACCTCCCAAATCTTTACTTTGTATTCGTGTACCCCTCCTTGATGAGCAGTTCAATAACTTTGGGCTTGAAGTCGCCTTGGATGATGATTTCGCCCTCTTTGGCCGAGCCACCTACGCCGCAACGGGTCTTGAGGAACTTGGCGAGCTCCTTGAGGTCGTCGTCGGTACCGATGAAGCCGCGGACGATGGTGACGGTTTTGCCTCCCCGGTGGTTCTTCTCCATCTGCACGCGTAGCTTCTGCTGCTGCTTAGGCAGGGTCTCTGCTTCGGGCTCATCGTCGGTCACGTAGTTATAGTCGGGGTTGGTGGAGTATACCACCTGCAGGCGGCTTTTCCAATCGTTATCTTTGGCCATAGTGGAAATGTTAAATATGCGGGGCGAAGGTACGAATATTCCCTGATTTTTTACTATTTTTGCAGTAGAAAAACATATCATGTATTAGTATTCTATGAAGATTATCTGCGTAGGCATGAACTATGCCGAACATAATAAGGAACTGAACGGTGGGGTGCTGGTGAAGCCCGATAGTCCCGTCATATTTATGAAACCCGACTCGGCGATACTGAAGGGAGGAAAGCCTTTCTTTATCCCCGACTTTGCCGAACGCTTCGACTATGAGGCCGAGTTGGTGGTGCGCATCAGCAAGTTGGGCAAGAACATTGCTCCGCGTTTTGCCCATCGCTACTACGATGCGGTGACTGTGGGTGTAGACATCACGGCACGCGACATGCAGGAGCGCTTCCGTAAGGAGGGACTGCCTTGGGAACTCTGCAAGGGATTCGACGGCTCGGCCATATTGGGTGACTTCATTCCTGTAGAACGCTTTGCACACATGCAGAACATTCATTTTAATCTGGATATCGATGGTAAGACCGTGCAGCGTGGACACACCGTGGACATGCTCTTCGGGGTGGACGAGCTGGTAGCCTATGTAAGCCAGTTCTTTATGCTCAAGACGGGCGACCTCATCTTTACGGGTACTCCCGTAGGCGTTGGCCCTTTGCAGATAGGTCAGCACGTGGAGGGCTTCCTCGAAGGCGAGAAGGTGTTGGCATTCAACGTGAGATAAAGGCCCCGTACAATAAAGTGCCTCGTTGTACGTTTTTTCTCTTGTAAGGAGATGGCTCGATTGTCAATGAAGCGATATATACTGTTCTTTTGTATTTGTGCTCTCGCACTGTTGCCTGCCAAGGCACAAGGTGAGATGGAGGTGGACTGGGCTGCGTATGCGCAGGATACGGTACCGCCCGTATATATGCACAGCATAGACCTTGGCTACGACTGTGCGCATGAGTATACGGCAACCATCGAATACCCCGAGTTGGTGCCGATGACCGCTTCGGAGGTTGCCCGCTACAGACTTCCCGCTACAGAGGGACAGCCCGAGTGGCCTGTGATAGAGGTGCACAAGGGCATTAGTGCCAAGCGCGGGCAGTTGGATATCTCGTTCACCCCTATGGTATGGCGGGATGGCAAGTATTGGCGCATACAATCGTTTACGTTGAAGGTTCATCAGATGGCCCGGGCCTCTCAAAGGCGCAGTGGGGCTGATGTGGATGGTCGCTATGCGGCACACTCTGTTCTTTCCGAGGGACGTTGGGTGAAGCTGCGCGTTGCCGACAATGGCATCCATATGCTCACTCTTTATAACCTCAAACAGATGGGCTTCAATGACCTCAGCAAGGTGCGTCTCTATGGTTATGGAGGCCATCTGCTCTCAGAGACTGATCCTGGTCAATGGCCTGATGACCTCTGCGAGGTACCTCTGTGGCGTGGTGACGACCGCATACTTTTCTATGCCCAAGGACCAGTGCAATGGACATTGGAAGGGGACGATACTTTCACGCATACACGCAATCCCTATTCAGACTATGGATATTATTTCTTGACGGAGGGTGAGACTTCGCAATCCAATACCGTTCCCACAACTGTGCTCCCTGTTACGGGTGAGGCTGCCATTGAGACTACTCCCGCCCACGGTTTGTACGAGGTGGATGATTATGCTTGGTATCACGGTGGCCGGAAGTTGGTGGAGAGTTACGACTACATGAATGGCAGTGTCCGAAGCTATTCGTTGCATGCCGTTGCCGCACTTCCGCTTCATGACGCGGTGCTTGATGTGTGCTTCACGCACAATGGCTCTACCACAAGCTCAGTTGCAGTTGCGGTGAATGATGCCTCGGTGGGTGCTTTGACGTTAAGGGCTATCAGTGGTCACGATGAGGCAGCAGAGTCAACTCAAAGCTTTTCCGTGGACTTGGATGAAGCGAATGCTCTGCAAAAGGTGACGCTCGCCCATCGTCGTGGGGCAGGCGTGTCGGGACGTCTTGACTATTTGCGCCTTAACTATACTCGAATCATCGATACGAATGTTCCCATCTATGCTGCCAGCCCGGGTATTCACACCTATTGCATCGGAGATGCAGGGATGTGGGGCCATGAGAACGTGGCGGTGTGGCGCATCACCGATGCATCGGCCATAGAGCCCATAGCCTATGATAAGGCAACAGCCACCTTTACGGCCGATGGCAAGCGTGGCGATATTTTTATCGCTTTCGATACAAAGGGCGCTTATCCTGTTCCCGAGGTAGTAGGTGAGGTCGCCAATCAGGACCTGCACGCTACCGCAACCACAGACTATGTCATCATTGTGCCAGCCAGTGGTAAGCTCACTGCTCAGGCCGAGCGCCTGGCGGCATTACATCGTGCACAGCGTGGACTCACCGTCAAGGTGGTGCGTGCCGATGAGGTGTACAATGAGTTTTCTTCGGGTACTCCCGATGCCACGGCTTATCGCCGCTATATGAAGATGCTTTACGACCGTGTCGAAACAGTTGAAGATGCGCCCAAGTACCTGTTGCTCTTTGGTGATGGCGCATGGGACAACCGTATGTTGTCATCGGCATGGGAGGGTGTGTCTCCCGATGATTATTTGCTTTGCTACGAGTCGGCAAACTCGTTTAATGCGGTCTATTCGCATGTGGTCGAAGATTATTTTGCTTTGCTTGATGATGGCGAAGGTGCCAATTTGCAATTGGATAAGGTGGATATTGGTGTTGGGCGTTTCCCTGTAACTACTTCCGCTCAAGCTCGTGAGGTCGTGGATAAGTTGGAGGCCTATATGGCAAATATTCATGCTGGCGCTTGGAAGAATACCATTCTCATGTTGGGCGATGATGGTGATGCCAACCGTCATATGTCCGATGCAGAGTCGGTGGCTCAGATGCTTGAAGCTGAATATCCCGATTATATGGTCAAGCGTATCTATTGGGATGCTTTCCCCATGGAATCTACCTCAACGGGTAATGGGTATCCTGCTGTGCGCAAGCGACTGCTTGAACTCTTCAATGAAGGAGCACTTATGGTCAATTATAGTGGACATGGAGCACCTGATGTGATATCTCATGAATTGGTCATCAATAAAACCGACATGGAGGGGCTGCGTTCGCCTCGTTTGCCAGTGTGGGTCACCGTGTCGTGTGATATTACGCCATTCGATAATTCGGTGCAGTCGTTCGGAGAGTCGGCGTTTCTAAATTCTAAGGGTGGTGCTATTGGTTTGCTTACCTCTACCCGTACCACTTATGCAGAGCAGAATAAACGCATCAATTATTTCTTTTCGAAGTATGCATTTGCACGTGGTGAGGATAGCCGTCGCTTAAGTCTTGGCGATGCCTTGCGTATGGCAAAATGCAACCTGATAACTACAGGAAACTCATCGTTGGACGACAAGAGTAGTAATAAGCTCAATTATGTGCTGATTGGTGACCCTGCTCTTGTGGTGGGCAATACGGACTACCACATGGTAGTGGACGAACTGGATGGTGTGTCTTTGAGTAGTGGGCAGGAGGTGTTGCTCAAGGCTGGTGCAGAGGTCGTGGTGCAGGGACATGTGGAAACATTGGGAGGGTCCTTGGCGGAAGATTTCTCGGGTGTACTATATGCCTCGGTGTTTGACAACTTGGAGGAGGTGACCTGCCGTAACAACACTAATGACCCGGAACTGACTCCTTTCGTCTATCATGAACGTACGAAGAAGTTTTTTGTGGGTAGCGACTCGGTGAGGGATGGGCGATTTACTTTCACCTTCCGTGTGCCCATGGATATCAACTATTCGATGAAGAGTGGGCTTGTTAACCTGTATGCGATTGATGATAAACATGAGCGTGAGGCTAAGGGTACGTGTGAGGACTTCATTTTGGGAGATACTGAGGAAAATCTGAAAAACGATGGCATGGGACCTGAGATCGAACTTTATCTCAACTCACCGAACTTTGTCTCGGGTGGTCGGATTAATGAAACTCCATTGCTTGTTGTCAAGTTGGAGGATGCCGATGGAGTCAATACGGCGGGTGGACTTGGGCACAACTTGACGGCCATCATTGATGGTAAGGCTTCGATGAGCTATAACCTGAACGAATATTATCGTTCTGACATTGGAGCATATACCCGGGGAACGGTATCGTATCTGCTCCCAGAACTCTCTGAGGGTGTGCATACGTTGATGTTCCGTGCTTGGGATATGATGAACAACTCTTCTGTGGCGACGATTGAGTTTGAGGTGGTCAAGGGATTAGCTCCCAGCATCTTCCACGTTCAGGCTTTGCCTGATTTGTTACAGGGTACAACTACCTTTGTGCTCACGCACGATCGTCCTGAGAATGAGGTGGAAGTAGCTATTGAGGTTTTTGATATGTCGGGTCGTATCGTGTGGAGTCATAACGAGCAGACTATATCATCTGGCAATACATATAGTTTCTGCTGGAGTCAGTGTAGTGCTTCGGGACAACCTTTGGGCGAGGGAGTGTACCTTTATCGAGTGGTAGTGACTTCACCGTCGGGCTCGTCGGCCAGCAAGGCACAAAAAATGGTACTCATCCGTTGAGCTGAGGCAATAAAATAGCTCCTTATGAGTTGTATATAGGTATAGTTTTTGCAAGATTTACGTATGAAAAAGATATTTCTTTTAATAGCTGTGGTGTTGGGTGTCAACATCTCGCTCTTTGCTCAGGCTGATAACAAGGCGAAGAATATGTTCAACCCTGTACTCACGGGTGTTACCTCTTTGTCTATTGCTCCTGACTCACGTGCAGGTGCTATGGGTGATGTGGGTGCTGCTACTGATCCTGATGTGAACTCTCAGTATTGGAATCCTGCGAAATATCCCTTTGCGATTAGTCCTGCGGGCTTCTCTTTAGCCTATACTCCTTGGTTGCGTCAGTTGGTGAGTGATATTGACTTAGCTAATCTTGTGGGTTACTATCGTATAGGAGACTATCAGGCTATCAGTGGTTCGCTTACCTATTTCTCATTGGGTGAGGTGTATGTTGGCGATATTGGTAGTGCGCAGACAATCAAACCTTACGAGATGGCTGTAGACTTTGCTTATTCGCGCATGTTGTCGGAGACTTTCTCGGCTTCGGTAGGTTTGCGATACATCGTGTCGGACCTCAACTATAACTATGATGAGGATGTTGAGGTAGGGCAGGCTTTTGCTGCTGACATTGCGATGTTTTACTCCAATTATATCTTTTTAGGTCGTCGCGAGTGTATGCTTAATCTTGGTCTCAATGCTTCGAACATTGGTAGCAAGATTTCCTATGACGGAGGACAAACGAACCAGTTTATTCCTACAAACTTACGCCTTGGTGCATCAATCATGGTTCCAATCGATGCGTACAATACTTTCTCTATCAGTGCTGACGTGAACAAGCTTATGGTGCCCACCAAACCTTCGTATCAGCAGTTTCTCGATGAGAATTATGCGGATTTGGGATTGCCGTCGCCTGAAGATGAGAAGTATACTTATGCCTCGGATTATCAGTCATGGCTCGATGATAATGGCTATAATGACATGTCTGCCATTTCGGGTATCTTCAAGTCGTTCGCCGATGCTCCTGGCGGATTCCGTGAGGAGTTGCAAGAAATCTATTGGGGTGTGGGTGTTGAGTATGCCTACAATAACCAGTTCTTCCTTCGCGGTGGTTACCACTACGAGAACGAGTATAAGGGAAACCGTAAATACTTCACCCTTGGTACGGGTTTCAAAATGAGTGTGTTTTCGCTCGATGCCGCTTATCTTATCTCAACGGCGCAGAGTAATCCGCTTGACCAGACCCTACGCTTCACCTTGTCATTCGATATGGATGGCATACGTGAGATATTGGGAAGATAAACACAGTGTGCAATTTGATAAGTTACAATTTGTGATTCTGTTATCGCTGAACTCAAAATTGTCAAATCGTCAAATTGTAAATAAATCGTAAACAGTAAATAGCTAAATAGTAAATGCGTATACGTGTAGGATTCGGATTTGATGTCCATAAGTTTGCTGAAAATCGTGAGCTATGGCTCGGTGGTATTCGCCTTGAACATGATAGAGGTCTGCTTGGGCACTCTGATGCCGATGTACTCATCCATGCTATTTGCGATGCTCTGCTCGGTGCTGCTCATATGAGAGATATCGGTTATCATTTCCCGGACAATGCGGGTGAGTTTAAGAACATCGACAGTAAGATACTCCTGCGCCGTACTGTAGAACTTATCGCTACAAAAGGATATCACGTGGGTAATATCGATGCTACAGTATGTGCCGAGCGTCCCAAACTGAAAGCCCATATCCCCTTGATGCAGCAAACTCTGGCTGATGTTATGGGTGTCGATGAAGAGGATGTCACTATCAAGGCTACCACAACGGAAAAACTCGGTTTTACCGGTCGTGAAGAGGGTATCTCGGCTTATGCTACGGTGCTAATCGAAAAGTCGTAGTGCTGAACTTTTGCATCCAAGGTTTTCGGAGTGCTAGAAGAATCTGAGCATTCCCAATTGGTTGAGCAGAATGATGCCGATAGCGATAGGAGCAAAGTAGCGGAGTATGAAGATGACGAATCTTAAATAAGGTACACGCAGGCTTCCATAATTTGTAATCTCGTCTCGTACAAGTTTCTTGTCGAGATACCAGCCTGTGAAGATAGCTATGAACATACCACCTACAGGGAGGAAAATGTTTGAGGAGATATAGTCAAACAGATCGAAGAAATTCATCCCAAATAACTTGATTCCTGCAAAGGGACCAAACGATAGTGCGCATATGATACCTACAGCGCTGCAGGCCGTGGTGACGATGGTGGCTGCTTTGCGTCGGTGCATGTCGAACTCTTCAGAAACGTAGGCTGTGACTACCTCGTGCAAGGAGATGGTTGAGGTGAGTGCGGCAACTACGAGTAGGAAATAGAAAAGAACTGATACGCCATATGAAAGCAGAGGTATGTTGCCAAAGGCCTGCTGAAATATATTGGGAAGGGTGATGAAGAGCAGCGAGGGGCCTATGTCGTTGCTGCTGATTGCATAACCTGCGTTGAACACGGCAGGAAAGATGATGAAACCTGACATGATGGCCACAAATGTGTCGATAAGGGCTACGTTGAGTGCTGTTTTGCCGATATTTGTGTCGCTGCGGAAATATGATGCGTAGGTGCAGAGGCACCCCATGCCGAGGCTAAGCGAGAAGAAAGCCTGTCCCATGGCGCTGAGTATCACAGAACCTGTAATCTTACTGAAGTCGGGCTTGAGTAAGAATTCTATTCCTTGCGATGCGCCTGGAAGTAGTACGGCACATACGGCCAGAACTATCATGATGATGAATAATGCGGGCATCATTACTTTGGAGAATTTTTCGATGCCTCCCTTGACGCCACGCACGACGATGATATGAGTAATGCCCATGAAGACTGCCATCCACAATATTGATTTCCATGGATTGCTTACAAACTCATTGAAGATGGCAGGGAAGTCTGCGGTATTCTTTCCTACGAAATAGTTGCATATTGCCAGTCTGGTATACTCAGCTGTCCATCCAGCCACCACAGAATAGTAGCTCAGAATAACGAATCCTGTAAGTACGCCGAGGCGTCCTATCCACTTCCAAGGAGTGTTGGGGGCAAGCTTGCGGTATGCACCGGCGGTATTGGTGTGGGTGTGGCGGCCGATGAAGAATTCGCTCATCATGATGGGGATACCCAATAGGAATACGCAAGCTACATAGACTATAATGAATGCTGCTCCGCCATTCTGTCCAGTCTCGATGGGGAAGCGCCAAATGTTGCCGAGTCCTACAGCCGAACCGGCTGCAGCCAATACGGCTCCGACTTTGCTGCCGAAATTCTCACGGGTATTGTTGCTCATCTTAGAGTCAAGGTGGGGTTTATGTAAACAATATAGGGCCGGAATTTCTTCCAGCCCTATAGCTATTTGATGATAAGGTGTCTCTTAGAGTTTTGCGATGTGTGCGCAGAGCTTAGACTTCAAGTTTGCAGCCTTATTCTTGTGGATGTTGTTGGTCTTAGCGAGCTTGTCCAACATCTTCTGAACAGAAGGATACAACGCCTGAGCTTCAGCCTTATCAGTGGTTGCGCGGAGCTTACGAACTGCGTTACGCATGGTCTTAGCATAGTATCTGTTGCGCAATCTTCTGGTTTCAGTCTGTCTGATTCTCTTCAGCGATGATTTGTGGTTTGCCATTTCTAATCTTCCTATTCTTTTAATTTAACTTTGTAGCGCTACGGGGAATCGAACCCCGCTTTTGAGAATGAAAATCTCACGTCCTAACCGATAGACGATAGCGCCATCCTTCCACTTTCTTATCGTGTTACCGATATTTGTTTCTCGAAAGCGGATGCAAAGGTAGGCACTTTTTTTGAATCAGCAAACACTTTGTGCTTTTTTTTTGTGGTAAAGACGTTTTTTTGTAGTTTTGCATTGTTTTAGAAGAGGAAATCGGATGTTTATTGATGACAAAGGTGTGGTTTTGCGGTGTGTGAAGTACAATGACAAGTCGTTTATCGCACATCTTTTTACGGCTTCGCGCGGGCATGTGTCATTCATGATTAATGGGTCGCATGGTAAGCGGACGGGAGCTGTGGCTCGATTGTTTCAGCCGCTTGCCTTTCTGTCGTTCCAATGGGATGTGAAACCTAATGCCTCGTTGCAACGCATGAAGGAGGTGCATTTGCTCTTTGTGCAGCAGGATATCCCTTATCATCCGGTCAAGCGGGGAGTGGCAATGCTGCTCTCCGAATTCTTGGTCTACACGTTGCGTGATGAGGCTGCCAACCCTGACCTATACCAGTACATAGAACATTCGTTCCGATGGCTTGATGTAGCCGAAGAGGGGTATGCTAATTTCCATCTCGTGTTTCTCCTCAAATTGGCCCGTTTCTTAGGTATAGCCCCGAATGTGGAGGCGTATAGCGATGGAGATCTCTTTGACCTCACGAATGGTCATTTCACTCCTTATGGCATGGTTTCTGATTCGATAATGTCGGCTCATGATGCTCTTCTGCTCTTTCTGCTTAGTGGAGCCACCTATGAGACGATGGCTGAAATTGCTATGAATCGCCAAGACCGGGCACGCGTAATACAATATTTGGCCACCTACTACACCGTTCATATCCCCAAGTTCCCCGCTTTGCAGTCATTGGAGGTGCTGCAGCAGTTGCTGTAGCGCCTCGTTAGCAAGCGCGGAGCTCCGCGCTTGCTGGCGCGGTGCGCGTCGGTAGCTATCGCGGTGTGCCGCGGTAGCTACCGAGGTGAATTCTGTGCGGATGGAATTTGTATGCCCCCATTTTTCGTATGATAAATTTTGCATTTCGCCCAAATAGGCGTACTTTTGTCAATTAATAATGTCTAAATCTCGTATATATACACAGCAATGAGTAATTCTGAACAGCCTACGATGATAAACTATGCCATGAATTTTGGTGTAGTGGTGGGCTTGTATTATATAGTCAAGTTTTGTCTCTTCCCTTTGAGCTTGCGCTCTACGATGGCGGGGTTGCTCTTTTTAGGGTTGACTATCGTGGTTCCGCTGCTCATCTTTCTGTTAGTAAAGCGCTATCGTGACCAGTATTGTGGCGGGAAGATAGGGTTTGTACAGGCTTTTTCTTTCTCATTGCTTATCATGGGTTTCGGCGCGCTGTTGTCGTCAGTGGCGCATTATGTCTATTTTGCCTATATTGATGGCGGGGCTATGATGGCTGCTGTAGTGCAGAGCGTGGAGACATTGCAGAGTGTAGACCTGGGGGCTATGGAGGGCGTAAGTGCTGGAGCAATTGCCCAATACAATCAGTATGTGGATCTCATGCAGCAGACAGTGCAACAGCTGCAGATGCTGAAGCCTATTGACATGACGATTGGCATGCTGAGTAATAATGTGTCGTGGAGTGTTATAATATCTCTGCCCATAGCGCTGCTTGTGAAGAATATTGTAATCAAAAATTAAATAACATTTATCACTATGGATATTTCTGTTGTTATCCCCTTGTACAATGAAGCAGAGTCGCTGCCCGAACTGCACGCTTGGATTAAGCGTGTGATGGATGAACAGGGCTACTCTTATGAGATATACTTTGTTAATGATGGCTCTACCGATGACTCGTGGAAGGTCATAGAGGAACTGCATGTGCAACATCCTGAAGTGAAGGGAATCAAATTCCGCCGTAATTATGGAAAGTCGCCAGCCTTGTTCTGTGGCTTTGAACGTGCCGAAGGTGACGTGGTCATTACAATGGATGCCGACTTGCAGGATTCGCCCGATGAAATCCCCGGCTTGTACCGCATGATTACCGAAGAGGGCTACGACCTTGTGTCGGGCTACAAGCAGAAACGCTATGATCCATTGTCTAAGACATTGCCCACGAAACTGTTCAATGCGACAGCACGTAAGGTGTCGGGCATCAAGAACCTCCACGACTTCAATTGCGGCCTTAAGGCTTATCGTCGTGATGTGGTAAAGAATATTGAGGTGTATGGCGAAATGCATCGCTATATCCCTTATTTGGCTAAGAATGCCGGATTCGGAAAGATAGGTGAGAAGGTGGTGCAGCATCAAGCTCGCAAGTATGGAGTCACCAAGTTTGGGCTTAATCGCTTCGTTAACGGTTATCTCGACCTGATTTCGTTGTGGTTCCTCTCTAAGTTTGGTGTCAAGCCCATGCATTTCTTTGGTTTGTGGGGCTCGGTGATGTTCTTTATCTGTCTGTTGTGCGTAATGGGTATCGGTTTCGGCAAAGTCTATTGCTTGAGCAAGGGCATTCCTGCTCGTTTGGTGACCGATAGCCCTTACTTCTACTTGGCACTGACGGGTATGATACTGGGTTTCCAACTCTTCCTTACAGGATTTTTGGGTGAGCTTGTCAGTCGTAATTCGCAGGAACGTAACAACTATAAAATAGAAAAGGAATTTTGATGCATCGCTCTCTACGTGTTGTTCGTCTCTTCAGCTTGCTTCTTGTCGTGATGGTTGTGGCGGCTTGTTCGGGCGAGGATTGCCCCATCAACAATACCGTGCAGGGCAAGATGTCGTTTTATAGCAAGTACGGCGATGCTGTGTCTTTTGTGGGGGAACTGACGGTGAGTGTGGTGCGTCCGCAAGGCGACTCGGTGGTGCTTAATCGTAAGATGAATGCTGGCGAGATACTTTTCCCTTTGAGCTATGTGAATGAGACCGACACCTTTATTCTCGATTATGCGGGTGTAGCTTGCGATAGCATTTATATCAGTCATACCAATACTCCTACGCTCGTCTCCATTGATTGTGGCATGGCGATGTTTCATTCCATAACCTCAGTCAGCAGTACTCATTATGAGATTGATTCTCTCATTCTCAAATCATCAGATGTCGACTACGATGAACGCGAAAATATACAGGTTATTTATCGTATTGCTGATTAGTCTCAGCGTGTCGGTGCTGGATGCTAAGACATTGGACTCCAAAGCTAAGGAAAACAATAGCTTGGGACTCTGTCTCTCTGCAGATGTGTTTGGCTATATCTATCCTGTCTTTGTTAAGGACAAATATTATAGTTCTGAGCTATCAGCTACGTTGGATATCAATAATTGTTTCTTTCCAACCATAGAGGTGGGGATGGGACATGCTGATATGGTGAGCCAACTCTACGAGATCGGTTATCGAACTCGTGCCCCTTATTATCGCATCGGTATGGACTACAATATGCAGTATAAGAATGAGAAACCAGGCTATATATATATTGGTTTGCGCGTAGGATATACTTCATTTGATTATAGCGTAGAGGCTCCCTCGCTTGTAGACCCTGTGTGGGGCAATGAAGTGCCCGTGCAATTGGATGGCTTGTCTTGTCGCGCAGTATGGGGAGAGGCCGTGGGAGGTCTACGTGCCGAGATTGCCAAGAACTTTTATATGGGTTGGTCACTCCGTTATAAATACCCATTTTATCGTGGGGCCATCTCCAATGGAGGCCCCTGGTATATTCCAGGCTTTGGAGTGGGAACTAAGGGTGTTTTAGGTGCGACTTACACCGTAGGTTATTACTTTCATTTAAGTAAGAAGAAATAATGACAACACTCGAAATCTGGCTAACTGCCCTTGCGCTTGCCATGGATAGTTTCACTGTGGCCATCACTGCTGGGCTCATCTTGAAGAAAATTCAATGGAGGCATTTCTTGACTATTGCTTTCTTCTTTGGTGCATTCCAAGCCCTCATGCCTTTGATGGGATGGTCCGGATCGATTTATTTCTACCGCTTCATTGAGAATTTTGATCATTGGATAGCCTTTGCCATTTTGATTTTCTTGGGCGTCAAGATGATACGAGAAGGAATACGAGATGATGATGAAAATCACTTTGATCCGACTCGATTGGGCACCGTGTTGGTGCTTGCCGTGGGAGTCAGTATTGATGCCTTGGCTGTAGGAATATCGTTCACTTGTATCGGCATGGATACATTCTCAAGTATTCTTTATCCTCTGGTGGCGATTGGCATCACCTCGTTTGTTATGGCACTTGGAGGGTGTTTTGTCGGTAGTCTTATTGGTGGTAAGCTAAAGTTTCCCGTTGAGCCTCTTGGAGGTGTAGTGCTTATAGTTCTTGGAGCCAAGATCTTGTGCGAGCACTTGATGTAGTGGACTTATTCGCTAAATGTTGATTTTCAATCCGTCATAGGCCAAGTGTACATGTTCGGGCAGCTGTGTTTCAGTCTCGGCATGTAGGCCTGCCTCGTGGTTCATGTGGATGAGGTATACTTCCTTCGCTTTTACGCGGTGGGCTACCTCTATCGCTTTGTCTATCGTCTGGTGTGTGGCGTGGGGACGTTGGCGCAGGGCACCGATGATTAAGGTGTCTACTCCCAGAAGTTGGTTGAAGGTCTCTTCGGGGGCATCGGTCATGTCGGTCACAAAGCCCAACTTTCCGATGCGGAAGCCAAGGATGGGCAGTTGACCATGCATTATCAGCAGCGGAGTGATTTCTATTCCTTTAATGAAGAATGGCGTATAAGGCTGTGCGGTGTGGAATAATAGTCGGGGTACACCAGGATACAATACTTCACGGAAGAAATAGGGTAGCCGCTCGCGTAAGTGACGATGGGTGAGTTCATCGGCATACACGTCTATGTCGCCAAAGATGCCAAAAGGACGCAGATCGTCAATGCCTCCCGTATGGTCGTAGTGTTCGTGGGTGAGCAACACACCATCGAGACGATCGAAGGGAATGCTAAGCATCTGTGTGCGAAAGTCTGGGCCGCAATCGATGAGAATGCGCGCTTCTTCGGTCTCTATGAGAGCCGATACGCGCAATCGCTTATCGCGTGGGTCGGAAGATAGACAAGTGGGGCAAGTACATCCGATTTCGGGTATGCCTTTCGATGTTCCAGTGCCGAGGAAAGTCAGTTGCATAGATTAGATGTAGTTTACCTCGGGGGTGATGTGTATACCGTATATATTATATACATCCTTACAGATGTGCTCGGCTAATGTCATTACCTCCTGGCCTGTAGCTCCGCCGAGATTCACCAATACCAATGCTTGTTTGTCGTGTACGGCAGCACGTCCTAATGCTTTACCTTTCCAACCAGCGCTGTCGATAAGCCATCCCGCAGGAACTTTTACATGCTCTTCGTCGATGGGGTAGGAGGGCATAGTGGGATATTTCTCCTTTAAGGTATCGTATTGTGTGCGTGGTATTACTGGATTGGTGAAGAAACTTCCGGCATTACCCAATATGTGTGGGTCGGGAAGTTTGCTGTTACGAATGGAGGTGACGGCATCTCGTACTGCTTGTAGGGCCAGCTCTCCGTGTGCCTCCACTCGAGCGCGCAAGTCTCCATAGTCTAATCTATAGGTAGGAGTTTTCTCCAGTTGGTAGGTCACGTGAGTGATGATATATTGTCCACGTAGTTCACGTTTGAAAACCGAGTCTCGGTAGCCGTAGTGGCACTCTTCGTTGGTAAATGTTCTTATTGTGCCATCCAGTGCCATAGCCTCGACGGTTGCTATCACATCTTTCACCTCTACTCCATAGGCTCCGATGTTCTGCACAGCACTGGCTCCTACCTCGCCCGGTATGGCACTGAGGTTCTCTACGCCTGCCCATCCTTGGTTTACGCAGTAGGCTACGAAATCATCCCACACATAGCCTGAACCTACGCGCACTAATACGTGGTCATCGTTTTCTGCAATCTTTTCGATGGTGCGCATGGCCGAGTGCATTACTATTCCATCGTAGTCGGCACCGAAGAGCAGATTGCTTCCACTACCGATATGGATAAAACGGTTGTGGCGGGCGAAATCTTTTGAGTCTAGTAAGGCCCGCAACTCCTCGTTCGTGTCGTACTCGAAGAACAATGCAGCACGTACGTCCATACCGAAGGTGTTATGTGTCAATAAGGAGTAGTTTTCAAATCGTTTCATAGGTTAGTACTATTGGGCCGTAAAGATACAAAAAACGGGCGAATAAACCAATCTGGCCCCTCTGCAACGGGCAAAAAATGGACTTATTGTGTTAAAAACGGGCAAAAATATTGCATAATCGCAAAATTATGCTTTCCTTTGCCAACGGAAATCTACAGTAATTATTGTAGATGGATTAAGACAAACCTAAAAAAGTAACTAAAAACGAAATAGCCTATCGAAACACTCTTACGCAAAACAAACATTAGTAAGTAGTAAATGGAAAACTTGAATATGCTCACTGACGATGTGTTGGTAGCACGTTATGCGGAAGGTGATAACAAGGCTTTTGATGAGTTGCTTGCTCGCTATCAGAGCAAACTTTTCAATTATATCTTTTTTATTGTTCGTAATCAGGAGATTGCAGAAGATATCTTCCAAGAGACTTTTGTCAAAGCTATCGTAACTATTCAGCAGGGACGTTACACTGCTAGCGGAAAGTTTGGTGCATGGCTCACACGTATTGCGCACAATATGATTATCGATAATTTCCGTCAAGAGCGCAGCGAGAATACCATATCGAACGATGAGACCGAGGTCGATTTGTTTAATGATGCCGATCTTTGTGATGATAATATCGAGATGCAGATGGTCAGCGAACAGACTCTTGCTGATGTGCGCCACCTTATGGATGCATTGCCCGAAAATCAGCGCGAGGTGGTATATATGAGGTTCTATCAGGACCTCAGCTTTAAGGAGATAGCAGAAATTGTCGGTGTGAGTATCAACACGGCTCTCGGCCGTATGCGTTATGCTCTGCTCAACATGCGTCGTATCGCCGAAGAGAAGCATATTGTGCTTGAAGTATATTGATAAATCCTTATTTTTACAGATTGATATAATAAAAAGAGGTTAGGTTGCGTTATCTATGCAAAGGATAGAAAGCTGCCTATGAAGAAACATTTTACCTCTCTTTCTAATACCGAGTTCGCTGCGTTGGTTCGCAAGTCAGTACGTCAAGAGGAGTTGGTGACTCCTAAAGTGTCAACACTTCAATTCTTGAAGAATTTGGCGCGTAATTACCGGATTGTTCCACAACTGCCAGAGGATTTACAAGGCTATGTGATGAGTTAACACTGCATTCCGTTTGTGCATTACTGATGTTTGTTAATAACAAATAGGACGCGTTTGCTTGTGTGGTATGCGCGTTTTGACTACCTTTGCAGTAAATTGCAATGTGATATGAATCATTTGATAGCTCCTTCGCTCTTGTCGGCCGATTTTTCTCATTTGGCACAAGATATAGAAATGATAAATCGTAGTGAGGCTGACTGGCTCCACTTGGATATCATGGATGGTGTGTTCGTTCCAAATATCTCGTTTGGATTTCCAGTCTTGAAGCATGTGGCTCGATTGTGTGAGAAGCCTTTGGATGTACATTTGATGATTGTAAATCCCGAGAAGTTTATTCCTGAGGTAAAGGCATTGGGGGCTATGATGATGAATGTGCATTACGAGACCTGTCCTCATTTGCACAAGGTCGTAGGAGCAATCCATGAGGCGGGTATGAAAGCTGGTGTAACACTTAACCCCTCTACACCTGTGTGTCTGCTCAAAGATATTATTCGTGATGTAGATATGGTACTGCTTATGGCTGTTAATCCTGGTTTTGGCGGGCAGAAATTTATAGAGCATACTGTTGAGAAGGTCAGGGAGTTACGTGAACTGATTGATAATACGGGTTCAAGGGCACTAATTGAGGTTGATGGTGGCGTTACCTTGGAGACGGGAAGACGTCTGCTTGATGTTGGTGCGGATGTGCTCGTGGCGGGTAATACGGTATTTGGAGCCGATGATCGCGAAGCGATGATTCATGAACTGAAGAATTTATAAGTAACAATAATGTCTATGGCCGTAGCAATGGATGACACTGTACTGCAGCGCTATCCATTGCTACGGCTGCTTCTTTTCTACCTCTGTGGTGTTGGTTTGGCTGATGTCCTCTATGTATATATAGGGATGTTGGGATGGTATAGCCTATGTGGAATGGTGATTCTATTGTTTTCGCTATTGTTTGCATGGGTCTTGAGATGTCGGATAGCATATGGTATGGTGTCTTCGGCTTTATTCTTAATGCTGGGTATTTGTAACTATTCGCAGGCGAGGGGCGATATCGAGTATGAGTGGGAGGCTGAAAGTTTGTTGTATGAGGCTCGTGTGATGGCTGAACCTCGTGTTCGTCAACGCAGTGTGTTATGTGAGGTAGAGGTAACAGCGGTATGTGACTCTTCCGAATGGCATAGGGTGGGACGAAAAGTGATGATCTATATGGAGCCTGACGGTGAGGCGAATGCTTTGTTACCTGGTGATATGCTTTGTTTTAGGGGAAGAGTACGGAGTCCTCGGAACTTTAGCGATAGTCTCGCATTTGATTATGCTCGCTATGTCACTATGCAGGGAGCGTCAGGAGTGGTATATGTACCTTGTCAAGGTTGGAGTAGGGTCGGGGAGGGAAACGTGTCATTACTCGAGCGAATGCTTCGCTTTAGGCAAGAATTGCTTGGACAATATATGATAAAGTCTTTCGGGGGCGATGCTTTCGGGGTGCTTTCTGCTTTGACCTTAGGCGATAAACGGGGGCTGAGTACTGAGGTGCGTGAACTCTATAGCAATGCTGGGGCAGCCCATGTGCTGGCACTGTCGGGTTTGCACGTAGGCATCATCTATGGCATATTAACTTTCCTATTGCGCGGACTCATCCGTAAACGAAAGTTTCGGTGGCTACCCGAGGTGCTGACGGTAGGTGTATTGTGGGCTTTCGCTTTCATGGTAGGCATGTCTGCTTCGGTGTTGCGTGCGGTGGCGATGTGTACGTTGTATGTCATAGCTCGATGGCTGTCAGATGGGACTACCTCGTCGATTCATGTGCTTTCTTTATCCGCATTTGTGATGTCGCTCGTACGCCCCTTCTACCTGTTCGATGTAGGATTTCAACTCTCGTTCATGGCTATGGCCTCCATCCTGTGGTTTGAGCCTCATCTTGAGGGTCTCTTCCAAAAGCGGGCCTTTCATCCTGTGCTGGCTTATCTTGTAGGTATTGTCTGCATGTCACTTGCAGCCCAATTAGGTACGTTCCCCTTGGTGCTACATCATTTTGGAACTTTCCCCACCTATTTTTTGGTGACTAACTTAGTTGTAGTGCCTCTTCTGTTTGTCGTAATGCTTCTGATGATGGTATGGTGGGCGTTGGCACTCCTGGATATTTCGCTCGCACGTCCTCTTGGTACTATGTTACAATGGCTCGTCGAGCATCTTAACGGCATATTACAGAATATAGGGCAATGGCCCGGTGCGGTGCTGCATGCCGAGGGGTATAATGCTTTAGCGGTACTCTTTACCTATCTATTTATTCTCTTTGCGGGGTTGTTCCTCGTCAAAAAATGGTCTCGCGGTGCTGTGTTTGCTACCGCCTCACTGCTCGGCTTGCTGGTAGCGCTGCTTTAGAATTACCTCTTCTTTGTCGATATTGCGAGGAGTACGCCGAGGGCTATGCCGAGAAGGGCGGCAAAGAGCACGCGTTGCTCGGAAGGGAGCAAGAAGGTGATGGTATGGGCAGGATACCAGAAGAACGGGATGGTTTTCTTGAATACGAACCCCCATTGGGCTTGCCAGTTGATTGAGGCGAAGCGGTCAGCCATAGGAATGGGTGTGATGAGTGCTTTGAGCGAACCTCCGTGGGCTGCGATATGCGCATCGGTAATCTTGTGGAGAGTCATGAATACGGGAGCGAAGATTGTGTTCATCGTTACCGATACGGCTAAGGCTACCCATAGTTTATTCATGGTGAATCCATCGGCTGTAAAACTCGATACAGCGTCAGTCATGCCCATGTATTGCATAAACATAGGAGTACCTTTGGAGAAAATAATCATGGCCATGTTGATACCCATACCCAAGATACCCCATACAATCATACGAGGTAACATGCCGAATGCTGGAGGGAGATAACGTCCTGTCGAGATACGCGAACCCAGCATCTCGCCCATTGTGGAGAGTATACCGAACTTGAGGAAACTCATCACCATGCCGTGTGCTGCATTAAATGATTTGTATCCCTCGTAAAGCGGTGTGAACAGTACGAAAGGTAGAAAAATAGCGGCCAAGGCCAAAGTGAAATATAAGTCTGTACGTCTCATTGTTGTCTTTTGGAAATTTAGGGTGCAAACTTACACAAAAAATATGAATCTCCATGAGGATATAGGAAAGAAGTTGCCTTTCGGCTGTCTGAAAAGAGTATTGGCCGAACATTTATTCTCTTCTCATTGTTGCACTCATTACCCGTATAGTGGGTGTGGTATGAACCTTTAATAATATATGAGTATGAATCGGAATATTGTAGTCATAGGCAGTTGCAACACCGATATGGTGATTAATATGGAACGCCTGCCTCTGCCGGGCGAAACTCTGCTTGGCGGTAAGTTTTTTATGAATGCGGGTGGAAAGGGAGCCAATCAGGCCGTGGCGGCTGCACGCTTGGGCGGTAAGGTCAACTTCATCGCCAAGGTGGGTAACGATCCCTTCGGCATACGTTCGATAGATCAGTATAAGGCTGAAGGTATAGGCACGAAGCATGTTGTGGTGGATAAAGAACACCCCTCGGGCGTAGCGCTCATACTTGTCGATGCTCATGGCGAGAACTCTATCGCTGTAGCCTCGGGCGCCAATGCGCACTTGCTGCCTGCCGACATTGATGAGGCTCGTGCTGCCATCAAGGAGGGAGACATCGTGCTGATGCAGTTGGAGACTCCCATGAAAACCATTGAGCATGCTGCGTTGATAGCCAAGCAGGCGGGTAAGAAAGTAATCCTTAATCCAGCGCCTGCACAGCCACTGTCGGGGTCATTATTGGGATGCCTTTATATGCTCATTGCCAATGAAACGGAGGCGGGGTTCATCTCGGGTATCCAGATTACGGATATGGATAGCGTGGCTCGTGCGGCCGACGTCATTTGTAGCAAGGGTGTGGAGAATGTGGTCATCACGCTTGGTTCCAAGGGTGCCTTTGTGAAGGAAAGAGGAGCCTATCATCAGGTTCCTGCGCTCAAGGTCAAGGCTGTGGATGCTACTGCTGCCGGTGACACCTTCTGCGGAGCAGTGTGCGTAGCCTTGGCTGAAGAGAAGAATATCATCGAAGCCGTTGAGTTTGCCTGCCAGGCTTCCGCAGTCACTGTTACTCGCATGGGAGCACAATCCTCACTGCCCTATCGCAGCGAAGTGAAAGGCGGATAGCCCGTTTGCTCCTAACTCTTAATTCTTAACTTTTCATTCTAAAAGCTATGTTTATCGTTAACAATTACCTGTTGGCCGTGGTGCTATGCTTTGTCACCATGCTCTGTTGGGGCTCATGGGCCAACACACAGAAACTTGCCGGGAAGACCTGGCGTTATGAGCTTTTCTACTGGGACTATGTCATCGGTATCCTGCTCTTCTCTATTTTCTTGGGACTTACGCTCGGTAGCACGGGTGATGCCGGTCGTAGTTTCATTCCCGACCTCAAGCAGATTACAGTGGGCAACTACGTGAGTGCTCTCATCGGTGGCGCCGTATTCAACTTGGGTAATATCTTGCTCTCTGCCGCCGTGTCTCTTGCAGGTATGACGGTCGCCTTCCCCTTGGGTGTGGGTATAGCCCTCGTGCTGGGTGTGATTGTCAACTATGTAGGTGCGCCTAAGGGTGACCCCACCGTGCTTTTCTTTGGTGTAGCACTGGTTGTTGTTGCCATTATACTCAATGCTATAGCCTCAGGAAAGGTAAAACGCAGTGGTGCCAATAGTAATTCAAACTCGAAAGGTGTGTGGATTGCCATTCTCGCCGGTGTGCTGATGTCGTTCTTCTACCGCTTCGTGGCTTCTGCCATGGACCTGAACAACTTCGAGTCGCCCACTCCTGGTATGGCTACTCCCTACTCGGCATTCTTTATCTTTGCCGTGGGTATTTTCCTCAGCAATATCTTGTTCAACACCGTGGTGATGCGTCGTCCCTTCGAGGGCAAGCCCGTTACCTATGCCGCCTACTTCCGTGGTAGCCTGAGCACTCACTTGGTCGGAGTCTTCGGAGGTATTGTCTGGGGCTTGGGCACAGCGCTCAGTTACATCGCTGCGGGTAAGGCCGGTGCTGCTATCTCCTATGCTTTGGGACAGGGCGCACCCATGATTGCTGCGTTGTGGGGTATCTTTGTGTGGAGGGAGTTCAAGGGAGCCCCCCGTTCGGTGGGCTGGCTCTTGGCGCTGATGTTCATCTTCTTCCTCTCGGGCCTCGGCGCCATTATCCTCTCGGGTGCCAATTGAGATGATGAATAAGTAAGGTTATATCTTCAATAGAGAGTGGGCGTATCAAAATAACGATACGCTCACTTGTTTATTAATACTGGTATAGAAGAGCATAAACCATTAATTAACCCAATAAGATATGACTTATGTCGAAAAAAAAGAGTACTTTTGTACTCAAAAGTGAAATAGAAATACACAATGAAGGTAAACAAGATTTTATTTCTGGCCTTGCTGCTCATGGTAAGCATGGTGGCAAAAGCGCAACTCCCCTCTGTACAACTTAAGACATTGGAGGGGAAGACTATCAATACAGCAAAACTTAATAACGAAGGCAAGCCTTTTATCATTAGTTTCTTCGCTACGTGGTGTAAGCCCTGTAATCGTGAACTTAGTGCCATCCATGAGGTATACCCTGACTGGCAAGAGGAAACAGGTGTTAAGGTATATATTGTATCTATAGACCAAGCACAGAACATAAACAAGGTAAAACCTTTAGTTGATGGTGAAGGTTGGGAATATGATGTGCTTCTTGACCCTAATGGTGATTTCCGTCGTGCTATGGGTGTACAAACTATTCCGCATGTGTTTGTAGTAGATGGCCAAGGAAAGATTGCCGAATCACGTAGCGGGTATACTGATGGCTCGGAACAGCACCTAATAGAAAAGGTCCGTGAACTTTTGGAGGAGGAAAATTAAAACACTTCGTGCGTGATACTTAGATTATTACAGGTAGTGATTGTTGGCATTGGATTGTTGCCATTTACCCTAATCGCACAAGATAATGGTGATGCGCAGCAACGATTATCACTGCATGGAAGCATCCAAAGCGATGTGTTGGTCCCCCAAAAGGATGAGAGCATTGGTACGGGTAGTTATGATAGTTGGGCTCTGACCAATACCTATGCTGACCTTTATTTAATGAGCCAGTATGTTGATGCTGGCGCTCGTCTTGAGTTTGCCCAATTCCCTCTGCCTGGTTTTGAACCCGACTTTCAAGGTTGGGGAATTCCGCATCTTTATGTGAAAGGTAAGGTTAAGGGAGCGGAGTTGACCATAGGTGATATGTACGAGCAGTTTGGTAGCGGTTTCATCTTCCGTACCTATGAGGAGCGTAGTTTGGGTATTGATAACGCATTGCGTGGTGTCCGTCTCAATTTGAGTGCTATTCCCGGTGTGCAGTGGAAGGTTCTTGGTGGCGTTCAGCGTACCTATTGGAATTGGAACAGGAAGTCATGGATGGCCGGTACAGATGCAGAGGTCAATATCGACCAGTATAGTACAGTGATGCAAGAAAAGGGAATGACCTGGATGGTGGGCGGATCGTATATTCTCAAATATGAGGCCGACGAAGAGGTCATCGTTCCTGGCACGAACTATCGTTTGAATTTGCCTCAGTATATTGGCGCGTTTGATGTGCGCTCACGTTTTCAGATGGGCAACTACAGCCTCTTGGCCGAATATGCTTGGAAGGGGCAAGACCCCTCATTTGATAATGGCTACATCTACCATAAGGGCCAAGCCTTGATGCTTTCGGGCTCCTATTCTAAGCGTGGCTTCACTGCTCTCGTGCAGGCCAAGCGCAGTGAAAACATGGCTTACCGCAGTCAGCGCTCGCGTGAAGGGATGGCCGCTCACATCAACCACATGCCAGCCTTTGCCTATCAGCATACCTATGCCCTTCCTGCCCTTTATCCCTATGCAACACAAAATGCCGAAGGCGAGTGGGCTTTGCAAGGTGAAACGAGTTACACTTTCAAGCGCAAGACTGCTCTCGGAGGCAAGTACGGTACAAAGGTAAAACTCAATGTAAGTCATATCCGTGCCCTTGACAAGCGACTGGTATCCGCTCCTCTTGGTACGCTGATGGGAACTGATGGGTACACTGGTTCGTTCTTCAAGATGGGCGAGGAACTCTATTATCAAGATATAAACCTGCAACTTGAGAAGCGTATCACCAAGGAGTTTAAGCTCAATGCCATGTACATGAACCAGCAATACAACCAAACGGTAGTGGAGGGCGAAGGAGGTATGATATGCTCTAATATCGGTGTGCTTGAAGGTCAGTACAAGATAAATAGTCGTTATACCTTGCGTAGTGAATTGCAGTACCTTTCTACCCGTCAGGACGAGGGTGACTGGTGTTTTGCACTGGTGGAGCTATCTGCGTTGCCTTATCTCATGTTCACCATCAGTGACATGTGGAACTGTGGTGAGACTGGCTTACATTATTACATGGGCTCTGTTACCTTCAACTACAATGCTCATCGCCTCATGCTCAGCTATGGACGCACCCGTGCAGGCTTCAATTGCTCCGGCGGTGTGTGTCGCTATGTGCCTGCAAGCCGTGGCGTACAGTTATCATACAACTATAACTTCTAACTAGCTTGCCATATGAAAAAGTTTATTCCAAATTGTATATATGGCCTTATCCTTAGCTTGCCTTTGCTCTTCAGTTGTAGTGAAGAGATTCCCTATGATGAGCGTTACGAGGAGTTGCCTTCAGTGGAGGTAAAACGAAATATCCTTCTTGAAGACTTTACAGGTCAGTTCTGCTCCAACTGTCCCGATGCGCACCAGGTTATCAGCGAACTGCAGGAACTTTATGGCGAGCACGTCATTGCCGTAGCCATCCATGCCGGTCATTTCGGTATTGCCGAAGGTGACAATCCCAATATCGTGGGACTTATGCAACCTGAAGGAAACACCTATGCCTCGCATTGGGGCATAGAGGCTTATCCTATGGGGCTTATCAACCGGACTTCAGGCCTGCTCAAGCATACCGATTGGGCTTCCTATTCACGTCAAGCACTTATGGCGGAGCCCCAAGCAGCCATTACCATAACGACCGAGGTTGCTGACGGCAATATTGTTGTCCACACCGAGCTTCAATCTGTTGCCGGCCTCAATGGTAAATTGCAGTTGTGGATTACCGAGAGCAACATCACTGCCGTACAGCAGAATGGTGGTACGCTTACCCCAAACTATGTCCACCACCATGTGTTCCGCGCTTCGGTGAATGGGCTTTGGGGAGAAGATATTGCCTTGGAGGCTGATGAGCCAGCGACTCGTGAACACAACATTGCCTTGCACGATAATTGGAATGTCGAGAATCTCTCCGTAGTGGCCTTCATTTATAATGAAGCCGATGGTGTGGTAGAGGTGGCAGAGCAACATGTCAATACAAATATTTAATATACCAACAACAATGAAAAAAGTTTTCAGCACCCCCTTTGCTATGCTTCTTAGCATGGCTATGGCAGTAACGTTTACTGCATGTAATCCCGAAGAAATAATTGATGAAGACGTAAGAACATTGGCATTCCTTTGCGATGGTGAAGCTATTGCCAGTGGCTCCACTTATACCTCTTCAAAACTCGATGAGGCATATACAACTATGGGTATGACACGTTTCGTCCCCGGCATCGACCTTGTGGGCGACTTTGATGGTGAGGTCATTGTAATCGTAGAGTCGCTCAACAGAGCCATGGTGGAAATGTGTGCCTTCGGTGGTTGTCAAATGACTCTTCCTCACTTGGATTATACTGCCACCGCATCGGGAGGTATCAGTGCGAACACCCCTCTTCCGCTCGACATTCACTACACACCGACAGGAACTTCAAGCGAAGGCCATCGTGCCGTAGCGCTCGTTACAGCCTACTGCGAAGGATATGAGGCTAATGCTATTAGCTTTACTTTGGTAATGACGGACGTGAAGGTTGAATAAAACCTTTAGTACTTGCATAGCCGTACTGCAGTACTTTGCCTTCAGTACTTGAGTACTTACATGTAAGTACTGACCAAAAGCAAGCTATGCAGAAAGAATTGATAGTGATAAATAACAGAAAAGGATTGCCGAGGCAATCCTTTTCTATTTACTCAAATGTTTTTAGCACATACTGGTTCGTTCGTGTGGACTTTGTCGTCAAAGCTTGTTGCTCGGGCAGTCGTACCTTAGGACCAGGAATGTAGGGACTGTGCTCCAATACGTAGCGAATACGTGCTGCTTGTTGTGGTGTGAAACGATTGGCCTCCGTATAAGCATAGTCCATAATGTTGGTAGAGCGGAACTCCTCTCCTGTCTCGCAATCTTCTCGCATCAGGAGTATTTCCCTTTCTGCATCATCGACACCACCTCCTGACGATAAATATGCTTGCATCAGTTTGTCGTATGCAGCCTTGTTGTAGGTTGGTGTGTCGTCGCAGAAATCACTATCGAAACATACATCGCGGTCATAAGTTATTGGGTCTTCGGAAAAAACGTGTCGTAGACCGAGGAAATGGCCTAATTCATGTGCCAAAGTATTTACCACATCGGTTATGGTGTAGTACTCCTCATGGGAGTAGATGTACTCATTGTTGATGCTCACGCATTGTGGCCAGGGTAACTCATGCCAATCTGCTTCGTATTCCAATTCGGTAAGTCCCTCCAAGGTGTCTGGTTTTATTACATAGGGCGAATGTGAAATTCCAAGAATACCCTTATCTTCAAAGGAGTAGATGAAGATGTTGATGTATTGGCTGGGATCCCACATGTATTGGCAATATTTCTTAGGGTCTTTCCCATATCCCATGAAATAACTACTATTGATGGTAGTCTCGTTTATCTTGTGTCGAACTACACCAGGTTCTTCGAGTAAACTGCTATCAGGGTCATGAGTTGCCATTACAAACTTAATGTCAAGGTCTTCACCGCAATTGTCATATAATTTATTCACTTCTTCCATGAGCGATGCCAAGTGACCTTCTATGATGTTTTGTTGCTTGTTCGTACTGCTCTTGTAGAGTACATGAAATATTACAGGAAGGTTATGACCAGTTTCAACTGAAGGAGTAGGGGGCGTTGGAGGAATCGGGGGATGATCCTCTTCACGATTACACGCTACTCCCACGAAGAGGAGTAGCGTGATAAGCAAGAAATAACTCTTTCTATATATGCTCATCGGATAATGCGTTATTTGTATGCAAAGGGAACTGAATCACCAACTTTACATTCAACGATATTGTTGACAAAGTAGGTTGACGATGTTCCTGATGTAGCAGTCACTATCACCGCTATCTTGCAATTGGCAACATTGGAAATGTTGGCTTCTGTGACATCAAACTCATGAAAAAAATCCACAGTTTCGCCCTTTTTACATGCTCCTTTCTCATTCAGGAGTTTGCCTTGGATGGGAGAGATGCAACTTGCGTCACGTAAGATGTGCATGTGGTCAATCAGTACTGTAGACTTGTTGTCAGAGAATTCGGGCCATTGGCTTGATTGATATTCAGGAACACCATCCTCGATGAGCCATGCGTTGATGCGGTAGTTACCTTCTTGGCCGATTTTTATGGCTGCACGTACAGCGACTACGGCACTGTCTTTACTTACGGCAGTGGCTGCAGTAATGCCTACACGGGCTTCCTCTTTTAACTCCATACCTACCATAGAATTGATTTTCTCGGCAGTTACGCTGGGATAATCATTTTGTAGTATAATCTCAGGATTGAGGTTGAATACGCAATGAGGGAACCCTTTCTTTGCAGTCGGTGCTACCGCTGCATCCGAAGCAGCATTACTGAATTCGTCACCACTATGCATTGCCACTATTACTGCCTTATCGGCATTCGAACCGTTCTCTCTGAATATTTCAAGTGCAGTAATCATATAAGGACAATATCCGCACCATGTTCCTGTTCCTTCGGCTACAAGCACTTTGCGTTGAAAATCAGAAAATTTCTCTTTCTGACCATCTTCTGGTAGGTCTACATAGAGTGTGGGATTGGCCGCTTTGATGGTTACCGTTTTGGATACCTTGCCTTTGTAACTTGCGAAAACCTCATAGTCTCCTGATTTCTCTGTGCTAAAACGATTGCTCTTCATGCGCTTCTTGTTCATGTAGATGACTGAAGAATCCGTAACATTGATGCCATCGAATTTTACAGTAAGTACTGCTTCATCCTCACCATCAGCTATGATGATATAAGATGAAGGGTATACAACCAATCCCATTTCGATTGGGGTTGTGTCATCTTCACCGCTATATATTTCTTCGCAAGAGGAAAGTCCCCAACCGATAAACAGGAGGGCTAATAGGGAAAAGATTTTTGAAGATTGAGTCATAGTTTCTCTATTTGTTTTATAACCAAAAGGGTGCAATGCCTACCATGAGACATTGCATCCTTCCTGATTTTTGTTTTTTCGTATCTACATTATTTAGTGTACTTAGCCTTAATGTTGTCAAGTACGGGGATGTAGGTCATCTTTGACTCCTTTACTCTTACATCCTTTGTGGGGAGGTAGGTGCGCTTGATGCGGTTGTTCTGTGACTTAACCGCTTTGTTGAGGTCAATCTTAGCAGAGCGTGTTGCAATTTCTGAGTTTTCTTCCTCTACTACTGCACCGCGTGTCAACTGGATGTCCGCAATTGTTTTGAAGCCACCGCCATTGAAACTCAGTGAACCCCACTCCCAGAAACCGATAGCTGGGTAGCACATCTGACCTTCGTAGTCAACTCCCTTGATAACGAGAGTGTTCTCGTCAACTACTTCCACGGGGTATGCACCATTGTAGAATGAATATTCGTCTTCGGGGTTATTACCTACCAATACGAACTCATACCATCCCCATGCAGCAACGGGAGGAAGTGCCATGAGGTTAGCGTCGCCAAGGAGATATAGGCTACCATCCTCCTGCACTTGGAAGAACAACTTGGGACCGTATGCATAGAAGAGTTCCTCTACGTCGTATGCTGAGTAATCTGATGAGCAGAAGAGATCCCAAGGAGTTGCATAGGTGTGAGCCTCTTCAAGGCCGAGGCCAAGGATGTAGTTCTGTCCCTTATACTTCTCTTCATACTTGGTTACCATCCTCTTATATTCAGCAAATTGCTCTTCAACCTGTGTCTTAGCGATTTCCATAGCCTCTTCATCGGTTGCACCTTTGTCCATTGCGCTCCAATAGTAGCTCTCGTAGATCTCTGCATAAGCTTCGCTATTTTCGTCGAAGGTTGCGGGAGAGTTGTCAAAGGTCTCACCCAATGAAAGTGTGGTGTAGAGTGTATCGCGAACATAGTCGTATTCCCATGTCTCCTCGTTGTATATTGCTTCCATACGGATGACGCGAGCTGTCCATTCACCCTTCAGCTCTGCCGCGAGTTTGCTATATTCAGGTGCCTCGGGCAGCGCAGGGTATGCTGCAGAACGGCTCTCACCGACAAAAGTAGATTGGACGTCATCCTCATTGTATGCTGTAACAATCAAAGTGGTCGCTGCATCCTCCATTGAGTAGATGCTGAGGTACAGACCCTCATCGCTATTGATGGCTGCGATGTCATCTTCGGTGAGGTATTCGCCATAGTAGCTAATCAAATCTTCGTAAGTAGTACCATAGCTGAGCTGCTTCACTACTTCCTTGGTGTAATTGGCGATGTGTTTTGCTGAAGCAACATTCTTTGACTCGGACTTGATACGGAACCATGCCAAATTGGGTGTGGGCTCGTCTCCATAAGGATTGTCACAACCCTCGATTGTAAGTTCTGCAGCAGGAAGTGTTGATGGGGTCAATGTTACATGCAATGTGTCGTAGCTGATTACTGAAGCGTCCTCTGCATATACACCAATTACACTGATAATCCAGGTAGTACCTACTTCCAATCCCCAAACCATGTTCTCATCGATTACGAGGTCTTGTGTGCCGCTCTGTACGAGTTCTCCATAATATTCGAGTAGAGTAGAGGGAGCTGCATCCTTGCTTACAAGGCTTACCAAGTTACGATATTCGCTCTTCTCCATGGGAGCAATTACATATTGTACATCCTCATCCGCAGTGCAACGCAATTTGATACGACGTTCGGTCTTGGCTACAAATTCTACGTTAACCTTGCTCTCAACCATTTCGAGTGCAGCCAACAGGTTCTGACGAGCGTAGAGGCCAGTGGGATAGTAGTCATCGCTGTACCAAGGTATTTCGGTGTAAGCTCCTTTGCGAGCAGCGGTTGTTGTACCTGCGCGAGTAGCAAGAGGCATGGGATCATAAGCTTCGCCATTCCAATCCTCGTCACCCCAATCTTCTTCACCCCAATCTTCTTCGCCCCAGTCTTCTTCTTCAGTTTCCAGGCTGGGATTCATCTCATAAAGGATGTTACCCTCTTCGTCACACTCGGCAATCATCAATGTGTATGCAGATCCGGGATGGATGTAGAAACCGCCATCCCCCTCTTCAAACCAGTCCTCACCGCTGTTGATTGTTACAGTCTGAGGGCCTGTGAGACGCAAACCGTCGCTGAGGAATGTGATGTCGTCAGCCCAACCATTTGCACGGAAAGCATTGTAGTTCTCTGTGGGGAGGATGGCGTACATATAGGTCATTCCTTCGGGAACATTGAAGTGGAATGTAAAGCCCTCTTTTCTTGACTCAATCACATTGATGAGGCGGTCATAACTTGCTGTCATGAATGTGGCTGACTGTGCAACCAACTCATCGTTCTCAGTATACATGATGTATACGGTGTACTCTTTGTTGCCCTCAAGGCTGTAGATTGAGAAGGTGCAGTTGTTGTCTACAACCGCTGCAATGCGTCCCTCTTCCTGGGCCTCAGAGAACAAAACGATAGGATCTAACTCTTCTTCCTCAACAGCACCTTCGTGTACGTAGTATGCCAAAGAGTCTACGGCTAAATCCTTAACCATGAATGTGGCGGAAGTTGAACCGATTGATGCTACTGTCACTGCAGAAGTTTCGGTACTAACAACTTCGTCGCCGCCTGTGGAACCTCCACCGATAGGTTGCTCTTCATCACAACTGGCAAATACGCTAAGAAAAGCACAAATACCTACCATGAATAAATTACGATAGTTTCTTTTCATAATAAATGTATTATTAAATTTATAAATATTGAGAATTATGTTCTTTTTACCTAATACCTAATAAACACTTCGATTCGGCTGCAAATTTACACTTTTTTACAATAAAACAAATAAAAATGCAAGAAAAAGTAAGATTTTGCAAAATATACTAAGCAAAATGTTATTTATTCCGCATTTAATGGGAGAGGGTAATGAGTTTTAATCTAAAGTAAGACTCCCTTCTCGTCTTTGCATAGGTCAATAATTGTACCTTTAATTCATTGTTTATTGATGGCGACCACTTGCGCAGATGCTCGCCTAAAAACGCGCAAGTGGTGGCGAGCATGTACGCGAATGGTCGCCATCAATGGTGGATTGATTGCTGTGTAAAATGTAATCTATAGCAAGGAAACTATACAAAATTCACCAGGTTCCATAAGTGCATAAGTATAGTTTTGCTCTGATTTTGCCATGTGTATTTATCACTTTTTTAACTTTTTTTTTGTTTTTTCGAATATAAACTCTATCTTTGCGCCTTCTTGGAATCGTGTCCTCAGATGGGGACTATTACTGAAATTATATTAATATATATAGGTATCTATGAAAGGTAAATTGATGATGTTATTGGCTTGGCTCTTTATGGGTGTAAGCGTAGTAACAGCACAGGTATCTAAGGTCTCTGGTGTTGTTATTGGAGCCGAGGATGGTGAGCCTGTGATTGGTGCAACAGTCACAGTGAAGGGTATCCCTACAGTGGGTACTATTACTGACCTTGATGGTAAGTTTGTTCTTGAAAATCTTCCGGGTAATGCCAAAACTCTGGTGTTCTCGTATGTCGGAATGGCTACTAAAGAGGTTCCTGTGCGCTCTTATGTGAAAGTTGAACTACAGCCTGATGCTGAGATGCTGGAGGACGTGATTATTACAGGTTACGGCTCGGCTAAGAAATTAGGTTCGGTAGTAGGTTCTGCCATCGCCGTATCAGGAGAAAAACTGGAGAAACTTCCTGTGGCAAATATCGGTGATGCGTTGCAGGGCCAGGTCTCAGGTCTGCAGGTGTACACTTCCAGTGGTGAACCCAGTGCGGGCGTTAGCATCCGCTTGCGTGGCGTGAGTTCTATCAGCAGTAGCTCTGAACCGCTCTTCATTCTCGATGGTTCGCCCATCTCTTCAGGTGCATTTACTGCGTTGAACCCCAACGACATTGAGTCTATGACAGTATTGAAGGATGCCTCTTCAACTGCTATTTATGGATCGCGTGCGGCGAATGGTGTCGTTATTTTGACTTCAAAGAAGGGTAAAAAGGGTCAGAAGGCAAAAATTAATGTGAGCGCGCAGTATGGTATCTCTCAGATGACTGGCGACAATGCACAGATGATGAATGCTGAGCAGTGGCTGAACTTCCAGGAGGTGCTTGACCCCAATTTGAAGTATGATGCAGATTTCCAAAAGTCAAAGAAGTTTACCATAGATAACGGCATTTCTACTGACTGGGCTAAGGTATTCTTCGGAGGTACTGCTCCTACGAAGCAATTGGATGTTAATGTAACTGGAGGTAACGATGTTCTTAACTACTATCTTTCAATGGGACACTATGATGCTGAAGGTATCATGGATGACTCCAATATGCGTCGTGAGACATTCCGCTCAAATCTTGAGTCGAATGTAAACAATTGGATGAAGGTGGGTGCCAATTTGAACCTTTCTTACCAGAAGTTCCTGACGGCTGCATTTGGAGAATATGGCAGTTCTCCTTACAACAAGGCTTTTGCTGCACGTACTTATCGTCCAGACCAATCATACTATGAAGTCTTGACCGATAAGAAAGGTAATTTCACAGGCTTTGGTAAACGTATGGACTACTTTGACAAGATAAATGATTATAACCCCTATTACTTGTCAGAGATTCAGCCCAGTTCGAATGATATGGTACGTCTCAATGGTAACACGTACATCAATATCAATCCGATTAAGGGTTTGAACATCCGTTCTGCGCAAGGTGTCGATGCATTCGATTACCGTTCTTCGTTTGTAGCGCTTCCTACAGGCCCGTTTGAGGGTATGGGTATGGCTGCCGAACAGTTCCAACGTTCTTATTCATTCACGCTGACCAATACAGCAGAATACAAGTTTAATGTGAATGGTAGAAACGATTTCACATTCTTGATTGGTCAAGAGGCAATCGTAAGTAAGAATGACGCTTTTAGCGTCGATGTAGATGGACTTACAGATCCTCGTTTGGTATTGATGAGTGCAGCTTCTGTTCCGAGTTTGCCTGGACATTCGAAGAACGAGAAGGTCTTCAATTCATACTTCACTACATTCGCTTACTGCTTTGGTGACAAGTATTTCTTGGATGCCAGTTTCCGTCGCGATGGTTCTTCTCTTTTCGCTAAGAATCATCGTTGGGGTAACTTCTGGTCGGCAGGTGCCATGTGGAACATTGCTCAGGAGAATTTCATGAGAAATGTTACTTGGATGAACAAACTCCAACTCAAGGCAAGTTATGGCTCTGTGGGTAACTCTTCGGGTCTTTCTCCCTATATGGCCTTGGGTCTTGTAGGTACTGGCCCCTTGTATAATGGTCAAGGTGGTACAGCAATCGCTAACCCTGCTAATCCCGACTTGACTTGGGAGGTGATGAAGTCGACCAACATTGCATTGAGCACCCGTGTAGTCAATCGTGTTGATTTGGACGTGGAGTTCTATAACCGCAAGACCGAGGATATGCTAATGGCTATCCCTTATTCCTATACTACAGGTTTCGCCAGCGGTTGGGGTAATGTGGCTGGTATGCGCAACCGAGGTTTCGATGCAAGTGCTAACGTTGATGTGTTGCAGAATCTCTCTGGTGTTAATTGGAGCATTTCTGCTAACATAAACTATAACCAGAATGAGATTACCTCACTCTTTAACGGAATGGACGAATATGTAATTGCTAATACTGGTTTGAAATTACAAGTGGGTAAGCCTTATGGTGAATACTTCCAGACTCGTTGGGCGGGTGTTGACCCTCGTGACGGTTACAATATGTGGTTCGATAAGGATGGCAACCTGACCAAGCAATACTCAGAAGACGATGCCGTATTCACAGGAAAACAGCGTTATGCTCCATGGAGTGGTGGATTTGGTACTCGCCTTGCATGGAAGGGATTGCTTGTAAGTGCCGACTTCGCATTCATCTATGGTCAGTATATGATTAACAACGAACGTTGGTTCACTGAGAATCCACAGTTTGCCTCGGATACAAACCAAACTCTTGCGATGCTTACTATGTGGCAAAGACCTGGTGATATTACCAATATCTCTACACCGGATTCTCCGATGCAGTTGAAAGATACTCATTTATTGGAGGATGCATCTTTCATGCGCTTGAAGAACTTGACAGTGAGTTATACGCTCCCCCACTCATGGATGCGTAAGACACAATTTATGGGTGGCTGTCGTGTATATTTCGTAGGACGTAACCTCTTGACCTTTACAAAGTATCAGGGTTATGACCCCGAGGTTGACAGCAACGTGCAGATTGGTAACTATCCGAACACTAAGCAGTATACGCTGGGATTGGAGTTGACTTTCTAATTATTAACACATAGTGAAACTATATATATGAAGAAACTACAAATATTATTAGCGTCGGTATTCGTTGCATTTGGAATTACCTCTTGCGACATGGATACCTACCCGTACGATAGTATTGAGGAGTCAACCTATATGACTTCCTTGAATGACTTTGCTAATGCTCGAATTGGTCTTTATTCTTATTATCGTTCGCTTACGACTGGTGGCTTTATCTTGGCTCCTGAAGTCCAGTGCGATGCTTTCCATGCAGTGGCAGGATTCTCTAACTCTTATGGAAGTCTATATCGTTGGGATTTTCAACCTTCGGAAGGAACATTTGAATCGATCTGGGCCGCCTACTATGCGCAGATTTCTCGCGCCAACTACTTTATTGATAGCTATGAGAAAGCTTTGAAGGGTGAGAGCGGTACGTTTAGCAAGGAGGAGTTGAAGATTATGGGTGCTTACGCAGCTGAGGCTTACTTTACCCGTGCTTATGACTATTTGCACCTTGCAGGTTATTTCTGTGAGGCTTATGATGCGAAGACAGCCGATAAAGTGTTAGGACTTCCCTTGCAGACGACCTATGCTCCTTCTTCGGATGCCTCTACCTATCCTGGTCGTGCAACCTTGAAAGCTACCTTTGTTCTGATTATGAGCGATATCAAGCAGGCTGAGACGTTGGTTAATCCAGAGCTTATCCTCGGCGAGAACCAAAGAAAAATTAATTACATCTCTAAGGATGTGGTTACTGCTTTGAAGGCTCGTGCAGCATTGCAGATGCAGGACTATAAAACTGCAGTCTCTGCTTCAACATCTTTAATCTCTTCTGCCAAGTATCCGTTGGTTGCTACTGTAGCGGAGTATCGTAAGATGTGGGTTAACGATGAAGGTTCTGAGGTAATGTGGCAAATCTATATGAGCCCCGATGAGTTGGGTTCTTCTACGGGAACTGCTTTCTGGGGTTCATACAAGGAGGACTCTACTACCATGAAAATGGACTATATCCCTTCACAGAAGTTGCTTGATTTGTACGATGAGGAAGATGATATTCGTTTCCCCGTGTTCTTTGCACCATTTAACTTGAAGGTAGCTTCTGGTGCAAGTGGTGAAATCTATGTGTTCAACAAATATCCCGGTAATCCCAATCTCTACGCTTCGCTTAATACGGACAACCACTTTACTAACATGTCAAAGCCTTTCCGTATCGCTGAACAGTATTTGATTGCGGCAGAAGCTTATCTTGGTATGAATGACTTGGACAAGGCTGGTACTTACTTGAACTTGTTGATGGCTAAGCGTATTGCAGGTTTCAAGAAATCTAATTACTCAGATGCCACAATATTGATGAATGCCATAAAGGCCGAGCGTCAGCGAGAGTTGGTAGGTGAAGGCTTCCGCTTGACTGACCTCAAGCGTTGGAGAGAGGGTGTAAAACGTGAGAATGCAGTTCAAAACAGAAGCTTGGTGCTCTATCCTGGTGCTGAGACAACTACTGCCCTGACAAAGTCTGCAGATGATTATCGCATGGTATGGCCCATCCCCAAGTCAGAAACAGACGTTAATCCTCAGATTAAAAACCAACAGAATCCTGGTTATTAATGTAATAAAATGTAATCGTAATGAAATTAAATAAGATATACGCATTTTTGCTCGCTGCGATGGTCTTTGCAGGATGCTCTGATGAAGACGAGATCTCTTGGAATAACCAGGATGCGACTGTCGGCATGGGCGAGGTTGAGTTCGCTTGTAAAGAGAACAAAGGAATAGTAAGCGTTCCTGTTGTTGTTGAGGGAAATCGCAATGGTGCCATTGAGGTGACTGTAGATGTAGCTGAGTCTGGTGATAATCCTGCTATGGCAAATGTACATTACTTCCTTACCTCGAATAAAATTATCATTCCTGCAGATGCAGCCGAAGGGAGAGTAGAATTCAGAGTTGTTGATGATAATGACATTAATGAATCTCGTACCTTTGTTATCACACTTAAGAGTGTACAAGGAAAGGCTACTATTGATGCTGATGCAAAAAGCACAGTTGTGGTGGTGAAGGACAACGACTCTCAATTGTATGAAAGATTGCAGGGCCGTTGGAAAATGACATCCGATAGTGAATATTTGGGTGCTCTTTCATGGAAGGTGAATATCATAGGCGTTGAAGAGGGTGCCGAGGGTTACAATGAAGTGCTTCAGGTTACAGGTCTTGCCGAATATGAAGGTACATCTATGACCTTGCAGTTCAATTATGATAATGCGACCAAGAAGGGCTGCGTATACATCCCATTTGGAGTTCTTTTAGCAAAAGGTGCCGACTTAGGTTTTGATGAAGCCTATGATATCAAGACTGCAACGTTTGATAGCAAAAACAATTTTATCACAACGGGCGGAATATACGGCTATTGGAACGAAGACTTTACGGAGATAACATTCGATAAAGGTCAGGCTTTGTATGCTTGGGTATACTATAATGGTAGCCCAACAGCTGATTCGTTTCTCTTCGATTGTTCAAACATCAAGTTGACAAAGTGATATTGTTTGAGATGTAGAGATGGAGGTGCTAGGAGGAACAAGGCTTCTGGCACTCCTTCTTTTTAACATAAAGCTGTGGCTATGAAAAAAACATTTCTTTTCTTTTTGATTACCATCTTCTTCTCTTTTGCTGGTCAGGCTAGAGAGGTCAGTGAGCAGTATGCGAGAGAATATGTTCTCAACTATATGTCCTTGCGTACTTCAGAAGAGCATGCCATCAAGAGTCTTGAGAGGGTCAGTTCTTCTTGTTATTTTATCAATCTGGCTCCACAAGGTTGGGTTATACTCTCAGCAGATGACGTAGTTGACCCTATCCTTGCATATTCTCTAAATGGCAGCCTGAAAGAGAATAACATGCCTGAAAATATGCGCTATGTCATGTCGGCATTTGAGAAAAACATCGAGGAGGTCGTTCGAGTTGAGAAAACACAACACCCTCGTTGGATGCATCCGGTGGTTTCGTTTACTCGTGCTGGTGATAATAAGATAGAACCGCTTATCCAAGTCAATTGGAACCAAAGTACGCCCTACAACACCTATTGCCCACGTAAAGAGGCCTTGGTGGGTTGTGTGGCTGTGGCTATGGCACAGGCGATGAGCGTGCATCGCTATCCTGCACGTCCACAAGGACAAGTGAGTTATGCTAGTGCCTTATATGGAGGTTTGAATATCAATTTTGATAATGAGCGTGCTTATAACTGGGATAATATCATGAATCCTGAGATGGATAATTATGATGATTTGGCACGCTTCCTCTATCATGCTGGTATGAGTGTCCGTATGGTTTATGGAGTGGACAAGTCGGGTATTCCAAGTAGTGAGGTAAGTCGTATATCGCAGGCGTTGATGAATCATTTCTCTTATCCTGAAGGGGTTACCTATCATTGGCGTGATACATATGATGGTGATTGGGCACAAATGCTGTTGAATGAGCTGAGTGCGGGCAGAGCAATTGTTTACAATGCAATTGATTCAAAAGCAAAGGCCGGACATAGTTTCAATATTGATGGTTACGATGGTAACAGCCTGTTTCATGTCAATTGGGGTTGGGGAGGACATGGTAATGGATACTTCTCTCTTACCTACTTGCTTGACAAATCGATGAACATGAACTACGACGAAGAGCATGTTGCTGTAGTGGGTATTGGTTCGCCAGCGCAGTTGTTCCGTAGCATTTCGCTAAGCAACAACCATATCGAAGGTGGCCTTACCGCTGGCGCTGTAGTGGGTAGTGTTTTGGTAAATGGGGAGAAGCCTTTGGGTAATTATGAATTAAGTGTACATGGAATTAATAATTCTAGTACAGATTCAGAGGCCTCGGTGCCTTTCGTTATAGAAGATGGCTTGCTTAGAACCACAGAGGTCTTGCAGCAGAGAATCGAGCCATGGAGTATCGAGATTAGCGTTCTTGATACGAAGAGTGGCGCTGAGCTGACTCAAGGATTTAGAGTGTACGTGGATCCTTGGCAAAGTTTGGAGACTACCACCTCTTTGTCTTATAATCGTGCAGAGAGAACCTTTACGCTCAAGACAAAACATAATGTAAGCTATACCTTGACCGATAATATGGGCAATGTTGTCGCTGGTGGAAATCTGGAGCCCGTCCCCGAGTTGGTCCTCGATATGGATGACTTTTCAGAAGACGAGTATCTGCTCAAATTACAATGTGAGGAAGAGGTAAAGGATATCAGAATCATCAATAATAAATAATATGACTCCGATGATGAAAACGAATAAGTCTTTTTATATGCTTGGGCTTGCTTTCTCGCTCTGCCTTTTATCTTGTGGTGAGGATGAACCCGACGTGGAACAAAATGAAGCTGAGAAAGCTATCACCATAAGTACCACCGTATTCACTCAGGCGAGCCCCACATTGGATTTTGTCGAAGGTGATGCAATGAATCTATTTGCCAAGACCTATGGCTCGGCTTCTGCCCCCAACAAGGTAGATGATGTGAAGGCCGTTTCTTGTGGTGGAAGTTGGAAGATAGAGCCGGAGGTGATGATTGGTGAGAGCGAGAACCTGTTCATATATGCCTATGCTCCCTACACCGAAGGACTGGAGGAGACAGCAGCCATCCCAGTAGATGTGCATAGCCAGCAAGATGTGCTGTATTCTGGCTCGTATGTCCCTGTGAGCTATCGAACGAATCATGCCAAGTTAACAATGAAACATGCACTTACCTTAGTTTCATTCAATATATCGTCGCAAGGCTATTCAGGAAAGGGTGAGTTGCAACGCTTCTCTATCTTTGGCGATGAGGTATATACCAGTGGCGTGATGTCCATTGATAAGGGTAATGTTATAGGTAAGGGGAAAGAAGTCTTTGAAATG
Organism: Bacteroidaceae bacterium; assembly: GCA_045612065.1. Taxonomy (GTDB): domain Bacteria; phylum Bacteroidota; class Bacteroidia; order Bacteroidales; family Bacteroidaceae; genus UBA1189. Next base: position 48,107 of record JAZKYH010000050.1, read on the forward strand.
GTAATTTCAAAAACCATCATTCCCGATGGTTGGGAGAATGATTTGCCCAGAATGTGGCAGATTCCTTTCTCTACCAAAGGGACAGAGGCATATTTGGATATTACGATTGATGATAAGTCCTACAAGGTTGTTTTTCCCGAGGTTGAAATGAAGAGCGGATTCCAATATATCTTCCGTATGGTGCTTTCTGATTATGGGTTGGAGTTTATTCCCGACCAAACTCAAACAATATCTTTGAGTGTCGAGTCTGACCACCCCGATCAGTTAGATGGATATGGCGTGTTGCATATCACCCATTCGGCAGATTCGATGATTGTTCCTGAATTGTTGGGAGATAATGTGTTTGGTTCAGTACGTTGGGGAGATGAATTGGTCTCAACATATCATGTTGGAGAGAATCACTTTTATAATCAGAATGGGAACAAGGTGATGTCTGTTGAGACTTGGAATTCAATTGGATTCAAACTAAAGAATCTGATTGGAGTTGAGGTGATAGATATATCACAATATTGATGCTTTTTAAGAATTCAGAATATGACAAAAAGAGGTGGAAAATCAGACAGAGGCAATAGTTTTATTGCAGCGCTGCAATAAAATTATTAGACAAAGGCTTTTTGAAAAATCTCTTTGTCCAATTTTTCCAGGGGACAGAGTTCTCAGAAAAACGTGTATTTTCAGTGAGTGAAATAGTTTTATTTTTGCCCTGGCAAGGATCAATTCAGAATTAGCGAAGTTCTTCCTTGCCAAGCCAAAAGTCAAAATCGTTTACTCGTTTACAGCTTAGACTCATCTCGACATACATCACCATTTCTAATCCTAATTGTTAGGACTGGCTTTGTAGTACAGCACGCTACTGTTTTTCTTCGTGAATACTTTACGGGCTGTGTGGCGTATGTCATTGGCCGATACGGAGCAGTAGTGGGCGAGTTCATCGGTGAGTTCGCGGTCTTGCCCGATGAGTTCCAATTGTGCGATGTTGACGGCACGGTTCAGGTAGTTGATGTTGTTGAACGTGCGCTCTGATTCTGAGCGGTTGCGCACCTTGTTGAGTTCTTCGGTCGGTACGGTTATCCGCTTCAATGTATCCAGTTCATCCCACACAGCCTGCTCGGCCTGTTCTATGGTGATGCCCTCGGCCAGTCTTCCCATGATATAGAGGAGTCCGCTGTCAATGCTTCCCTGTATGTAGGCATCGATGGAGGTGAAGAGGTGCTTGTCGTGGATGAGGTGACGGATGAGGCGGCTCGACTGTCCGGCCGAGAGAAGATCGGTGATGAGGTCGCACACATGGTACTCCTGATTCTTGCGGTCGGCCATGTGAAAGGCCATCACGAGCATGTCGGTAGGGGCGTTGCGGTATACGGTCTTGCGGCGCTGGCGCTGTTGGGGAGGCTCTTGGAGTTGGGGGCGTGGTGCTATGTCGCTCTTGGGAAGAGGCCCGAACCATTTCTCGGCCAGTCGCACCACCTCGTCAAACGTGATATTGCCTACTACGGAGAGGATGGCATTGCTTGGGGTGTAGTGGCGATGGTAGAAGTCCATCACGCTCTCCAGCGTGGCCTGTTCTATGTGCTCCACGCACAATCCTATCGTAGGCCATCGGTAAGGGTGTACCTTGTATGCGAGTGCACGTACGTGATGGTGTATGTCGCCGTAGGGGCGATTGAGGTGTCGTTGCTTGAACTCCTCAATGACTACGCCCTTCTGTACCTCCACGCTCTGCTCAGTGAGGGCAAGGCCCATCATGCGGTCCGATTCGAGCCAGAAGGCCGTCTCAACGTTGCTGCAGGGTAGGGCGATGTAGTAGTTGGTGAGGTCATTATTGGTCCAAGCATTGTTTTCCCCTCCGGCTAATTGCACATGGGTGTCGTAGTCGGGGATATTGACAGAACCCTCGAACATCAAGTGCTCCAAGAGGTGAGCATAGCCTGTGCGCTCGGGATCTTCGTGACGTGCACCTACGTTATAAAGCACGTTTACCGCCACCATCTGTGTGGTGGGGTCTTCGTGGTGTACGATACGTAGCCCGTTGGCGAGAGTGTGACGATTCATTTAAAGTCTTGTGTTTGTCCTCCCTTCTAACTAACTCCTCAAGAGGAGAATTCTGGTATCGCTGGGGAGTTTAGTACTTACTGCTCATTGCTCACAGGTGCTATCTCTCTTACTCGCTTGATGATAACGGGCTCGATGGGACGCAGACGGGCGTCTACGGCACGCTTCTCGATTTTGGTCAGCACGTCGAGTCCTTCTACGATTTCACCGAATACGGTGTAGTATCCGTCAAGGTCAGCTGCGCCGCCCACGGTGGTATAGTGATTCTTCTGCTCTTTGCTATAGTGGAACTGCTTACGGGTAGCCATCACTTTGTCGGTGTCGGCAGTAATCTTCTTTTTCAGTTCGCGAATCTTGGGCATATAGCGTTTCTGATCCTTAGCATACTCTTGGAGTTGCTCAACATAGGGTGAACTGTGAGTGATAGAGTCGAACACCTCTTTGCGCAATTCCTTATTATATTTGTCTTCGGCATTGAAGAGTTTTGTTTCGTTGTATTTGAAACCCGTGACGAAGTAGAAATGTCCGCCTGAAGACTTTTCCATCTTATAATAGCTTGCCATAGCTAGAGCTCCGCGTTTGTGGTAGAACTTTTCGGGTTGTATCTCCTCAGGAATGGTGTAGTCTACATCATTTTCGCCCAAAAGGGTCTCACGTGTGGCACCCTTTGACTTGGGGTCGCCAGCTTGTACGGTAAAGTTGTTCTGGATACGAAAGAACTGTTGGTTGTCGTAGTAGCCCTTGCGTGCTAACTTTACGAAGTTGTGGCGGTGCAGTGGAGTCTCTCGGTAGAGTTTCAGGGTGAGATTGCCTTCGCTGGTTTCCATCAGAAGGTATTGGTCAGCATCTACGATGACAGTGTCAGTGTCTTCGGGTTCAGCCTGCGGGGCCTCTTTCTTTAAGTTTTGGCATGCACCGAATAGAATAGCGGTGGTGAATAGGAGTAAAATCTTTTTCATAGGATGTAGCGCATAATATTACGTCACAAAGATACTTAAAATATCCTGATGCTTCACCAAAGGTTGTATCTTTTAGTCGATTGGACAAAATATATAGCGGAAAACTTGATGTTCTTGTCCTGTAGGTAGTTTATTTTTGTATCTTTGTGCCCAATATGGCTTTAGAAATTCTTGGCGCTTTCATTGGAATTATCTACCTCTGGCTCGAATATCGTGCCAGTATCTATTTATGGATAGTTAGTATTGTGATGCCAGCCATCTATCTCTTTGTTTATTATGATGCAGGTCTCTATGCTGATTGCGGCATAAATATCTATTACTTAGTAGCTGCCATTTATGGATGGGCAGTGTGGTGGTATGGAGCTAAGAAGCATGAAACGGCTGAACTGCCAATTAGCCATATCCCAGTGAAAGCCAGCTTAGTGTCTGTTGCTGTCTTTGCTATTGTTTTCGTTGCTATAGCTTGTCTGTTGCAGTGTTTTACTGATAGTGACGTGCCTTGGTGGGATGCCTTCACCACAGCGCTTAGTGTCATTGGTATGTGGATGCTTGCTCGTAAGTACCTTGAACAATGGTGGGTTTGGATGGTAGTCGATGTGGTATGTGTGGGGTTATATTTATATAAGGAACTCTACTTTACTGCTTTGCTTTATATGCTTTATGCTGTAGTGGCCGTATTTGGTTGGATGAACTGGAAGGAGAAAATGAACGATTATGTTTGATGTCGATGCTGTGATTTTAGCTGCAGGTGACTATCCTATAGCACTGCTTCCTACTCAGATTTTGAGCAAGGCTCCTTTTGTTGTCTGTTGTGATGGTGCTGCTAACGAGTATATAGCCCGAGGGCATGTGCCTCATGTTATCATTGGCGATGGAGACTCGCTTTGTGCTGAATATCGTGAACAATATGCTTCGCTTATCCACTATAATCCAGATCAAGAGACTAATGATCAAACCAAGGCTGTATACTATCTCCATGCTCATGGTAAACGTCGTATTGCTATCGTTGGTGCTACGGGTAAGCGTGAAGATCATACGATTGGCAATATTAGCCTCCTCATGGAGTACATGCGCTTGGGGGTCGAAGTTCGTAGTTACACCGATTATGGCGTGTTTGTCCCCTGTCGTGATAAATGTGTCTTTACTTGCTTCCCCGGTCAGCAAGTGTCGGTATTCAACTTTACAGCTCGAGGTCTTACAGCTCAGGGATTGGTTTATCCGCTTTACGATTTTACGACCTGGTGGCAAGGAACACTAAATAGTTGTTCCGGTACTACATTCACTATTGATGCTCAGGGGGAGTATCTCGTGTTTCTATCTTACGAGTCTAAGTGAAGCATTAGCTTGTAGCGCTGTTACGTTTCTTATACAGCTGGTATGAATTGAATATGTTATGCCATACGCTGTAGAAGCCTCCCGCGATGGCTGTCACAGGGGTGAGGAAGGTGTATGCCATCCAAATGGCAAAGACCGTGTTCTTCTGTCCGATGGCTTGTCCAGAAGCTATGGCGTCATTGGTGGCAATTCCTACGCGGCGGCCTATGGTGAATTGAGCCCAGCAGCATCCAAGAGTGATGATGGCTATGCCAATTAGTGTGGGTAGGGGTACATGGCTATTCATAATTGCACGTGTAGTGACTGCAATAGCCATAGTAAGTGCAATGGTCCATAGGTAGAAAGCCGTGTCGCCTGTGTTTTGTAATCGTTGGGCGAGGCGTGGCATCGTATAACGTATAACCCAAGCCAATAGGAGGGGGAAGATGAGAGTGGGGAACACCTGTCGGGTAATGAGTATGAAGGTGGTATAGAAGGTTTGCCCCTCTTGTGGATTTACTAATGGAACAATAATGGGTATGAACAATGCTGCTGCCAAGTTAATGAGTAGGATGTAAGTGATGAGATGAGCTGCATTACCTCCGAGTTTGGCACACACTACAGCTGCCGCGCATGCTGTAGGGCAGATGAAGCATATCATGGCGCTCTCTACAATAAGTCGGCATGGTATCGAAGGAAAGAGGATGAGCAACCCTGCAAATAAGGAAAAGGCGCCCACTTGTACGGCTAATAGGGTAGTGTGCCAACGGCAGGGCTTCAGGTCGGAAGGCTTAATCTTGCAGAATGTGACGAACAGCATGGCGAAGATGAGCATAGGCTGCAAGATACCGATGATTCTGTTTGCTATATGTGCTGTGCCCTCAAGAAAAGGAAGATTGGTGTAAATGAAGTACAACACTACACCCATCGCCATGGAGATGGGTAATGCCCAGTTCTTGTAGAATCGGAGTATAGTTTTCAGCATAGGGCCTTTCTTCTAAATCAAGAAATACCCTCAGCATTCAGCGTGAGGGTATTTCCTATAATATTAAAGCTTTGATTTATCGCTTGCTATATTCAGCCAATCCTTCTTGGAGGAAGTTTACATAGGCCTCGATATCCTCATCGTATGAGCGCGATGTGGTAAGCGGATGGCCTTCATTGTCAAGCAATACGTAGAAAGGCTGTGCATTGGCACCGAACTTGGTACGCTGCAAGTAGCTCCATTTGTCTCCGATGGTGCGCAATACAACATCCTTGCCATTCTCGGTGAAACGGATGGGTTCTGCGAGTGGGGTCTTGTCGTCTACGTAGAGTGAAACGAGTACGTAATCTTTCTCAATGAGGTTGATAACCTTCTCGTCTGCCAGTACTGACTGCTCCATCTCTCGGCAGTTCACACAGCCGTAGCCACTGAAGTCAAGCATTACGGGCTTGCCTTCCTTGCGTGCGATGGCCATACCTTGATCGTAGTCCATAGTAACAGGGTGTAACTCTTGTTCGTAGAGGTTGAAGTCCTGTGTGCTCATAGGAGGTGAGAAGGCACTGATTGCCTTACAGGGAGCACCCCAAAGGCCAGGAACCATATAGATGGCAAAAGCGAACGAGATGAGTCCGATCATGAATCGGGGAACTGCCACTTTGCGGTCATCTTCATCATCGTGAGGGAACTGAATCCATTTCATGAGGTATGCACCGAGCAGTGCGAAGAGGGCAATCCAAAGGGCGAGGAAGGTCTCGCGATCCAAAATGTGCCAGCCATAAGCGAGGTCGGCAACAGAGAGGAACTTGAGTGCAAAGGCCAACTCAACGAAAGCAAGCACTACCTTCACGGTATTCATCCAACCTCCGCTCTTGGGCGCAGCTTTGAGCCATGCGGGGAAGATGGCGAAAAGGGTGAAAGGCAATGCCAAGGCGATAGAGAAGCCGAGCATGCCAATGGTGGGCGCCAAAATATTTCCTGTGGTAGATACCTCTACGAGCAAGAAACCGATGATGGGACCTGTGCATGAGAATGATACGAGGGTCAAGGTAAATGCCATGAGGAAGATGCCGAGCAGGCCACCAGTCTTCTCTGCTTTACCATCCACTGCGGTAGTCCACTTTTCGGGCAAGGTGAGCTCAAAAGCTCCCATGAACGACATGGCAAATACTACCAAGAGGAGGAAGAAGAAGAGGTTGGGTACAGCTGCGGTAGAAAGCGCATTGAGGGCGCTGGCGCCAAATACCAATGTTACGAACAATCCCAGCAATACGTAGATGACTACGATAGATACTCCATAAATGTAAGCATCGCGGCGACCCTTCTTCTTGTCACCACTGCGCTTGAGGAAGAAGCTCACGGTCATGGGGATGATGGGCCACACGCAGGGAGTTACGAGAGCAACAACACCACCAGCTAAACCGAGGAGGAAAATCACCCAGAGTGACTGGTTTGCGGTGTCAGCTGTTCCTTTGGGTTGACCCAACTCGTCGATGACGGGTTCCCAAAGAGCACCAAAAGGAGACTGAGATTTCTCTATCTTCTCAGCAGGAGCCTCTTCGGCAGGGGCAGTCTCTTCAACCTTCACCTCGGCGATGGGCTCCACCTTTGCGGCTTCAACCACCTTTGTGGCTGTCTCTGCCTTGGTAACCTTTGCTACGGGCTTTGCCGCGGGTGTAGCAGCCTGTGCTTTTACTACAGGGCTTGCCGTGTAGTTGAACTCAACGTTGGTGGGGGGGAGGCAGTTTTCGTCGTTGCAAGCTCCGTATTGGAAATAGCCTTGCACTTTGCTGTTCTCCTTTTCGATGATGAATCGCTGTACGAAGGTTACTTTGTCCTCAAAGTAACGTACATCCATGCCGAACATGTCGTCGTACTTGCTGATTTCTTTACCTTCAAAGGTGAGTTTGCCATCGAGGCGAGCACCGTCCAAAGTCTCTGCCACGAGTACGGCAGCCGTGGGGCCATCTTCTAACTCTGTTGAGTAGAGGTGCCATCCGGCTTCAATAGTGGCGGCAATGCGCAATTCAGCAACGTTGTCACCAACCATCTTCCATGAGGCCTCACACTGGATAGGCTCATGCATCTGTGCAAATGTCATCATCGCTACACAGAGCAATGAGAGCAATGCACCCATTCGTTTAATCATAGTTTTCATTCTTTGTGTCTGATATGTAAATAGTTTTCAATCTGCAAAGCTACGACTTTTATGCGACATGGCCAAACTTCGTGGTTTATTTCTCTTGATGAGGCTTTGGGGTAATAGTTATATTGTCTCTCCCAATAACCTCCTACACTCACATTTCACTTCGGGTAGCGTCCTCCGCGCTAGCTATTGAGGCGCGCCGCGATAGCTACCGCGCCGCATCGCGGTAGCTTGCGAGGAATGCCTCGGTAGCTACTGAGCCGACACTTTGCTTATGGCCAAGAAATAATAGGGCAGTAATGCAGATGTTTGTCCACGATGCAAAATACCGCGTTGTTGGCAATGACAACAACGGTGACCTAAAAGCTTGTTTCACTCGGTATGCTACGAGACGCTTGGACAAGCTGCTATATTATTACCCTTTGTTTTACCCAAACAAAATTCTGAAAGCCTCCTCTACTTTGCGCACGGGGCATATTTCAATGCCGAAACGGGTAGGGTCGAGGCCCTGCATATTGTGCTTGGGGATGATGATTTGTTTGAAACCTAACTTCTCGGCCTCGGCAATGCGTTGCTCGATGCGGCTCACGGGGCGTATCTCACCCGAAAGACCTACCTCGCCTGCCATGCACACGGTGGGCTCTATCTCGGTGTCCATATTGCTCGATAGGATGGCACTGATGACGCTGAGGTCTATGGCGGGGTCGTTGACACGGAGACCTCCGGCAATGTTAAGGAACACATCCTTTTGAGCCAGCTTGAAGCCTACTCGCTTCTCGAGCACAGCAAGGAGCATATTCATGCGGCGCAAGTCGAAGCCGGTGGCCGAGCGTTGCGGGGTGCCATAGGCGGCGGTGCTCACGAGTGCTTGTGTCTCGATGAGGAAGGGGCGTATGCCCTCGATGGCCGAGGCAATGGCAATGCCGCTCATACCCTCGTGGCGGTCGGTAAGGAGCAGTTCCGAGGGGTTGCTCACCTGGCGAAGCCCGTCGCCACGCATCTCGTAAATACCCAACTCGGCGGTACTTCCGAAACGGTTCTTGATGCCGCGCAAGATGCGGTACATGTGGTGTTGGTCGCCCTCGAACTGGAGCACGCAGTCGACGATGTGCTCCAATATCTTGGGGCCGGCGATGCTTCCCTCCTTGTTGATGTGTCCGATGAGGATGGTGGGGATGTTGCTCTCCTTGGTGAACTTGAGCAGAGAAGCGGCACACTCACGTATCTGCACGATACTTCCGGGAGATGACTCGGCAGTGTCGGTAGAGATGGTTTGTATGGAGTCTATGACAATGAGATCGGGCTGCGTCTCCTTGATGTGTGCATATATCTTCTCCAGTGAGGTCTCGCACAGGATGAGGCAGTTGGCGTTGGTGTGGGCAATGCGGTCGGCACGGAGCTTGAGTTGTCTGGCACTTTCCTCGCCCGATACGTAGAGTACGCGCTGTTCGGGCATATGGAGTATGGTCTGCAGCACCAGGGTACTCTTGCCAATGCCGGGCTCGCCACCGATGAGGATGAGTGAGCCGGGTACGAGTCCGCCACCGAGCACACGGTTGAGCTCCTCATCATGCATGTCGATGCGTGGTTCCTCACCCGTAGCAATCTCTTCGAGGCGCACGGGGCGTGCCTTCTCAAAGGTGAAGCCCGGTGCGGCGCGCTTCTCTGTCGCTGCAGGGCGCATTACCTGCTCCTTCATCGTGTTCCACTGTCCGCACGAGGGGCAGCGGCCTGCCCATTTGGGTGAATCGTAGCCACACTCGGTACATACGTATGCTATTCTCTCTTTTGCCATTTTGTTATGTCTGGATAGGTGTGCGAAGGTACGAAAAATATATATGAAACGGTGGATGTTCTTTGATTTTTATTCTGATAAGGTGGCTATTTGTGAAAAAAGTTCTAACTTTGTGGTAGCATAAATCTATTACTATGAAAAAAATATTGATATCGTTGCTATGCCTTATGAGCATAGGTGCTACGGCTCAAGTGTCGTTTGGCGCGTCGGAGAAGTTTAATGATAACTGGCGTTTTGTTCTTGCCGATGATAGTGCAGCCATCTTTCCTGATTATGATGATAGCCGTTGGCGAGAGTTGACGCTACCTCACGATTGGAGTATCGAGAGTGCTCCTTCTCAGGCTTTGGCGAGCTGTACGGGCTATCTGCCCGGTGGCATAGGGTGGTATCGCAAGACCTTCCGTGTTACCGATGCGGCTGCACGCCACTACATTTACTTCGAGGGCGTGTATAACCGAAGTGATGTATACATCAATGGACATCATCTCGGGCATCGTCCAAATGGATATGTGTCGTTTATGTATGACCTCACTCCCTACTTGAATAAGGGAGGTGATAATGTTATTGTTGTGCGTGTGGACCATAGCCGCTATGCTGACTCGCGTTGGTATACAGGTTCGGGTATCTATCGCGATGTGTATCTCGTGGCTGCTCCCGAGCTGCACCTCTCGCAGTGGGGGGTAGCCTATCGTGCAGCCAAGCTCTCCGATCGTAGTGCTACCATTGAAGTCGATGTGGCCGTGGATAATCATACAACACAGCTCCAAAAGGTACAGACACGTATCACGATGCTCGATGCCGAAGGCAAGCAGGTGGCAACAGCTACGAAAAGTGCAGTCGTTGGTGCCGAAGAACTCAATAGTCAATTGCCAATAGTCAATTGCCAACTGAAGAATCCGCATCGCTGGAATCTCGATGAACCTTATCTCTACACTTTGCGTGTGGAACTGCTTACCGGGGATAAAGTGGTGGATCAGGCTGAGGTGCGTGCAGGACTTAGAACATTGGAGTTTAGTGCCGACAAGGGCTTTGCACTCAACGGCAAGAATATGAAGGTTAAGGGCGTGTGCCTGCACCATGATGCAGGCGTGCTCGGCGCTGTGGTGCCTCCTGAGGTATGGCGTCGTCGTATAGAGTCGCTCAAGGCAATGGGTGCCAATGCTATCCGCATGAGCCACAATCCGCAAGCTCCCATCGTGTATGATCTATGTGATGAGTTGGGTATGCTTGTGATGGACGAGGGAAGCGATGAGTGGGAGTTCCCCAAACGTAAATGGATAAAGGGCTGGAACAAGGGCGAACCGGGCTATGAGGGAACCTACGACTTCTTCGAGGAGTGGATAGAACGAGATATCACCGACATTGTGCGCCGCGACCGCAACCACCCGAGTGTGTTCCTGTGGAGCGTGGGTAATGAGGTGGACTATCCCAACGACCCTTACTCACATCCCGTACTCGATGGTAGCAGCATCAGCCAACCCATGTTTGGAGGCTATGACCCCGAGCGTCCTCATGCCGAGCGCATAGGTAAGATTGCTAAGCGACTGGCAGCTTGCATACGTGCTGTCGATTCTTCTCGCCCTGTCACGGGAGCTCTTGCCGGTGTGGTCATGAGTAATGAAACGGAATATCCCGAGGCGGTGGATGTTGTTGGCTATAACTACACTGAGGACCGCTACGATACCGACCATAAGAAATATCCCAACCGCATCATCTATGGCAGTGAGACACGCAATGACTTTGCTGCTTGGAAGGCTGTGCGCGACAAGGAACACATCTTCGGCCAGTTCATCTGGACCGGTACCGACTATCTTGGTGAGTCGGGTTCATGGCCTTCGCGCGGACTACACACTGGGTTGCTCAATTTTGCCAACTATCCTAAGCCCCGCGGCAAGTTCCGCGAGGCACATTGGAGTATCGAGCCAATGATATACATTGGTACCTACCACCGAGGTCGTGGCCGTTGGGGCGACCATCTCTCTATCGACGCTCTTGACTTGTGGAACTATCGCGAAGGGCAGCTTATTCGTGTGGTGTGCTATACCAATACGGCTCAGGCACAACTGAAACTTAATGGTGCTGTCGTTGGTGAAATGCGTCCTTATGATGATAGGAGTGGTATGATACATTGGGATATCCCCTATGAACCAGGAACTCTTATAGCCGAAGGATACGATGCTGAAGGCAACTTGCTTGCGACGTATGAGATTCATACTAGCGGACGTCCCTATAGCCTTCGTGCTACATTGATAGAACCTGAGGTGGCTGCTCACGGAGGCACGGCGCAAGTGCTCGTAGAGGTCGTTGACGAGCAAGGGCATCTCGTGAAGCTTGCCGATAACATGATAACTTGTAGGGTGGAGGGAGCTGCCCATTTGTTAGGTCTTGAGAACTCGGACAATGGCGATATGAGTCATCCGAAAGCTCGTCAACGACGTGCATACCAAGGTTGTCTTGTAGCCTATGTGCAAATCGCTGACGAGTCTCCAGTGAAGTTGACTTTCTCTTCTCCATTGCTTGAGGATGCAGTATTGGATATTGTGCCGAGGTGAGTGGCGGTAGTTGTGTGACAATAATAGTCATCTGAAGTCTTTGAGCTGCATCTGTAATCGCTGGCGAGTGAAGAAGATGCGGCTCTTTACTGTGCCAAGAGGAAGTGATAATTTCTCGGCAATCTCGCGATACTTGAATCCTGATACGTGCATGGCAAAGGGGATGCGGTACTCTTTGGGTAGTGCATTTACGGCACGGCGTATCTCTTTGGTGTCATAGGCGCTCTCGGTGCTTTCGAAGCCTGCATCTTGAGGTAAGGAGAGATGGTAGAGGTTGTCGGTGTGGTCTACGAAGGTCTGGTCACGCACAGTCTTGCGATAATTGTTTATAAAGATATTGCGCATGATGGTGTATACCCATCCCTTGAAGTTCGTGTCGGGGGTGTACTTGTCACGGTTGTCCAGTGCTTTGAGTGAAGTCTCTTGGAGCAGGTCATTGGCTTCTTCGCGATCCATAGTCAGTTTGTACGCGTAACGCAGGAGTTCGTCTTGTACTGCAACGAGGTCTCTGTTGAATTTGTCGTTCATATTCATTCTTTTTAGGGGTTATTGAAACTGCGACAAAAGTAGTAGGAATGAATAGTTACGATGGGGTGTAAACATCCAATTTGAGGGGGGCAAACTATCATTTGTACAATTCTCCCCCTATTTTGATAGTTTTTCCCCTCTGTATAAGATGAAAAATGCCGTGCTGAGGTGATTTCAGCACGGCACTAAAGCTTAATTTCAAAAAATGTTACATTATTATCACTTTCGTACAGTATGTGTCTGCGGTGATTATTGCCACCTTGCCTTTGAATGAGCTGAGATTTAACGTTACTGAGTTGCCAGTACAAGCTGCTGTTGTGATAACTTTTCCGACAGCATCGTATACACGGACTTTACAATTCGGGGTAAGGCCGTCAATGGTAATACTGCCCTCGTTCATATGTACTACAGGCTCAGTTTTTGTCTCGTTTTCGATGCCGGTGGGAGGAACTTCGTTGAGGTCGATGTTGCATACACGGAGTAACTTCCAGGTAGTATGTTTCTCGGTATTAGCTTCAACAAGTTTGGTTCCTACTGCATTTACATACCAATCTCCCTCTTCGGCAGATAGTATAAGCCCCATTTCGGTCTCATCTAAGGTTATTTCAAATTCGGTGGCTTCTGCGTCTTTGTCGATGTATAGCTTGTTGCTACTTATGGTTACTGCCTTTTCTGTTTTATAATTATGAATGGTGTACTTCCCCTCTTGGTTCCCTTGCTTGAAATAGAACCAATAAGAGAATTCATTGGGGTCATCATAGATGCCAGTAGAAATTCGCCCTTTGTATCTTGATAATGAACTACCATATGCATATTCTCCATTATCGTTACGGATGAGATAGTAGATGGTCAGCTGCTCGTCTGTGCTTATGTCCGGCTGTGCGATCATGTTCTCTTCTACTTGTTCTTCTTCCATTTGTAGAAGCCATTTGGCATTGGCGGCAGTCTGACTTCCTGCATATATGAGCCCATCGTTATTATAAAGTTTTGACTTTGTGTTATTGGCATATTGAATGTGAAATTCTCCTGGCGCGACCAACTCTAAGGTGAAAGTTGCAGCATCTGCAATATGACGTGATTCAGCTTTCACTCGCGAACCGCTTGAGACAGATGTGACATAACGACCGGTTGTGAGATGCTGTATGTAACAAATTCCCTCTTCCTCAGACTGAATGATTTTCCACATCAGACTTTGAGGCCTTTGCTCTTTCTGATAAATGTGTGTGCTTAGTCCGTTATTATCAATGCTGATGAATTGACTCTCATTACTGCTTGTCATCAATGTGTAACAACGATTAGGTATTAGTGGGTTGCAATCCTCTAACAATGTTGAAATAGACTCTTCCAACTCGGCGGTCCATATGGCATAAGGATATTCCCTTGCATCTGTATGTCTTACCAACGAGTCTATTTTGTTTATAACAGAAACGTGATTGATGATAGACTCGGGTTTCAAGAACCCGATTTTATATCCAGTAGTATCGATTCTTGTCGCATATTTTTTTGCAAGTTCCAGTGTTGTGAAGAATTCGTCTTTAAGTTTACCTCCTTCATATACCTTAACTCGTGTACCATCATATCCTACTGCCATGATATACGCAGAACTTTGCTCAGCATTGCTATTCGTGGGATAGAGTACCTGAGTATAAGAATGATTGTCATCACTGCCCAATCCATACATGGTAATGCGCAATAATTCCCCTTTACCATTGTAGGTCTCAAAAGCTACAGCATTCTTTATTGCACTATGTTGTACTACAACCTTACTTCCATTAATTTTGCATCCCTCTCCTAAGGCTTGGGGAACTTCTAACTTTAAGCAGTCGCGATAGATGTAGTAGTTGTGTCCGTTGATATAGTTGATTTCCTCGGTAAAGGCTGGGTATCCTTGCTCTTTTACATAGGTTTTAAGGCTCTCAATCATTTCTTCGCTAATGACATTCCAACCTGCATTATAGTCCTCAATATAGGAATTGATGGGGCGTAGCATTCCTGCTTTCTCAAAGAAAGGCAGAAGGTCTATCTTAGCACTGTCGCAGGCAAGTTTCATCCAATTAATCTGTTTCTTACCATTGGTGTTGTAGTATGATTCGTAATTACGTGTAGTGCGTATGCTTTCGATGACCATAGGGATGATATCAGGGCATTTGCCTGCGAGGGTTCCCCAAAGGTTGAGTTGCCAAAATGGAACGAGTTTTACGAAGTGGTCATAGTTGCGCGAGGTAGTAGTAACATAGCCTAAATAGTTGCCATCGGCATCATAGCCCCATATCGTTTTTTCCGTGGGAGTAGTACCATAGTAGTCTGGACCATCTTGCAGCTGCCAAGGAACTTCTTTGCGTAGTGCCTCTTCAAAGTAGGTCTGCATACGTCCGCCACGCATATTGGCATATTCTCCGACACCGGTAACCTCATCCTCAAGGCGTAAAGTGTGTGGATTACCAGTGAAGTGTATTTGTCCCCATGAGGCAAAGATGTTGTTTGTAGTTTCTCCGCAGCCAGACCATTTGAAACCTGTACTTATTTGGTTGTTGTGTCCCCATTCGTGACCTACTCCCCAGAAATCAAATCTCTTGGCATCGGGCACCATGATTGCATCGAGGCTATTAACGTTACAATACGATCCTTCGTTTACTGCAGCCATAAAACCATAAGTGGTAGCGAAAAAGAGTTGACGGTTCTTGACCTGACGACCATACTTCTCCAACCCAAGCATGTTGCGCTGTGCCCATTGCACCTGCTGGTAGAGTGTCATAGTAGAATCTACGTTTGTAGGGCAATACTTGAGCCATGCTGATACGGGGTAGGCCAGTTGGGCATGCTCTGAACGGGTAATAAGAATGGAGTTATCATTCACGGAACGTCCTTCGAGCAGTTTCACCCAGTCGGCATTGGTCATCGTAGCTTGATCCCAATAACCCTGTACAGGAGCGTTGATGAAGTGAACTTTCACGTTGGGTGCGACCTCAAAATCGTCGGTGTAGTAGCTGACAAACAAGTTGCCCTCGGTACTGGCTGTGATGTAGTTCAGCCCATTGCGCAAAGGATAGGTGCTGGAGCTCTCATCCTCCACCCAGTTCTTAATGGTAAGTTTCACAGGATATTGAGCATTGATGCCATCTACGGCCACAAAGCAAGATTCACCTGCCTTGAGATATACTCCCGTGGGGTTTTCGTAGTTGTTGTAGTAGTTACTTGATTTTAGGATATCAAGCAGAGTCTCGGTGCTGAGGTAGGGCTCATATTCGCCTACGCGGAACTTTCGGTATCCATCGGCATCGTTGAGAATATTGTCTATGAGTAATTTCAACGTAGGATCTTCGATCCCTTCGCTACTTTTTATCTCGGGCTTAAGCTCCGAAAAGATGTTGTCGGTGAAGTATTGGGCAAATTCATCCTTCTTCTGATAGTCTACGGCATAGGCTTCAATCTCGGCTGCTGATACTTTGTAGAAATAGCCGCGCTCAAGGGTAAACTTTATCTGTCCGCACGTTACACCATTTTCTGTGAGCCACATATCACAGTTTGCACTGCTTGAGTTGAGGTCGTGGCTGCCGATGGATGTGAAGTTGGTGCCAGTGGTCGTGGGGCAATAGGATATGTATACCCTATTCCAATTGCCGTCGTCATAGATATCCTGGCGTGGAATGTAACGTACGTAGTCCACGTGGGTGGCCTCTTTCAGGGTGATGGTGAGTGTCACGGGCCATGATGATGCCGATATTTCGGAGTCATTGACCCAGATGGTTCGAGTGTTTCCATCAATAACATTTTCGGCCTCATTGCCAGGTTGGAAACTACTTGCTATGGCATTTACGATGGTAATCTTTTTATCTTGGGCATGGATGTCCAAACCAACCAATAGACAAATGGTAAGTAGGAGTGTCTTTTTCATATTCATTTATTATTGTTATTTTCTTAGTATTATTCCTTGTGGGGTGATACCTTCGGCGCTGATGTGGAATTGCTTGCTGTATCCATTGTTATAGAACAATACCTCGGCTTGTCCTTCAGCGTCAGTGGTGAGCGTCGGATTCCAGTACAGGGTACGGCGATAGTCGACATCACCCTTGATGGGACCGTCGGGGTACTCGGGGGCATAGAACTCAGTGCCCATGGTATAGCCTCTGAAGGTCGTTTGGCGCTGGCCTTTTACTTTGGACTTGCGCAACCCTTTGGGGTACATGGTAATATCTATTACGTAGAGTCCGCGTATGAGAACTCCATCAACGCCAGATGTGGTTTTGTTGAGACTCTCGATGATCTCGGGAGAGAGTGCGTCTTTTACGAAAGGAAGGGCCATGTATTCAAAGGGACTGTCATATACGATGATGGATTTAACATCCTCCATGTCGATGTCGAATCCTGGAGTATAGCTTGCCTTCAACCACTTACTGTCTTCGTCGTGCAAATACCAGAATACACGACGGTTGTTAATGGGGCACTGCTCAAGGGACCATGCTATCATCTCGTCGCGTGTGGTGATAGTTTCTGGTATTACGCCGTCGTATCGAGCATAGTCAATGTTGTATCCTTTCTCGTTGAGGTAATCACGCACCATGTAAGTGTATTTGCCTTGGTCAAGATGGAACTCGGTGTCTTCTTCGGCATTGTATGCTTTGAAGGTGAGGAAATCTATGTATTTTTTGCGACCATGTACATCTACATTATCAAGCAGGAATACACTGTCGGGATTAGCTTGCAGAATGGGATCTTTCTCAACCTCTTCAAACATCTGCTCATTGGCCTCCATAATGTGCTCTGGTAGATAGAGGTCTGTTGTTGTATAAGCTCGCACTGAAGGACGTGACGCTCGGTCGAGACGGAGGCGGCAGTCGAGTTCTTTCCCATCTTTAGTAACAGAAAGGAACATGTCCCACTTATCATAGAACTCCTCTACAGCAAAACCAAAGCATCCATAGTCATCAGTAACGACGGAAGTCTCCTGTTTCTGTGAACGGTCGGGTGAATAGAGGCGCATATTTACTGTTGCGCCTGCTATGGGGTTATCTCGCATGCGACTTAATACGCAGCCGTCAATGACGAGACCATCCTCAACATAATGCTTGACATAGAACGGCTCTACTCGTGTCATCTGTGACCAATTATGGCGTGTCCATCCCTGCGTCATCATCAGTAGGTCAAGTGCTCGGACGTGCTCGGCATCATCGCTCTCGAAGTAATACTCGGGCTTATGTATATATCCCTTCAGTTCAGAAGATAGCAACATATTTGTCAGTATGTTGTCGCTATATGCTGTCCCTAAGTTTTGGTTGTCGCGTATCGCGATAGAAATGGTGGCGGGTAGGGGAGTACCATCAGGGGCGTTAGTTTGCACGCTCAATGCCACGGGAGCGAAGGCTTCGTGCTTTGTGGACGCAGTACTGATGGTGATTGAACCAGCCTTTGTCCCATTATTGACGAATAATTGGCGCTGGGCTAAGATTATTCCTTTTGAATTGAAGAGGGTCAACTGATGTACTCCCGTGGGAAGCTTTTCTTTGGGAATGACAAATGTTGCTACTCCTCCTCGTACAGAAAGGGTGTCAAAGTATGCCACTGTGCCACGGTTAATAAGCGTCAGCCCTAACAATTCATCAAGATGGCCTGTGTTGCTGGTTAGGCGGCCTCGAATCTGTCCGGGACGTAGATTGTCAGTTGTTAATGTATAACCTTCGTCGATTGGTTCGGGTAGGTGAACGGTATATTTCTTACCTTCATACGTGAATTCGGCGGTGTGGCGTTTCTTTGTGGGTGTTAAGATAAATTGCCCCATGCCGTCATGCTGAGTGTTGAGAGTGACTGGGGCTTGTCCATCTTCGGTTTGCAACGTTCCACTTACCTCTACGCCTTGCCCATTGTCGCCTATGGCCTTAAAGGCTACACGGCAGGGTATACCCATTACGAGATTGCCTCCTTCGGGGTAAAAAGACACAGAGAGTGTCTTGATCTTTTCCATTTCAGGACGTTGCACATCGTAGGGGTTGTCCCAACGTCGTATCGTGGGATTGCTGTAATCACCCTCTTTTTTAGGTGTTTCGTATACGGGAAATACACGGGAGAATACGCTGGCATGGTCAAAGTTAAGCATGGTTCGCGTGTAGGCTCTTACCTCATAGAAACCGCTGGGCAGTGCAGTAACACCGCGTAATGCACGCGCTTCCTCTGTCGATACATCTACTAAAGGTAGTGATCCATTGGCTTGGCCGTTTTCTACTTTTAGTTTCAATTGCTTCAGTACCACACCATTTGGGGAGAGCAATTCAACGTATAAAACCTTGCTCGGTGCTGGAGTATGGGTTGATGCGTTCACAACATAGGCTGAGAACCAAATAACATCACCTTGAAAATAGGCTGTATTGTCAAAGTGTAGGTATACTTTCTCTTGTTGGCATATTTGACTGAACTGGTAGGCATTCTGCACGTATGAGAGTAGAGATTGGAATGGATCGGGCTGTGCCGATAGCGATACTACGCCTGCAAACAACCATGCTATGATAGAAGCGTATCTTTTCATGTTATATGACTTGGTTTTTCTGACTGCAAAGATAGTTATTAATTGTGTAAATATGCTAACATCTTTTGTTTTTATGATAGGGATAATCGCTTGAATGATGGAAAAATAGGCTTTTTCTCCACATTCATTCGCAGAGATTTGGCATTTCGCTCTCCTTGAGCTAATTTTGTCCCTTGTAATGAGAAATGTTTACTATAAGTATAGCGAGGAAACTGGCGTATATACACGCGTCTACCCCAACTTGCGCAGTCGGTTACTAACCTATTTGCGTAATGCTTTGTGGTTTGTCTTGTTGGGCGTATCGGGTTACTTTATCACATTGTTGATTTTAGGTACTCCTGAAAGTGCAGATGACTTGCGTGAAGAGAATGCGCGGTTGCAGAGTCAGTACGTAGTCTTGTCCCAGCGTATGGACGAGGCGATGGAAGTGATGGAAGATATTCGCCAGCGCGACGATAATCTGTATCGTGTTATGTTTATGGCTGAACCTGTTTCCAATGATGTGCGTAATGCCAATTATGCAGGCACCAACCGCTACGAAGCATATGAGAATATGGACAATGCGGAGCTGGTGATTGCAACGACACAGAAATTGGACATGCTTACGCGCCAACTTTATATACAGTCTAAGTCGTTCGATGAGATGGTCGAGTATTACCGGAACCATGAGGATATGTTGCTGCACCTACCAGCCATACAGCCTGTGGCAAATAAGGACCTCAAGCGCACGGCCTCAGGATATGGTTATCGCATACATCCTATTTATCAGACGCGTATTTTCCACAAAGGCATGGATTTTGCTTGCGATATAGGAACTCCTATCTACGCGACGGCCGATGGTGTGGTGAAAAATGCTCGCTATGAAAAGGGTTATGGGTATATCGTGACCATAGATCATGGCTATGGCTACGAAACACGCTATGCTCACTTGAAGAAGTATAACGTAAAAAAGGGACAACGTGTGGTTCGCGGCGAAACTATCGCCATCTCAGGTAATAGCGGTCGTTCTACGGGACCTCATCTGCATTACGAGGTGTTGCAACGTGGCCGTCATGTGAACCCGGCACACTATTATTTCATGGATCTTGATGCAGACCAATATGAGGAGATGATACGTATGGCTGATAACCATGGAAAGGTGTTTGACTAAGTGAGGATCTGCGATATGGACAAAGATGGCAATTTGAAATTGTACTATAATATTCGTGAGGTTGCCGAGATGGTGAATCTTCCCGAGCATACACTTCGTTTCTGGGAGAAGGAAATCCCGTCGCTGAAACCAAGAAAAACTGCGGGCGGGGCACGTCAGTATACGAAGCAAGATGTCGATTTGGTTCGTCTCATTCATCACCTCGTCAAAGATCAAGGGTTGACAATCAAGGCTGCTCGTGAACGCCTCAAAACGAGCAAACAGCAAGTGGTGGATCGTCAAGATATTGTTACACGCCTGAAAGATATTCGTGCCGAGTTGATGCTGATAAAATCGAAACTTGACGAGATGCAGTCTCGGGGTTAGTTTCTTTTTTTCTTTCTTTCTTCTTTCTTACATGATTATAACCTCGTTATCGGGGAGGTACCCACTACGGATACGCCACTCATTGGGGTATAGGTTGTTGGCGCGATTCCCCAGATTCTTTACGAAACCGAGTGGGCAGTCACGATAGGTTACGAGTACGAAACCTTTTGGCGTTTTGGCAGGTAGAGTAATAGCTTCTCGACGTAAATAGTGCAATGCATCAGTATAGGAGAGCTCGCAGCGAACGAAAGCGTCAGCTCTAAGTTCTGTACTCATTGCCAATGAGTGTGATGGAATTACAGCATTCCCTTTTAGCTCTGCCAATGTGATGCCAGATTTGACGATGTGTAACCGCTCCGCTAAAGTTGTGTGCAGTGTCTCCATGTCGCGAAGCAAGGCTGTCACCTCGTTCCCAGTAGTTCGATAGATGTATGAATCGCTATTGGTAAGCCACTCCTTACACTCGGGGGGGATAGCAATAAAGGGGGCCTTCCCTTTGTTCTTCTTTTTCTTAGAACAACATTCTTCTTTTGGAATTGGAATGATAGGGGTGGCATCTCCTTTTTTGCGCAATGCCGCAAGGAAGAAACCTTCACCACGTGTTCGTCCTGGGAGAAAACGATAGGCATGTCCCACCTCAGGGATGAAACTGGGTGTAATACCCCATGAATAATCAGTGTTGATAGGCAATAATTCGGCGTTCAGCTCCTTCATCATCCAGAGCACGTTCTCTTCATCCTCTTTGGTGTTAAAGGTACAAGTGCTATAAATCAGTAGCCCCCCAGGTCGTAGTGTCGGCCAAATGTCTGTGAGAATGTCACGTTGGCGGCGCCAACAAACATCTACGTTTTCGGGGCTCCACTCAGCTACGGCTACCTCGTCTTTGCGAAACATGCCTTCTCCACTACAGGGAGCATCTACCAAAATAAGATCAAAAAGCTCTCCCAATGGTGTGAAGTCGGCAGGGTAGTTTGAGGTGACAATACTGCGCGGATGTCCCCATTTGGTGATATTCTCAGCTAACACTTGAGCACGTTGGCGCATTACCTCATTTGATACGAGGACACAATCGTTGGGTAAAAGTGAACGTAACAATGTGCTCTTTCCGCCAGGTGCCGCGCAGAGGTCAAGTGCAACATCGGCTTTTTTGAGATGCTGCTTGACTGCTTGCTCTACAAACATAGAGGAACCTTCTTGAACATAATAGCAGCCTGCATGCAGCAAGGGGTCAAAGGTGAACTGAGGACGCTGTGTAAGGTAGTAACCATCTGTAGCCCAAGGCACGGGCTCATAACTGGTCGTTCCCATTTGTCGTTTGCTTCGGTTGAGGCGTATGCTTACGGCTGGTTCATCGAGTAGGGCTTCTCGAAAAGCTGTATATTCGTCGCCAAGGAGTTGGCGCATGGCTTGTTCAAAAGGAATGGGTAAATCCATACATTCATTATTAGTGGCTGCAAAATTACGTAAAGTTTTTCAGAAAAATCGGTATATTCGTCTCTTTTCATTATATTTGCACGTTGAAATGTTGTGTGCGCTTTAATGTCCTTGAAGAAGATACTACTCCTATCCTTTTTGCTCTCTTGCGCTGCCTCACTATGGGCTGTGCCAGCTAAGCATCGTGTGCGCATTGTGGAGCAGCCTGATGGAACACAGCTTTCTTTGCAGATGAGGGGCGATGAACATTTTCATTATCTTGTGACTACGGATGGAGTGCCTGTCATGAGGCAGGGAGAAACCTATTACTATGCAATTTTTAGTGAAGAGCGTGTAGTGTCGTCTGGATGGTTGGCTCATGATGCCGGCAATCGTACTCCTGAGGAACAGAACTTTATAGAGAGTATACCAGATATACAACAATCGGTGGCAGTACGAATGCAGCGGGCTGCAACCAAACGTAATGCTGCGGCACGAGCTGCTGAGGTGCCGGCTCAAGGGACAGTGAGGGTGCCCGTGCTATTGGTCCAATATGCAGATGTGAAGTTCTCGACCTTAAACCCCAAAACAGCTTTTCAGGAACGCATTAATGGCGAGGATTACACGGCTGAAGGTGGTTGTGGAAGCGTAAGGGAATATTTTGTAGAGCAGTCTGGCGGATTGTTCAACCCTCAATTCGAAGTTATTGGCCCCATTACTTTAGAAAAAGAAATGGCATATTATGGCGCGAATAACAAGAATGGTGAAGATTTACGTCCTCGTGAGATGGTAGAGGATGCTTGTAGGAAAGCTTTTGATGAGTTGGGTACAGACTTCAAACTTTACGATAACAATCGTGATGGTTATGTGGATATTGTTTATATCATCTATGCAGGCTATGGAGAAGCTTCATATCCCGATATGCTTGACGATACTATTTGGCCGCATCAGTGGCAATTGGGAACTCCTCAAAATTTAGGTGGTGTAAACATTAGTTGTTATGCGTGCAATAATGAGTTGGATGGTTACAAAGGTACTGTACTTGATGGTATCGGTACCTTTTGTCACGAATTCTCACATTGTCTCGGACTTCCGGATTTCTATGATACTTCTTCAGGCGGCAAGGCTTTCGGAATGAATTCTTGGAGTGTTATGGATCAGGGGTGTTATAACAATGATGGGCATACCCCCTGTGGTTATAATGCCTATGAAAAGGATTTTCTTGGATGGATATCCCTCGTGGAATTGAACGACCCCACTCATGTTACCCTTAAGCCATTGAATGAAGGGGGAGAAGCATACAAAATTGTCAACGATGCTAATCCTAACGAATTCTATGTGGTGGAATATTTTAGTAAGGCTGGTTGGAACCAATATGCTCCAGCCAGTGGAATGATTGTGCTTCATGTCGACTATCTGTCATCGGCTTGGCACAATAATGTCGTCAACAATGACCCTAATCATCAACGGGTGTACGTAATACCTGCTGACGGAAAGGCTACTTCGGAGTCTCTTGTTGGTGATATTTACCCAGGTTTGGCGCAAAATACGAGTCTCACGGCTAACAGCCGTCCTGCAGCTAAAGTGTATGCAGGAGGATATATGAACAAGGATATCACGAATATAACCTCTTCTAAGGATGGTGTGACGACCTTTACCTTCATGCAGAATGCCTTGTCTGCTCCTCGTGTACATATACCATCGTCCATTCATTCTGCAGGCTTCACCCTTACCTGGGATGAAACATTGAAGGCTGATGCGTATGATGTACTGCTTACACTGCTTGAAGAGGGTGATGGAGAAACGGTAGTTCATACAGTTCGTGTCAGTGAGTGCAGCTATACCTTTGAGGGGTTGAGTGAGGGGATTTATCGTTGTTTCGTACGGAGTGTGAGACAAGGTGTTTGTTCCGAATATTCCGATCCAGTGCAAGTACAACTCGTAGATACGTCACTGCCATCTGCTGGTGCTGCTCCTCATATATGCATACGTAATGATAGTGTTACGATACAAGCCTCCGAAGGGACAGAAATATATTATACTCTTGATGGTTCCCATCCCACAATTTACAGCACACGTTATATGGCGCCTTTTACTACGACGGAGAAAGTGACTATAAAGGCTATTGCATTCCGTGAGGCACATCGAAATACGCCTGTTGCACAATTCCAGAATTGGTTTGCGCAGGAAGGGGTAACCTATCGCATAACTTCTACTGTTCCCCGCTGTGTCGTTGTTTCCGAGGCTCCCAATGGGAATGGAGATTCGGACTATTGTGGACACTATATTTTTGGTGATTCGGTTGTCTGTGATACTATGACCTATGCTTTTGTGGGTTTTGATACGGGTGCTTTCTCACAAGCGATGGAATTACGTAGTGTAACAGTGGAGGGACGCTCAATACAATCTGCAGGTGACAGTCTTTTCTATGGCTGCATAGCCTTGAACGCTGTGGTTTGGGATGTTCCAATCGCTCTTCCTGATAACGCTTTTGATGAGGATAGTTATCGAAATCTGTTGGTGTATCTTCCCGATACGACTGAGGTTCCCGCGTCTCTCGTTGGGGGAGCTTATACAACAGTTATCAAAGATGGCTATTGCGAAGAGCTGTCACTCGATGCTACGTCGTCTTTCTTCTGTCCGCGTGAATTCGTTGCGGGAAAGGTGACTTATCGCCGCACCTTCAAGCAAACGACGGGGCTTGGCACATCAAGTGGTTGGGAAACGCTTGTCCTCCCTTTCGATGTGCAGTGTGTCACTCATGCAACTAAGGGGGAAATCACTCCCTTCGGGAGAGAAGGTGATAGACATTTCTGGTTAGCAACACCGAGAAACGGAATCTTTGCAGAGGCTTCGGAGATTTGTGCTAACACTCCCTATATCATGTCTATACCTAACAATGATGTCTATGGTGAGCAATCATTGGCTGGCAGTATAATCTTCTCTGCTGTTGATGCTCTGATACGTCCAACCCTGGCGGAAGCGAAGGGTGTGTCTGCAGCACAAGGAGAAGATGGGAATACTATTACTGTCTCGTTCTATCTATATCCAACATACGAGCTCGTTGAGGCTGCCGATGGGATTTATGCCCTTAATGTGGGGGCTAAATATATGGATTATGCTCCTGGTAGTGTATTTGTGTCTGGTAGGTATGATACTCCGCCTTTTTCAGTATGTTTGGTCCCTGAAAAAGGTCAACAGTTAGCACCCTTTTACCGTGTTCCCATTGCATCGAGTGAGGCGGCTGACGATACCGACGAATCTGATATGCCGAAGGCATTGTCAGTCACAAGTCGAGATGGCTATCTGTATGTCGTCAGCCCAGTGAAACGTACGATATATCTCCGCGATGCAGTGGGGCGCCTATTGCGTACCATTGTCTGTGAAGAGGGTACAACCGAAGTCGGACCATTGGATGAGGGGGTATATATCATAGAGAAAACAAAGATTTATGTGGAGCGTTAACAACATAAAGAATTGGGTGAAGCAGTTGACAATCTTGTCTACAATCTTGTTGTTCGCTGCGTGCGATGCAGAGGAAATCATCACATTGGGACCGCTCAAGATTGATGATGTGACGGGTGATGCCATATATTGTAGTGTTGAGGTAAGCGGTGAGATGCCTTTTGATTGTGGTTTCTGCTATGCTACGACCAAGATTGGTGCTGAGAGCCTGACTGCCAGCAAGGTTAAAGGTACCTATGGATTGAGAGATATCAGTGGTGTTATTGATGGCCTGGAATCCAATACGACCTACTTTGTCAGAGGCTACGCCATGACTGTACGAGGGAAGGTTTACACCGAGACAGTGTCCGTGAAGACAACTATTCGTATCCCTCAAGCTGATGATAATAAATATCCGGAGATAGAGTATAAATAAGAAAGAATTGAAGTATAGATGAAAGAATTTGTAATATCACAATCCAAGACTGAGCGCGCCGTTCTTGTGGGTCTCATCACACAGCAACAGAATGAGCAGAAGACGCAGGAGTATCTCGACGAACTCGCCTTCCTTGCCGAAACGGCAGGTGCCGAGGTGGTGAAGACTTTTACGCAGAAGCTCGACTGCCCCAACTCAGTAACCTATGTAGGTAAAGGTAAGCTCCAAGAGATACGCGAATATATAGAGCTCTGTGCCGAAGAGCCCGAGGAGGACGAGTTTGGCAACATCCCCGAGAGCCAAGAGGTGGGTATGGTCATCTTCGATGATGAACTCTCGGCCAAGCAGCTTCGCAACATCGAGGCCGAGCTGAAGGTGAAGATTCTCGACCGCACCTCGCTCATCCTCGACATCTTTGCCATGCGTGCACAGACAGCCAATGCGAAGACTCAGGTAGAATTGGCACAATATAAGTATATGCTTCCCCGTTTGACCCGCTTGTGGACTCACCTTGAGCGTCAGGGTGGTGGCTCCGGTGCCGGTGGTGGTAAGGGTTCGGTAGGTCTGCGTGGACCGGGTGAAACGCAGCTCGAGATGGACCGCCGTATCATCCTGAACCGCATGTCGCTGCTCAAGAAGCAGCTCGCCGAGATCGATAAGCAGAAGGCCACCCAGCGCAAGAACCGCGGCCGCCTCATCCGCGTAGCCCTCGTGGGATACACCAACGTGGGCAAGTCGACCCTCATGAACCTCCTGGCCAAGAGCGAGGTGTTTGCCGAGAACAAGCTCTTCGCCACGCTCGACACCACGGTGCGCAAGGTCATCATCGAGAACCTGCCGTTCTTGCTTTCCGACACCGTAGGTTTCATCCGCAAGCTCCCCACCGACCTCGTCGACTCCTTCAAGTCAACTCTTGATGAGGTGCGCGAGGCCGATTTGCTACTCCACGTGGTAGATATCTCGCACCCCGACTTTGAGGACCAGATCAAGGTGGTGGAGAAGACCCTTGCCGACCTCGGATGCAGCGAGAAACCCCTCATCCTCGTCTTCAACAAGACCGATGCCTACACCTTCACACCGAAGGAGGAGGACGACCTCACCCCCAAGACCAAGGAGAACGTGTCGCTCGAAGAACTCATGCAGACCTGGATGGCCAAGATGCA
Source organism: Bacteroidaceae bacterium (assembly GCA_045612065.1). Taxonomy (GTDB): domain Bacteria; phylum Bacteroidota; class Bacteroidia; order Bacteroidales; family Bacteroidaceae; genus UBA1189. The sequence goes on from JAZKYH010000050.1 coordinate 74,924, forward strand.
CGACAGCTGCATCTTCATCTCAGCCCGCGAGCGCGACAACATCGATGAGCTCAAGACCTTGATGTATAACCGCGTGCGTGAACTTCATGTGCAGAAGTATCCCTACAACGACTTCCTGTATCAGACGTATGAGGCAGAGGAAAACTAACCACGGATTTTCCCTCAGAATTTAAAAGCATACAACAACTCCACAAAGTCCTCAGATAGGCTTTGTGGAGTTGTTGTATTGCTCATCGGATTCCGATGGTTTTGAGAAAGGATTTTGCTATTTCAATATATTCTCGGGGCACAGAACCGGATACTCAACAAACGGAGGATAAGGCGTATTCACTGTGACGGGTGAAGGAATAGCATGTTCTTAATGATGCAAAGAAAGTAGTGGAAAATATGCTCATCTTGATAAAAGCATATCTATTAAGATAACAGCAGTCTCTGAATCCTCTTTTGGGGCATCCTTAGGTTTCCAAGCTACAACAAACCTCACAGAAACAGATTTAACGTCATACCCCTTTTCTTTCCATTCAGATATTGTTTTCTGCATATTAATCGACAACTTAGCAACAGGCTTCCCCGTAGAGTTGTATAGTAGGCTGTTATTATAAGTTAACGCATCTCCACCTCTTAACGATAACACCTCACGCTTTATATCCTTAAAGAAGCCTAAGTGCACATCTTTATGTGACAATTGCAGCATTATCTCATCGGGCATTGAATAAGACCTCTGATCTACGGTATAATTGTCTGCCCCTAATCTATCAAAACAATCCCCGTTGGTGTGTATGAAAAGTCTGTTCTTGGCACGTGTCATTGCCACATAATATCTTCGCAAAAGAGTATCCTCTATCGAATAATTATCTGCTATAAGCATATATACATCATCAAATTCTCGTCCTTTGGCCTTATGGATTGTAGAGACTACCACATCCGCACCAGACATATCACAAAAATCTTCAACAGAGGATTCGTATATATATTCCTTAAAATCGCTACGATATTTAGCCTTATTCGTTTGCTCAAAAAGTTCGACACATCGTTTCACATAAGATAGGCTTTGACTTCTTTCATATAAAGTATATGTTTCTTTTTTAGCATTCTCCCATGATTCATCCGAGATGAATGGAGTGTGATTTTCTTTTTCTACCTTTTTCAGGAAAAATCTCATCTCTGCCAAGTTCCAGAAACGGAATCCATCCATCGATTGTATTAGTTTACAATTTATTCCATGCTTACGCAAGAGCGCAACCATAATGACAGCCTCTTCATTTGTTTGTGTCAACACACAGGACGAGCCACTTCCATGGTGACTCACCAACTGTGAAACTAATGGCTCGTACATTTCATCAGACACATGTCTTGTCACTTGCACCCAACCATCATTTTTGCTCATTGATACTATCGACTGCCGTTTCATTCTACGACTGATAGACTTGACGAAAGCATTAGCAAAATTCACCACCTTTCTTGAGCTGCGATAATTCTCCGTCATCTCTATAAATCGTCCTCCAGGTTCTTTGGCCAGTTTATACATAAACCAAGAATCAGAGCCACGAAACTCGTAAACATTTTGGTCATCATCCCCTACTGCAATCACACGCATTTCTTCGTTATGATTCATAAGAGCCGACACTAATGCATGCTCTTCCTCACTCATATCTTGAGCTTCATCTATAACCAATACAGTTTTGCCTATTCTGTTTGGCTCCACCTCTCCTTGGTTGATCATTTCTGCGGCTCTTCCTACTACATTCTTTGCTTCTTCAAGATTGCCAATACGTCCCAAGAGGTCAAAGCAATAGGAATGGAATGTTTTTATCTCGACAAAATGCGCGGCATTGCCAATCAAAGTCATAAGTCGTTGCTTAAATTCCGTAGCTGCAGCTCTGGAGAATGTTAGCATTAGTAGTTGCTCATGTTTCACATCCTCAAGCAATAAAAGTGAAGCTAATTTATGCACCAGAACACGAGTCTTTCCACTACCAGGACCGGCTGCAACAACAATACAGCGTGACTCCTTATCAGACACTATTTCCATTTGTCGAGCTGAGAGTTGCCCAAACAGTTGATTGTATTTATTGGGAGTAAGGTTTCTTTGTATCTCATCCACTCTTTCCCCCTTGAAATACTTTGCTATAAATCGCTTATAGTCCATCTGGAAATAATCCTGCACGTACTGTAGGGCTGCATCATAGTTTCTAACCATCAGATTAGCATATTCGCCTACGATATGTACTTGCTGTATCTTCTGCTTATAAAACTCGTTAAGCATCCGATAGTCATCCAACTTATATCTTGATTTATTATCTTTTATCCTTTTAATGTCCATGGCATTATAAAGGACCAAGAAACCACCTTCAAGCTTGAGAGCACCAATTTTTGACAAATACAACAACGCTTCTTCAACTTCATCTAACTGAACATCCTCTAAGCCATAAAAGAGCGACTGTTGACCTGCCCTTATTTGATTCATAAGTTCAACAACCGAGAACTGGACAGAACTTTTCTGTGCGGCATCCACTGGCTTGTCCTTCACCAAACTATATAGCCATTCAATGGTGAGCCGAGATATCTCTAACCTTCGTTCCATACGTTTGACAGTCATTTCCATATTTGCCAAACGAACCACTTCCATATTATGTGCTGAATCCTCCTTTTTACGAGTATATCCTTTTATGGTCAGGAAATAAAGCAATGTTCGGATATCCTTTTCTTTTGAATGTACAATACCATCATTGATGGCATTCTCGTTCAATTGTTTGCAAGATATTCTAAGAGACTCATTAGGTATATTCTTTATAATGTACTGTTCAAGTTTTGAGAAACGTTCAAGTAACATTTTTGATTTTCGCTCTGAGTCACCCACATCATGCAAATAAGCAGAGATATCCTTGCTATCAGCTAAGATTCCTTCTTGCCGCATACGCTCTACTGTTGAGACGACTTCCCTTTTCGTCAGTCCCAAGACGTCAGCCAAATAATCAACACGAGACTCAGCTTCGGCATCTTGTGCTTTTGATATCTGTTTTTGCGAAATCAACGACTTGATGATTCTAACGGCCTTTTCTATTTCGTCATTTTCAAACAATACAGAATTGGATATTCGTATTCTCGCTTCCTCCAAATTCTTCACCGTTATTCCAGTGGCATACACATGGGGAACATTATTGCCGCGTTCCAAATATCCGCCTTGTTCCAATGCAGATAGAGCAGTACGCACACGAGTCTCAATCTCTGAAACGGAATCATCCCAACCCGCTTGTCGAGCAATCTCCAATGCAGAACAGCAAACCCTCATACGTTGCTTTGTCAGACTCTTCACGGCCTTCCATACCTGTTGAATCTCGCTAACACTCAACTTCGTCTGATTAAGCAGAACAAAATGTTTATCAAGGTCTCCATCACTATACAAAACATAACAACGAGCATCAAGATGCGGATCACGTCCTGCTCTACCAGCCTCTTGAACATAGTTCTCCAGTGAATCTGATATATCGTAGTGTACAACAAGGCCAACATCTTTCTTGTCGACCCCCATGCCAAATGCAGATGTAGCAACAATAATGCGCACCTCATCATTCATAAAGGCCTCTTGGTTGGCAATCTTTTCGTCCGCCTGCATCTTGCCGTTAAAGGGCAAGGCTCTGTATCCGTCACGCGTTAACTTAATAGCCAATTCTTTGGTTCGTTTCGTACGCGATACATAGACAATTGTCGGGCACTGAAATTCTGCCACAAGTTGTCTCAACTGCAGATATTTACTTTCATCAGATTCTGCGTGTAATACCGAATATCGCAGATTTGTTCTTGACGCACTCGATGCAAACAAAGTCAAGTCTAAATCCAAGGTTTGCTTAAAGTAGTCACATATGTCTTGTATAACCTTTTGCTTGGCAGTAGCCGTAAAACAGGATATAGGTATAGGTTTCCTACACCCTTTCTTCTTTTGGAATTCTCTGATGAATCTTCCTATATAGAGATAATCTACTCTAAAATCTTGTCCCCACGATGAAAAGCAGTGGGCCTCGTCTATCACAAATCTCACAACATGGCGCGCCATCAAGATTCTTTCGATAGTTTTCGATCGCAACATTTCTGGTGCTATATATAACAAAGAAACCTCACCATCTAAAACACGCTGAATCGATAACGCTCGTGTTATTGGATCTAACAAGCCATTTATAGTAACAGCCTCAGTTATGCTGCGTTCTGCCAAATTGTCGACCTGGTCTTTCATCAACGACTGCAATGGCGAAATCACTACAGTCAATCCGTGCAGCGAACGTCCTTCCATTAGTGCTGGCAACTGGAAAGTAAGTGATTTTCCACCACCAGTTGGAAATATTGCCAATAGAGATTTCCCTTCAACTGCGGCAACAGCAGCTTTTTCTTGCAAAGGCTCACCCTCATACGTACGGAAATTATCGTATCCAAAAAAGGCTTTTAGATTATAGTGTACATCCAACTGAGTATTGCAATATGCGCAATTCTTATGGCAAAGAGTATGACGCAACAACTTAATGACATATTCAACTTCCGGATAATTCCTTAACACCCATCCTGGAGTGATGGAACAAATGTCAGTGGTGTCTATCAATGCTAAAGCATAGGCTAATTCGCACGGATACTGCTTTATCAGCATATCAAGAGGAGCATGCTGGCAAATTCGACCCGAATAGACTTCCTCTATGAGCGTAGCCACCTCTTCGCTGACAACTTCTGCTCCAACAAAAGATAAAAAGCCGTTAAATTCTTTATGTCCGTTTAACAATGATGCCAACAATCTACGTTTATTGGTTGGTAAGGAGTGCCAGCGAGCAACCTCATCAAACAGCAAGTCCTTTGCCTTCTCGCAGTCGTTCACAGGATTATTTACTTGTGTGCTGACGAGTTTGTCATCCTTTACCAACTTGTGATAAGGCCGCTCTGGGAATAGTAGAGGAGACATATAAAGCGTATCTACTAATACCCAACGGCACTTCTTCTCGCCAAACAAGTATTTGGCATCGTGATGAATGATGTTATGACCACATACATAATCTACACCGCCGAGAAATCTTAGCAAGTCCTCTGTTGACGTTTTGTGGTATACTGCATTGTCATAACGAAGAGCTCCAATATCATGAATCTTATGATCTTTCAGCCCTACTTCAATATCCACAAATGCATAACGGGATGCATCATGCGAAACCCTAGCATCTTGTTTTTCAAAAATGCTACCGAAATCTCTTATATCTTTAAGTCCTATGAACCTATCCCATATAGACATATGCCGTTTGTGTAGATGAACGATTATAATGAGACTTAGAGAACTTCATGTACGAATGTGCAAATTTACAAATACTTTATATATATACAAGGTTTTCAAGTGGAGTAATTCTAAATTTGTATGGAGATTCAATGAGGCTTGTGCCTTCAAATAATCTTTTCGCTCTAAGGACTAGTATAAAACATGTATTTCGGGATAGGTTGTCCGGTTGTCCTTGCTGAATATAATCTATTGATTCATTGTTGATAAACGAGGACAACCTAGGCTGTCCTAGGGCAGTCCTCCTTGATTGAGATAAGTTTGCATATAAAACGAAAATGTGCGTTTCGTTTTTTCTGTGATGTTAATAATATTGGTTATCGGTTGGACTTTAATATTTTAATTAAGACTTTTCTGTAATTGACGGAGAACATCCGCGCGGATGGTCGTGACCATCTGCGCGAATGATGTCGGCCATACGCGCATATTGTCGCCATCAATAGCAGGTAAATGGGGAAGTGGTGAGGAAAACAGAAGGATATACCACAAAACGATGCGGTGTAATCGGTGTAATCTGTTGATTGAAAAATAAGAGGAATGAAAAGAAATGGAAGGACAACCTTGGGACAGCCTAGGGTGTCCTTGTTAGTAAATTCATAATCAATATATTGTAAATGTCGGGGACAACCGGACAACCTGTTTGGAAAAAGTGTATTATAGAGATTATTGGCTCAGCTAAGTCGAAAATAAAAATCAGAAAGGAAAAAGTCATCCCTAAAACTTGCAGTTACACAAAGTCTTTGTAAATTTGCATAATTTCGTGAGTAATAGTCTTTCCTCCATATCGGAGATGATTATTGAGATGTGAAATGATTAAATTGAAAAACAAATAGTAAAAGTAAATAGTAAATTGTAAATCGTCAAATTGTAAATTACAATGGCTACTCCCGAATTCAAGTATGCGCCCATGTTCCAGTTGGGCAAGGATGAAACCGAGTACTATCTCCTCACGAAGGACTATGTATCGGTAAGCGAATTTGAGGGCAAACCGATGTTGAAGATTGCCCCCGAAGGTTTAACCGCAATGGCCAACGCCGCCTTCCGCGACGTGTCGTTCCTCTTGCGCCGTGCTCATAATGAGCAGGTGGCCAAGATTCTCAACGACCCCGAGGCCAGCGACAACGACAAGTATGTAGCGCTCACCTTCCTGCGCAATGCTGAGGTGGCTGCCAAGGGTAAGCTCCCCTTGTGCCAGGATACGGGTACGGCCATCATCCATGGTGAGAAGGGTCAGCAGGTATGGACAGGCTTCTGCGATGAGGAGGCACTCTCGCTTGGCGTATACAAGACTTATACCGAGGAGAACCTTCGTTACTCACAGAATGCTCCGCTCAACATGTATGACGAGGTGAACACCCGCTGCAACCTCCCCGCACAGATTGACATCGAGGCTACCGAGGGTATGGAGTATCACTTCCTCTGCGTGACCAAGGGTGGTGGCTCGGCCAACAAGACCTACCTCTATCAGGAGACTAAGGCATTGCTCAACCCCGACACGCTCGTGCCCTTCATGGTGGAGAAGATGAAGTCGCTGGGTACTGCGGCTTGTCCTCCCTATCACATTGCTTTCGTTATCGGTGGTACATCGGCTGAGAAGAACCTCCACACCGTGAAGCTCGCCTCTACCCACTACTACGACACGCTGCCCACTACGGGTGACGAGACAGGTCGTGCTTTCCGCGATGTGGAGCTCGAGCAGAAGGTGCTTGAAGAGGCTTACCGCATCGGCCTTGGCGCTCAGTTTGGTGGTAAGTACATGGCTCACGACGTGCGCATCGTACGTCTGCCCCGTCACGGTGCTTCTTGTCCCGTAGGTCTTGGCGTTTCATGCTCGGCCGACCGCAACATCAAGTGTAAGATCAATAAGGATGGTATCTGGATTGAGAAGATGGATGATAATCCAGGCTCACTCATCCCCGAGGAGCTCCGCAATGCAGGCGAGGGTGACGTAGTACGCATCGACCTCAACCGCCCCATGCCCGAGATTCTCGCTCAGCTCAGCCAATATCCTGTGGCTACACGTCTCTCGCTCAATGGTACTATCATCGTAGGCCGCGACATTGCTCACGCTAAGCTGAAAGAGCGCCTCGACCGTGGTGAGGACCTTCCCCAGTACATCAAGGATCACCCCATCTACTATGCTGGTCCTGCGAAGACTCCTGCCGGTATGGCTTGCGGCTCTATGGGCCCCACTACAGCTGGCCGTATGGACTCTTATGTAGACCTCTTCCAGAGCCACGGTGGCAGCATGGTGATGCTCGCCAAGGGTAACCGTGCACAGTGCGTTACCGATGCTTGCCACAAGTATGGCGGCTTCTACCTCGGCTCTATCGGTGGCCCTGCTGCTATCCTCGCACAGAACAATATCAAGAGCATTGAGTGCGTAGAGTACCCCGAGCTCGGCATGGAAGCCATCTGGAAGATTGAGGTGGAAGATTTCCCCGCATTCATCCTCGTGGACGACAAGGGCAACGATTTCTTCAAGCAGTTGAAACCCACCTGTCCGATGAAGTAAGCAGCACTGAATCGTAAGAAAAAGGCGAGCCAATTTGGCTCGCCTTTCTTGCTTCTTATGTGTCATAGGTGTTCCTAGGACTTTCTATGTTTTCCTAGGTTATCCTATGATATCCTAAGTGTTCTTTGCGCTTAGAACAACCCGAACGTGGTGCGCAGCACGCGGAACTCGGTGCGGCGGTTCTCGGCATTGCAGATTTCTTGCTGCTCCTCGGGTAGGGTGAGGATGTACTCCTCGGTGAGTATGTCGCCCTCTTTCAGGAAGGAATATCGCTCGGCCATCTTCTTGGTCACGGTCTTGGGTGTGCTCTCACCATATCCCTTGGCTACGAGGCGGTTGGCATGGATTCCCTTGTCGATGAGGTGTGCCACCACAGATTCGGCACGGCGTTGTGAGAGGCGCTCGTTGTAGTCGTCGCGGCCCTTGTAGTCGCAGTGGGCTCCCAGCTCGATTACTATATTGGGGTTGTCTGTCAAAAGACGAACCAGTACGTCGAGCGCCACGACCGACGAGTCGGTGAGTGTGGCAGAGTTGAAGGCATAGAAGATGTTGTCGATGAGCACGGGGCGTGTGATGCTCGACAAGGGGAACTGCAGGGTGTACTCACGGTCCTGGTCGGTGCTGTCGGCGGTGAGCTCTTGCATGTAGTTGAGGTATCCGTTGCATGAGCCGAGGAGCACATAGCTTGCTCCGGGGGTGATGCGTTTGGTGAACGAGCCGTCGGTCTTCGGGCTCAGCTTCTCATTGGTTCCGTCGTTGCCAATAAGATATATGGTGCCTTCGGGCAGTTCGTAGCCATCTTTCTCGTATATCCATCCCGTGAGCGTATGCACCGTCTCGGGAAGGTTGAAGGAGTAGAGGTGGTCCCATCCGCGGGCATCGCCGCGGTTGCTGCTGAAGTAGCCGCGCATGCGCTCTCCCTCGAAGGTCATGCCGAAGTCGTCGTCAGCCGAGTTCATGGGTGCGAGCAGGTTTGTTACGACCCAGCGCTGCTCCTTGTCGAGGGTGGCGCAGTAGATGTCGAGCCCGCCCATGCCTTGGTGTCCGTCTGAGGAGAAGTAGAGGTCGCCGTTGGGACGGAAGGTGGGGAACATCTCGTCGCCCTGCGTGTTGATGGGCGTGCCGAGATTTTCGATGTTGCTGAAGCCGTCGGCGACGAGTTCCACGCGCCAGATGTCGAGTCCTCCCATGCCGCCACTCATGTCGGAGACGAAGTAGAGCCACTTGCCGTCGGGCGACACGGCAGGGTGGGCGAGCGAGGTGATGGAGTCCTTCATGATGTCGCACAGTACGGGAGCACTCCATGAGGCATCTGAGCGGGACGACTTGTAGATTTGCGCGGGGCGTGGGGCCTCGCTGTCCATGGTGCAACGCGTGAGGTACATCGTCTTATAGTCGGGCGTAAAGGAGCAGGCGCCCTCTTCGTATTCGCTGTTCAGTTCACCCTCGATGGTCTCGGGCTTTTGCCACTTGCCGTTCTCGTCCTTCACGGCCACAAAGATGTCTGGGGCTTTCACTCCCGTGATAAGGCTCTTGTCTTCGCCCAATGCCTTGTCGCGTGTCGAGGTGAAGAAGAGTTGGTCATACTTGTCGCTGCCAAACATAGGGGAGTACTCGCTGCGTCGTGAGTTGAAGAACGCCTCCTTCTTCACGATGTAGCGTGTGGGCGACTTCTTCCACTGTGGGGCCGTGGTGCAGGCCTTGAGGCCATTGATGGCGGTGGTGTCGTTGGGGCAGTAGGCAAGGTAGGTGGTGTAGTTTGTGATGGCTGCTTTGTAATCGCCTTTTTGCAGTTGTAGGTCGGCCAGATGTTTGAATACAATGCTATCAGAACAGCCATAGCGAGCTGCGTTAAGATATGATGCCAATGCCTTGGCATTCATGTTGATGCGGCGGTAGCACTCGGCCGTCTTGAACGCCCGTTCGGCACGCTTCTCCTTCTCTTTCGGGTCGGTTTTGGTGTAAGCTTTCTTGAACATCACTGATGCCTCATAGTATTCGCCCAAGGCATAGCTTTGCTCGGCCTTACGGAGTGCACTCTCGGCCCCACAGCTGGTGAGTATGAGGAGGCAGAGTAGGAGGGGTATGTAGTGGTATGTGTGCATATTCTACTATGTAACGTTCGTGTGGCTTTTTTATTGTGATGCAAGGATAACCTTGGCTGATAGGAGTGCCGGGTGTACCGCTTTTTTACACCTGACATTGAGGCTCCATACCGGTGGAGTGGAAGGTTGAAAGCTGGCATCTTAAGTGGCAAGCAATTGCGCTTCTCGATGGCCTCCATTCACGCAAGTGGTCGCGACCACTTGCGCGAATGATGGCGACCACTTGCGTGGATTGTCGCCATCAAGAAATAAAAACAATGGGTCGGGAGGGGTGGCATTACCAATCTATCCGGTCAGCCGAGGCTGTCCTTTTCAAATGAATGAAAAACAGAATGTTGATTGTCGTAAGGACTGCCGATTAACCTGTCTGGGTAAACTCTGATATTATAACCCAACCGTGGGTGGCTTGGCGAGTTGCGGAGCGAATTTGATGGTGTTTTCGTTCCGTTTGGCGGCAGAAAGGGACTTTTCCGCTATGTTCTTTCGACAGAGTTTGCATCTTTGTGTGATTTTTGCTAATTTTGCAAGCTATTTGCAGACAAGGAAATAATTAAAAACAAAACTTTACAACTATGTTGACAGCAAAAGAGATTAGAGAATCTTTTAAGAGTTTCTTCGAGAGCAAGGGACACCAGATTGTGCCCTCGGCTCCTATGGTGGTCAAGGATGACCCCACACTGATGTTTACCAATGCTGGTATGAACCAGTTTAAGGATATCATCCTCGGTAATGCCGCGGCCAAGTATAAGCGTGTGGCCGACTCGCAGAAGTGTCTCCGCGTGAGCGGTAAGCACAACGACCTCGAAGAGGTGGGCCACGATACCTATCACCACACCATGTTCGAGATGTTGGGTAACTGGTCTTTTGGCGACTACTTCAAGCAGGAGGCTATCGACTGGGCATGGGAGTATCTCGTAGATGTGCTCAAGCTTGACCCCAAGAACCTCTACGCTACCGTATTCGAGGGCAGCAAGGAGGAGGGCCTCGACCGCGACGATGAGGCTGCCTCTATCTGGGAGCGCCACTTGCCGAAGGACCACATCATCAACGGTAACAAGAAGGACAACTTCTGGGAGATGGGCGACACAGGTCCCTGCGGCCCCTGCTCAGAAATCCATATCGACCTCCGCTCTGAGGAGGAGAAGGCTGCGGTGCCCGGTGCACAGATGGTGAACCACGACCATCCGCAGGTAATCGAAATCTGGAACCTCGTGTTCATGCAATACAACCGTAAGGCTGACGGCAGCCTCGAGAGCCTTCCCGCCAAGGTTATCGACACCGGTATGGGCTTCGAGCGTCTCTGCATGGCTATGCAGGGCAAGACCTCAAACTACGACACCGACGTGTTCCAGCCCATCATCAAGGTGATTGCTGCTATGTCGGGTAAGACCTATGGCGAGGATGCCAAGAACGATGTGGCTATGCGCGTAATTGCCGACCACATCCGTACCATCGCCTTCTCAATCACCGATGGTCAGCTCCCCTCAAATGCTAAGGCAGGCTACGTTATCCGTCGTATCCTCCGCCGTGCCGTACGTTATGCTTACACCTTCCTCGGACAGAAGCAGGCGTTCATGTACCGCCTCATCCCCGTACTCATCGAGAGCATGGGCGATGCATATCCCGAGCTCAAGGCTCAGCAAACCCTCATCGAGAAGGTAATCAAGGAGGAGGAAGAGTCATTCCTCCGCACACTCGAGACTGGTATCCGCTTGCTCGACAAGGTGATTGCCGACACTCGTGCCGCTGGCAAGAGCGAGATTAGCGGTGTGGATGCCTTCACACTCTACGACACCTACGGCTTCCCCCTCGACCTCACCGAGCTCATCCTCCGCGAGAATGGCATGAGCGTATGCATCGCTGAGTTCACCGCCGAGATGGACAAGCAGAAGGCTCGTGCACGTAACGCTGCCGCCGTAGACCTGGGCGACTGGGTAGTATTGGCCGAAGGCGAGAGCGAGTTTGTAGGCTACGACTATACCGAGCACGATGCACGCATCCTCCGTTATCGTAAGGTGACTCAGAAGAAGCAGGAACTCTATCAGATTGTGCTCGACAAGACTCCCTTCTACGCCGAGAGTGGTGGTCAGGTGGGCGACACCGGTGCTATCGTAAGTGAATATGAGACTATCGACATCATCGACACCAAGAAGGAGAACGGACTCTCCGTACATATCACCACCAAGCTCCCCGAGCATCCCGAGGCGGAGTTCATGGCATGTGTAGACACCGACAAGCGCGAGGCTTGTGCGGCCAACCACTCATGTACTCACCTCATCGACGAGGCGTTGCGCGAGGTATTGGGCACACACGTGGAGCAGAAGGGTTCACTCGTGACTCCCGACTCATTGCGCTTCGACTTCTCACACTTCCAGAAGGTGACCGATGAGGAGCTCCGTCAGGTTGAGCACCTCGTTAATGCCAAGATTCGCGCCAATGTAGAACTCAACGAATACCGCAACCTCCCCATTGAGAAGGCTCGCGAATTGGGTGCCATCGCCCTCTTCGGTGAGAAGTATGGCGACCTTGTGCGTGTAATCCAGTTTGGCAACTCTATCGAGTTCTGTGGTGGTACCCACGTGAGCGCTACCGGTAAGATTGGTATGGTGAAGATTGTGAGCGAGAGCAGTATCGCTGCTGGCGTACGCCGTATCGAAGCCATCACCGGTGCCAAGGTAGAGGAGATGCTCGACAAGATGCAGGACAACATGAACGATATCCGTCAGCTCTTCCACAACGCTCCCGACTTGAAGGCTACCATCGCCAAGTTCATTGCCGAGCACGACGACCTCAAGAAGCAGATTGAGGAGTTCATGAAGGAGAAGGCTGCATCGCTCAAGGCTGAGCTGTTGCAGAAGATGACCTGCGTGAATGGCGTTAACGTAATCAAGGCTGTAGTACCCATGCCTGCCGAGGCGGTGAAGAACATCGTGTTCCAACTCCGCGGCGAGATTACCGAAAACTTGCTCGTTGTCATCGGTAGCGTAGATAGCGAGAAGCCTTTGCTCACCGTATCGGCCAGCGAAGATCTCACTGCTAAGGGCGTGAACGCAGGTCAGCTTGTGCGCGAGGCTGCCAAGCTCATCCAAGGTGGTGGCGGTGGCCAGGCACACTTCGCTACTGCCGGTGGTAAGAACCCCGACGGCATCATCAGTGCCGTGGATAAGGTGGTAGAGTTGGCTACAGCGTGATGTTAGTTGAGGGGTTAGAGTTGACAACGGACAACGGACCAACGGACAACAGCCGCCATCCGGAAGTCCTATAACCCATAACCTCTCACCTATAACCCAATAAAATATGCGCAAACTTATTCTAACAATACTTTTCGGCCTGTCGGTGCTCATGGCACCGGCAGCCGTTGATTCTACCCTGGTGCGCGACCATAGCGTCTCCATCCGTGTGAGGCTGGTCACCTGCTCGCCCGGCACCGAGGTCTATGAGGTGTATGGCCATACGGCACTGCGCATAGAGATTCCGACACAGGGTGTCGACGCAGTGGTCAACTACGGTCTGTTTTCCTTCGAAGCCCCCAACTTCGTGTGGCGCTTCATCAAGGGCGAGACCGACTATGTGGTGGGCACTATCGGGTATCCTATCTTTGAGCGCGAGTACACCTATCGAGGCTCTACGGTGACACTGCAGGCTCTCAACCTCAGCCGTGAGGAGAAGGAGCGCTTGGTATACCTGCTCAATGAGAATCTACGCCCCGAGAACCGCGAGTATCGCTACAACTTCCTGTACAACAATTGCAGCAACAAGGCTGGCGATATGGCAGAGCAGGCCCTCTCGGTACAGCTGCTCCCCCTGAAGGACCTAGGTGAAGGCACCTCATACCGCGACATCCTGCATGAGTACAACGCAGGCTATCCGTGGATGCAGTTTGGCATCGACTACCTCTTGGGTGTCGAGGCCGACCTCCCCGTCCCCC
>JAZKYH010000051.1:0-18562 GCA_045612065.1 Bacteroidaceae bacterium
CCACCACTTCGCGCGGCTCTTCGCGGTCTACTCCCACGAGTACGAAGTCGGCGTGGTCCTTATGGGGCTGCCATATGCGGCTCTCGATGTGGGGCATCTCGCCGCGGCAGATACCGCACCAGCTGGCTGTGAACTGCAGCATCACGACCTTGCCGCGCTGCTGTGATAGGGTGAACTCGGTGCCGTCGGTGTACTTCAGGGTGAAGTCGGGGGCCATGTCGCCCACTTTTACCAGATACTGGTGCTCGTACACGATGGTGTCTTGTGTCTCTACTTGCTCCGTTGCGGGAGCCTCGCTCTTCTTGTGGGTGTTGTTGCAAGCCGTGAAGAGGACCAATGCGGCTGCGAAAATGGCTATTCTGTTCATTGCTATTGGGTATAGTGTTTTGAGAAAATGACAAGTGCGAACGAGTTGCCCCATTCGCACGTGCCGGTATGTGGTGTAATATTAGTATGCGCGAGCAAAGAGTACGCGGCGTGCCGAGGGCTTGCCGGTAACCATGCATGTGCCGGGGGTAGTGTCGCCCTCGAAGGGGATACAACGGATGGTTGCCTTGGTCTCCTCCTTGATGCGCTCCTCGGTTTCGGGAGTGCCGTCCCAGTGGGCGAGCACGAAGCCGCCTTTCTCGATCTGCTCCTTGAACTCCTCGTAGGTGTCTACGGCTACGGTGTGCTCCTTGCGGTAGTTGAGCGCTTTCTGGTAGATACCCTCCTGAATCTCGTCGAGCAAGTGTGCTACATACTCCTCGATACCGTCGCAAGAGATGGTCTCCTTCTCCAAGGTGTCGCGGCGCATCACCTCCATGGTATTGTTCTCGAGGTCGCGGCCACCCATCACGAGGCGCACGGGTACACCCTTGAGCTCGTAGTCGGCAAACTTGAAGCCAGGACGCTTGTTGTCGGCATTGTCGTACTTCACGCTGATGCCCATAGAGCGGAGCTTAGAGGCGATGCCTTCTACCTTGGCGTCGATGGCTGCGAGCTGCTCGGCATTCTTGTAGATGGGCACGATAACCACCTGGATGGGAGCGAGCTTCGGAGGAAGCACAAGGCCATTGTCATCAGAGTGAGCCATGATGAGGGCACCCATCAAGCGGGTCGATACGCCCCATGAGGTAGCCCACACGTACTGCATGTTGTTCTCCTTGTCCACATACTGCACGTCGAATGCCTTGGCGAAGTTCTGTCCGAGGAAGTGTGATGTGCCGCTCTGCAAAGCCTTACCATCCTGCATAAGCGCTTCGATGGTATAGGTGTCGAGTGCACCGGCAAAGCGTTCGTTGGCACTCTTCACGCCCTTCACTACGGGCACGGCCATGTACTTCTCGGCAAACTCACCGTAGAGGTTAATCATGCGCATTGCCTCTTCCTCAGCCTCCTCGCGTGTGGCGTGAGCGGTGTGACCCTCTTGCCAGAGGAACTCAGCGGTGCGGAGGAACAGGCGGGTACGCATCTCCCAACGCATTACGTTAGCCCACTGATTGCAGAGGATGGGTAGGTCGCGGTATGAGTGAATCCAGTTCTTGTAAGTGCTCCAGATGATGGTCTCTGAAGTGGGGCGGATGATAAGCTCTTCTTCGAGACGTGCTGCGGGGTCGACGATTACGCCATTACCCTCGGGGTCGTTCTTCAAACGATAATGGGTGACCACGGCACACTCCTTGGCGAAGCCTTCCACGTGGTCGGCCTCACGAGAGAGGTATGACTTGGGGATGAGCAACGGGAAGTAGGCGTTCACGTGGCCTGTAGCCTTGAACATATCGTCGAGCTGACGCTGTATCTTTTCCCAAATGGCGTAGCCGTAGGGCTTGATGACCATACATCCACGCACTGCTGACTGCTCTGCGAGGTCAGCCTTCAATACCAAGTCGTTGTACCACTGCGAGTAGTTCTCGCTGCGCTTGGTAAGTTCTTTCAGTTCTTTTGCCATATATGTACTATAATTTATTTATACTTGCTTCTATGCGCTCGGCGCATTCAACTTGCAAAATTAAGATTTTTTCATGTTCTGACATTCTTTTTTATGGAAAAAGTAGGCGGAGATGATATTTTTACTAATTTTGTGCATGTTTTTGAACATTTATCATTTACTAACATTTAATAATAAAAACGTATGAAATTGAAAGTTTTTGCTTTGAGCATGTGCGCAGCATTGTTGCTCTCTTCTTGTGGTACATGGAAGAACACTGGTTGGGGTACTGCTATCGGTACAGTAGCAGGTTCTGCTGTAGGTTTGGGTATCGGTTATTGGATTGACCACAATAGTGACAGCAATACTGGTAAGATTGTGGGAGCCTCTGTTGGTGCTGCCGTAGGTGCTACTACAGGTGCACTCATCGGTCGTAAGATGGACAAGGCTGCTGCAGCTGCTAAGGAGGTAGAGGGCGCTCAGGTAGAGTTGGTTGACGTAAACGGTCTGCCCGCAGTAAAGGTTACCTTCGAGTCCGGTATTCTCTTCGGCTTCAACAGCTCAACTTTGAGCGACGAGGCTAAGGCAAGTCTTGCTGAATTTGCAGGTGTGTTGAAGACCACTCCCGATGCTGACGTTGCTATCCTTGGTCACACAGACAACGTAGGTTCTGACAAGGCTAACCAGTCTGTATCAGAGAAGCGTGCTAAGGCTGTTGCTAACTTCTTGATTGAGCAGGGTACCGTATCTACTCAGATTAAGGATGTGCTTGGTATGAGCCACACTCAGCCTATTGCTTCAAACGACACTGAGGAGGGTAAGGCTCAGAACCGTCGCGTAGAGGTTTACATGTATGCAAGCCAGGCGATGATTGACGCTGCCAATGCTGAGGCTGCCAACTAATCGTACGGCCTAAATCGTCTAAAAATACCCGGCCGGAAGGTCGGGTATTTTGTTTAACCTATAAATAACATTCATCACTCATATCTTATGCTCACTGTCATTGGTTTCTTTATCATTTTTCTTGCTACTACGGCGGGATCGGCAATGGTGTACTTTTTCAAGCATGATATACCCAAGCGTACCAATGCTGTAATCCTTGGTTTTGCTGCAGGAGTGATGATTGCCGCTTCGGTGTGGTCGCTGCTCATACCTTCTATTGCTGTTGCTGAAAGTCGCTTTGGAGCTTGGGCATGGGTGCCTGCAGCGGTGGGCTTTCTGCTTGGAGGGTTATTTCTTGTAATGCTTGACCATCTGTTGCCTCACTTTCATGCCGGCACAGGGCATGAGGAAGGACCTCACATGAAGGTGCACAAGAGTACTCGTTTGTTTCTTGCAGTGACAATACATAATATCCCTGAGGGATTAGCCGTGGGACTTGCCTTCGGTGCTGCTGCAGTAAGTGGTGAAGCAGGGGCTTACTATGCGGCCTTGGGACTGGCCATCGGTATGGCTATACAGAATTTTCCTGAAGGGGCTGCAATAGCCCTTCCAATGAAGGTGGCTACACGGAGTAGGCACAAGGCCTTCCTCTTTGGTATGGGGAGTGGTGCGGTGGAACCGATAGCTGCAGTGGTGGGGTATGTCCTTGCCTCTGAGGTCGCCGTATTGCATCCTTGGATGTTGGGTTTCGCGGCAGGTGCTATGATATTTGTTGTAGCCGAAGATCTTATTCCGGACTCAAACATCAGTGAATACCCTCATGCTGGTACATGGGGTGTGATGTTGGGATTTGTTATGATGATGGTGCTTGACGTAGCACTGGGCTGAGGATTTTATTATTAGGGCAACAATATAGATATTTGCCTATTATGCAGAAATACCACGATGTTGTCATTGCCTATAACGTAAACCTCAAAGTTCGTTTTACTCAGCATGGCATGGTAAGCTGCTATACTGTCTCCATTATTTTAGATAAAAACTATTCTCTTTGATATGCTGTGCCACATCGGGGTGTAGCATGTGGCTTGTGTCTTGTCCTTCTGCGATGAATTTTCGTACCTCGGTAGAACTGTAGGGGAGTAGCTTGGGGGATGAGGACTGCTTTCCCCTGAACTGTGGTTCCTCTCGGAGATACCATCCGGTTGGGAATTTGTCGCGCAGCTTTCCTTCAACTCTCAACCCTAAACTTTCAACCTCTCTTGGATATACGATGATGGGGGTTTCGCGTGCGATGTCTTCGCCGCGGAACCAACGGTTGAAGCACTGCCAGTTGTCCTCGCCGATGATGAGGCTGAATTCATAGTCGGGGTAGGTTGTGCGCAGTGCTTGTAGTGTGTGGTAGGTGTATGAGGGACGTGGTAGTGTGAACTCAAAGTCGCATGCCTTCAGCATAGGGTAGGGGGCAACGGCAAGGCGTGCCATGGCCAATCGCTCGTTCTCGTCGAGTAATGTAAGGTCTTGTTTCAAGGGATTCTGTGGACTAACCATAAGCCACACCTCGTCCACTAATCCTTGCTCGCAGATATAGGCGGCAAGGGCGGTGTGCCCGAGGTGAATGGGGTTGAATGAACCTCCGAAGATACCGATGCGTTTCACTTGAAGTGGAAAGCTGAAAGATGAGAGGTGAAAGTTCTCGTCTTCGTATTAGAATTATCCTTGAATAAACTCTTTGATGATGGTTAGGGCTTCGGCTTTGGCGGTGTCGAGGTCGTCGTTGATGACTACTTTGTCGAACTTGGATGCGAAGGAAAGTTCATACTCGGCCTTGTCTATGCGTTGTTGGATAACTTCGGGAGCATCGGTGCCACGGCCTTCGAGTCGGCGGCGCAGTTCTTCTACTGAGGGGGGCTGTATGAAGAGTGACAAGGCGCGGTCACCATAATATTTCTTGATGTTGCAACCACCCACAACGTCGACATCGAATACGACGTGTTGGCCAGCCTCGAGTTGGCGTTCTACCTGTGCCTTCAGTGTTCCATAGAAGCGGTCGGTGTATACCTCTTCGTATTCCAAGAATTCACCATTGGCGATGCGCTCACGAAATTCTTCGGGAGTGAGGAAGAAATACTCGACTCCGTGCTGCTCGCTACCGCGTGGTGCACGGCTTGTAGCCGAAATTGAGAATGCAAGGCCCAAGCCTTGTTGCATCAAGTGGTTGATGATGGTAGACTTGCCTGAACCCGAAGGGGCAGAGAAAATGATGAGTTTGCCTGTCATAACTATTTACTATTTACAAATTTGTTATTTACAATTTATGTACAACTTAGCGATTTAGTGATTTATAGGAACTATGTCCAAATTGTCAAATAATTCAATTGACAAATAAATAGTAAATCGTAAATTGTCGAATTGTAAATCGGATTACATTACATTCAGCACCTGTTCCTTAATCTGTTCTAGTTCGTCTTTCATCTTCACCACGATGATTTGCATCTCGGCATGGTTACTCTTGCTGCCAGTAGTGTTGATTTCTCGTCCCATCTCCTGGGCTATGAATCCGAGCTTTTTGCCTTGTCCATGGCCTTCGCTCATCGTCTGGCGGAAATAATTGAGGTGGTTGGTCAGACGCTGCTTCTCTTCGTTGATGTCGAGCTTTTCAATGTAGAAAATGAGCTCCTGCTCGAAGCGGTTCTTGTCGTACTCTACACTGAGGTTCTTTTGCAAGCTGTCGAGAATGCGCTCGCGTATCTTCTCGGTGCGCTCCATTTCGTAGGGCTCAATGGATGCAAGTAACGTAGCAATGTTGTCGAGCTTTTCGCAGAATTTCTTTTCTAATGCAGCGCCCTCCTGACGGCGGAAGTCCATCAGTTTCTCTACAGCTTCCACTACAACGCAGCGAGCTATGCTCCACTCCTCTTCAGTGAGTTCCTTTATCTCGGTACGGCTCATCACGTCAGGCATACGCAACAGTGTGGCATACCAATCGGCAGGCTCGGGTATCCCTGTAGCCTCGCTGATCGCTTTTATCTGCAGGTAGTAGCTTTCCACGAGTGCTTTGTTGATGGGAGTAGCTTGCTGTGCGGCATCCTCCTCAACCCATAGGCTGAAGTCAATCTTGCCACGCTCGAGCGATTGTGTGATGAGTGTGCGTATCTCCATCTCCTTCTCGCGGTAGAGTGGGGCGATGCGTGTGGAGAGATCTATAGCCTTGCTGTTGAGTGACTTGATTTCGGCACAAATCTTTTTGCTTCCAAAGTTGGCAGTGGCTTTGCCGTAGCCTGTCATTGATAGTATCATGGCGGTGTGTTGTCTGTGTGTTATAAAGTGTTTCCTGCCTTAGGGAAGATTACTGCAGGACGAAAACTGCGTGCCTCCTCAGGTGTCATTTGGGCATAAGCCATGATGATGACTACATCGTCGGGCTGTACGAGGCGTGCGGCGGCACCGTTGAGACAAATCTGTCCCGAACCACGCTCACCTTTGATGATGTAGGTGATGAAGCGCTCGCCATTATTGTTGTTCACAATGTGCACCTGTTCTCCTTCGAGCATACCTGCTGCATCCATCAGGTTCTCGTCGATGGTGATGCTACCCATATAGTTGAGGTTGGCCTCGGTGACGCGGGCACAATGTATCTTTGATTTCAGTACTGTAACTAACATGTTATTATGTGTAATCTTTATTTGTATCTGATGTTGTCGATAAGGCGCACCTTGCCACAGTAGACGGTGATGCATCCTACCACGTAGTCGGCATCGTCCCACGAAGTGACGGGCTGCAGTGTATTGCCATCGACGATCTCGTAATATTCCAACTCGAGTCCTTCTGTAGCGGCAATAGCCTCTTCTACCATTTGCTTGGTCTCTTCGAGTGTGTGTTCCTTGGCATACGCAACACTCGCAAAAAGCGATTGGGATATAGCCAATGCGGTATGACGTTGCTCGTCGGTGAGGAGCGCATTGCGGCTGCTGAGTGCAAGGCCGTCTTGTTCACGAACAATGGGGCATCCTACAATCTCTAACTTGAAGTCCATCTGACGAACCATCTCTCGGATGATTGCCAGCTGTTGGAAATCCTTTTCACCGAAATAAGCACGGTCTGGCTCAACATACATGAACAGTTTGCTTACGATTTGTGCCACGCCATTGAAGTGGCCGGGACGATAGATTCCCTCCATGACCTTGTCGAGTGGAGTGAAGTCGAACTGGCGGGTGTCGGGCTCGGGATAAACCTCTTCTACAGTAGGAGCGAATACGCAGTCTGTGCCAAGTCCTTCAAGTAAGCGGCAGTCGGCTTCTAAGGTCCGCGGATAGCGCTCCAAATCGCCTTTGTCATTGAACTGAGTGGGGTTGACGAAGACGCTCACCACGGTTACTTCATTCTCTTTTACGCTACGTTCTACGAGCGAAGCATGTCCCTCGTGCAGGGCTCCCATGGTGGGGACCAATCCTATGCTTTTGCCTTCAGCGCGGGCTGCTGCGAGGTATGAACGCAATTGCGCTATGTTATCAACAACTAACATTTGCCTATACGATTTAGAAAAACTGTGCAAAGGTACGGCAAACCGAGAGGAGAACAAAATAAATTTATTTATTTTTGGTAATAATGTGGCGGTCGCTTTGGGATGACACGTCTCGTTGTCTCTTTTGTGGATGTGTGGTAACTTGAGTCGTTGCGATGAAAAAAGTTACTGGCTGGGACGAAAGAGAAGGACAAGTGTAGTTGCAAAGTAAAATACAGGTACTTCTTTTGTGAAATAAAATATTATAAGTACTTTTGCGCAGCGTAAAAGTCGCTTTTTTATCATATTGACGCTAAATATTAAGTTAAAACGGAAAGAAAACAATGAAAAGACTCCTGAATGTAGGCTTGTTCTTGACAATGCTGTTTGGGATGCTCCCGACAAACTCTTCGTATGCTGCTGACCGTGAACATACGTTGAAGGTGTACAACTGGGCCGACTATATTGATGAAGATCTACTCGATGAGTTCGAGGAATGGTATAAGGAACAGACAGGAGAAGAGGTGGAGATTATCTATCAGCTCTTCGATATCAACGAGGTGATGCTGGCCAAATTAGAGAAGGGACATGAGGATTTCGATGTGGTATGCCCCTCGGAGTATATCATCGACCGTATGTTGGCTAACGATATGCTGCTTCCTATCTCGCGTGATTTTGGTGATACGCCCGACTACATCAGTTTAGTGTCGCCTTTCGCGCAGGAGCAGTTCGCCAAGCTCGATCAACCCGGCAAACGTGCTAATGATTATGCTGTTGGCTATATGTGGGGTACTACGGGGTTGCTCTACAATCCAGAGTTTGTAACCGACGAAGAGGCCGATTCATGGGGTATCATTTGGGACGAGCGTTTCGAGAGCAAGATACTGATGAAAGATGCTTACCGCGATATCTATGGTTGCATGCTCATGTATGCCAACTACCAGGAGATTCTTGAAGGAAACGTTTCTCGTCAGCAATTGATGAACGACACGTCAGATGAGGCCATTGCTACCGTTGAAGAGTTGCTCAAGTCGGCCAAGCACAACATTGCAGGCTGGGAGGTTGACTTCGGTAAGGAGATGATGACCAAGAAGAAGGCTTATATTAATGTTAGCTGGAGTGGTGATGCCGTATGGGCTATTGAGGAGGCCGATGCTATTGGTATGGAATTGAGATACCACGTGCCACGTGAGGGTTCGAACGTATGGTTCGATGGATGGGTAATTCCTAAGTATGCGGTTAATACCAAAGCTGCTGCCTATTTCATCAACTTCATGTGTATGCCCGAGAATGCCTTGCGTAATATGGACGAGATTGGCTATGTGAGTGTTATCGCTTCGCCTGAAATACTCGAAGCTAAGATTGACTCCACACTTGAGGAGTACAGTGATCTTACTTATTTCTTTGGTGAAGGGGCCGACAGCGTACCTGTAGACAATATCCAGTATCCTGATCGTAGTGTTGTGGAGCGTGCTGCTCTGATGCGTGATTGTGGTAACCGTACCAAAAGCATGATTGAGATGTGGAGCCGCGTCAAGGGAGACAGTCTCGATGCTTGGGTATATATCGTTATCGGTATAACCTTTGGTGGTGGAGGTTTCTGGTGGGTGTATAACGAGGTGCAAGAGCGCAAGCGTCGTGCAAAGTATAGGAGAATCAAGAAGAATGCGCAGCGAAAGAAATAATATTGCATTCAAATCTCCAAATGATAGAATCGGGCTTGCTACATGACAAGCCCGATTTTTGTATACATCGTTGCTTGATAAAAATGTTTAGAAATATTTTGCATTTTTATTTGCTTTGTGCTATCTTCGCACTCTATTATAGTATATATAGGTATAGTTAGGTAAATTTAAGGACCATTATCATATGGACGCAAGTAACATTATCGTTAGATATGCCAACTCTTCGCATGCTCAGTATGCCGAGTATATTTGTCAGTTGATATACGAGTCGGCTTTACAGCGTGGTACGGGTATTGCCAAGCGTTCGCCCGAGTATATCGCTGAAAAGATAAATGGCGGTAAGGCTGTAGTGGCACTCGATGGCGACAAACTCATCGGGTTTAGCTACATTGAGAGCTGGAGTCACGGTGACTTTGTGGCAACATCAGGACTTATCGTAGACCCCGAGTATCGTCGTCTCGGACTGGCCAGCCGTATCAAGAAGAAAACTTTTGAGTTAGCTCGCGAGCGATTCCCCTATGCGAAATTGTTCAGTATCACTACCTCACTTCCTGTTATGAAACTCAATACGGCTATGGGTTATGTGCCTGTGACGCTGACCGAACTGACACAGGATGACGAGTTCTGGAGAGGTTGTGAGGGATGTAAGAACTACGATATCTTGCAACGTAACAATCGTACCCGTTGCCTCTGTACGGGTATGCTCTTCGATCCCAAGGCTACACCTGTAGACCCCGATGAGGAGGTTCCCACCATGTCGAAGTGGCAGAACCGTCTGCGCAAGATGCTGTTCTTGAAGAATAAGAAGAAATAATAGAAGAATTATGACTTTGAATGCTCAATTTTGGGGCCAATTGAAAGGCTCAGAATGGCTATTCTTAATTCATGATTCGCAATTCATAATTATATAAAACATATGGAACAAAAGAAGAAAGTAGTAGTCGCCTTCAGTGGCGGACTCGATACCTCGTACACCGTGATGTACCTGGCCAAGGAGATGGGTTATGAAGTGCATGCCGTATGCGCCAATACTGGTGGCTTCAGCGAAGAGCAGCTCCGCACTAATGAGGAGAATGCCTACAAGCTGGGTGCCGTGAAGTACATGACTCTCGACGTTACTCAGGAGTACTATGAGAAGAGTCTCAAATACATGGTGTATGGTAACGTTCTGCGCAACAACTGCTATCCTATTTCTGTTAGCTCTGAGCGTATCTTCCAAGCACTGGCTATCGCACGCTATGCCAAGGAAATTGGTGCTGACGCCATCGCTCATGGCTCTACAGGTGCTGGTAATGACCAAATTCGTTTCGATATGACTTTCCTCGTGATGGCTCCCGGTATCGAAATTATTACCCTTACCCGTGACAAGACTCTTACCCGTAAGGAGGAGGTGGATTACCTCAATGCAGGCGGTTTCAATGCAGACTTTGCTAAGTTGAAATATTCATACAATGTAGGTATCTGGGGTACCAGCATCTGTGGCGGTGAGTTGCTCGACTCTAATCAGGGTCTTCCTGAATCAGCTTACCTCAAGCACCCCACTAAGGAGGGACCCGAACTTTTGAAGCTTGGCTTCAGCAAGGGTGAACTTTGCTCTGTAAATGGTGTGGAGTATACCGATAAGATTAAGGCTATCCAGGCTGTCGAGGAAATAGGTGCAGCCTACGGTATCGGTCGTGACTGTCACGTAGGTGACACTATCATCGGCATCAAGGGTCGCGTAGGCTTCGAGGCTGCAGCGCCTATGCTCATCATCGCCGCCCACCGATACCTCGAGAAGTATACCCTCTCTAAGTGGCAGCAGTATTGGAAGGATCAGGTGGCCAATTGGTACGGTATGTTCCTCCACGAGAGTCAGTACCTTGAACCCGTGATGCCCGATATCGAGGCCATGCTCGAAAGCTCACAGCGCAACGTGAATGGTGTGGTAACCCTCGAGCTTCGCCCCCTCGGCTTCCAGACCGTAGGTGTAGACTCACCCGACGACCTTGTGAAGAACAAGTTCGGCGAGTATGGAGAGACTCAGAAGGGTTGGACTGCCGACGAGGCTAAAGGCTTCATCAAGGTCAACTCTACCGCTCTGCGTGCCTACTACGCTTGTCATCCCGATGAGGAAAGATAATTGAATCTGAAAATACGGTATATGGCCCTGACTTCGGTTCGGGCCATATACGTTATATCTGTTTCCTGATATGAAGAAGGTCGCTATACAAGGATTTGAAGGCTCGTATCACGATATCGCAACGAGGGAATTTTTCAAGGGCGAGGATACGGAGCTTATCTGTTGTGAAACATTCAAGGATGTGTTTGATACCATAGCTGCTGACAGTAATGTGGTGGCGCTTGTAGCTATTGAGAATACCATCGCTGGTAGTTTGCTCCATAATTATGAATTATTGCGCAATAGTGGTGTTGTTGTTATCGGTGAACAGAAGCTGCGCATTGCTCACTGCATTTGCTGCTTGCCTGATGAGGACTGGGATGACCTCCATGAAGTACATTCTCATCCCGTGGCATTGGCGCAGTGTGAAGCATTTCTTCAACGTCATCCTAATCTGAAAGCCGTACAGACCGAGGATACTGCCCTCAGTGCAAAGGAAATTGCTGAAGGACAGTTGCATGGTCATGCCGCTATCTGTTCTACCTATGCAGCAGAGATGTATGGATTGCGTATACTGCAAGAGAATATTGAGACGAACAAACACAATTTCACTCGTTTCCTTGTAGTAGCTGATCGTTGGCGTGCCGATGAACTGAAATCCGAGGGGTGTGTTGGTAAGATTGTAGATAAGGCCAATATCGTATTCTCTTTGCCCCACCAAGAGGGAAGCTTGTCGCAGATTCTCTCCATCTTTACTTTCTATCGCATCAACCTTACTAAAATACAATCGTTACCTATCATTGGGCGTGAGTGGGAGTATATGTTCTACGTTGATGTTACGTTTGACGACTACATTCATTTTCGCCAAAGTATTGATGCTGTGCGTCCGCTCATCAAAGAACTTTCCATCTTGGGCGAGTACCGTGCTTTTGAGAGCAACCGTTAGTGTTTTGAGGTATTTCTTCGTAAGTCTTTTAATTCGAAATAAGCGGGTACACTGTTTAGTGTGCCCGCTCCTTTTGACACCGCACCATGAAGAAAATACGGTGTCGCTTGGTTAGTGGAACTTAACTTAATCTAAACGTTACGGGGAGTGTAAAGCGTACGCGAACGGCCTTGCCCCTCTGCTTCCCCGGTTTCCAATTGGGCATACTGCGCAGTAGGCGGATAGCCTCGGCATCGAGTTGAGGGTCTACGGATTTAACAACTACCTCTTCGCAGATACTACCGTCGGTATTTATCACGAATTGTACGATGACACGTCCTTGAAGCCCTCTATCTTGTGCTTCCTTGGGGTATTTGATGTTCTTTTGCATAAACTTCATCAATTCATCCATACCACCGGGAAACTCGGGCATCTCCTCTACAACTTGGAATATTTCGCCCTGTTCTTCAGTTTGTGTCTCTGATTTATAGCCAAAGCCAACTGCTTGCACTTCATGGGTATTTGCCTCGGCACTGGAAGGACTCTTTATTTGTACCCTGAGAGGGGTTTCATTAGTGTCTAATTTTCGCAGGGCGTCAATGATGTCTTCTTTGCTCTTACGCTTGATATGGAGTCTTACAGCGCCATGGATACCATGATGCCCGTATGCGTCTTTAGCCTCTTCTGGCTTCATCACATCGATTGCGTCAATGTCAAACTCGCTAAGATTGAAATGTGCGAGAAATGCCTTGCTGTCCTTGTTGAAGATCTGAAGTCCCTCGTTCTGGACGATAAAAATCTCTGTACCATCCGATAATATGATAACAAGCAATGGAGCATTTTCTCCATCATAGCCAACCGTGATATTTGACGGTTTCTTATTCTCTTTATAGCTTTGAAGCCCCTTAACATATCTCTTTAAGTAGATAGCCAATATGCCATTGTCTCCGATGTTGCCACAGAGGTCTGATTCGCCTGGGAAGAAGATGCGCACCGAGTCAATGTCAGCCTCAGTCACATTGCATCCAGCCAAGAACTCTTTTCGTTCGTCGCCGCCATTGAGGAAGGCTTCGAGAGCGTGAGAGACATAGACCCCTTGCATCGTTACCTTTTGATCTCTGCCGTTGTGTTGCTCGGTTATCATTACTGCGGGGTGTGGCCCAAAGTCACTGATGTTATACTCCGTCACATTGTTTTTGCCTATTCGTATAGGGTAGGACTTCTCCTTCGGCGAGGTGCAAGAGATTACGGCTACGGCTGCGAATGCTACGGGAATCACGAATAGAGCTTTCATCCGTGCCCACGGGTTGGTTTGTTTTTTCATCATCATAATAATACGTTTTTTAGTGGAACAATTATTGAAATTATTAGTGATTGTGTTGAACTTCACGCCTGTGGCTGCCTCGAACAGGCGCAGTTGGTATTGCCGTGCCTCGAATCCCTGGCGTAGGGTGTAGTTGTCGGCTTCGTATTCGTGTATGGCCTCGAGCTCGCGCTTCAAGAGCCATGCGGTAGGGTTGAACCATTGTGCTGTTGCGCACAATTGGGCAAAGAGCAGGTCCCACGAGTGTCCGAGACGGATGTGGGCACGCTCGTGAGCGAGTATCATATCACGATTGTCGTGAAGGTCTTGAGCCGATACGATGATATAGCGCATCCATGAGAAGGGGCCATAGGTTTTGTCGTGTGTGATGAGTATGGTGCCGTCGGGCAGCTCCTGGCGTTGACTCTTTCTGGTGAGTCGAACGATGGAGAGAAGCGAAGAGGTAAAGCGTACCAAGCACACTGTAAGGCCGAGTAGATAGCATCCTATGAGCACGGAATGCCAGGGAATCTGTTGCCATGGAGTTGGTGCTGCTTTCTTTGTCGTGACAATTTCGCTCGTCACGACTCCTGCGGGTTCGATGTTCATTGTCAGTTCTTCAAACACAAGGTTTGCCTCTTGGCTTGCAATGGCAAGGTCAATATGAATGAAGGGTATCACGGCCGACAAGGCGAGTATGAAGAGCAATAGCATGCGGTTGAACCGATGCAATGTATCGCGACTGCAAAGGAGTTTATAGAATAGGTAGAAAGCCGCGAGGCTGAGTGATGATTGGATGATATACATTTCTATTCCGAACTTCAACGTTAGTTAATCACGAATTCTTTTTCAATAATGCAATGAGCTCATCTATCTCTTGGGCTGAGAGATTCTCCTCCTTGACGAAAAAGTTGACAAGGTCTGTCGCTGAGCCGCGGAAGAGATTGTTCTTCACGTTTTGCAAGAAGCGGCTGCTGTATTCGCTATGCTGTATGAGAGGGTAGAAGCGGTGCTGCTTGCCCACAGCCTCGCTGGCTACATATTCCTTCTCGCGCAGTATGCGCAGAAAGGTGAGCACGGTGTTGTAGGCTGGTTTAGGCTCGGGGAATTGCTCCAGCACTTCATTGACTGAGGCCTTTTGCAAATCCCACAGAATGTTCATTATCTGTAGTTCGGCACGGGTGAGTTCGTTACTTCTTTTCATTATTCTTAAAGTTTTAGTTGATTCGTGCTGCAAAGGAAAATAAATGTTTTTAACCGAACAACTAAAACTTTAAGAATTTGTGATCCGAGGAGAAACTTTAACTTTTATTATTAGTTGATGGGCAGACTCCAAGTTAATCGATATGAACATTCTCTGGCTCATGTGGTTAATAGGAATGCAATAGATATAAATAATATGCTAACCTCTTTATCCCTAACTCTTATGATAACTACAAGATTGGTGGCCTACACGCTGCCTATACTGCCTTATCCTGCCGATGCGCTGGAGCCAGTCATTAGTGAAGAAACCATTGCCAATCATCATGGCAGACACTTCGCGGCTTATGTGAATAACCTGAACAAATTGATACCGGGTAGCGAATATGAGGGGCTGTTGGTGGAGGAGATTGTTCAACAGGCTCCTGATGGTCCCATATACAACAATGCCGGGCAGGTGATGAACCATCGGCTCTACTTTGAACAGTTTGTGCCAGCTTCGCAATACAAGGAACCGGGGGTGAGGTTGATTAATGCTATCAACTACCATTTTGGAAGCATGGAGATTTTCAAGAAGCAGATGGTCGAAGCCGCCATGAGTGTTTTTGGTAGTGGATGGGTATGGCTGGTCATAGACACCGAAGGTCGATTGCAGATTGTAAAGGAGATGGGTGGTGGTAACCCCTGGCGGCATGGGATGACTCCGCTGCTGGGCTTCGACTGTTGGGAGCATAGTTGGTATCTCGACTACGCTTTCGATAAGGCAACTCATTATAATGAACTGTGGAATATCATCAATTGGAATGTTATAGAGGGCCGATTGGCCTTATAAATACACTGGGGCGGGGGAAAAACTTCTCGCCCCAGCATTTTTATGTTAAATAATTATTGTAGTTGGAAAACAATCGCTAACTTAGCGGGACTAAAACCATGATACCATGCGAAGGCTCGTCAGTCTGATTCTATCTTTTGTCGTGCTTGCTGGTGCGATTAATGCCCAGTCGGTGGGGCTTGTGCTCAGCGGAGGCGGCGCCAAGGGCATCACGCACATTGGCATTATTCAAGCTCTTGAGGAGAATGGTATCCCTATCGACTACATCTCGGGGACCTCTATTGGTGCGGTCGTAGGTGGATTGTATGCTATGGGATATACCCCGAAGGAAATGTTTGATTTGATAAATTCTAAGGAATTCAAGCAGTGCTATTCGGGAGAGGTGGACGAGGATAATATCTATTATATAAAGCAGAACGAACCTACGCCAGAGCTGTATGCTATAAATGGTACGTGGGGCGACTCGAAAGTGGCGGTACAGGCTTTGCCGCTTAGTCTTATTGACCCCATATACATGAACATCAAGATTATGGAGCTTTGTGTGCAGGCTACTGCAGCATGCAAGGAGGACTTTGATAGCTTGTTCGTACCTTTCCGGTGCGTGGCTTCGGATGTGTATAACAAAAAGGAAATGGTATTCCGTCGCGGCGATTTGGGAAACTCGGTACGTGCTTCCATGACCTTCCCGTTTGTGTTTCGTCCTATCATGATAGACAATACACTGGCTTATGATGGAGGTATATACAATAACTTCCCCGCCGATGTGATGGCAAAGGATTTTGCTCCAGACTATATCATCGGTAGCGTGGTGTCTTCGAATAATGAACAGCCCTCAGGGGACAACCTCTTGGCTCAGGTGGAGAGCATGATCAAGCATGTCAGCAATTATGAATTGCCCGATACAAATGGTATACTCATGAACTTTGACCTGAATGATGAGGTGGGCTTGCTCGATTTTGATAAGTCGCAATATCTGTTTGATCTCGGGTATAACACGACGTTGTTGCTGATAGATTCCATCAAGAGCAAGGTGTCCCGTACGGTTGAGCTCGACGAGGTGAACCGTAGACGTGAGGCCTATAAAAAGGCACTTCCTGAGGTGGTATTCGAGAATATCACCGTGAGTGGCAGTACGCCCAAACAACGCCAATTTATTATCGATGAGATACGTCCGGAGGGACATCGTTATGTTCGGTTTAAGGATTTCAAGAAGGCTTACTTTAGGCTGATGACAGAGAATGCTATCAAGGAAATTTTCCCTACGGCGACTTATAACCATAGGAACAAGACTTTTGACCTTCATCTTGATGTGTCGATGAAGGATAATTTTGCCTTGGCATTTGGCGGTGGTCTCTCAACCAGCAATATCAACCAGATATATTATGGACTTAACTATAACCACATAGGCCGCCACTCAACAGAGGTGTTGCTCGATGGTCAATTTGGTCGTACGTATAATAATGTACAGCTGATGGGGCGGTTCAATCTATCGACGAATATTCCTATGTCGGTACGTGTGATAGGCTCTCACTCGACGTTGGATTATTTTAAGCAGAGTTATCTCTTTTCTAGCAATGCTACTCCCGCTCTTAATAAGCAGGTTGAGACCTTTGGCAAGGTGAAACTGGCACTTCCCTTTATGACCCGCCATAAGGCAGAGTTTGGGGTGGGGTACGGACAGATTACCGATAGTTATATCCAAGGAAGTACGATTGACTTGAATAATCAGGAGTATAATACAAATATCTATCGCCTGTGGGGTGGGTCGGTACTTTTCAAACGTAATTCGCTCAATGCACCGCAGTATGCCACAAAGGGTGTATCTCAGCATATCTTGGCGCAGATATTTACGGGTACGAGTACTTATATGCCAGCTCTGTCTCGACAGACCGAACCGGTGGACGAGGATATCTCGTGGCTGCAGCTGAGCTTGAAGGACCAGCATTACCTGTCAATGAGCCACCGCATGGCTTTGGGAACCTATGTTGAGGCCTACTATTCATCGCGCAATCTTGCACGTGATTACACGGCTACGATGCAGCAGGCAGGTGCTTTCACTCCCACGCCCAGCATGCAATTTACCTATAACCCTACATTTCGTGCCAATCAGTACTTTGCGGCGGGTGTGAAACCTATCTATATGTTTAGTCCCTATTTGCAGCTTCGTCTCGAAGCATACGCTTTTGTTCCTATTTATCCTATTCTGAGCGATGAAGAGGGTAGGGCATATTATGGTAAAGCTTTCTCGACGGTGAAGTGTGTCGAAGAACTCTCTTTGGTAGGGCGTTTTTCTACTTTTGTCATTAGTGCCTATCTCAATCATACTAGCTCTGCCCCGAGGGATGTTAATGTGGGTATATCATTGGGATGGTACATGATGAACAATCGTTTTATTGAGCAGTGAGTAGTGGAAGCTTATGGAGGAGAGTTGAGGATGGTTGTTGATCTTTCGTTGCTGGATTTTCTTTCTCTTTGCTTTGCATAGATTAAGCGAACTTATCTCAGTTTTCACTTTGTTTGTTGTCTGTTAGCCTTGTCTGTAATCTGTTGTCACGCTCAAAAACACTTAAAAAAGGGATAAAAAGTGTAAAAAGACATTTTTTTTGAAAAAAAACATAGATACATTTTGACGGTTCAAAAAAAAGCTATACCTTTGCATCGCAATTGAGAAAAACAATGGCTCCATAGCTCAACTGAATAGAGCATTTGACTACGGATCAAAAGGTTATAGGTTTGAATCCTATTGGAGTCACTCAAAGCAAGAGACGAACTTGAGTTCGTCTCTTTTTGTTTTTATAAGCTTCAGATATCCATTCTGCATTTGTAAAGGAGATGATATGGCTATTAGCTGTTAGCAGTGGCAGTGAACTTTCATCTGAAGACAAGTTTTCCTCCCGCTTCTCATGGCTCACTGCTCAACCCCTGTTGCTTTGTGTTGCTTGAGATAGGCAAAAGAAAAAGAGAGACACCCTGCAGGACTATGCTTTTTATTTTTAACTAATTGATTTTCTGTGTTAGTTTTTACGAAAATTGCGAAATCCTACATAGAAGACTACATGGAGGTCGTAATTAAGCCAACTAACTGCGAGTACAAAGGTATATGAAACTTTTGAGGGCAAAGCACTGAAATCAAGCATCTTCTAAAGATGCATTGTGAATAAACTAAAGTGGCGTATGAAGGAACTACATAGTTTCCTACATACGCCACTTATAACTAAGCCTAT
>JAZKYH010000052.1:0-5178 GCA_045612065.1 Bacteroidaceae bacterium
CGATAAGTTTTCCGGACTATGCAAACGAATCTCTTGGATTTTTTCTTCGCCCATCGTAAAAAGTAACATGAAAAACAGCTAAAAACCTCTAAAAAAGAATATTTTGCAAAATAATGTGAAAACTTTTGGCAGAATACAAATTATTTTCACTACTTTTGGGCAATTTATAGAAACACTAAAACACTATTAATAATCTAAGCTATGGGATATTTAAGATTCGACAAGACGTTAATGACGAACTTAGAAGAATCGCTCCCTCGCGAGATATTGCGTACCAATAGGTCGGGTGCTTATAGCTGCTCAACCATTATTGACTGCAATACGAGAAAGTACCATGGACTGCTCGTCATTCCTCTCCCCGAGATGGACGATGAAAATCACGTGTTGCTTTCTTCGCTCGATGAGACGGTGATTCAGCACGGCGCCGAGTTTAACCTTGGCGTACACAAGTATTCGGGTAACAGCTTCAGTCCGCAGGGACACAAGTATATCCGAGAGTTTCAATGGGAGCGCGTGCCGACAACTATCTATCGCGTGGGTGGCGTTATTCTGAAGAAGGAGAAGGCTTTCGTGCACCACGAGAACCGTATCCTTATCCGTTATACTTTGCTTGACGCTCATTCTCCCACCACTCTGCGCTTGCGCCCCTTCATGGCGTTCCGTAGCGTACGTCAGTTTACACATGAGAACTGGCAGGTGAACAAGAACTATCAGGAGGTAGATAATGGTATTAAGACATGCATGTATCCGGGCTATCCCGAGTTGTTCATGCAGACCAACAAGAAGAGCGAGTTTGTATACAACCCCGACTGGTATCGTGGCATGGAGTATCCGAAGGAGCAGGAGCGTGGCTACCACTTCAACGAAGACCTCTATGTGCCTGGTTACTTTGAGGTGCCCATCAAGAAGGGCGAGACCATCATCTTCTCGGCCGGTATCTCTGAGGCTTCGTCACGCAAGCTGAAGCAGATGTTCGAGCATGAGTACGAGATTCGTCCCCCGCGCGACACATTCAAAAATAGCATGGTTATTGCCGGTCACCAGTTCCACAACCTGCAGGGCGATCGCCACTACATCTTGGCCGGTTATCCTTGGTTCAAGTGCCGTGCCCGCGACATGTTCGTATCGCTCCCCGGCTTGACATTGGCTACAGGTGAAATGGACGAGTTCCAGTCGGCCATGAAGACCGCTGCCGAGGCTATCGAGGATTTTATCAACGAGCGCCCCAGCGAGTGCAAGATCTACGAGATGGAGCACCCTGACGTACTCCTCTGGGCTGTATGGACCTTGCAGCAATATGCCAAAAAGACCTCAATGAAGCAGTGCTGGGACGAGTATGGCCAGCTCTTGCAACACATCATTGAGTATATCCGTCGTGGCAAGCACGACAACCTCTTCCTCCACGACAATGCGTTGCTCTACACCAACGGACGCGACAAGGCTGTGACATGGATGAACTCCGTAGCCAATGGTCGTCCCGTAGTGCCTCGCACAGGCTATGTGGTTGAAATCAATGCCTTGTGGTACAACGCGCTACGCTTTGCTGCAGAGATGAACCACGTGGGTGGCAACGAGGAGATGTTTGAAACCTTGAACGACCTTGCACAGCGCTGCCAGCTCTCGTTCGTAGGTAAGTTCCTCAACGAGTACGGCTGGCTCTACGACTTTGTGGATGGTGATACTTCCGACTGGAGCGTACGTCCCAACATGATCTTTGCCACAGCTTTCGAGTACTCGCCCCTCGACCGTAAGCAGCAGAAGAGCGTGCTCGACATCGTTACCAGAGAGTTGCTCACTCCGAAGGGTCTCCGTTCACTCAGCCCCAAGAGTACAGGTTACAATCCCAACTATGTAGGTCCGCAGGTGGAGCGCGACTATGCTTACCACCAAGGTACCGCATGGCCTTGGCTTGGTGGTTTCTATATGGAAGCATATCTGCGCATCCACAAGATGAGCGGTCTGTCATTCGTGGAGCGCCAGCTCATCGGCTTCGAGGAGGAGATGACCACACACTGTATCGGTTCTATTCCCGAACTGTATGATGGTAACCCCCCGTTCCGTGGACGTGGTGCCGTAGCTTTCGCTATGAACGTAGCTGAGATTCTGCGCATATTGGATGTATTGAATGAATATGACATTTAAATATAGGAGGAACGATATATGAAAGTATTAATGTTCGGTTGGGAGTTTCCTCCTAAGATATATGGAGGTCTCGCTGTTGCCAGTTATGGTATAACGAAGGGTTTAAGCCTTCAGGGAGATGTGGAAACCACCTTCTGTTTGCCCAAACCTACGGGTGAAGAGGAAAAATTCCTGAAAATCATAAATATGAGTCAGGTTCCCGTCGTATGGCGCGATGCCAACTACGATTGGATAAAGGATAGGTTTGTTGGCCATACGGCAGAGGACTACTACCGTTTCCGCGACCATCTCTATGCGGATTTCAACTATCTGCAGGGACTTGATGACTTGGGTTGCATACAGTTTGCCGGCGGTTATCCCAGCAATCTGCACGACGAGATCAACAACTTCAGCATCATCTCGGGCGTATTGGCCCGTAGTGAAGAGTTTGACTTGATACACGCACACGACTGGCTGACATATCCCGCAGGTGTGCATGCCAAGATGGTAAGTGGAAAACCTTTGTGTATCCATGTTCATGCCACCGACTTCGACCGCTCTCGTGGTAAGGTTAACCCCACGGTGTATAGCATTGAAAAGAATGGTATGGACCATGCCGATTGCATCATGTGCGTATCAGAACATACACGTCAGACTGTAATCCATCAGTATCACCAAGACCCACGCAAGTGTGTGGCTATGCATAATGCCGTTTATCCCCTCAGTCAAGAGTTGCAGGATATCGTGCCCAATAAGAACCCCAAGGAGAAGGTGGTTACCTACCTGGGACGTATTACTATGCAGAAGGGTCCGGAATACTTCGTGGAGGCTGCAGCTAAGGTGCTTCAGCGCACACGCAACATCCGTTTCTGTATGGCAGGTAGCGGTGACATGATGAATGCAATGATTCATCTGGCTGCCGAGCGTGGTATTGCAGACCGTTTCCATTTTCCGGGGTTCCAGAAAGGACGTCAAGTGTATGAGTCATACAAGAACTCCGACGTATTTGTGATGCCATCCGTTTCTGAACCTTTCGGTATTGCACCCTTGGAAGCTATGCAATGCGGTTGTCCTTCAATCATTTCAAAACAGTCTGGTTGTGGAGAGATTTTGGACAATGTGATCAAGGTAGACTACTGGGATATCAACGCTTTGGCAGATGCTATGTATAGCGTATGTACCAACGAAGCTCTGTACAATTATCTTTCTGAAGAAGGTATCAAGGAGGTAGACCGTATCACATGGGAGAAGGTTGGCTTGCGCATACGTGAGTGCTATAATCAGCTTTGTGGCCGTGGCTATTTCAATAACGACGACTACTTGCACGCTGTAAAAGATATAAAGTAGAATAAGAGGCGATTACGCTGAAAATAAAAGAAAACGAAAGATTAAATATTCAAGTTATGAAAACCATTTGTCTTTATTTTGAGATACATCAGATTGTTCATCTGAGAAGGTACCGCTTCTTCGATATAGGTACCGACCACTACTACTACGATGACTATGCCAACGAAAGTAGTATCAGCGATATAGCAGAGCGTTCATATGTGCCCGCTCTCACCACTTTGCTCGATATGATTAAGACCAGCGGTGGTTATTTCAAGGTTGCTTTCTCGCTCTCAGGTGTAGGCCTTGAGCAGCTTGAGCGTTATGCTCCCCAGGTTGTAGACCTCTTGCAAGAAATCAATAAGACTGGTTGCTGCGAATTCCTCGCTGAGCCCTATTCACACGGTCTCTCATCACTCGCCAACGAGGAGAGCTTCCGCAGTGATGTTGATCGCATGTGTAAGAAAATCAAGCAGGTGTTTGGCAAGACTCCGAAGGTGTTCCGTAACTCAAGCTTGATTTATAGCGACGATATCGGTGCTCAGGTCGCTGCTATGGGCTTCAAGGGTGTGCTCACCGAAGGTGCTAAGCATATCCTTGGTTGGAAGAGTCCTCACTATCTCTATCATGCTAACACTAACCCCAACTTGAAGGTGTTGCTCCGCGACTACAAGCTCTCTGACGATATCTCACTTCGTTTCTCTAACCCCTCATGGGATGCATATCCCTTGATGGCAGGTACCTATATGGATTGGATTGCCAATACACCTGCTGAGGAAGAGGTTATCAATATCTTCATGGAGTTGTCGGCTCTTGGTATCTTCCAACCTCTGAGCTCAAATATCCTTGAGTTCTTCAAGGCGTTGCCCGAGTGTGCTCGTGAACGTGGAGTATCGTTCTCTACTCCGAGCGAGGTGATTAAGAACTACAAGTCTGTAGGTCCTGTTGATGTTCCTTATCCCATGTCATGGGTCGATGAGGAGCGCGACATCAGCTCATGGCTTGGTAATACCATGCAGCGTGAGGCTTTCAATAAGCTCTATAGCGTAGCTGAGCGTGTTATCATTGGTCTTGACAAACGTATCAAGCAAGACTGGGATTATCTGCAGGCAAGTGATAACTTCCGTTTCATGACTACCAAGGAGAATAAGGTGGGTATGAATCGTGGTATCTATGACTCACCCTACGATGCTTTCACCAACTATATGAATATTCTCGGCGACTTTATCAATCGTGTTAACGCTCTTTATCCCATTGATATTGACAATGAGGAGCTCAATGCTCTGCTCACTACCATCAAGAATCAGGGTCAGGAGATTGAGGCACTGAATAAGGAGTTGGAGAAGATTAAGGGTGTAGCTCCCGCAGCAGAAGAGGCAAAGCCTAAGAAGGCTGCAGCAAAGAAGCCCGCGGCCAAGAAAACCAAGAAGGCTGATGAGCCCAAGGCCGAGTAGCCATTTGGTTGTCCTTAAGTAATGATAGGCGCATCTGCTCTTCGGAGTGGATGCGTCTTTTTTGTATATATGTTTGGTGGATTGAAGAAAAAGCGCTACCTTTGCGGTCGATTTGATTTTTTATAATTATTAAACAATTAAAGAGTATTATGAATCAGTACGAAACCGTTTTCATTTTGACTCCCGTTTTATCTGATGTTCAGATGAAGGAAGCGGTAGAGAAATTCAAGGGTATTCTTGCTGCCGAAGGCGCTGAGATTATCAATGAAGAGAACTG